>JANQFG010000176.1 GCA_028277985.1 bacterium | reverse complement strand
TTCGCTGACAATTCCCCGGAGCTTTTCGCAGCCTGCCACGTCCTTCTTCGCCTCTCGGTGCCTAGGCATCCACCAAATGCCCTTCTGCGCTTGATCGATTCGTCTCGAACTCCAGAAAAAGCAACCGCGATACCTCGCGCGCAGGGACAAAACCGGGGCTCAGATGCCAGAGGTCGGATGCCAGATGTCAGATGACAGCCGGCCCGACCGTCTCGCCTTCGTCCGGGCGCCCAGCGCTCAAACTCTCGCTTTCGCTTCTCCCATGAAGACTTTCGAACTCGCGTTCATGCCACGACAGGATCCTCCGGCCAGCACTAGACGCGCCAGCCCACGAGAACCCTCGTGGTCTCACCTCTTCACAATGTCAAAAATCAGTTCACAGAAAACAGAAGACAGGGATCGGAAGTCCGACCCTGCGGGCGGCGATACTGATACCTGTCTTCTGTTCTCCGTCCTCTGAGCCTGGTGGAGCTGAACGGAATCGAACCGATGACCTCCTGCTTGCAAAGCAGGCGCTCTCCCGACTGAGCTACAGCCCCTCATCAGGGGACAATCGTCAGGGATCAGGGATCAAACGAGCCTCTCGCCGAGCCAACCAAGGCCCGGGAGGTCCATCACCTTCCGATACCTGATACCTGTTACCCGATGCCTGATTGGTGGGCCTGGGTAGACTCGAACTACCGACCTCACGCTTATCAGGCGTGCGCTCTAACCGGCTGAGCTACAGGCCCGGTGTCAGACGTCAGAGAACAGGAATCAGGGATCAGAAGCCGGCTCTCGACAAGCGGACAGGCATCCCCGATGCCTGGCCTCTGTCTCCTGTCCTCTGACTGAAGGGAAGAGAAGCAAAGGCGGCGGCGTTCGGATGTCAGGGATCAGGCATCGGGTATCAGAGATACCGCGCACCTGCCCCAACCGTTGTCCAAGTACAGAAGCAAAAGAGCCGAACCAGGCCCCAGACGACTTACGCCACCTGATCCCTGATCCCTGTCCTCTGTCTCCTGATCCTTAGAAAGGAGGTGATCCAGCCGCAGGTTCCCCTACGGCTACCTTGTTACGACTTCACCCCAGTCGCTAACCCTACCGTG
>JANQFG010000165.1 GCA_028277985.1 bacterium | reverse complement strand
TTGTCCTGCTCCTGGCCGAGCGCAATCAGCGCCTTGGCGTATCGCCTTCCGATGACTTCCTCTTTCACTGGACCTCTCCGATCTTGTCGATGTAGGTCTTAACCCAATTCCTGTGGTCTTCGGGTGTCGTGGCCTGCTTGACAGCGTCTGCTGCCATCTGTGCAGCAATCTCTGCCGCCTCTTTCCTGAGTTCCTGCTTCGCCAGCTGCACTTCGTGCTTGGCCGAGATCTCCGCCTGCTGAACGATCTTCTCGGACTGCTTCTTCGCCTCCTCGACGATCGATTCCCGTTCCTTGGCCGCGTCCCCCTTGGAGAGCTCCATGATCTTAGCAATCTCCTCGTCGAGCTGTGCGACCCGGGTCTGGTACTCTAAGTACTTGTCTTCAGCCGATTTTTTGGCCTTGGCCGCCTCTTCCATGGCCATCTGGATCTCGAGACTCCTCTTTTCGAAGCTCCCCGCAGCGTTCTTGCGGTAGACATAGAGCAGGAGACAGATGAGGAGGATGAAGTTGAAGATCTGAAAGATCTCTGCCTTTCCGAAATGTACCTCATGAGACCCCTCGCCACCGCCGGCTGCCCAGACGACCGGGACTCCAGCGGCAATAAGGGCCACGGCGATCGTAGCGACCGCCGAAAACCTCATGAGCCACGCCTGGTACCGAACCGTTCTTCTGCTGTTGTTCTTCGCTCTCACGAAACCGGTCTCCCCAATAGCTTTTCCGTAAGTATCCGGGACAGTCCGGCCGCCTCATCGCGCAGCCGGCCCCTCGCCTCTGTGCTCTCCTGCTGGATCTCTGCTCGAATCCCCTCGAGGATGCCCTGGGCTTCCTCCCGGGCCTTGCCCAGGATCTCCCTTTCTACTCCCCGGGCCTCGTCTCGACTCTTTCCCCTTTCCTGTTGGGCCTGGCTTCTTGCCTCTGCGATCTTTGCCCGATAGCTGGCGTCCAAACGAGCACTCTCCTCCTCGAACCTCTTCGCTTCTTCCTCCGATCCCTCGATCGACTCGCTTCGACCTTTGAGGACCTCCAAAATCGGGGTCAGGATGAAGGTCTTGATCACGTAGAGGGCGACCAGGAAGATGACAGCCTGAATGAAGACCGAGTAGTTCGGTACAATCTGTTCCATTCTCTGCTCCCCAAACCTCTGCTTGCTGTTCGCTATGGAATCATCAGGGTGTAGAGCCGGTTCAGCTCCTCGTCCGAGGAGTACCGGATCTGTATCTTACCGCCCTTCTTGCCTTTCTGTATCATTACCCGTGTGCCGAAGTGCCGGCAGAGCTCATCCTGCAGGCTCTGCATGTCAGGGTCGACGGGCGCGATCGGCTTGGTTTTACCGGCTTTACCCGCCTTCAGCTCCTGAACGTGACGCTCAGCCTCCCGCACCGAGATCCCCTTGTCCTTGATCAGGGCCCACAACTTGAGCTGCAGGACTTCCCGATCCAGGGCGAGGATCGCCCGGGCATGTCCGGAACTCAGCCGCCCCGAGGACAGATCTTCCTGGATCTCCCTGGGAAGCTGAAGCAACCGCATGGTATTTGCTACGGATGAGCGATCCTTGCCCACCCTCCGAGCAAGCTCCTCCTGCGTAATCTTGAGCCTGTCCAGCATCTCCTTGTAGGCCCGCGCCTCCTCGATCGGATCGAGGTCTTCCCGCTGGATGTTCTCCAGGATCGACAGCTCGAGACGATCCGCCTCCTCTGCATCCCGGATCAGAACCGGGACCTCCTCCAGGCCCGCCTTCTTGGCCGCTCTCAGGCGCCTCTCCCCCGCGATGAGCTCGTATCGGTTGCCGACCCTTCGCACCAGCAGGGGTTGCAGGACACCCTTTTCCCGAATCGTGCTTGCAAGAGATTCCAGTGCCTGTTCGTTGAAACGCTTGCGAGGCTGATCCGGATTGGACCGGATCTGTTCCACGGCACACAGAAAGGACCCTCTCGGCCCTCTATCTTCCTCGCCGCCGGTCGGGATGAGCGCGTTGAGCCCTTTTCCCAGTGCCTGCTTTTTGCTCATTCACGTCTCTTGCGAGTACGAAAAGACTCTGGTCAACTCCGTCGGTTCCGGGCGCCTGCCCGCCTCAAGAGTAGGAACACAAAAACTCACTGGCCAATTCCAGGTAGCTCTCCGCCCCCTTGCAGCCTATGTCGTAGAGAATCACGGGCTTGCCATGGCTGGGGCTTTCACTCAGTTTGACATTCCTCGGGATGACCGTCTGGTACACCTTGTTCGGGAAATGCTTCTTCACCTCCTCGGCCACCTGGTGAGAGAGGTTGTTCCTACCGTCAAACATCGTAAACAGAATGCCTTCGATCTCCAGACGCGGGTTGAGCTTGTCCCGCGTGAGCTCGATCGTGTGCAGGAGCTGTCCGAGGCCCTCCATCGCATAGTACTCGCACTGAATCGGGATCAGGATCGAGTCTGCAGCCGCAAGGGCGTTGATGGTCAGGAGGGTGAGCGAAGGGGGGCAATCCACGAGGATGTATTCATAGCTCCCCCTGATCTCCTCCAATGCGTCTCTAAGAAGTCTCTCTCGGTTCTCTATGTCTACGAGCTCCACCTCTGCACCGAAAAGCTTCGTATTCGCCGGCACCAGGTCAAGATAGACAAGCGCCGTCTTCTGCGTTACCTCCCTCAGGCTCTTGGTGCCAATAAGCACCTCGTACACGGTCGCAGGAAGGGCGTTCTTGTCGACCCCGAGGCCGCTGGTCGAATTCCCCTGGGGGTCCAGATCCACGAGAAGCGTCTTCTTTTCCGCAGCAGCCAGGGTCGCGGATAGGTTCAGGGCCGTGGTAGTCTTACCGACCCCTCCCTTTTGGTTCGCTACGGATACGATCCTGCCCATGGACAAATCGGCACCTTCAAGGGGGCTTTCAGCAGGCGCACACAGAAAGAAGAGTACTTATCACAAACGACCGAGAAACACAAGTAGGGCGAGGGAAAAGGAGGGGTTGTTTCACGTGAAACGGCCCCTCGCCACCCCTCCACCTGGCTGTCAGCCATTAGGTTTCAGGTATTCGTCCTCCCACCGCCACCGGGGGGGCGCTCTTTCCATTCCCCCATCCTCCTCCATGGTCGGGCACGGGTAAGGGCACGGGCGCCGGGACGAACGTGGGGCGGGCTAATACCTGACTGCTTATGGCTAATACCCGGGTGGCACGGGTCGCGGGGGGCGGATTGTTTCACGTGAAACGGTCGGCTTTCAACCAACCAGAACAAGATTCATTTCATGATTCTGGCCCGGCAGTTGGTAGGGAAATACACGGACCCGGCCAACGCCCAGAACCGTGGCTTCTTCCTGAAGGGCTTCCCGCTGCTCTTGTTCCATCGCGCCCATCATCAGGAAGAAGGTTCCTCCGGGTCGCAGGGCACCTGCTCCCAGCCTGAGGATCTGCGCGCCAGGGAGCGTCGCTCGCGTGATGATGCCGTCAAAGGGCCTTTCGGCAAGGCTTTCGTCGATCTCCGCATCGCCCAGCCGCCCCCATATCAGCTCGATCCCGGCCAGTTCCAGTTTGTCGACCAGGTGCTGGTTGAATGACACCTTCTTTCTTCGGGCCTCCAGAAGAACGATGGAGAGCTCGGGTCTGAAGATCTTGATCGGGATCCCCGGCAGGCCGCCCCCGGTTCCGACATCCAGCAGCCTGTTCACGGGCGAAATGTGGGCCAGAGGAACCAGAGAATCCAGTACATGCCTCAAGAGGACCTCTTCCGGCTCCTTGGCGGCCGTGAGGTTGATCTTCTCGTTCCAGCGGAGGAGCTCCGACACGTAGGTCCGGATCTGCTCGATCTGGGGTGGGGTCGGCTCGACACCGTATGTGGGAGCGATTTGACGGAATTCCTCCAGTGCGCTGTCAATTCCCTGGGGGGTCTGCTGCTCCCGAGCCGCTGCCATCCGTTAACCCCTTTTGGCCGCCACTGGGTCAAAGGGGAGGCGCTGGGCCTGACCCCTGATCCCCGACCCCTGACCCCTGATTTCCCTCACTCTGCGTCTTCAGTCTCGCTCGCAAGATCTTCCACCAGGGCATCGATATACCGGGCGAGTTCTTCGAAACAACTCACGTAGGCTTTCTTCGGCCTCCCGTAGGGATCCCGGATGGGCGGATCGATTCGACTCTGCTTTACCCCGTAGCTGCTCAACATGCGCGTCTTGGAAAAGGCTTCCGGCTCCAGATCCAGCACGAGCTGGAAATGCTCCATTTCCATTGCCAGCAACAGATCGCTCTCTTCCACCATCTCCCGGGTCAGCCTTCTGGCCACATGGCCGGACAGATCGATTCCCCTGTCCGCACACACACGGATCGCATGTTTGGCGGCCGGTTCACCCTCCAGCCCCCAAGTTCCCGCCGATGACACCTGAATACCCTTGAGGCCCTGCTTCTGGATGCGATCCTTCAGGATCACCTCCGCCATCGGGCTCCTGCAGAGGTTGCCCGTGCACACGAAAAGCACGGATCGAGTTCTTTTGCTGCTCACGCTGTTCCCTTCTTTCTTCTGAGTCGATGGAGTCTCTTCTCAAGGTCAGCCCTGAGCCTCGGCTCTTCCGGGCCCGTCCGTTCCAGGGCATACAGTACGACTTCGATGGCTCCGTCGTACTCCCTTGTCCGATGCTCCAAGTGCTTTGCAATCTCCACACAACAGGCGAGGAATCCGTAGCCCTCCCTTTCGACGAGCCCCTTCCAGATACGGACTGCCTCTTCAAACCTTCCCTCCCGCCTGTGCTGCCTCGCCAGATGGAATTGGGCCCGGTCTTTCTCTTGAGAGGGCGGCCCCTGGCAGGAGACCGCCTCGAAGAATTCCGCCCCCAGTCCCTGAATCCCCTTTTTCTCGTAGTATTTTCCCACAGAGAGGAGGTTTGACCGGGAAGGGTCCTTTTCCCGCAGGCTTTTGTCGATATGGATGGCCAGAGAGGCCATGGTCAACACGTCCATGGCATTGTGGTACACGATCCGATCCATATCGCGGGCGTCCCCTTCGTGAACATAGCGGAAATACGCACGGGGAATCTGATCCCCCGAGATGTCCTGGCCCTCCCTGGCAACACCCAGCCTCTCTCGTTCGATGGTTTCCAGCCTGCAATCCTCCAGGCGATCATACCACAACCTTCTGGCAGGGTATAAGAGGTCCCAGGAGATCATCTCCCGCAGGGTCTCGGGCTGGGAGCACATGGCGAAGCGCGCCTCCAGGAGCGGCACGTCAAAGGTCTTACCGTTGAACGTAACCAGATGCCGAAAGGGTGCCATGATTCGCTGCACATGGTGTAGGAATGCGGGCTCCTCTCCAAAATCTCTCAGGAACACCTGGTGAACGCGGTATTGGGCCTCCCGGAAGTACCCGAGCCCGACGAGGAAGCCGTAGGTCCCCGTCCCGAGAGAAAGACCGGTCGTCTCCAGATCCATGAACAGGAAATCCTCGGCCCGCGCGTCGAGGCCGTCCGCGCCCCCGCAGAACAGGCCCAAGGCATTCATGTCGATGGTTCGGAAGTCGCCGATGCAGTGGTCGCCATGCCGAAAAGTGTCCCGGTACACGGCCTTTACCTCGTAACAGGCGCCCAAAGGGGTCGCCACTTCCTCTCCGTGGAGCACCTCCTCGAGCCGGGGGGGCCTGGTCCTGCCTGACAGCCCTTCTCGAGTCAGGCGGCCTCGGGAACTTCGCTGTTCGATCCTTTCGAGCTGTTCACGCAGGGAAGCGGGTCTGGTTCCGGGATCTTCTTCGGACGGTTCGTCTTGCCGACGCTCGGGGCGGCGCGTTGCGCCGTACGCTCGCTGGAGGCGCTTCAGCCTCTCCCGGAGATCATCCACTTGAGAAGCCTCACAGCGTCTTGCTTTGCCTTTTCTCCCACCGCTCCGGAAGGGCCCACGCAGGAGGGGCATCCGCTTTCGCAGGCGCACCGCTCGACCACGGCCAGCGTGCCGCTGAGCAGCTCGTCTCTCCTCGAGAACAAATAGGAGCTCAGGCCGACGCCGCCGGGGTACGCATCGTAGAGAAACAGGGTCGGTCGAAATCCCCGGTCGCCGGTTTCCCCCAGGGGCATCCCGTGTTCGTCTACAGGCAGGCGGTCATGGGGAATGCGGTCTGTTTCCGCAGGATAGAACCATTGGAGATACGGATCCCCAATGCATTTGCCGAGATCTCTCGTCTCACACATCAGCAGGAAGGAGGCCATGTGTTGCATGGCATAGCCCACCCCGGCCAGGGCCTCGAGGAGCTCTTGAATCGAAAGCCCGATCTCGTGGACTTCCTCGGGCGGCACGGTGATCCAGAAGGCCGTGGTATGCATCTCCTGGTCCGGCAGGGAGACCTCCCCGTATCCCAGGTTCTCCACGGTGTAGAATTTCAATTTCTTGAAGCCTGCCACGTGGTTCAGCACGTGCACCTCTCCCTCCTGAAACAGGGATCCCCCCTTCTCCGCCTGTTCCGGATCGGACAAGAACACGTCCAGGATCTTCAGATGGGTGTAAAGTACCGCCTCCGTGTAATACTCGGCCTTTACGGGCGTGACATAGGCTTTTCGATTATCGTGGTCGAGCTCTTCGACCTGATACTGCTGGCTTTCCACCATGTAGATGGCGCCGGGGTACACCGTCAGCGGGGCGCTCTCGAAATCCACCTCGGCCACGACCTGATTCCCCTCGGACTTGTCGAGGACGACGAAATTCTCGGCCGCTACGCTTCGGAGGCTGATTCGGTCGGCCGGGTAGCTGTCCTCGGCCCAGTACCAGCTGTCTCCCAACCGCCTCAGGACGCGTTTTTCCGCCAGGAAGTCCAGAATCTCCTCCAGATCCGCCTCCCCGAAGGCCTCGCCCTTCTGAAAGGGGAGCTCAAAAGCTGCACACTGGATGTGGCTCAATAGAATCGTGAGGTTTTCCGGGTTGAGCCGTGCATTCTCGGGCGATCTGCCGAAGAAATAATCCGGGTGACGAATGATGAACTGATCCAGAGGCGTGCTTCTGGAAACGAGAACAGCGCAGGACAGTCCCGCCTTTCTGCCGGCCCTTCCCGCCTGCTGCCACGTGCTCGCGATGGAACCGGGGTACCCGGTCAGGATGCAGGCCTCGAGGCTCCCGATATCCACCCCCAGTTCGAGCGCATTCGTGCTCACAACGCCCTTGATCTTGCCTTCCCTCAGGCCTTTTTCGATTTCTCGCCTCAGGTTCGGCAGGTATCCTCCACGGTATCCTCGAACCTTCTGCTCTTCCCCCGTGCCGGACGGCTTGAACAGATCTTTCAGGTACTTGGTCAGGACCTCCACGTTCAGCCTCGTGGTCGTGAATACGATCGTGGAGATTTCGCTTCGGAGCAGCTCGCCCGCAATCCTCTGAGCCATGGCGAGCGGTGATTTTCGAAGCCCGAGCTCCTTCTGAACGACAGGCGGGTTGATGAAGTAGAATCGCTTCTCCCCCTGCGGCGCCCCGTTCCGGTCGATGAGCTCCACCTCCCCCTCGACCAGCCGGTTCGCAACCTCCTGGGGGTTCGCGATCGTTGCGGAGCAGCAGATGAACTGGGGTTTGGAGCCGTAATGCCTGCAAACCCTGTGGAGGCGTCGCATCACATTGACCATGTGGCTTCCGAAGACGCCGCGATACGTGTGCGTTTCATCGATCACGATGAAACAGAGGTTGCGGAAGAACTCGTTCCACTTCGTGTGGTGCGGCAGAATGCCGGCATGCAGCATGTCCGGATTCGTGATGACCACGTGAGCCTTCTTCCGGATGGCCCTCCGGATGTCGCCGGGTGTATCCCCGTCGTAGGTGTAGGCCTTTACGGCCGCCTTCAAGCCTTGCACCAGGCCCTCGAACTCGGCGAGCTGGTCCTGGGAAAGGGCCTTGGTCGGAAACAGGTACAGGGCCCTGCTCGTCGGGTCTCGGTCTATGGCGTTCAGAACGGGCAGGTTGTAGCAGAGGGTTTTTCCGGATGCCGTTGGCGTCACCACGATGACGTCTTCACCTGCCTTCGTCCTCTCGAAGGCCTCTGCCTGGTGCGAATAGAGGTTCCTGATCCCTCTCTGGCTCAGTGCTCCCTTGAGCTCCTCTGAGAGGCTCTCCGGAAAATCGGAGAACTCGCCTGGACGGGCGGGTAGAGCGACCTTTGCTGTGAGACAGGGCGAAAAGAACTTGGCGTGCTCCAACTCCTCCAGGACTTTGGGCAGATTTCTCCGTTTCATCGTGCGCGCTGCTCGCTTCCCGACTGCTCTGTCGTTTCGAGTGTCGCCGCCCTGTTTGGAAACTTCTCTTTCATCTCCCGGATGACGGCAGTGGATTCCTGGTGACGATCCAGCTTCTTCAGGCTTCGGGCCAGGTGGAGCATGCCGTCAAAGATCCATTCACTTTCCGGGTACCGTTCCAGGAGCAGACGAAAGTCCTTCTCGGCGGCCTCCCAGTCGCCCTCGAGGAAGCGAATGAATCCCACTTGATAGGCCGCGCTGTCGGCGAGCTTGCCCTTCGGTGCCTCCCGGCAGATCCGCTCGAACACCTTTACTGCCTGATTCGAATCTCCCATCAGGAAGTAACACCGCCCTACCTCGTACAGATAAGGCGAAGCATCCCTGCCTTCTTTCCTCTCCAGGTCTATGACCCGGAGGTACTGTGCGATGGCCTGGGGATATTGCCTCAGTCGCGTCGCATAGGTCTCGGCAAGGCTTTGGTGGGCCTGCAGACAGAAGGGGCTCGCCGGGTGAAGGGCGATCAGTCTATGGAACAGCTGAATCGCGCGTGGGTAGTCCGCCAGGTAGTAGGCGTAAATGAAACCTGCTTTGTACAGGCTTTGCGGGGCCTTCGGATGTCTGGGGTGCTGGGAGGCGAAGTGCTCGTAGCCCTGAGCAGCCAGGCCGTACATCTTCCTCTGCCAGAACTGCTCCGCCTTTTTGTACTCGGCGTCGCTGTCGGCGCCGGTGCATCCCGGCCCTGCCAGACAGCCCAGCACGACTCCGAAGAGCATCGAGACGGAGAGAAGAAGCCTCGTTCTATTCCTCGCTTTCGTCCTTTTCTTCGAGTTTTGCGAAGCTGACAAGCTTTCCACTCTCCTCGAGAACGATCAGTCTGACGCCTTTGGTGTTCCTCCCGATCACCGGGATCTGGGAGGCCTTCATTCGGATGATCTTGCCGTCGCTGGAGACCATGATCAGCTGATCGTCGTCGGTGACCTGCTTCATTCCGACGACCTGACCGTTCCTCTCAT
The DNA here is from genome assembly GCA_028277985.1 of bacterium. Taxonomy (GTDB): domain Bacteria; phylum Desulfobacterota; class DSWW01; order DSWW01; family DSWW01; genus S015-6. The sequence continues at coordinate 42,689 of JANQFG010000165.1, read as the reverse complement.
CCGTCTTGATCGTGATGATCCCCTGGCCTCCACGGGACTGCCTGCGATACTCCTCGGTCTTCGTTCTCTTGCCGTATCCGTTCTCCGTGACCGTCAACAGCGTGGCCTGCGGGGTCACCACCTCCATGTCCACCACCTCGTCCTCCCCGACCAGGCGGATCCCCTGAACCCCCCTGCTCACCCGCCCGACGGGTCTCGCATCCTTTTCCGAAAAGCGGATCAGTTTCCCCATCCTCGTGCCGAGAACGATATCCTTTTCCCCGTCCGTGATCTCGACCCCGATCAGCCCGTCTTTCTCATCCAGTTTGATCGCGATGATCCCGCCCGTCCTCGGATGGCTGTACGCCGAAAGAACGCTCTTCTTGATGATCCCCTTCCTCGTGGCCATGACCAGATACAGCTTGTCGGAGAACTCCCTGACCACGAGCGAGGTGTGCACGGTTTCGCGATCCGTCAACTGCAGCAAGTTGACGATCGACCTGCCCTTTGCGGCCCTGCCTGCCTGGGGGATCTCGTGCACCTTGATCCAGAAAACCCTGCCCTTGGAGGTGAAGACCAGCAGATAGCTGTGTGTGGAGGCGACGAACAACTTGGAGACGAAGTCGTCCTCCTTGGTCGCCATCCCCACCTTGCCTTTCCCCCCCCGGTGCTGGGCGCGATACAGGGTTACTGGGTTTCTCTTGATATAGCCTGTGTTTGAAACGGTGACGACCATCTCCTCTTCCACGATCAGGTCTTCCGGCTCGATCTGTTCGGTCGCCTCCCTGATCTCCGTCCTCCTCGGGTCACCGTACTGCTTCTTGATCTCTTCGAGCTCTGCCTGAATCATCTGGAAGATGAGCTTCTCGTTCCCGAGGATCTCCCTCAGGCGCGCGATCTCCTTGATCAAGGCATTGTATTCGTCGACGATCTTTTCTATCTCGAGGCCGGTCAACCTCTGGAGGCGCATGTCGAGGATCGCCTGCGCCTGCGCGTGACTCAACCCGAACTTCTCCATCAGCGAATTGCGAGCATCGTCCGTCTTGTAGGCCGCGCGAATGAGTGCGATCACCTCGTCCAGATTGTCCAGGGCAATCCGAAGGCCTTCCAGGATGTGCGCCCTCTCCTCAGCCTTCTTGAGCTCGAAGAGGCACCTCCGGGTGATCACCGTCTTTCGGAAGGTGAGGAACTGATCCAGGAGCTCCTTCAGGGTGAGTACCTTCGGCTGCTGGTTGACCAGAGCCAGGTTGATGACGCCGAAGGAGATCTCCATGGGTGTGAGCTTGTAGAGCTGTCGCACCAGGACATCCGCAGAAGCATCCTTCTTCAGATCCATCACGACACGGATGCCGTCCTTGTCCGACTCGTCCCGAAGGTCCTGGATGCCCTCGATCCTCCGGTTCCGGACGAGGTCGGCGATTCTCTCGATGAGCTTCGCCTTGTTGACCATGTAGGGAAGCTCGGTGAGCACGATACTCTCTCTGTCGGTCCGTGGGTGCCTCTCGATCAGGCATCTTCCACGGACGTGGAGAATCCCCTTGCCCGTCCTGTAGGCGTCTCCGATCCCTGAGGTGCCGTAGATGATTCCGCCTGTTGGAAAGTCAGGGCCCGGAATGAAACCCATCAGATCTTCAATGCTTATGTCCGGGTCGTTGATCAGCGCCACCAGGCCGTCCACGAGCTCGCTCAAGTTGTGGGGAGGGATATTGGTGGCCATTCCGACGGCGATGCCGGAGGAGCCGTTCATGAGAAGGTCGGGAATCTTCGTGGGAAGAACCACCGGCTCTTCCATGGACTCATCGTAGTTCGGCCGGAACTCGACCGTCTCCTTCTCGATGTCCTCGAGCATCTCCCCGGCGATTCGCTCCATGCGAATCTCCGTGTATCGCATGGCTGCAGGGGGATCTCCGTCCACGGACCCGAAATTCCCCTGGCCGTCCACCAGGGGGTAGCGCATCGAGAAGTCCTGGGCCAGACGAACGATAGTGTCGTAAACGGATGCGTCACCGTGGGGGTGATACTTACCGATCACGTCGCCCACGATCCGGGCGCTCTTCTTGTAAGCTCGGTTCCATACGTTTCTTTGCTCATACATCGAGTATAAAGCTCTGCGGTGAACCGGCTTCAATCCATCCCGGGCATCAGGCAGCGCCCGCATGACGATCACGCTCATCGAATAGTCGAGGAAGCTGCGCTTCATCTCCTCTTCGATGTTGACCGGGAACTTCTGTGTGTCCAAGCCTCTATTCTCCTCTGTCCGCTTTGTCTTGCACCTCTACCCTTTGACCTGGGCGGGGCAGCTCAATCGTTCGAGCTCGTTCCGGCCCCAGATAAGCGAATGGCTGGGGCGGACTAGATGTCTAGGTTCTGCACCTGAAGGGCATTCTCGGAGATGAACTGGCGCCTCGGCTCAACATCATCTCCCATGAGGGTGCTGAAGATTCGCTCCGCCTCGGCCGCGTCGGCGATCGCAACCTGAAGCAGCGTTCGGGTTTCCGGGTTCATGGTGGTTTCCCAGAGCTGTCCGGGATTCATCTCTCCCAGACCCTTGTAGCGCTGGATGCCCAGCCCTTTTCTACCGAGTTGCAGGACGTGTTCCTTGAGCTGGAACAGACCCTCCACTTCTGTCTCTTCCTCTGCTTTTTCCAGCCGGTAGGGAGGCTCGCCAATGTCATCGAACTCCCCCACGATTCTCATGAGTTCCCGAAATGCAGGGACCTCGACGAGCTCCGCATCGACCACGGTCTCCCATCTCGACCCGTTCTGTGCGGAAAGGTATCGGATCCGATGGCAATTGTTCTCAGGATCCTCCTCGATGAAGTATTCCTCCTGTTCCCTCGAGAAGCTCTCCTCCTTCCTTCCCTCCCATAACTCGCCCACCGTTCTTTCCAACTCATCCCTGTCCTGCAGCATACTTTCCGAGAAGCGGGTCCGGAGGAGAAGATCCCTCAACATTTCTCTGTCCACCAGGCCGGGCCGAAGCCTTGCCAGAAGCTCATCGAAGCGGATGATCTTGGTGACGAGCTTCTTGAGATGGGCGTCCTTCACCTGCTTTCCGTCTCTGAGGTGAACCTTCGTGTCCTTTACACCCCTGTCGAGCAGGTACTCCATGAACTCGCCGTCGTCCTTGATGTATTTCGAGTCCTTCTTTTTCGAATCCTTCAAGAGATACAGGGGCGGCTGGGCGATGTAGAGATATCCCCTCTCGACAAGCTCCCGGTAGTGTCGATAGAAGAAGGTGAGCAGAAGGGTCCGGATATGCGCCCCGTCCACATCCGCATCCGTCATGATGATGATCTTGTGGTATCTCAGGTTCTCGATCCGGAAATCGTCCTCCCCGATTCCGCTGCCAAGAGCCGTGATCATGCACCCGATCTCCTGGTTCTGGAGCATCTTGTCCAGTCGGGCCTTCTCCACGTTGAGAATCTTGCCCTTCAGCGGCAGAATCGCCTGACACTTCCGGTCTCTACCCTGCTTGGCGGATCCCCCCGCCGAGTCCCCCTCCACGAGGAAGATCTCGCTATGCTGGGGGTCTTTCTCCTGACAATCCGCGAGCTTTCCCGGAAGGGAGCTCACCTCGAGGGCGCTCTTCCGCCGCGTGAGTTCCTTTGCTTTCCGGGCCGCCTCCCTTGCCCTGGCCGCCTCGTGGACCTTGTCCACGATCTTTCGGCCGGTTGACGGATTCTCTTCCAGGAAGGTGCTCAACCCCTCATTGATGAAGTTCTCGACGATCCCCTTGACATTGCTGTTGCCCAGTCGGGTCTTGGTCTGTCCTTCGAACTGGGGGTCCCTCACCTTCACGCTCACAACAGCCGTGAGGCCTTCACGGATATCCTCTCCACTGAGTGAGGTCTTTGCGTTCTTCTTGAACAGGTTGTTCGTCACCGCGTAGGAGTTGATCGTCCGGGTCAGGGCCGCTCGAAAGCCGGACAGATGCGTTCCTCCCTCCCGGGTGTTGATGTTGTTCACATACGAGAAGACCGTTTCGGTATATCCGTCGTTGTATTGGAGGGCAATGTCGATATCCACATGGTCGCGGTTTCCCTGGACGTGGATGATCTTCCTGTGGAGGGGCTTCTTGCTTTCGTTCAGGAAATCGATGAACGAGACGATGCCCCCTTTGTAGCTGTACTCGCTCTTCTTGTTCGCCCTCACGTCCTCCAGGGTGATCTGGATGCCCGCGTTCAGGAAGGAGAGCTCTCTCAATCGTTGCGCCAGGGTATCGAAGTTCCATTCCACGTCTTCGAAAATGTCCGGATCGGGAAGGAATCGGACCCGGGTCCCGGTCCGCTGGGTGGTTCCCACGACCCGAAGTTCCGAGGCGACCTTGCCTTGCTCGTATTTCTGCTCGTAAACCTTTCCGCCTCGCTTGACCCTCGCCTCCAGATGCTTTGCCAGGGCATTCACGACGGAGATCCCGACTCCGTGCAACCCTCCGGAAACCTTGTACGTTTTCCCATCGAACTTGCCGCCTGCGTGGAGCGTGGTCATCACGACTTCGAGGGCCGGCTTGTTCTCGGTTACATGCTGATCAACCGGAATCCCGCGTCCGTTGTCTTCCACGGTCACGCTGTTGTCCGTGTGAATCGTGACCTGGATCTTGGAGCAGAACCCGGCAAGGGCCTCATCGATGCTGTTGTCCACCACCTCGAAGACGAGATGATGCAGTCCTTCGGTCCCGGTTGAGCCGATATACATGGCCGGTCTCTTGCGGACCGCTTCTATACCTCCCAACACCCGAATCGTACTGGCATCGTAATTGGATTCGGTCTTCTCGCTCACGTACATTCCTCGCTGAATGAAGGTGTTCCAAAATGGCTCATTTCAGTCCGGTATTCTATCATTTCCCCTTGTGGTTGTAAAGGAAAATCATACTATAAAATGTGTTCTTTTCAGTAGCATACTACATGTTGTGTATCCCGTCCGTCCTGGGCACCGCATGGCTCGCCAAAACGATCGAAACCCTCAATACGGCTTGATTCCCGTTCCGTGAGAGAAATGAAGACCCGTGAAAAACAGTGTTTTTCGACCCGGTCTTCTCGGGCCGCTGTCCGGGCCTTCGGAGGCAGGGATTTCCCTGGAGAATCCTGGGGGCGTCAGATGCGAAGAGGCATTACTATATAACTATATTTTAAATCACCCTCTTCCCTCATTACACAGGGCTTGAATCCGGCCCCGAACTCTATGCTGACCTTCCCCTTGGCTGTCTGCAGAAAATCGAGAAGGTACCTGACATTGAAGGCAACCTCGAAGGGTTCGCCCTGGTATTCGACATCCACTTCCTCTTCCGCTTCCCCGATTTCAGGGCTGTTGGAGAAGAAGGTGAGCTTGCCGGGTTGTACCGAAAAGCGGACCCCCTTTGACTTCTCCGTGGAAAGAACCGATACCCTTCGGAGCGACTCTTCCAGGACCAGGGCTTCCGCGGTGATCTTGCTCTCGATCTCACCGGGAAAAACGGCAACGTAGTCCGGAAACTTGCCTTGAACGAGACGCATGATCATCGAGAGGTTGTCTTTTCGTATGAACGCATTCTCCTGAAAGAGACCGAATTCGAGATCCCCTGCCCCTTCTTCCATGAGTCTTCGAATCTCCTGCACCCCTTTCTTGGGGAGGATGATGTCCCGTTCCTGTCCTTCCGGGTTCTTTTGGAACCCTGAGAGACATTCCGTGTCCGGCAGGATCCTCTCACAGAAAGAGAGTCGATGCCCGTCGGTCGAGACCATTCGAAGCGTGGTTTCTTCATTCTCGCGTATCATATGCGTGAGGATGCCCGTAAGGGTGTAACGTGTTTCATCCGAAGAAACCGATACGAACACCTTCTGGATCATATCCTGGAGCACTTCGCTCGAGAGCTTTACGGATTCGCTGGTTTGAATGGACGGAATCCTTGGAAATTCCTCGGGTGAAAGGGAGCGAAGTCGAAACCGGCTCCGGCCCGCACGAATCTCCAACTGTTCATCCTTCTGTTTCAGATGGATTTCCCCTTCAGGAATTTCACGGATGATTTCAAAGAATTTTCTTGCATGTATCGTAGTGCTGCCCTCTTTGACGATCTGAGCATCGCAAGCTTCGGTTACGCCTACTTCAAGATCCGTCGAGGACAGCCTCAAGCCCGATGATTCGGTCTCCATGAGTACGTGGGCAAGAATAGGAAGAGTCGTCTTTCGCTCGACGATGTTCTGCGCCCTCTGCAGATGAGAAAGCAGTTGACCTCTTTGTATTTTGACTTCCATAAGCGATTCCTCACGAGTCGGTAACAGCTTGTTTCAAAGAGGGTTGTACTTCTTCTTCTTACCGTTTTCCAACAATGTTGAGATCTAACGCAAACGCCCGTTTTCCCAAGAATAGATTCTGCACATGTTTCTTACAGGTTATAGCAATGACCCGAGCGGCTCCAGGGTTTTCAACAAAAAGCGAACCCTTTCGGCACATGATTACGCCATCATAGACTTGCCCAACATCTGCACATCCCGCTGCAGATCAGAGTCAACCTCGAGCTGAGCAGTGATCTTGTTCACTCCGTGAATGACGGTTGCGTGGTCCCTGCCTCCAAATCGGCTCCCGATTTCCGGAAAGGACTCGGAGGTCATCTCTCTGCAGAGATACATGGCGATCTGTCTGGCCCGGGTGATCGGCTTTGCCCTCTTCGGAGATTTCAGGTCCGCCGGCTTGAGACCGTAATGCTTCGCAACGGCTCGGATCACCTCTTCGATCGAAATGAAGCTCCTTTTCGTACTCAGTATGTCCTTGAGAAGGTCTTTGCACATTTCGATCGATATGGGTTTGCCCGACATTTCAGCGAAGGCCTTGAGTCTTGTGAGACTTCCTTCGAGGATACGAACGTTCGACTGTATGTGGCGTGCAAGAAAATGGCATACTTCGCTCGGCAGGTCCAGATTCTCCACCTTCGCTTTCTTGTTCAGGATAGCCGCGCGGGTCTCCATGTCCGGAGGCTGGATGTCCGCTATGAGACCCCACTCGAATCGGGATTGGAGTCTTTCTTCGAGTTCCGGAATGTCTTTCGGGACCTTGTCGCTCGTGACAACGATCTGCTTTTGAGAGTCATAGAGGGCGTTGAAGGTATGGAAGAACTCCTCCTGTGTTCTTTCCTGGGTGGCCATGAACTGAACGTCATCGACCAGGAGAACATCGATGGACCGATACTTCTTCTGGAAGTCGGGCATCTTCTCGTACTGGATCGCGCTGATCAAATCATTGATGAAAGTCTCCGCACTCAAGTATTCCACGATGAGGTCAGGGGACTTCGCAAGGATCGAGGCGGATATGGCATGCAGCAGGTGCGTCTTGCCGAGACCGACGCCTCCGTAAATGAACAGAGGATTGTAGGCGTTGCCCGGCTGGTTCGCCACCGCGAGGGAAGCGGCGTGCGCGAATTGATTCGAAGAGCCGACAACGAAATTCTCGAAGGTGAATCGAAGGTCTGTATTGAGCATATAGACTTCTTCTCCTGTACTACGTGTAGCGAGGCAGTGTGAGGAGGGAAAATCGGGACGGGACGGACACGAAAGAGCCGTTATGTGCCTTGGGAAAGAGTTTTCTCCGAAAAAGATTGTGAAATAATTTCAACGGAAAACGCTTGTTTCTCACGAACTTTTCAACACCTTTTTCAACAATTGTGGAAAACATTAATTCCTTAGTAAAAACAATGGGTTAAAGCTGTGTTTTGAGAGTAGATTCACGGAAAATTTTCAATGTTTTTGAAAGTTGACGCTCTCTTGCCGCAGCCAAACCTCATAGCCATTCAGGATCAAGAGAAAGCTCGCCGCACACTCTGTTTCGGAGGTTGAATCCAAAAGGGTAGGCACGGATGATCGCAGACGAGACAAAGGGGGGACCAAAGTGAGGTGAAACGGTTCGCCCTTATCAAGATACCTACCGCAGGGATATTTCCTAACAGATTCCATTTTGGTTTTCAAGGAAAGAAATCGATTTTTGCGCGCACCTTTTTCGCCTCATGGAATTTACTTTTCCGAGGCAAGTTGATAATGTAAAAAATTTGACAGTTTACCTTGTCCACGATCCGCTTTGACACATCGTACAAGCCGGGAGAGTTATCGTTGAAAGGGACGATTCGAATAAAGAAGGCAATGTGCAAGAGCTGTGGTCTCTGCATCGAGGCCTGTCCGAAGGGATCGATCTTCATTTCCAAGAAGATCAATGACAAGAGTTATTTCCCTGCGGAGTTCAAGAACAAGAAGGACGACGAATGCACGGGATGCGGCCTTTGCGCCCTCATGTGCCCGGAAGCGATCATCGAGGTCTATCGTGAAAAAAAATGAGAAAGTCATGCTTCGCGGAAGTGAAGCGATCGGCGAAGCCGCCTTGCGGGCAGGCTGCCAGTGCTACTTCGGCTACCCGATCACGCCCCAGAACGAGCTTCCGGAATACATGTCCCGCAGGATGGCGGAGATTCCGGGGACGACGTTTCTCCAATGCGAAAGTGAACTGGCATCCATCAACATGGTCTACGGAGCCTCTGCGACCGGCACTCGCGTGATGACGTCATCGTCGAGTCCCGGGGTGAGTCTGATGCAGGAGGGGATGTCCTATCTGGCGGCTTGCGAATTCCCTGCCGTGATCGTGAACATCGTCCGGGGCGGCCCGGGTCTGGGCAACATCGCTCCTGCTCAATCCGACTACTTTCAAGCAACCCGCGGAGGCGGCCACGGAGACTATCGTTGCATCGTGCTTGCGCCCGCCTACCTCCAGGAGGCGGTTGACCTCACGTACCGCGCCTTCGACCTGGCGGATGAATATCGGCTCCCGGTTGTCCTCATCGGGGACGGCATGATGGGTCAGATGATGGAACCGGTGGTGTTGCCCGAATTCCGCAAGGACCTTCCGAAGAAGGAGTGGGCGATCACAGGAGCGGGCAAGGGACCGAGCCGTTTCATCAGGGGCCTCCTGCTCGACGTGCACGTGGAGGAAGCGCACAACTGGAAGCTCTACCGGAAGTACCAGAGGATCGAACGGCGAGAGCCCCAGTGGGACACCTACCAGACCGAAGATGCCGAGCTCGTGGTCGTTGCCTACGGAACCGCGGCCAGGATCGCGAAGGGAGCGGTGAGTCGATTGAGGGAGAAGAACATGAAGGTCGGGCTGTTTCGACCGATCACTCTCTGGCCGTTTCCCTCCAAGCCGTTGGCCCAGTTGGGTGACTCGGCTGCGAAGTTCCTGGTCTTCGAGATGTCCATGGGACAGATGGTCGAGGACGTGAAGCTCGCATTGAACGGCAAGTCTGAGGTCGATCTCTACGGAAGGCCGGGTGGGGTGGTGATTACCCCGGTGGAGCTTTCCCGCATCCTTTCAAGGCGTTACAACGCCATGCAACAGGAGGCATAGAGATGAAGGGAATGAAGAAAGTCATCGGAAGGCCCAAGTATCTCAAGGAAGTGCCGAATCACTACTGCCCGGGGTGCGGACACAGCATCATCCACCGGTTGATCGCAGAGGTGATCGAGGAGCTGGACATACGGGACAGAGCGATCTGCGTACCGCCATGCGGCTGCGCCGTGCTGGCTTATTACTACATCGACGTAGACATGGTGGAGGCAGCCCACGGAAGGGCAACCGCCGTCGCAACCGGGATCAAGCGCTGCCTGCCCGATCGCATCGTCTTCACCTACCAGGGTGACGGGGATCTGGCTGCCATCGGAACGGCCGAAGTGATTCATTCCGCTAATCGCGGCGAAAGCATCACCACGATCTTCGTGAACAACGGGGTCTATGGAATGACCGGCGGCCAGATGGCACCTACAACCATGGAGGGTCAGAAGACCACCACCAGCCCGGCAGGTCGTGATGCGGCCTCGGACGGACCTCCGCTGAAGATGGCCGAGTTCCTGTCCACCCTGGACGGAACGGCCTATCTGGCCAGGACGAGCGTGCATTCGGCCAAGGAAATCCGGAAGACGAAGAAGGCGATCCGGAAGGCCTTTGAGACGCAGATGAACGACGAAGGGTTCTCCATGGTCGAAATCCTTTCCCAGTGTCCCTCCAACTGGAAGCTTTCCGCCGTGGACAGTTGTCGATGGATCGAGGAGGGGATGATACCGCAATTCCCACTCGGGGTGGTCAAGGAGGGTCAAACGGAGCCGTCATGATCCAGAAAGCAATCTTAGCGGGCTTTGGCGGGCAGGGTATTCTGATGATGGGCGTTACCCTGGCCAATGCAGCCATGCGAGAAGACAAACACGTCACCTACCTTCCCACCTACGGGGCGGAGGTCAGGGGCGGCACTGCCAACTGTACGGTTTCGGTGGGGGACGAGGAGATCGCCTCCCCGATCGCGTCGAACCCGGATTTCCTGGTCGTCATGAACGCCCCTTCCCTCCAGAAGTTCCAGAGCATCCTGCGAAAAGGGGGTCATTGCCTCGTGAACACGTCGCTCGTCCACGAGAAATCGATCCGCAAGGACGTCAAGGTCCATGAGATCGCAGCGAGCGAGATGGCAGAGGACATGGGGGATATCCGGGCTGCCAACATGATCGTCCTGGGTGCCTTCCTGAAGATATCCGGAATGGTTCAGCCCGAGACGGTGCTCGAAATCGTGGAGGAGACGTTCCGCCGGAAGAGCCCGAAGGTAATGGAAAGAAACAAGGAAGCCCTCTGGGCGGGATACCGGTTTATCGAATAGAGGAGCGATTCAATGCCAGCCAAGCAAATCTGCGTTCAGGTGGACACCCAGTCCGGGGCGCTGCATCAGGTCACCGAGCTGCTGAAGCTCGATGGCGTGAACATACGCGCGATCAGCGTGCTCGATCCCGGGGAAGTGCCGGCCGTGGTGAGGATGATGGTGGACGACCCGGAACTGGCCTCGAACGCACTTGCGAGCGGAGGCATTGAGTTCTACGAGGAAGAGGTGATCGCGGCAGAGGTGCCGGATCATCCTGGAGGCCTGCATGCCGTCTTGGGGGCTCTCAAACTTGCAGGAATCAACGTCCAGCAACTGTACAGCTACCTGGGACGCTCCGGGCCGAATGCGATACTCATCCTGGCCGTGGATCAGCCGGCCGAGGCCCGAGAGATTCTTCGGCAGAACTGGGTCCGCGTATTCGATGAGGACGTCTACGAGAGATAGAGAGCCGATAGCGCACCGAATTCATACCCCGATTCCTCCCCTTGCTCGGCGGGTCCCTGTACCGACTCGGTGTGGGAACCCGGATCCTCCCGTGATTTCGAACCCCTACGACGAACTGCGTTCGACAACGAGGTGACCGTGGCGAAAAAGAAGCGGCGAAAGGCCATGCTGGCCCTGGAAGACGGCCGCGTCTTCCACGGTTGGGCTTTCGGCTCACACCGGGATGCGGTCGGAGAGGTGGTGTTCAACACCAGCATGACCGGATACCAGGAGATCCTGACGGATCCGTCCTACAAGGGGCAGATCGTGACCATGACCTACCCCCTGATCGGCAATTACGGGGTGAACGAGGCGGACGTCGAATCCCGGACCCCCCACGCGGAAGCGTTCGTCGTGCACGAGCTCTGCAAGCATCCGAGCAACTGGCGATCCCAGATGCCTCTGGCCGACTATATGAAGAAGCACCGTCTGCCCGGGATCGAAGGGATCGACACCCGTGCCCTGACCAAGCACATCCGGACCGCGGGTGCGATGCGCTCCGCCCTGTCTTCAACGATCGAGAATCCGGATGACCTCGTGGACAAGGCCAGGCAATGGCCCGGGCTCGTGGGCCAGGACATGGTTCGATGGGTCACCTGCAAAGAGCCTTTCCCCTGGCTGCCCGAGGAGGTGCCGGGCGCTTCCTGGTCACGCAGAATGTCGACGGAGCACGGGCGCCCGAAGAAGCCCTACCGCGTGGTTGCGGTGGATTTTGGTATCAAGTTCAACATCTTGAGGCTTCTTCAGGCCCACGGGTGCTCCTTGACCGTGGTGCCCGCCACTGCCAGCCCACAGGAGATCCTGGGGATGGAGCCGGACGGGGTCTTCCTGTCCAACGGGCCCGGGGATCCGGCTGCGGTAACCTATGGAATCGAGACGGTCCGGGATTTGATCGGAAAGGTCCCAATCTTCGGGATCTGTCTCGGCCACCAGATCCTGGGCCTGGCCCTCGGCGCCGAGACCTTCAAGATGAAATTCGGACACCGCGGAGCGAACCATCCGGTCAAGGAGATGGCCTCGGGAAGCGTTCAGATCACCTCACAGAACCACGGGTTCTGCGTCGAGCCTTCGACGCTCGACACGAAGGACGTAAAGGTCACCCACGTCAACTTGAACGACGGAACCCTGGAGGGATTCGAGCTTCTCGAGGTGCCGGCCTTCTCTGTGCAACATCATCCCGAGGCCTCACCGGGGCCCCATGACAGCATGAAGAGCCTGTTCGAGAGGTTTTCCGTTTCCATGGACAAGGCGAAAGGGAGCGGCGAATAGTGCCGAGAAGAGACGACATCCAGAAGATCCTCATTATCGGAGCGGGTCCGATCGTGATCGGCCAGGCATGCGAATTCGACTATTCCGGCACGCAGGCCTGCAAAGCCCTCAAGGAGGAAGGCTACGAGATCGTTCTGGTCAACAGCAATCCCGCCACCATCATGACCGATCCGCTCGTTGCGGACCGGACCTACATCGAGCCGATCCTTCCGGAGTATGTGGCCAGGATCATCGAGCAGGAGAAGCCGGATGCCTTGTTGCCGACCATGGGAGGCCAGACCGCGCTGAATACGGCTTCGGAGCTGGCCGAGCAGGGCGTGCTCGACGAGCACCAGGTCAAGATGATCGGGGCCAAACCGGATGCGATCAAGAAGTCCGAGGACCGGGAGCTGTTCAAGGCCGCCATGGAAAAGATCGGCCTGGAGGTTCCCAGGAGCGGGCACGCCCGGACCCTGGAAGAGGCAAGATCGATTGCCGGGGAGATCGGCTACCCGATCATTGTGAGACCGAGTTTCACCCTCGGGGGGACCGGAGGGGGGATCGCATACGATCAGGAGGCCTTCGAGAAAATCGTCAAAGGCGGCCTCGACTCGAGCCGAATCGGGACCGTCCTGCTCGAGGAGTCGGTGATCGGGTGGAAGGAGTTCGAGCTGGAGGTGATGCGGGACCTCCGGGACAACGTGGTCATCATCTGCTCGATCGAGAACCTCGATTCCATGGGCGTTCACACCGGGGACAGCATCACGGTCGCCCCTGCGCAGACCCTGACGGACAAGGAATACCAGATCATGCGGGATGCATCGATCGATATCATCCGCGAGATCGGGGTCGAGACCGGCGGATCGAACATCCAGTTCGCCCTCCACCCGGAGAACGGCAGGATGGTCGTGATCGAGATGAACCCCAGGGTGTCCCGCTCCTCGGCGCTCGCCTCGAAGGCAACCGGATTTCCGATTGCCAAAATGGCTGCGAAGCTCGCTGTGGGGCTGACCCTGGACGAGATTCCGAACGACATCACCCGGGAGACCCCCGCCTCCTTCGAGCCGACGATCGACTACTGCGTGGTCAAGATTCCGAGGTTCACCTTCGAGAAGTTCCAGGGGGCGGACGACACACTGGGTGTGTCCATGAAGTCGGTGGGCGAAACCATGAGTATCGGCCGTAACTTCAAGGAAGCGTTGCAGAAAGGGCTGCGGTCCCTGGAAATCGGCCGTTCGGGTCTTGGGTGCGATGGGCAGGGTCGGGAGAAACAGATCCGGGCACGCTGGAGCAAGGATCCGGCAGGGGTCGAAGCAGAGATCCTGGACCGGCTCGCCAGGCCGAACCCGGAGCGCATCTTCTACACCCGGTATGCTCTTCTCTGCGGGATCCCGATCGAGACGATCTACGAGAAGAGCGGAATCGACCCCTGGTTCCTCTGGAATATCCAGGAGATCCTGGATACGGAGCAAGAGCTCAGAAGGGAGGTCCGCAAGGCAAAACGGGAGAAGCGACTCTCAGGCTGCCCCTTTCCCCGATGGATGCTCCAGCATGCGAAGTCCTACGGGTTTTCCGACCGTCAGCTGGCGCACATTGCCGGAGGGGACGAAGAGCGGATCCGGGGGTGGAGAAAGGAGCAGGGGATCGCTCCGGTCTACAAGCTGGTCGACACCTGTGCGGCCGAGTTCGAGGCGTACACCCCGTACTACTATTCCAGCTATGAAGAAGAAGAAGAGGCACGCACCGATCCGGGCAAGAGAAAGGTCATGATTCTGGGCGGAGGTCCGAACCGGATCGGCCAGGGAATCGAATTCGATTATTGCTGCGTTCACGCCTCGTATGCCCTCAGGGAGGAGGGGATCGAGAGCATCATGGTCAACAGCAACCCGGAAACGGTCAGCACGGACTACGACACCTCGGACCGGCTCTATTTCGAGCCTCTTACCAAGGAGGACGTTCTCCACATCGTGGAACAGGAGAGACCGGAGGGGGTGATCGTCCAGTTTGGGGGACAGACGCCCCTCAACCTGGCCGTCCCGCTTCAGCAATGCGGGGTGAACATTCTGGGAACCTCGCCGGACAGCATCGACCGGGCAGAGGATCGGGAGCGCTTCAAGGCGCTGCTCGACAAGCTGGGGCTCGTTCAACCGGCGAACGGAACGGCCGCCTCGTTTGCGCAGGCGAAGAAGATCGCCCGTGACATCGCCTATCCGGTGGTGGTCAGGCCTTCCTATGTGCTGGGCGGCCGGGCCATGGAGATCTGTCACGAGGAGGCCCAGCTCGAGGATTACATCGAAAGGGCGGTGCAGGCCTCCAAGGACCACCCGATCCTCATCGACAAGTACCTCGAGGATGCGGTCGAGATCGACGTGGATGCGGTATGCGACGGCACGGATGTGGTGGTCGGCGGGATCATGGAGCACGTGGAGGAGGCGGGGATTCACTCGGGAGACAGTGCCTGTGCCATTCCGCCTTATACCCTGAGTGAGCCGGTCATCGAGAGAATTCGCCAGAACACCCGGGCACTTGCCCTGGAACTGGATGTCCACGGCCTGATGAACGTGCAGTACGCGGTCAAGAACGACCTGATCTATGTGCTGGAGGTCAACCCGAGGGCGAGCCGAACCGTCCCGTTCGTGAGCAAGGCGATCGGCATGTCTCTGGCCAAGATCGCCACCAAGGTGATGATCGGTTGTACCTTGAAGGAGATGGGCATCCGGGAAGTCCAGGCGCCGGTCCATGTATCCGTCAAGGAAAGCGTGTTTCCCTTTGCGAGGTTCCCCGGGGTGGACGCGATGCTCGGGCCGGAGATGAAGTCCACCGGCGAGGTCATGGGGATCGACCCCGTATTCGGCATGGCTTTTGCCAAATCCCAGCTCGCGGCCGGGCAGAAGCTTCCGAGGGGAGGCAACGTCTTTGTGAGTCTGAAGAACAAGGACAAGCGGCCCATGATCTTTATCGTGAAGACCCTCTGCGACCTCGGCTTCCACATCTGCGCGACCGACGGGACGGCGCGCATGCTCCAGATGAACGGAATCGACGTGGAGAGGATCCGAAAGGTCTCCGAGGGCCACCCGAATGTGGTGGACCTGATGAAGCAGGGGGAGGTGGAGCTGATCATCAACACACCGAGCAGCCGCAGCCCCCGAAAAGACGAGGTGGCTATCCGATCCAACGCAGTGGCACGCGGGATTCCCTTGATCACCACCGTGTCAGGGGCCTCGGCCGCGGTCAATGCGATCCAGATGCTGCTCGGAAGAGAACCCCGGGTCAAGGCGCTGCAGGACTATCTCCAAAAGGAGGCCCCTCCGTCTGCTGATTGACCCTCCGGTAGGAACGGGCGATCCAGAGCGACGCCCAGAAGGTCAGGAAGGCGAGCAGAACGGCCACCACCAGGCTGCCCACGACATAGGGTAGGAGGTATTCACTCATAAGGTCCATGAAGTCCGGGGACTGAAAGTGGTGCTTGATGTCCCCCAGGGAAAGGTGAGCTGGGCGGGCATATAGGAGCCAGCTGCCGGTCTCCAGCCCGAAGAAGATCAGGAAAGGCGCGAACAGCGGGTTGGACACCAGCGTGCCGAAGAGTGCCGCAGGCTTGTTCAGGCCGAGGACGAAGGCGAGGCCGATAGCGAGCAACGTGTGGAGCCCCCAGAAAGGACTTGCCCCCAGAAACACCCCGAGGGACAGAGCGAGGGCGATCTTTCGCGGGGAGGTGTGAGAGCGCCAGAGGGATCGGAACTGCTCGCGGATTCTAGACGGTCGGGCCAACATGTTTTCGTACCAGAGTTCTGGGAGGGTGCCGGGTCTTTCGGGTGCCTGTCTAGGGCCACCCCCAACGGATTCAAAGCTTTGATGGTTCTGGAAGAAGCCAGGATTCTTACCTGAGCGAGGCAGGATTGGCAAACCTGGAGGAAGCGGGCGCGTTACCCAAGAGGAGGAACTTGGCTATGAACAGGGATAAATCTGCAAAGGCCTTCGAGGCGTCCCGGGAGGTTCTGCCCGGAGGCGTGAACTCGCCCGTGCGCGCCTTTCGTGCT
Source organism: bacterium (assembly GCA_028277985.1). Lineage (GTDB taxonomy): Bacteria > Desulfobacterota > DSWW01 > DSWW01 > DSWW01 > S015-6. The sequence goes on along the minus strand of JANQFG010000165.1, from coordinate 26,285 downwards.
GTGGGCGGGGAGCCCATCTTTGTCGAAAAGGGGCAGGGCGCCTGGATCGAGGATGTGGACGGAAACCGCTATGTGGACTACGTCTGCTCCTGGGGTCCCTTGATTCTAGGCCATGCTCACCCCGACGTTGTCAAAGCCCTCCGCGACCGGATTGGGCTGGGAACGAGCTTCGGTATCCCGACAGAGCTCGAGACCCGGCTTGCCAGGAAGGTGATCAGCGCGGTCCCCTCCATGGAAAGGGTGCGCTTCGTCAATTCGGGCACCGAGGCGACCATGAGCGCTGTTCGCGTGGCCAGGGGCTATACCGGCCGTTCGAAGCTGATCAAGTTCGAGGGTTGCTATCACGGGCACGTAGACGCGTTGCTGGTCAAGGCGGGCTCTGGGGCCGCCACCTTCGGTTCCCCGGATTCTCCGGGAATTCCCCCGGAAGTAACCGGAGAAACGATGATCCTGCCGTATAACGATTTGGGGGCCTTCGAGAGCGCGATGGATGCCCACGGCGGAGAGGTGGCAGCCGTGCTGCTGGAGCCGGTGGCGGGCAACATGGGGTTGGTCCCGCCCGCGGAGGGATTCCTTGCGGGTTTGAGAGAGAGGACGGCTCAATCAGGGAGCCTGCTGATCTTCGACGAGGTGATCACGGGGTTTCGAGTGGGGCTTGGAGGAGCCCAGGAGAGATTCGGGATCCTGCCGGATCTGACCTGTCTGGGAAAGATCCTCGGAGGAGGTTTGCCCGTGGGCGCTTTCGGCGGCAGGGAGGAGATCATGCGGGTCCTTTCCCCCGAGGGGCCCGTCTACCAGGCCGGCACCCTTGCAGGAAACCCCCTGGCCATGCAGTCGGGTCTGGCGACCCTTGGGCGGATCGAGGCCCCCGGGTTCTACGACACCCTGAACGAGAAGGCCGGGCAGTTCATCCAGGCCCTCGAAGGGGAGGCCCACGAGGCGGAAGGGGCGATCCGGGTGCAATCGATCGGCTCCATGTTCACGGTCTTCTTCCGATCCGATCCGGTGGTCGATTTCGGTACGGCAAGCGGGTGCGACCTGGACCGTTTCGGTGCATTTCACCGAGCGATGCTCTCCCAGGGGGTGTATTGGCCCCCCAGCCAGTTTGAGACGTGCTTCGTGTCGGAAGCACATGGGGAAGAGGAGTTTGCCAGGACCCTGGAAGCCGCCCGAAAGGCCTTCCAGGCCTCGATTCCTTGACTTTTTCCGCCGGGTTCTTTAGAATTTGCGATCTTCTACAAGGGCTTCTGGTGAGGTCCGAAGACAAAAGGAAAACGCGCTCCTCCAAGGGGTTTGACCATCCCGGGCAGGCAATCCGATCTGAAAAGGCTCGCCGTTCTGGGCGCCCTGGCCATGGAGATGGCCTTTTCCGTGATGGGCGGAACCGTCTTCGGCTACTTTATGGATCGAATCTTCGAGACCGAGCCGGTTCTGATGATTGTCTTCCTCTTCGTGGGGCTCTTGGGCGGGGTTTTCGCCTTTGTAAAGATTTGGAGCCTGATGAAGGAGAAGTTGTAGCACGAGCAGCTGTGTGGCAGAGATGGAACTCGAGGCAGGCGCGCGTAAGCTGAAGCGTATCGAACGGGATTGCCTACTGATCCTGCTGGGAGGCACCTTCCTTGGGGGGATCGTAACGGGATCCGTATCCACGAGCTTCGGATTGTTGTTGGGTGGGGGCCTCGTACTGGCGAACTTCCACTACCTCTGGCGATTCACCCGGCAGGGTCTGGAGCAGGAGACCGGGAAGGGACCTCTTCTTGCGAGGATATCGCTTCTGTTTGTTCTCTTTCTCGGGGCGGTGGCTTTCTCTCTTCTTGTCCTGAAGGTCCCGCTGATTCCGTTCTTTCTCGGCACGCTCAGCCTGATGGCGTCGATCCTCTTGAACAGCCTTGTGTTCGTTTGACAAAAATTTCGGACCGTGAGGGGAGTTAAAAAGCGAATGAACCAGAAGAAGGCCTTGAATCGAGTGGCAGCCCTCGTTGGACTCTTCACTGTCGCACTGCCCGGCGTTGCGCTGGCCGCAGGCGACGGACATGGGTTCACGTGGTATGGCGCCTCGCCGGTTGCAGGATTGATCCCGATCCATGTGTTTCACGCGCTCGTCGCCCTGCTGATGATCGTGCTCGTGTCCTGGAGAATCCGGGCAAGCCTGAACAAGGCGAGCGATCCCCTGGTGCCGGATACGGGTTTCTCAGCCCGCAACGTTTTCGAGCTCGTGGTGCAGGCGATTTCGAATCAGCTCCGCGCCATCATCGGGCCGACCGGGGACAAGTACATCACCCTGATCGGCGGGCTCTTCATCTTCATCTTCTTCTGCAACATCATCGCCATCGTTCCGGGCTTCCTTCCCGCCACGGACACCTTGAATACGAACCTGGCCATGTCCGTCACCGTCTTCCTGGTCTATAACTACTACGGGTTCAAGGAACACGGGATCGGGTACCTGAAGCAATTCGCCGGGCCGATCGTCTGGCTGGCACCCCTGATGTTCGTGATCGAGCTGCTCAGCCACCTGTTCCGGCCCATGTCGTTGTCGATTCGTCTCTTTGGTAACATGTTCGGTGACCACATGGTCCTGTCCATATTTTCACAGCTCGTCCCATTGGTGGTTCCGGTCATCTTCATGATTCTCGGAATCGTGGTGTCTATGATTCAGGCATTTGTATTCGCCTTGTTGACCGCAGTGTACATCGGCTTGGCCGTTTCCCACGATCACTGATCGAGTCGCCGAGGAAGGCGGGGAAAAGGCACCGAGCCTTCGAGCTCAAAGCATGTTGAAAAGGGTAGTACAATCCAGGGGATCTCACAGGAGAAGAAAGGAGCAAGAGGAATGAACAGGAAGAAGGCATTGATTCGAGTGGCAGCTCTCGTAGGGCTCTTCACGCTGGCCCTCCCCGCATTGGTCATGGCCGAAGAAGCCGCCAATGGCGCGGGTGGTGATTTCCTGATGAAGTTCGGCCTCGCCATCGGCGCGGGCGTCGGCCTGGGCGTTGCGGCGTTCGGTGGTGGCCTCGGCCAGGGGAAGACCGCTGCTGCTGCGCTCGAAGGTATCGCCAGGAACCCCGGGGCCGCGGACAAGATGTTCGTCCCGATGATCATCGGTCTGGCCCTGATCGAGTCCCTGGTCCTCTATACCTTCATCATCGCTATCTTGTTGCAGGCCAAGATCTAGGAAGATCAAGGATCTGCGAAGCATAGGGTCCTTACGAAGTATCCGGGCCCTACGAAGTGTAAGGTATGAAACCGAAGGAGAGGGGGCCGCATCTGCTGCCTCCTCTTCTTTCCCGACCTGCCACCGCCCGTTCGTGCGCACACCCTCCCCTGCCCGCATATTGCGCGAAGCCTTCTGCTGCGAACGTCCCAAGCACGGGATCGTCGTCGGGTCGACATGGTGAAAAACCTTTCCGATGTCCTACCGCCTGCTCATCCTTTCGACTGGAGCCCGCAAAGATCGAATGGGTAGAAGGGATCGCACATGATGCAGGATGCTGTGGATGTGGTCGTCATCGGCGGCGGGATCATCGGCTGTTCGATTGCCATGGAGCTGACGGCTCAAGGGGGCTTCAAAGAGGTCATTCTGCTCGAGAAGGGACCCTACCTCGGAGATGGAACCAGCACCCGCAACAGCTATGTAATCCATGCAGGCATCTACTACCCGGAAACGTCCTGGAAAGCGAAGTTCTGTGTCCCGGGGAACCGGGAACTCTACAGCTTCTGCCGGAGACACGCCATCCCGTGCATGAACACCGGCAAGCTCATCCTGGCCTTTTCGGAGCAGGATATCCCGATCCTGGAAGGGTTGCAGCGAAAGGGGGAGTCGAACGGGGTCGAAGGCTTGAGGATCATCGACGGAGAAGGGGTAAAGAAGAGGGAGCCCACGATCGAGGCTGCCGGGGCCCTGCAGGTGCCGTCGACCGGGGTTTTCGATATTGCCCAGTGGTTTCGCGTCGTCGAGGGGCTGCTCTACGAACAGGGGGCCATGGTTCTCAAGAACACACCGGTCGTGGGGCTGGAGCCGGCAGGGGAGGGGGTTCGAGTCGAAACCGGGACGCGGGGCGAGGTGCGGGCGCGGTTCGTGGTCAATGCAGCGGGCCTGCACGCCGACGAGGTGGGCAACATGCTCGGCAACCGGTTCCGGATTTATCCGATCCGAGGGGACTATTTTGCCTTGGCCGGCAGAAAGGCGGAGCAGGTCCGTGGAGCGGTCTACCCCCCGCCCGGGGATCTCGGGCTGGGCATACACCTGACCCGGCTCTGGGACGACACGGTATTGATAGGGCCGGATGCCCGAAGGGTGGACAGCAAGGAAGACTATGGACCTCTGCGGGTCTTCGACGATGAGGGCAATTTGGATCATCGGTCAGAGGATTTCCAGCGCTTCTTCGGGCCGGTGAAGAAGTACTTTCCGGCCGTTCAGGAACAGGATTTCCATCTCGCCCACTGCGGAATCCGGCCCTCTCTTCTGCCGCCGGGGGAGAAAGGTTTCCGGGACTTCCGGATCGAGTGGGACACGAGCGAACCGTGCGTGCTGCACTTGCTCGGCATCGATTCCCCGGGGCTCACAGCATCCCCTGCCATTGCCCGACACGTTGCTGACCTGTTGATAGACCGAAACGGTTGACGAGACTTCCGACTCAGGGATTTCGCCCTTCAGAGCCCGTACCAGCCCGTTCTTTCGGCGTGAGAACCTTGCTTTTGCGTTGAGGGATACGGCCGGGATCTGTGGGGGTGGGGGCTGGTGCAACCGGCCGGGAGACGGGGGAGCATCTCCCGAGCCGTGGCGGGATCTTCGCTATGGGGGTCGGGCTCACTCTGCGGTTACGAAGGAGAAGAGCGCGAACAACACCAAGGCGACACCGCTTCCGAAATAGAGGATCAGGTATGGGCTCGAGCTTTCCAGGTTCACGAAGAAGAGGTCCTTGTGCTCGATGAACCCCCAGTAGAAGGTGAAGCCGAACGCCACGGATAGCCCCAACCTGAACCGCGAAAGGAGGAAGCACAAGGCGACCAGCCCGCCGCAGATGATCAGTTCGTTCATGGGTATCGTCAGTTCCATCATTGCTATGTTCCTCTTGCTAAGTGTTGGCTGTGGGGCCTCGTGTGTTTCCTTGTTTGCTCGATTTTCGAGTCCGTGAGGCTTGTGCCAAGCTTAATTAGCAATGTCTGTGCCAACACCCTGCTCTGCTGCCTGTCCCACCCCGAAGAACCCTGGAAGGAGCGCTGGACAGGATCCTCTGACCGTTTTCCCAGTAAGGTGCGCGGGACCTGATGACGGAATTCGGCACTTGGACCTCCCGGACCCTTCTCGCCAACCTCCCGGCACAGGGAATGGGGCGGCTGGTTACGATTTTGGGCCCGCCCGGTTTCAGTTCTAGCGCGAGGGTCCTGTCCAGAGCTTGGGGAGTTCGGGGACAGGACACTCAGGCCCTTTGATTCCGCCCTCTCCGTGCCCTACCATTAAAGAAAGGGGAAAAAACATCGCAACATCCCACACGCTCGTGACAACATGTTGAACGTTCAAGACCTGACCGTCCATTTCGACGCTTTCGTTGCCCTGGACCGGATCTCCTTTCGCTTACAGCCCGGCGAAATCTTTGGGTTTCTGGGTCCAAACGGCGCGGGCAAGACCACGACCCTCAACGTGCTCACGGCCCAGATCCGTCCGACCGAGGGCACGGTCTTCCTGGACGGCCGGATCCTCTGGGAAGCCTTCGAGGACCTGAAATGCCGGTTCGGCTATGTGCCGGACTTTGACAATCATCTGGAAGAGTTGAGCGCATTCCAGAATCTGGCCCTCTTCTGCAGGCTGTACCGCCTTCCGGCCGAAAGGGCCCTGGAGGCCCTCGAGACGGTGGAGTTGAGCTCGGAGAGGGACCAGAAGGTGAAGAACTTCTCCAAGGGGATGAAGAAGAAACTCACCATCGCCAGGGAGATCCTTCACCTCCCCGCGCTGCTCTATCTCGACGAGCCCACGGCGAACCTGGACGTCCACTCCACTGCAGTCATCCGGGCCCTTTTGAAGGACCTGGCCGCGGACGGCACAACCGTCTTCTGCACCACCCACAACATGGAGGAGGCCGAGGAGCTCTGCGACCGGATTGCCATCCTCGACCAGGGAAGGACCGTGGAGATCGACACGCCCGAAGGGTTCAAGACGAGATTCGCGAAACCGGTCGTGCGCGTCATGGTGGACGGCCCGGAGGGGCGCGAAACCCTCTCGATTCGGATGGACGAGGAAGACGGCAGGGAGATGCTGGCCGATAAGATCCGTCTGGGCCAGGTGGTTTCCATCCACTCGGATTCGACTTCGCTGAAGGACGTCTTTCTGCGACTCACGGGGAGAGAATTCCGTTGATTCGATTTCGCTACCTGCGCATCCTCTTCCACAAGGAGCTCTTGCGGTTCCTTGCCAACCCCGCCCTGTGGGTGCTGCTGCTCCTGTTCTTCGCAATGGGAACCCTGGTGAGCGTCTCGGACGTCATCCTGGAGCGGGACGTCTTCAACATCGTGGTCCTCGAAGGGGGGCCGTCGGATTTTCTGACCTTCCTCGACCGGAACGAGCCGAAGGTTTCGGTATACAGCCGGGAGGCATTCTGGAGGAAGAAGGGACTGAACCGGGTGGTCAAGCTCCGCCTACTCACGGAGACCTTCGACCGCGAGCTGCGCTCGGGGCTCGCTCCGATCGTGGAGATCCGTTCCGAAGAACTCTCCCACACCGAGCTGGGCCGTCTCAGGGATCTCCTGGTAAAGAACTCGTTTCTCTATCTCGAGGCGAAGGTTCCCCTGGACATCCGCCTGGCCGGGCCCACGGGTGGTGCCGGGTCGACGGGCCCGACACAGGTCCTGCGCTCCGTGGAGGCGCCGGAAGAATTCAAGCGCATGATCATGGCCCTGCTGATCATGATCAGCCTGAACATCATCACCTTCAACCTGCTCACGGTCTCGTTTGTGGAAGAGAAACAGAGCCGCACCATTCTGGCTGTCCTCCTCTCCCCGGCCCGGGGCACGGAGATCGCCCTCGGCAAGGGCCTGTTCTTCCTGATCCCCGGGCTCTCGCTCGCCGCCTCCCTGACCGCCGTGTATCGACCGGACATCCTGACGAATCCGGTCTTCTGGGCTACGATGATCTCCGGCGCACTGCTCTATATATCCATGGCCCTGATCGTGGCGAGCTTTGTGGAACGGCAATCCACCGCCACCCTCATCTGTCTCGGCTACCTCTTCTTCCTGGCCGGGATGTTCATCCTGGCACCCCGTTTCACCGCCCTCTATCCGATCAAGAACCATCTTCCCGAGAACTTCCTCTTCTCCGTGCTCAGCTTTCTTTTCGATGGGACCCCTTTCTCCGTGTACGCGAGCTTTTTCTGGGATTTTGTGGCCGTCTCCGTGGTCCTGCCCATCGTCGCCCTTGGGGTGTTCTCCCGGCGACTCGCCTGCAAGCCGCCGGTAAAGGAGACGCAGGTCCCACGCTGGACCCTGGCGGATTGTGCCATGATCCTTGCCTTCTGTCTCCTTTTCGAGTTCGTCTTTGCGCCGATGGTGTACACGCTGATCCAGGATCTGCCGATCCTTTCCCGTCACCGTCTGTCAGGGATGCTGCTGCTCTACTTGGCCGTGTTCGCCGTGCCCCTCGTTTTCATCCTCCCGGTCTATATGCGCGTCAAGTTCAAGAAGAGATTCCGGGAGATCGGGTTTCAAAGCCCTAGACCGGTGAGACACCTCCTCACGGGCGCGACATGGTTCTGCGCGTTCATCGGGGGTTTGACCGTAGTGAGTTGGATCCTGGTCGAGGTGGTATTTCCTGGGCTGGCCCATTCCGACTTTGCACTTCTCGAACGACTGAATCCTCAACAGGCGGCGTTCATTCGCACCGCCCGGCATCTGCTGGCCGGCTTGGGCGCAGCGCACTGGCTTCTTTTCGGGGCGGTTATGGGAATTCTGGTTCCGGTCCTGGAGGAGGCCTATTTCCGAGGGTGTCTCCTGAATGCTCTCAAGGCCCGGTGGGGCACACGGGTGGCCGTGGCAGGGAGTGCGCTCGCCTTCGGCATTCTCCACTTGAACGTGATGCTGCTGCCGGTCTACATCCTGCTCGGAATCTTGACCGGCCTGCTGTACGAAAGAACAGGCAACCTTCTCGCCCCGGTCGCCTTCCACTCCCTGAACAACTTCGCATCCCTCATGGTCCTGATCGCCTTGCTCTAGCCTGTGGGCACCTTTGCAGGGGGACGGACGGCACGAGGCTCTTCCGGGCGCTCCGAGCCCGGATAGGATGACCCCCGGTCAAATCTCGCATCAACGACCGCGCCGATCCTGCGCCACATTCGTCCGAAGGTCCGGTTGATCACATACGCGCTGATTCCGGAGCGAACTCGTTTCGTATAGAGGATCGTTCGGAGGCACTTCCATGCGAGCGTCCACTTCGAGAATATCCTGCTCATACACTTGTGGACCATGCCCGCGAACTCTTCTTCCCCGATTCCGTCGAGCGCATAGGTATAGTCGACCATATTGTATCGTTCCCAGTCCTTGGGGAAATCCGTGTGGAGAAGCCTGTCCTCCTCCAGAGCCGCCTTGAACAATCTCGTTCCCGGCAAGGGCGTGAGAACCGTGGTCTGTACAACGTCAACGCGCTTGCGGCAGATGAAGCCCGCCTTGCGCCACATGCTCTTCTCGGTCTCGTTTTTCACCCCGAAGATGAATCCGCCGAACACAAGGATTCCGTGCCTGTTGATGTTTCTGAGAATTTTCCGGTAGTCGTATCTGAGATTCATTTTCTTGTTCATGTACCGGAGCTCTTCCGGGTCATCCGATTCCAGGCCCAGGAGAACCATCACGCAACCGCTCTTACTGGCAAGCGATAGCAACGCCTCATCCACGCCGAAATTGATCGAAGCCTGGCATATCCATTTCTTGTCGAGCCTTCTCTCCGACATCCCGCGGAACAGATCTCTTGCCCTCTGTCTGGAAGCCTTTCCATATCCGATCAGGTTGTCATCCACAAAGAAGATCCCTTTCTGCGGAATTCCTTCGAGCTCATCCAGGACCTCTTCGACCGGGCGAAGCCTGTATCGTTTTCCGTTGAAGACCGTGACCGAGCAGAAATCGCAGTCCATCGGACATCCTCTGGAAGTTTGTACGGATGTCACCGCGTATTGCTTGCTGAACAGGTCTCTCCGGGGGATCCGCATGTTTTCGAGATCCAGAAGAACCCCTTCATATTTCTCCTGTAGGTTTCCCTTCAGGAAATCGGTGGTCACATTCTGCCAAACGCTCTCCGCCTCCCCGATGACAACACTGTCGACATGGTCCAGCGCCTCATCCGGCAGCATCGAGGCATGAATGCCTCCCATGACGACCGGGATGCCCCTTCTTCTGTACTGAGAGGCGATTTCATAGGCCCGCGTCGCCGAAGACGTCGAGGCGGTGATTCCGACCAGGTCGGCGTCTTCATACCGAAAGGTGTCGATGTTCTCATCGATCAGCTTTACATGGAAATCATCCGGAGTCAGGGCCGCAAGGATTCCCAATCCGAGGGGCTGGAATTTGCTGTTCTTCAGATAGGAGTATCCGCGAAGGGTCTGGTTTTCCGGATTGATGAGAAGCAAGGCTTTCTTTGACTCCCGTCCTCCATCCAAGACGGAGTCCGTTTCTATGTTATGCATGCCTTCGCGTTGCTGCGCTTCGACGCTCCCGTAGTACCTCCGGAGCGCGTTTCTCAGTAGAATCATTTCTACGATGTAGATGGCTGAACAGAAGAGGAAGAACAAAAACAGGACGGGGATCATCTTCCCCTGCCTCGACGAAGACAACAGGGCTGCCGAAACCGCGCTTGCGGAAAAAACCAGGGCGGGAACGTGAAAGGGGGATGTCTCGAGGAGTTTCAGGATGGTCTGAGGGACGAGGTGGGATTCCGGATCGGCTGACACCTTGGCGATCAGGTCCAGAACACCAAAGAGCAGGGAGAGAAGGAAGAAGGCGGCGAAGCCGGCAAACGAGACGCTGATGCTCGGGTGGGCGGGCAGGACGATCCGCAGAAAGAAAGCGGTGAGAACGAGAAGAAAGAACAAGATGGGCGCAACGAGTCGAAGCATCGGTTCGAGGCCTCCGAGATGACCCGGGAGGGTTCTCCGCCCGCAAGACAGGCCGATCCGGGGAGAGAGAAGCAGGGGGGCGGGGACGCGACAGGTTCAGTCTAGGGTTCCTGCAGAGCGATTGTCAACGAAATAATTATGAGTTACACCCTAGCGTTTGTAATAACACCACAAATAGTGTTTGCGCAGGGCCAAGGGAGTCCATGGATCAGAAGTGGGCAAAGCCCTTCAGGGGAGGAAGAGCCCCGTCTTCTTCAGCTTCTCCGGCAGGTAGACCTCCAGCACGTGATTGAGCCCGTGAGCCGCAAAGGCCTGTTGCTCCACGCGGACCCCCATCTCGAGCATGTGCTCCAGGGCCTTCTGCCAGGGAGGATGACTGCGAACGAAGGGATCGTTCTTGAGGGCGTCCCTGGCGCGCTTGATGTCCACCTCCTTCAAGGGGTGGGTCGGGAGCTTGTAGTCCAGGATGTCCTGCGGTGTCACTCCGAGAAACTTCGCCTTCGGAACGCAGAAGAACTCGTTGATGTGCGCTGCATTGCCGGAGCCGACCTTGAGGGTCCGGTAGATATTGCAGTACCCGTACGGGTCGCCGTCCATGAAGGCATAGACGGGCAGCTTGCACGTATCGCTCAGCCTTCGGATGAAGCGCCGGCAGGCACGCGTGGGCACCCCGCCGAGAGAAACCAGGACGCAATTGTGCTTTGCCCAGAACCGGTGCTTGACCAGCCGCTGGAACATGCCGGCCGTTTCGATCGCCAGGATGAACTTCGCCTTGGTCTCGAATCCCAGTTCCTCGACCGAGATCGGGACCGAATAGGCACCGGAGCCGAATTTCGTGCAATCGATCCGGAGAACCTTGCCCGTGTTCGGGTCCGTGTCCTTGATGACCAGACGGCCCGCAACGTCGCCGCCCTTCTCTTCCGGAATGAAGCCGAGTTGCTCACGATTGACCAGAAAGAAGGCCTCCACATCCTCCATGATGGTGTCCGATTCGTCCTGCTCGAGAAACCGGGCTTCGCCCCAGTTCTTGGAGATGTAATACATCTCCCTCTTTGTCGCGATTTCCTGCGTATCCACCAGGGTCTTGGACGTGGCGATCATCTTCAGGGTCTGCGCAAAGGTCTTCACCGTGTTGACCGTCAGGGTCCGGGCCTTTCGCTTCTGGCCGAGGGCGAAGAACCCCCTCCGGCGGTTGTACTGCACGTTCTGCAGCGAGCGAACCGGCAGCTGGAGGGAGGGCTTCTTGGCCCGCATGATGTCTTTCTGGATCTGTTCGGCACTGCTCTGAATTTTCTTGGTCAGTACGCTCATCGCCGGCTCCTTTCCAGGAGGTCCTTGAGCTTGCCTTCGAGCCGTGTTCTCTTGTTCTGGTTGATGGCGAGGATCTCCTGCAAGGCTTCCCCGATGTAAGGGATATATTTCTCGATATAGGATCTCTTCCGCTCCGCCTCCGCCTCCTTCCTCCTGCGGCTGACAAATCTGCCTAGCTTTCGTCCGCACTCCTGGAGGGCCAGGCGTATCTCCTTGACGATTTCATCGTAATCCGCCACCGCCTCCTTGCTTTCCGATGTGAAGGGCACCCAGACCGAGGCCACGTGCACCAGGAGCAGCACGGGCCCGGTAGGAAGAGCGCCCTTGCTCTGAGAGAGTCCGTAAGAGCGCCAGTCGGTCCGGATGGCGGCTTCGGAGATCGCGCACGCGGACTGCTGGAACAGCAGGGGAACGCGGTTGGCAAACCGGATGAGTGTGATGAGCTGGTCCGCGGGCATTTCTCCTCCGTAGGCGAGGCCCGCCTCGACCAGAAAGGGGTTTCCTCGATACACGGCCGGCCTGCGCGATACGGCGGTGTAGAAGTCGGCCTCCACCTGCTCTGAAAGGCTCTGCAGAATCAGCTCTTCGCCTATGGGAGAAAGGCAGTCGGTTGGAGGGGCCATGAGCTTGGTCTGCCCCAGGGCGGCATAGAGGCGCTCCGTCTCGTCGGGCCGGAGAAGATGGCATTTCGACTCCGGTTTCAATCCCGAGGCGGCCACGATCTCCTGGGCGGCACGAGAACTGACGCGGCAGAACGCCTGTCCGAGAAAGGCTGACAGTCTCTTTCCCTTTGCCGATTTGAGCATGTTCTGCAGGACCCCGAGTTCCACCCCGTGCGGATGGGGCCTGATCTCCTTCGGCTCTTCCGGTAGGCTGTCGACGACGCGCGGGAACTGGGCCGGGTCACCCTTGGAGGGCCGGTAGCCTATCTTCACGTGCGGGTTCGCGAGGGCGGTTTGCGCGAGGTATGCGTCAACCGAGTGCCTTCCCTTCTGGTAGCGCCCCTCCAGCTCGATCTCCACCCGGGTGCCTCGCCCTTCGCCTTCCCAGGCCTCTTCCGCGTCCTTGACGATGATCGGCTGGTTCTTCCTCGTATCGATCTGGATTTCATAGTAATGGGCGGGTGCGCTGCGCCGCGTGCGGGACGTGATCGTCACCGGCTTGCCTGTCGTGATCTGCCCGTACATGCCGGCAGCAGAAATGCCGATGCCCTGTTGTCCCCTCGTTTGCTTCAGGGCGTGAAACTTGGATCCGTAGAGGAGCTTCCCGAAAATCTTCGGAATCTGCGCGCGGACGATCCCCGGGCCGTTGTCCGTTACGATGATCCGAAAGCGGTCCTCCCCCACCTCCCGGAGCTCGACCGAGACCTCCGGCAGTTTCCTGGCCTCCTCGCAGGCGTCCAACGAGTTGTCCACGGCCTCTTTCACGGCCGCCAGCAGGGCGCGACGCGGATTGTCGAAACCAAGGAGGTGACGATTCTTCGTGAAGAACTCGGAAATCGAGATTTCCCGCTGCCGCTGTGCCAGGTCCTGTGCCGTTGCGGCTTTGACGGTCCGCTTCTCCCTTGGGGGGGCAGCTTCTTCGGCAACCTTCCTCTCGGCAGCGGCGGCCTTCCCCGGCTTAGGATTTGCGACGGATCGCGTCTTCGTCTCCTTTGCCGGAGCCGCTTTCCTGGTCTGCTTCTTCACGGCCTTCTTGGTCTGTTTCTTTACGGCCTTCTTGGCCTGCTTCTTCACGGCCTTCTTGGCCTGTTTCTTCACGGCCTTCTTGGCCTGTTTCTTCACGGCCTTCACGGCCTGCTTTTTCACGGCCTTCTTGGCTTGTTTCTTCACGGTCTTCTTGGCTTTCTTCATATGCGATCCTTGTCCCGTTGTGGATCATTTGTATACTGGAATCATTCCCTGTTTTCAAGAATAAGGACAGCCCTACCCGAGTTGACATGTGCTTTGCGTCCGCTATTCTGAAACCTTACCCCGCCACCCGCCCACCCATGGGAGCTCGCGAAACGGATGCGTCAGGAAGTCCTCGATAAAGCCCTGAGTCAGTGCGCCCTCTTTGAAGGCATCTCGGAAAGCGACCGAAGCGCCTTGCTCGGAATCGCCATGGAGAGGCAACTTGCCAAGAAGGCCACCTTGTTTCGTGAGGGGGAAGGAGCCGAGGGGTTCTATCTCGTGATTTCCGGAAGCGTCAAGGTCTTCAAAATCTCACCGGACGGCAAGGAGCACATCCTTCACATCTTCGGACGTGGAGAGCCGGTGGGCGAGGTGCCCGTGTTCAGCGGGAAGGAGTTCCCCGCCTTTGCCGAGACGCTCAAGAAGAGTGATCTGCTCTATTTCCCAAGGACCCGCTTTCTGGACCTGGCCTCTCGGCGACCGCAGATCCTGCTGAACATGCTGGCCACCCTGTCGATGCGTCTCCGGAAATTCACACAGAAGATCGAGCAGCTTTCCCTGAAGGAGGTCGCTTCGCGGCTCAGCGAGGTTCTCCTGGAGATGGCGGGTGAATCTGCCAAAGCGGGGGAGACGGATGTTGCACAATTGCGGATCACCAAGGCCCAGCTGGCCAGCCAGCTCGGAACCACGCCGGAGACCCTCTCCAGGACTTTCCAGAAGATGACCCGTCTCGGCCTGATTCGGGTGGAGAGCAGACGGGTTAAGCTCCTGGATCGCAAAGGCCTCCAGGTCATCGCCCTCGGCACCGACCCCATAGATCCGGATCCGTGAGGGAGCCGATTTTCTATTTGACGAACCCCTGCAAGATGAAATATCATTTTAGTTGGACAAATTTGTGTATTCTGACGATGATGCGAAAGAGACGACGCACACGGGAACGGATTTTGCAAGATTTTCTCCAAAGGTCCGCACCGCTCTTTGAAAACCGAAGACCGGCCGCGCTGGAGCCGGGCCCCACCCTTTGCCACTGCTTTCCGGGATGAGGGGGCCTCGATGAACCGATCGCTGATCGTCTCGTCCGTCGTGTTGATCGGGTTGTTTGTCTGCCTGAGCCTTCCGGGAAATAGCCATATTCCAGGCCCGCTGAAGCACCCCCTGCTCGCTTACCTGGGGTACCCGGCGGCGATCCTTCTCCTGCTCAGGATGAATCCATTTAAGTATGGGCTTGGCATTGGAAACTGGCGCAAGGGGCTCTGGCTTTCCTTCCTCGCTTCGATCGCCGTGCTCCTGTCCTGTTTCCTGTTTGCCAGCGTGCCGGCAATGCAGTCCTACTACTCTTCCGCAAGGTGGGGCACAGGGGACGCAGGGGCGATTCTTCTGGGTGAATGGGGGAGGCTGCGTGTACTCATTGGCTGGGAGTTCCTGTTTCGAGGTTTTCTGCTGTTCCCGCTCTATGAATGTTTCGGGCCGGCGGCAAACTGGATTCAGGCAACCCTGTGCGCCCTCACCCACATGAACAAGCCTCTGGTCGAGATGTACGGATCCCTGCCCTTCGCCTGGCTCCTGGGCTACCTGGCCAGAAAGAGCGGCTCGGTCTGGTATGGTGTCTATGTTCATTGGTTGCTCGGTTTTGCCATTGAAGTCTATATCGCCATAGGAACCAAAGGATTCGTCCCGTTTTTCTAGAAGATCATCAGGGGAACCCAACCATCAAGGAGGGACAAAAGATGAAACGGGTCTTTCACATATGCCTTCTTGCCGTGGTGCTCGTCCTCGGCAGCACGGGATCCATCCCGGCACAGGACTATGCACCGGACCAGGTCATCGTCAAGGGAGCGACACCGGCACAGCTCGCATCTCTGGGCGGTGGGGGAGTGAAGGCGGCGAGACAGATCAGCAGCCGGGGCGTCCAGCTGGTCACACTCAGGCGTGGCCTCTCGGTGAAGCTTGCCGTAGCGCTTCTGGAGAAGCTCCCCAACGTGGAATACGCGTGTCCGAATTACATCCGGAAGGCGGCTCAAACCATTCCGGGGGATCCCGACTACGGCTTCCAGTGGGGCTGGCCCAAGATCGACGCGCCCCTGGCATGGGACACGACGACCGGATCCGGAACGGTAACCGTAGGCGTGATCGACACGGGTGTGGATCTCGAACATCCGGACCTCCAGGCCAACCTGTGGAAGAACCAGGCCGAGCTGGCCGGCTCGCCGACCGTGGATGACGACGGTAACGGATATGTCGACGACATCGACGGATGGAATGGGATCACCGACGCTCCCAACCCGGATGACGATGACTTCTTCACGCCCGGCCACGGCACGCATTCGGCCGGGGTGATCGGAGCCATCAGCAACACCGCGGGAGGGGTGGGCATCAACTGGAACGTGAAGATCATGCCGCTCAAGTTTCTGAACGCGGCAGGCAGTGGGTATGACGCGGATGCGATCGAGTGTATCAACTACGTCATCGCCACGAACAACGCGGGCAGCTCGAACGTGAAGATCCTGTCGAACAGCTGGACCGGCCTCGGCGGTAGTCCCGCTCTCGAGGGCGCCATTCAGGCGGCCAGAGACGCAGGCATCGTGTTCGTTGCGGCCGCGGGTAACGAGGGCTTCAATATCGACTCCCCTGGGTGCGTGGTCTCCCCGGGAGGCCTGAACGTGGTGAACATCGTTACCGTGGTCGCGTCCGACCAGTCGGACAACAAGGCCAGCTTCTCCAACCATGGCAGATCCCTTTGCGCTGTCCGGGCGCCCGGTGTAAGCATTTACAATACCGTCACCATAGAAGGTGGCAGCTACAAGGCTCTGGGCGGAACCAGCATGGCCACGCCCCACGTGGCAGGGGTGTTTGCCCTGGTGCTCGCTGCCCAGCCCAGCCTCGAGCCCGTCCCGGGTAACCTGCTCAGCCTTACCCAGTTCATCGACCGCGTCCTTCTGAACGTGGATCCCGTGGTTGTGGATCCGTTCACCGAAGCGGTCACCAGCACGGCGGGACGCCTGAATGCGAACAACGCGGTGAAGAACACGCCGAATCCGGCCTACAACGCGGATTGGGACTCGGACTTCATACCGAACCATTGGGACAACTGTCCGTTCGTATCCAACCCGAGCCAGGTGGACACCGACCAGGACGGGGTCGGGGATGACTGCGTGCCACCCAACGTCCCGTGCCCGGGCTTCGGCTGCGTTGGGTCGGTCCCTCGATGACCCGCAAGGCGTGACCACCGCCTTCTGGTGGTGCCCATGTTCCCCTATATCCCCTTGGGCGACAGGTTCCTCCTGGATTCCTGGCGGGTGATGCTATCCGTGGGCATCCTGGGGGGCGGCCTCGTGTCCTGGGTCGTGCTGCAAAGGGAGGTCGGCCGCCTCAGGGCAGGCCTCGTTGTGGTCTTGATGGTCATGGGCGCCCTCTTCGGCGCTCACCTGGCCCATTGGCTGCTTCATCCGGGCCCTCTCCGCTGGGACCTGTACCGAGTCTTCGGTTTCTGGACGGACGGACATAGCCTGTTTGGCGCCCTTGCATTCTGTGGTGCGCTGTTGCTTGCCATCTCGCGGGTCGTACCGGCGGTCTCTCTCTGGACAGCTGCAGACGCCTTCTCTCTCGGCCTGCCCTTGGGCCTCTTCTTCGCGCGTATCGGCTGCTATATGAAGGGTTGCTGCTGGGGCACACCCATACAGGAGGGGCACGCTTTTCATGGGCTTTCGGTGAAGCTCATCCGAAACGACCTGCTCACTCTCCACCCGGTTCAACTCTACAGCGCTGCGGCGGCGCTGGCCATCTTCTGCACCCTGCTCGCGTTTCATCGAAGGCAGAAGACGCCGGGACTGCTTGCGGCTCTCTTCGTCCTCTTGTATGCAGCTTCGCGGTTCATCCTGGAATTCTTCCGGGGAGACACGCAACCCCTGTTCGCCCACCTCACCCTTCACCAGGGGATCTGTATCCTCCTCCTGCCGGCAGGGATCGGTCTATTGTTCCTTCTGATGGGAAAGACGCGCGACGGTGGGTCGGGGGTCAGGCCCTAATGCCACACCCGGATGATGAAAGGGGCGTGCCTCCCGCACGCTGAGTCCGTTCGCGGGAAGCGTCGACCGGGCACGGGAACGCAGGTTGCCAAAACGATTCATTCCCTGATATCTGGTTTGTATCCACAGAGGAATCAAGGAGAGACGAGCTTGGGACAGAAAGACTGCTTGCTGGCCATCGACTGCGGCACCCAGAGTATTCGAGCCCTGCTGTTCGATTTGCGGGGCGATCTCGTGGCCAAGATCCGCGTGCCTATCGAACCCTATTATTCGGTCCATCCGGGTTGGGCCGAGCAGGACCCGCTCCTCTACTGGCGATCTCTCTGCGAGGCTTGCCAGCAGCTGTGGTCCCTTGAAAATGTGTCGAAAGAGGCGATAGCCGGTGTGGCGCTGACCACCCAGCGGTCCACGGTCGTCAATGTTGATGCCACGGGCGAGCCTTTGCGTCCTGCCATCGTTTGGTTGGATCAAAGGCGCACAGAGGGACTCGATCCCGTGGGGGGGAAGTGGGGCCTTGCCTTCAAGCTCCTGGGTCTGAGTGGACTGGTGGCCCGTTTTCAGGCCGAGGTCGAGGCGAACTGGATTCACGCCCACCAGCCCGACATATGGGCGAAGACCCACAAGCAGCTGCTCCTTTCCGGCTTTCTCACGCACCGGCTCGTGGGCAGCTTCGTCGATTCGGTGGGATCCCAGGTCGGATTCGTCCCCTTTGACTTCAAGCGGCTGGAGTGGGCGAAGCCGGGCGATTGGAAATGGAAAGCGATGCCCACCAGCCGCGATCATCTCCCCGACCTGGTCCCGCCGGGTCAGCCGCTGGGGGAGATTACCGGAGCGGCGGCCGAGGCAACAGGAATTCCAGAGGGGCTGCCCCTTATTGCTGCGGCAGCCGACAAGGCCTGCGAGGTGATCGGGGCCGGGTGCGTTGCACCCTCCATCGGGTGTCTGAGTTACGGAACGACCGCTACGATCAACACGACACACGCGAAATACGTAGAGCCCATGCCGATGATCCCCCCTTACCCTGCAGCGGTGCCGGGCTCTCACAGTCTCGAGATTCAGATCTTCCGCGGCTACTGGATGGTGTCCTGGTTCAAGCAGCAATTCGGCCATCGAGAGCAGGCGATTGCCGACGAGAGGGGCATCGAGCCGGAGGCCCTCTTCGACGAGCTGGTCAGCGAGATCCCGCCCGGCTCCATGGGGCTGATCCTGCAGCCCTACTGGTCTCCCGGGGTCAAGGTGCCGGGGCCGGAGGCGAAGGGTGCCATCATCGGTTTCGGTGATGTCCACACGAGGGCCCACATCTACCGCGCAATCCTGGAGGGGCTGGCCTACGCTCTGCGCGAAGGCAAGGAGAGCACGGAGAAGCGGACCGGTGTGAAGATCGAGGAGCTGCGGGTCGCGGGCGGGGGGTCTCAGAGCGATGTTGCGATGCAGATTACGGCCGACGTATTCGGTCTTCCGACCGGACGGCCCCACGTGTACGAGGCATCCGGTCTGGGAGCGGCCATCGACGCTGCGGTCGGTCTCGGGCTGCACCCGGATTTCGAGACGGCTGTTTCGGAGATGACGAGGGTGGGCCGCTACTTCGAACCCGACCCGGAGGTCCAGCGAGTGTATGACCAGCTGTACCGTCGCGTCTATCGCAAGATGTACGGCAGGCTCAAGGGCCTGTACAGATCGATTCAGAGGATCACCGGGTATCCCGATCTGCCGGGATCCTAAAGAAGGGGTCAGGGACCGGGGGTCAGGGGTCAGGCCCCAGGACCCCCCCACCCTGCAGAAGAAAGGGGCGTAGGCCCGTGGTGGGGTCCAAAGGGGCTGATAAGGAACAGGGCAGGGAACTCATTGGGATCGAGGAAGCACGGGTTCTGGTTTCTCGCCATATCGTGCCCTTGGAGCCTGAAGAGGTTTCCCTGCCGGATGCACCGGGCCGCGTTCTTGGCCGTCGGGTGACTGCAAAGGCGGACAGCCCCAGCGCAGATGTATCCCTCAAGGACGGTTACGCCGTGAGGGCTCGAGACACGCAACAGGCCTCTGAGAAGACTCCGGTGAAGCTTGGCGTGTCGGGAAGCCGATTCGCGGGGGAACAGAGGGAAGCAGAGACCCGGCCGGGCGGATGCGTGAAAGTCACGAGCGGGGCAATGCTCCCCCTGGGGGCGGATGCGGTGGTGGGCGTCGAGTTCTGCACCGAAACCCCGGAAGGCATTCTGGTCGCCGACCCTGTGCCGGAGGGATTCAACGTCCTGGCCCGCGGAACGGATATCGCTGCAGGGGTCGGACTCGGGGAGCCCGGAGACAGGCTCAACCCGGGAACCGTCGGCTGGATGGCGGCCGCCGGCCTGGATAGGGTCCCGGTCTGCAAGTTGCCGACCGTGTCATTGGTTGCAACCGGAGATGAGGTGGTTGCCCCGGGGGCACCCCTCGGGCCGGGCCAACTCTACGCGAGCAATCTCGTCACACTCTCGGCCTGGCTTAGGGCGTTCGGAATCACCACCACCCTTTCGATCCTGCCGGACCGGCGCGAGGATCTGAGGCGGGAGCTGCCGGCGGCGATGGAGGGGTGTGACGCCCTGTTGACCAGCGGAGGGGCCTGGGGGAGCGAACGGGATCTCGTGGTCGCAGTTCTGGAAGAGCTGGGCTGGGAGCGCATCTTCCATCGGGTTCGCATGGGCCCGGGCAAGGCCGTGGGTTTCGGGAAGCTCGATGGTCGACCGGTGTTCTGTCTTCCCGGCGGCCCGCCCAGCAATGAAATCGCCTTCCTTCAGCTGGCCCTGCCCGGCGTGCTGCGGCTGGCCGGCCGGCAGGGAACTCCCTTTCCGTGCCTGGCCGCCCGGCTGACCGAGGCGGTGAAGGGTCGCGATATGGAATGGACACAGTTCAAGCGGGCAAGGCTGCACCGGGGTGAAGATGGGGAATTCCGGGCGGCACCGTATCATCCGAAGAGTCGACTGCAATCGATGGCCCTGGCAGATTGCCTGATCGAGATCCCGGAAGGCGTGGATGGTTGGAACAAAGGTGACCTGGTGAGCCTTCAACTGCTTTCGCAGCCCGACGCCCTGTTCCCGTAGTCTCCTCTCCCGGAAATGCGGCACCACGAATCTTCGGCTGCTACGCTGGGACGTAATTGGACGTAATTGGGGACAGCCACCGATTTCCCCAACCCGAATGCGGCGTTGGAGCAGGAAAATCGGTGGCTGTCCCCAATTACAGGGCAATCCTTTGTGATGCTATTTCTGGGACAGGACTCTAGTTCTCATCCCCGTCTTTGATGAAACCTTCGGCAATGGCCTCTGGTGAGGAAGGCGAGCACTGGTATGCCGTGGCCGCGCTCGAGTCGTCCGCGGACAGGTCCTCTTCAAGGGCCTGCTTTACCGAATCCATATAGTCCTCCGTGTTCTGGAGGATATCGTGGGCCGTCTGGGCGACCTGGGCCTCGGGCAATGCATCTTCCGCCTGTCCTCGGATCAACTCTTCGGCCAGGTTCTCGTAATCCTTGTACCCGATCGCGTGCTTGTCGTAGTCGCCTATGGGAAGGCCGTGATCCACGGTCTCCCTGAGACGGATGTTGTAGCGGATCGCGGACTCGAAAACATTGCTGCCAAAGGTCTCCTTGACCTTCTGTAGGACCTGTTTGCTGTATCTCGTCCTGAAGTCGTACATCGTGATCAGGGCGCGAGGGCGAATCTCATGGCCGAGCCTCTCCTTGATCAAGAGAATGATCTCCACGAGCTTCGCGACCCCCCGGAGGGAGAAGAGGCTCATGTCGATCGGAATGATGACTTCGTCGGATGCGCGGAGGGCATTGATACAGAGGAGTCCCACGCTGGGGGGGCAGTCGATCAGGACGTAGTCATAGGGCACCTGGAGGGCCCGGACCGCGTCCAGCAGCTTGTCTTCCCTGCCCTGAGCCCCGGCAAGATCCTGTTCGAGGGCGCTGAGAATCACGCTCGAGGGGGCAAGGTCGAAGTTCTCCTTGACGTACTGGACGACATCCTCGATGCCGAGAGCCCCGTTCTCCGAGGGGGTCAGAACGTGGTAGACGCTCTTTTCCAGGTCGGAGGGGCTCACGTTGAGCCCGATCGTGGCGTGCGCCTGGGGATCCAGATCGATGAGCAGCACCTTCTTGCCCCGCAATGCCAAAGAAGAGGACAGGCTGATCGCCGTCGTCGTCTTGCCGCATCCTCCTTTCTGGTTTGCAACCGCGATGATTCTCATGTACCCGCTCCTTTCTGAGGTCAGTAATATTGTTTCTTTGGCTGTTACCTGTAGGAAGTCCGAAGTATAGTGTAGGAAGTGATTGTGGTCAAGAAGAAAGTTATACAAGATGTAGTGTATTGGGAAAAAAAATTCCTTCCTTCACGAATCGCAGAAAAATGGCCGAACGGAGGCGCTGCCCCCTTGCGTTTTCAGACCGATTGGGTAAGAGTAGAACCCCTGAAAAAGAAAGCGAAAAAGGGGGTCCTCCCATGTTCAACCCGCTCTACTCGCCGGCGCCGGGCCGGCCGATGCGCGTGGCCGGATTCATGTCGGGCTCGGGCACCAATCTGGTCAAGATCCTCGAGAGACAGGATGACCTCGCCGGCACCTCGGGGGGATGTCCCTATGATGTGGTAGTTATTTTCTCAGATAACCCGTCCAGCAACGGGGCACGCATCGCCGAATCCCGTGGTCTCCCGCTGGCCGAGGCGGATATTCTGGCCTTCTATCGTTCCAGGGGACACGACACGAAGCGGGATCTTTCTCTCCGTCCCGAGTTCGACCGGAAAGTCATTGAAAAACTGGGCCCTTACGAGGTGGATGCGATCGTGCTGGCCGGATACATGAGCGTGGTGACCGCGCCCCTCCTGGAGGCCTTTCCCGGCAGGATCGTCAATGTCCACCCGGCGGATCTGCGCATCCTGGAGGGAGACAGGAGGAAGTACACGGGTGATTTCGCGGTGCGCGACGCGATCCTTGCAGGGGAGAGCGTCCTGAGGGCCACGACACACATCGTTCGCGAGCAGGTGGATGGCGGAGAGATCCTGATGGTGTCGGATCCGGTCCGGGTGGAGCTGCCCGAGGGGGTGAAGCCAGTGGGGCAGGCATGGCGGCAAGAGCGGGATCTGTGGAACCGGATCGCGGGCGAGCACCAGGAACGGCTCAAACAGGTGGGAGACTGGTCGATCCTGCCGAAAACGCTCGAGCGACTGGCCCGGGGGCGGTATTCCGTGGACGAGCACGGAAGGGCGTATCTGGATGGGGAGCCGGTCGAGGGCCCTGAGCCACCTTGACGGGAAGGGCGGATTTTTGTTATAAAGTAACCGAATGAATGTTCATTCATTCCTTGTTTTTCGGGCCGCTGGGCCGGTTCATCAAAGAACCCACTGCCAGCCTCATACTCCATCGTTCAGCGCCTTTAGACCCATCTCCGGAATGCCTGGCATTTCCTAAGCCGAGATGTTGCTATTGAGGAAGGAACCATGGGAAACACCCGGTCGAATCAAGTAGCACTTGTTCTTCTTGTCGTCAGTCTGATCGTGGGCGTTGTCGCCTTCCACCAGCGCGATTCCCAGCCCCCTCCGGAGGACCCGATACGGGTCGTGTACGAGAGCAAGGGGGGACTCGTCGTCTTCGACCATGCGGAGCACACCTCCCGCATGGATGACGACTGCATGGCGTGTCACCACTATGACGGGGACGACGACGTAAAAGAGAACTGCGTCGATTGCCACGCAGACAACGACATTCCGATCATGCACGCCTATCACGAGAAGGGCGAGGATTTCCTCGATGACGAATCCTACCAGTCCTGCATGAGCTGCCATGAAGAAAACGGCCAGGACCCGAAGAACTGCCGGGCATGCCACAAATAGACAGGTCCGCCAAGGCTTCCCAAACATCAAAGGAACCCCATAGATGAAACGGCTCATATACAAGAACCTGGTTTCCGAGATTCAGGAGCTCCCTGGAGCAGGCCGCCTCGTTCTTCCGCTTGTCCAGACCGGTACCGTGTCCCTGGAGGCTTGTGTCGGGGTGGGCGACAAGGTGACCCGAGGCCAGTGCATAGGCAAGACGGAGGCGCCGGAGGAGGCGTTTCTGCACAGCCCGCTCGCCGGGGAGGTCAAGTCCATCACACAGGTGGTGACGCAGGAGGGCGCCTCCGCAAAAACCGTGGTCATCGAAGGGGACGCCACGGGCGAGGTCGAGACCCTGGAACCGGTCACGCAGGATGCAGCCGAGGTTTCGGCTGAGACCATCCTGACAAGGCTTCAGGAAGCGGGCGTGACTCCTCTGGGCGGCAACGGGAAGCACCGGGCCTATGCATCCCTCGAGCCCGCCGAAGAGTCCCCTGAGATATTGATGGTGCTCTGTGCGGATGAGGAGCCCCTGCTCCAGACCCAGCGACACATCCTGCGGGAGGCCCCGGAAAAGGTGATCGAAGGGGCGACCCTGCTCCAAAGGGCGGTCGGGGCCAAACGACTTGTTTTTGCGGTTTCCGGGGACCAGACCAACCTGGTGTCGGGAGAGACCGTGACTGTCGAGAAGAAAGCTCCTTCGGGACACCCGGAGATCCTGATGGGTCGCATGACCGGCCAGTATCGTCTCACAGAGGGTAGACCGAGGAAGGATGTGTACCTGATCAACGCCGAAACGGCCATGGCCGCCTGTCGGGCGGTCCGGGAGGGGCGGCCGGTAGTGGAGAAGACCGTCACGGTGGGACAGGACGGGGCCATGTCGGTGGTGGTTCGTGTTCCGCTGGGGACTCCCTTTTCTCAGGTGCTCGAGCACGCGGGACTGAAGGCCGAGGATGGAGACCGGCTCTTTACCGGAGGCCCTCTGACGGGTATCGCGCAGTTCGACGCGGCGGCGCCGGTCACCAAGGGCACGGACGGGCTGTTTGTCCAGAAAGGCAAAGGGGTGGCCTGCTACGATGATGTAGCGTGTATCGGGTGCGGACAGTGTGTCAAGGTGTGCCCCATGAAGATACCGGTGAACATGATGACCCGCAATTGTGAGTTCGGCCGGATTCAGGAAGCCATCGATTACGATCTCGATTGCTGCATCGAGTGCGGCCTTTGTGCATACGTCTGCACATCAAGAAGACCTCTGTTGCAGTACATCCAGTTCGCAAAAAAGGAGCAGCAGAAAGCTTAAGCTAGCGAGGCAATCCGCATGAAAGAGAATGTGCTAACCGTATCCGTTGCGCCTTTCTGGCACTCCGGGGCCGGCATCACCCGCAACTCGTTGATCACCATGGCCGTCCTGCTTCCGGCAGCCGCCGTCGGGGTCATGCACTATCGGGTGGGCGCGCTCGCGGTCATCGGGCTGTGCATCGGATCCTGTATGCTGGCCGAAGCCGTGATGCAAAAGGCCATGGGTAGACCCCTGACGCTGGGGGATGGGACCGCGGCGTTGACAGGGTTGCTTCTTGCCCTGCTGTTGCCCGCGGGGGTGCCCTGGTGGCTGGTCGTCGTGGGCTCGTTTTCCGCGATCATCATAGGGAAGCAGATCTTCGGGGGGATCGGTTCTCACCCGCTGAACGCCACGGTCGTGGGATGGGTGATGATCCGGATCTCATGGGGCATCCAGATGGACGTGGACGGGGCCCTTTCGAACCTGCCGAACCTTTCCGGGCTCTCCGCCATTGCGGCCATGCGTGGTGGGTACGTTGAGGCCCTGTCGCTGAAGGATGTCTGGATGGGCAATACCATCGGACCGGTCGGATCGGCGAGTCTTCTCGTCCTGATCGGAGGCTTGGTGCTGATGGCCCTTCGCATAATCAAATGGGAAGTCAGCCTCGGCTTCCTCGCAGGTGTGCTTGTCGGAGCCCTGTGGTTCGGCTCGAGCATCCTGCCCGATGGCTCGAACGCTTCGATCAATCCGCTCATCCTGCTCTTTACCGGCAATGTCATGCTCGGCGCTTTCTTCCTTGCTCCGGATACGACCAGCTCGCCGAGCCAGCCGATCGGCATGTGGATCTACGGGGCCGGAGCCGGGTTGCTCGCCATGGCCATCCAGGTCTATGGGGACTATTACGATGGGGGCGTACCATTCGGGATCCTGCTCGTGAGCCTTGCCAGCCCCCTCCTGGATAAGATCCGACCGAAGGCAAGAGGAAGGGAATAAGCGATGCGTGAGATCCTCAAGATGATTGTCGTGTTGGCTGCGATCACAGGGGCCAGCGGTCTCCTGCTCGCCGGGGTCAACCAAGGCACTCAGGAACAGCGGAAGAAACAGCTCCTCAAGTTCGTGAAAGGGCCGGCAGTCCTGGAAGTTCTGAAGGGGAGCGACAACCAGCCCCTGGACGACGTGAAGGAGCTGGAAGTCAAGTCGGACGAAGAGGGCGCCGGTGCGGTGATGGACATGTTCCCTGCCTACAAGGACGACGAGCTCTGGGGTGTCGCCTTCGAGGTGACCGGACCGGGGTATGGCGGCGACATCGGCGTGATCGTGGGAATCGATGTTGCCGAAGAAAAACTGCTCGGCATCGGGATTACGGCGCACAAGGAGACCCCGGGGCTCGGCGCTCGCGTCGAGGAGAAGGGGTTCCGCAGCGGGTTTACCGGTCTCGAGTTGGGTGGAGCGGCGAACGTAAAGGCGGACGGTGGTGATGTGGATGCGATTTCCGGGGCAACGATTTCATCCCAAGGCGTCTGTGAAGCGGTGAACAAGGCCTTTGCGTTCTATCGCGAAAACAAGGAAGAGATTCTGGCAAGTGTGGCCCGCTAAGCTCTATGAAAGAGCCTTGCTGATTGGTCTCAAGGAGTGAACAAGATGGAAGGCAGCCTGGTACAGGAATTCAAAAAGGGACTCTGGGAAGAGCTTCCCCCGTTTCGCCTCGTCCTGGGACTCTGCCCGGTCCTCGCCGTGACGAAGGCGGCGGACACCGGTTTGGGGATGGGGATAGCGGCGACCTTTGTTCTCGTCTTCTCCAACGTGATCGTCTCCATGCTGCGGAACGTGATCCCGAACAAGGTGAGGATCGC
>JANQFG010000153.1 GCA_028277985.1 bacterium | reverse complement strand
GCATCGGATACTTCGTGCCGATAAGGTACGTGTGCAGAAACATGGGCGCAAGGGCCTTGATCCCCACGTCCGCGCCCAGGCCTCCTCGCCATTTGCCTGGCCCCCCGGAATCCGTCTTGTATTCGCGGCCCATGGTCTGCACCGGATAGAGCATGTCGTGGAGTTCTCCGGTGGCCATCGTCATAGCTCCGAAGAAGGGGGCCAGAGCACCCCAGCCGTCCACGCCGTAGGCCCCGTTGCACCAGCCGGCGGCCATCATCACGTTCTGGTCTACGTAGAATTCCCCTGTGTACGGATTCGTTCCGTAGGTGACAAGCGGCATTCCCAGCTTGATGTTCTGCACGTAGGCTTTTTCCGGGATCGCCTTCTCCAGGGCGAAGGCGAGTGCCTCGCCTACCTCGCCGCCCGCGTGCAGGGTGCAGGCCGTGCAGGGGGCCGGCGGTCTCGGGTTGACCACCGTACCCTCGGGCAGGATGACCTCGACCGGATGGAAGAGCCCTTCGTTTCGGGGGATCCCGTCGTCGATCATGCTCGACAGGGTGAGGAACAGGTAGGAATAGGAATTCGGAAGAGAACTGTTGATGAAGCCGGGCGTCTGCGGGTCGCTGCCCGTGAAATCGATCTTCAGGGAGTCCTCGGACACGGTCACGGTCGCCCGGATCGTGATGTCCTGAACGCCCTGGCAATCGTGCTCCAGGTACGCCTCCCCTTTGTACTCGCCGTCCGGCCATTCACGGATCTCTGCCCGAAACCTGCGCTCCGTGTAGTCGATCATGTAGTCCAGGCAATCACGGACCGTGTCGAGGCCGTACTTCTCGAGCATTTCGTTGAGCCGCCTCTCGCCCACCCGCACCGAGCCCATCATCGCCTTCAGGTCACCGAGAAAAGTCGGCTCCCGGTTGTTGATCTGGAGCATCTTGATGATATCGTCCCTTGGTTTGCCTCGGTCACAGATCTTGATCGGCGGCAGGCGAAGCCCCTCCTGCCAGATGTCGGTTGCGCCGGGATTGTACCCCCCGGGCACGGTCCCGCCGGTGTCTCCCTGATGAGCCCTCGTCACAGGGAAGAAGACCAGCTCTCCGTCACAGAAGATTGGGGTCATCATGGTCCAGTCGGGCAGGTGAGAGCCTCCGTGGTACGGGTCGTTCACCACGATGATGTCACCGGGGTGAAGGTCGTCTCCAAAGGCCTCCAGGGTGGCCGTGACTGAGAACTTGCTCGCGCCCATGTGGATGGGCAGGGCATCCGCCAGGGCGATGATCCTGCCTCGCGCATCGAAGATGGAAGTGGAGAAGTCATGGGACTCGCTGAAGGTCGGAGTCGTTGCGGTCCGGATCATGGTGTCGCCCATCTCGTTGGCGATCGTGTGAAGGCCGCACCGGATGACCTCGGCGGTGATTGGATCAACGGATTCCATTTCGTCGCTCCATTGCCATCTAGGACGGCTTGCGCCGCCTCTGGCTATTAGGTGTTAGGTGTCAGGTATTAGCTCCCAACCACGACCTCCCGGAAACAGTGCTCGCCCAGGGCGGGGGGGGTGGACTAACACCTAATACCTAACTGCTGATACCTTGTTGGCTCACAATACCGACATCTCGTAATGATCGAACTCGGTCAGCCGAGCCGTCTGCCCCCGGTAGACCACGATCGTGGTGGCCGGCTCTTCGATCACGCACGGCCCCTGGAGAACGTTCCCGCACCGGACCCTCGATCCCTCGTAGATCGGTGTGTCGCGAAACCCGCCTTCGTCGTCGAAATACACCTGCCGGTTCTTCCGTCGGGCTTCGGACGGGTCTTCGCCGGCAAAGGGAAGCCTGCAGAGCGGTGGCCTGTACACCTCAACGACCGCCTCGACCCTCAAGTTCATCAAGTAAGCCGGGTCATCCCGGTTCGCGAAGGTGTGCAGGCTTTCGTGGGCATCGTGAAATGCCTGGACCGCCTTCGCCAGGTTTTCATCGGAAACGGAGCCTTTCTCGTCCGAACCGATGGGGACTGTGATCTCGTGGGTCTCTCCCTTGTAGTGCATGTCCACGGCGTAGTGGAATCGCATCTCCCCCATCAGGCCGCTGCGCTCTCGAATCGACGAGGGGAGATCCACGTCCACGTCCCTCCGCATGGCGTCGAAAAGGGAGTTGAGGGCCTGGATGTCCGCTTCGTCGGAACGCATGATGCAGGTGCGCATCTTGGTGATCACGATGTTCGAATTGAGCATGCCCCTCGCTGAAAAGGCGGTCGCCAGCCGCGGGACGATCACCTTCCGGATACCCAGATCCCGGGCCTGCACACCGGCGTGGATGGCACCGTTTCCGCCAAAGGCAACAAGAACGAAATCGCGCGGGTCGTAGCCTCGTTGCACCGACACGACACGAATTCCGTTCGACATGTTGTTGTTGACGATGCGGAAGATGCCGTTCGCGGCCCGGGTCGTATCGAGGCCGAGAGGGCGGGCCACCTTCTGTTCAACCGCTTTCTCGGCTGCGCCGCGATCGAGCTTCATCTCCCCTCCGAGGAAGGTCTCGGGATCCAGGAACCCAAGGAGGAGATTCGCATCCGTGACGGTAGGCTCCGCGCCACCCCTGCCGTAGCAGGCAGGTCCCGGCACCGCGCCCGAACTCTGTGGGC
Organism: bacterium; assembly: GCA_028277985.1. Taxonomy (GTDB): domain Bacteria; phylum Desulfobacterota; class DSWW01; order DSWW01; family DSWW01; genus S015-6. The sequence continues at coordinate 30,048 of JANQFG010000153.1, read as the reverse complement.
CCACCTGCAAGGCCCCGCCGGGATCCACCCAGGCGACGCTTCCGCCCCCTGCACCGATCGTGTGAATGTCGAGCATCGGGACCGCGGCTCTGTACCGGCTCACCCACCGCTCGGTCGTGACGGTCGGCCTGCCGCCCCGGATCAGGGCGACATCGTAGCTCGTTCCCCCCATATCGACCGTGATGATGTCCTTTTCACCGGCAAGTTCCCCGATGAGCTGCGAACAGGCGACTACGCCTCCAGCCGGGCCGGAGAGCAGGCTGTAGACCGCGTACTTGCCCGCGTAGTCCGGGTTCATGATCCCACCGTTGGAGAGCATGACGAAGAACTCCCTGGCAAACCCGAGACGAGCCAGCTCCGATTCGAGGTTCTCGAGGTATCTCTTCAGCTTGGGACTCGTGTAGGCATTCACCAGGGTCGTGCTGACCCGCTCGAACTCCCGGATCTGGGGCAGGACCTCGTGCGACAGGGAGAGGAAGGCCTCCGGGTACTCGCGTCGGGCGATCTCCGCCACCCTCTTCTCGTGGGCAGGATTCAGGAACCCGAAGAAGAGACATACGCCGATCGATCCGACGCCGGCTTCCTTGAGCTTACGCACGACCCGGACGACCTCGTCCTCGTCCAGGGGGGTAATGACCTTGCCCTCCCGATCGATCCGCTCGTCCACCGTCAGGCGATGGCGACGCAAGGCGATCGGGACCGGTTTCGGATACCGGGGATCGAAGATACGCTCCTTGTGGCCTCGCCGAATCTCGATATCGTCCCGAAACCCCTTGGTCGTAATCAGACCGGTCCTGGCCCCGTTGAACTCGAGCATCGTGTTCGTGGCCACCGTCGTGCCGTGAATGATCAGGTCCGTTTCCCTCAGGAAATCGCCCAGACTCACGCCCTCACGGGACGCAGCCTTCTCGAGTCCGGCCAGCACTCCTTTTGCCTGGTTCTCCGGAGTGGTCGGGGTCTTGACCACGAGAATCGACCCCTCTCCGGTCACATACACCAGGTCGGTAAAGGTGCCGCCCACGTCGATGCCGATCTTGTGTCCCACTTCGCCCTCTCCCCGTGTCACTTGAGGTCCGTTAGCTCTTCCGAATCTTCTTCATCTGGCGGGAAGCCCACCTGCTATAGAAGCTATCGCCCCCTGCCTCCACCAACCCCTCCAGGATCTTTGCGGCACGCTCGTAATCCTCGTCCTCAGAATACATGGTCGCGAGGAACATTGCGGCTTTCAGACGCACTTCGTGATGAAACATGTCCGCCATGCCTTCCTTCCTCGCTCCCGCCGGGCGTGCTACGAGCGTCAGCTCTCTGGCCGCGCACCCGTGCGTGTCGAACAGATCCGGGACGACCGCAAAACCGATCCCGCGGAAGTAGGTGGCGAGCAGGTTCACATCCCGCTCCGGCGCCTTTCGGCGGGAGGCCTGCAGGCAGCCTAGAGCCTCTTTCAGGACCTGGAGGCCGGCGAGCAACCCCGGTGCCTGCGCTGCCTTCTGGAGATGGGCCATCCCTTCGAGGGCTTCGGAAAGGGGCCCGAACCTTTTTGATCGGCCGGCATGCTGGAATCGGCGGCACGCTTCCTCGGCCCGGCCGGTCGTAAGGTCCCTGAGACCCAGGAGCAGGCCCGCCAACTCCTCGTCGGCAAGAGCCGCATCGCTGACCACCGGCTTCTTGCGGCCCCCGGCCCGAAGAAAGTGCGGCCAGAAGGACCCGTTCGACCCGATTGCATTCTTCGCGTCGCCCTCGTTCCTCACCCACTCCGGCACCAGCCGGAACCGCAGGGACTCTCTGAGGGAACGGGATGCACCGTCCATGGATTCGATGATCATCTCCGCATTGGCCCTGGCTAGCTTCTCGCGGATGAGGGGCATGAACGCCCCGAGGGCCCTGTCCCCCTCCCTTATGTACTGTGCGACCTCCCGGGCGCTCGCATTCGGAAGCAGCCTTCGGGCAAACAACTTCGCATCTTCCCTGACGATGGTCTGGATGTGCTTCCGATAGAGGGACATCATGTCGAGGGAGTAATCGAGGGGAAACCCGGCCTCTTCGCGCTGTCGGATCAGCGAAAGGATCTTGCAGTCCACCGGGTCGTATTCTTTGCCTCGATCCGTCTCCCTCGGCCGGATCAGCCCGATCCGCTCCATCTTCTCCAGGTCGTTCCTCGAATACCCGGTCTGTTTCTCGACCCTGTCCCTGGGAATGCACCTCTCGGATGCGGAAACCTCCGAGATGCACATCATCGCCTCGCCCAGGGCCAGCTCGTCCTCGATCGATTTGCCGCTCTTGATGATCTTCTTGATCGCGCTCAAGGGAAGGAATCGTTCGGTCTGCAGCCGCTTGATCTTCTGGATCCTCTCCACGCAGCCCGGGTCGTAGTAGGACATGGTGCGGCCCGTCTTGACCGGGCGGGGAATGAGGCCTTCTCGAAGATAGTGCTTGATGGTCGGAATCGAGACGTCCGCCAGACGGGCGAGCTGGCTGATTCTCAACCCGGTCGGCTTGTCGGCGGTGCGCGCCACGGCTGGCCCCAGAATGGTGAAGAATTGGAAAGTAGCAGGTCTAACTTTCTAGTTTGACCCGCCCACCCTACCAGGGAATCCCGCGACCTGTCAACAGAAATCCTGCGCCCCGAAAGCTCGATTGACATGCCGACGACGCCCCTCCTATACTTTCTGTATGCACCCATAATGCCGGAAGGTAGCCCATGTCTGTCGGCATCCGAATTCTCTTAGGCGCGCTCCTCCTGATCGGGGTCTGCCTGCTCCTGGTTCGCGTCCTACGGTCCTATCTGCGATACAGGAACAAGATGGTCCTGACCTGCCCGGAAACGGAACAGCCCGTGGGGGTGGATGTGGACGCAACGCGGGCGGCTCTCTCCGGTACTGTCGGCAAGGCCTCCCTTCGCCTGACCGACTGCACACGATGGCCGGAGAAACAGGACTGCGGCCAGGAATGTCTTTCTCAGCTCGAGGCATCCCCGGAGAGCTGCATGGTCAAGAAGAAGCTCGAGTCCTGGTACGAGGGCAAGGCCTGTGCCTGTTGCGACAAGGGAATCGGGGATATCCGCTGGCACGAGCACAAGCCCGCCCTGGTCGGGCCCGACCACAGGCTGCTCCAGTGGGAAGACGTGCCGCCGGAAGAGATGACCGACGTTTTGACCACGCACCAGCCGGTGTGCGGCACGTGCAACTTCGCTGAGAAATGGTAGGTTTCGAGAGCCTTCTTGAGATCAGGAGGGCTTCGCTTCCCCCCCACGGCCGCTGCAATCCCTGCAGACCTTTTCTCCTTCCACTTCGTCCAGCCGGGTGACCATGGTCTTCTCGCCGCACCGGGCGCAGGGTTCCGAGTCATGGATCCTGGCCGGGGCCGGGGGCTCAGCGCGAACCGGCTCGATCTTGAAGAGCTCCTCCACGGGCCGTGCAAGGATCTCGTAGCTCCTCTGCTCTTTGAGTTTGTTGAACTCCTGTTGGTCCTGCTCGGTGGCCTCCTGGTCGCGCATCTTCCGAATCAGCTCGGCTTGTCCATCGCCCGGGTCCAGGGCGTCCGCTCGCAGGGCGATCCGCACCGCCTTGCCGGACTGCCTTGCGAAAAAGGTGAAGACTTGCTTCCCGTGGTCCTTGAAGAAGAAGTTGCCCTTGCCGAAGGTGCACCCGGTCAACACCTGGACTGCATCCGACCCGCAGGCATCGTTCTCCACGATGGCGACCAGCTCCTCGTCGACGGCCCGGTTCTCGGCCAGCCAGGCGAGCCCCGCCTTTGCCGCCCGGTACCCGATCGAAAGTCCCGGGCAGAGATGCCCGTGAAAATCGAGACACCGCTTGAATTCCTCTGTCTTCACGACCTCTTCACCCTTCATCGTCTGCCTCCTTGCGGTCGTTCTCCTTGTCGAAGCGCTTTCTTCAAAGCATACGACCAACCATGGGCAACCTGCAATCGGACCGGTGGTGTTCGCCCACCATAATATGTGCACAAACCGGAAGAGCCGTCAAAGGCGGAATGCATAGCCGGATGAGCGCGAAGGCCCGTGGCTGACGCGAGCCAGTCGATATCGTTCTTGTGTCAGCGGATCCAGACTTCCGGTTCCATGGAGCCGGGCGCCATGTACTCGATTCGGTAGGGGACAACCCTTACGACACAGTAGTTCGGGTCGTCCGGCCCCTTGAAATAGCGCCTGAGCTCCTCCTTCCAGTAGGCCCCCCGTTCCGCCTCGTCCGTGGACACCTCGGCCCGTCCCTGGATCTGGAGGTAACTCTCCGCTGCCTGGGGTGCGGTCACGCCGCATGTCAGATGGACTTCGGGGTTCTTCTTGATCTGTGCCACCTTCCTGGAATCGAGGAAACACGCAAATCGCAGGGTCAGATCCTTGTCGCCCGTGGCGATCACATACCTTACCCAGGGCTTCCCTTCCTCTGTCACGGTAGCCAGGGAAGCCAGGTGCTGGCCCCCTATGATCTCCAGGATGTGATCCTTGAGTGTTGCCATACCCGTTCTCCTCTCAGAGGGAAATTCCGTACTCGTGATTCAGTATCTCCGATGCGCCCAGGCCTCATTCCGATTCGGACGTCCCGTTCGCTTCCCCCTCCCTTGAGCATGCCACTAGCCACCTGCCACTCACCACCGACCCGGGGTGGAGCACAGGAAGGACTCGTGCTACGATGGCCACATCCTCGAGAACGAAGGGGGACAAGACGATGGCGAAGAGCCTGTACCTGGCCGCCATGGAAGCGAGAAGCGGCAAATCGGTCGTTGCCCTCGGCCTGATGGAATTGCTGTCGAGGCGTGTCCGCAAAGTGGGTTTCTTCCGGCCGGTCATCGCCTCCAGCGATCGGCCCGACAAAGAGCTTCACCTCATCCTCAACCGCTACAATCTCGAACACACCTACGAACAGGCGTACGCCCATACCCATGATGAGGCGCGCCGGATGACCGCAGAGGGAAAGTACGCCGAACTCCTGAAGAGCGTCGTCGGCAAGTACAACCAGCTCGAGTCGGGCTGTGATTTCGTTCTGTGTGAGGGCACAGATTTCACGAGGGTATCGTCCGCCTTTGAGTTCGAGTTCAACGCCGATCTGGCGATCAACCTGGGGTGTCCCGTCCTGGCCATGGTCAACGGCCGCCGCAGGTCGGCGGACCAGGTGATGCAAGCCGTCCGGGTGGCGCGGGAGTCGTTCCGGGGGCAGGGTTGCACCCTGTTGGCGACGATCGCAAACCGGGTGGATGTCGATCTGGTGGACGCGGTCGAGGAGAAGCTCCGGGAAGACGGAGCAAAGGAAGGAGCCGTCTACATCCTGCCCGAAGAGGAGATTCTAGGAAAACCGACCGTGGGCGAGATCGCAACCGCCCTGGGCGGCCGGATCATGCAGGGAGATCTGGATTGGCTCAATCGGGAGGTTCACGATTTCAAGATCGCCGCAATGCAGTTGCCGAATTTCTTGAACTACGTTCTGGACGGATCCCTGATCATCACTCCCGGGGACCGGGCCGACGTGATCCTCGTCAGCCTGGCGTCCGCCTTCTCGGAGACCTACCCAAACATTTCCGGACTCTTGCTGACAGGAGGATTGAAGCCCGAGCCGCAGGTCCAGAGACTGATGGAGGGCCTCACCCAATCCAAGGTGCCCGTGATCAGCGTGGACAAGGATACCTACACCACGGCCACAAGCGTGAACACGATCCCCGCGGTCCTGCGGCCGGAGAACGACCGCAAGATCGCGACCGCCCTGGGGGTGTTCGAATCACATGTGGACGTGAAAGAGCTTGGGGACCTCATCGTAGGTGCGCCCTCCACTTGGGTCACGCCCATCATGTTCGAGAACGATCTGATCGAGCGGGCCCGAAGCGACCGACAGCACATCGTGCTGCCCGAAGGCATGGACGAGAGGATCCTGAAGGCCTGCGAGATCCTGGCGCGCAGAAACGTACTGGACATCACCCTGCTGGGCAACGAAGAGGATGTACGGAGGCGTATCGATCTGCTCGGGCTCAGCCTGGAAGGGGTCGCGGTCGTGGATCCGGCACGGTCCGAATGGCGAAAGGAGTTTGCAGAGATCTACTTCGAGATGCGCAAACACAAGGGCATCCACATGAATCGGGCCTGGGACGCCATGGAAGAGGTGAGCTACTTCGGGACGATGATGGTGCAGCAGGGAATCGCAGGCGGCATGGTCTCGGGAGCCGTCCACACGACCCAGCAGACCATCCGGCCCGCCTTCGAGATCATCCGCACCCAGCCGGGCCGCTCGATCGTGTCGAGCGTGTTTCTCATGTGCCTGGAGGATCGGGTCCTCGCATACGGGGATTGCGCGATCAACCCGGACCCGAACCCGGAACAGTTGGCCGATATCGCAATCAGCTCGGCGGAAACGGCCCGGAAGTTCGGCATCGAGCCCCGGGTCGCCATGCTCTCTTATTCGACCGGCGAGTCCGGCAAGGGGGAAGACGTGGACAAGGTCCGGGACGCCACCCGGATCGCAAAAGAGCGAAGCCCCGACCTCAGGATCGAGGGACCGATCCAGTACGATGCGGCGGTGGACCCGGGGGTGGCCAAGACCAAGATGCCGGACAGCGATGTGGCCGGTCGGGCCACGGTCTTCATCTTCCCGGACCTGAACACCGGAAACAACACCTACAAAGCGGTGCAGAGATCGGCCGGCGCCCTTGCGATCGGCCCTGTCCTGCAGGGCTTGAACAAGCCGGTCAACGACCTGAGCCGTGGATGCACGGTCAATGACATCGTCAACACGGTCGCCATCACGGCCATCCAGGCCCAGTCGATGAAAGGCGCATCATGAGAATCCTGGTCCTCAACTCCGGGAGCTCGTCGATCAAATACAAGCTGTTCCAAATGGTGGGACGGGAGGTTCTCGCGTCCGGCCTCGTGGAACGGATCGGGGAAGAGACCAGCACGCTCACACATCAGGCCGTGAATGCACAGGGGGAAATCACCGAGACACACAGGGAAGGCAGGGTTGCCGATCACAGGGAAGGGATGCGGCAGATCGTCGAGGCCTTGTCCGCCTCGAGCACGGGAGAGGACGGAGGCGGCCTGGCCGGGATCGGACATCGGGTCGTGCACGGGGGGGAGGATTTCACGGAACCGACACGAATCGACGAGAAGGTTCTCCAGGTGATCCGGCAGAACATTCCGCTCGCCCCACTCCACAACCCGGCCAACCTGATCGGCATCGAGGTCGCCCTGGAGGTGGCCCCCGATCTGCCCCAGGTCGCGGTCTTTGATACGGCCTTCCACCAGTCGATCCCGCCCAGGGCCTACCATTACGCGATCCCTCACGAGCTGTATGCCCGGCACCGGGTCCGGCGCTACGGATTCCACGGAACCTCCCACGAATATGTGGCCGGGCAGGCAGCCGCTTTTCTGAACAGGCCCCTTGCCTCTCTGAACCTCATCACCCTGCACCTTGGGAACGGTGCGAGTGTCGCCGCAGTCCGGCAGGGCCGATGCGTGGACACCTCCATGGGCATGACCCCCCTGGAGGGGCTGATCATGGGGACCCGCTGCGGCGACATCGACCCTGCCTTACACTTCTACCTTCTCCGGGAAGCAGGCCTGACCCCGGATGAGCTGGATGCCGTCCTCAACAAGGAGAGTGGGTTCAAGGGGATCTGCGGCACGAACGACATGCGGGAGGTGCTCGAAAAGGCGGACGCCGGGGACGACCGGGCACGACTGGCCATCGACATGTACTGCTATCGCGTGAAGAAGTACATCGGCGCCTACACGGCTGCGCTCGGAAGCGTCGATGCGATCGTCTTCACGGCCGGAATCGGCGAGAGGGCTGCTCCGATTCGAGATGCCTGCTGCCAGGGGCTCTCGGGGCTTGGGATCGCCCTGGACACGGAGAAGAATCACGGGGGCTCCCCGCCACCCTTCGAGATCCAGACCGCAAACAGCGAGGTGAAAATCCTCGTGATCGCCACGGACGAAGAGCTACAAATCGCGGAGCAGACCTTCGAGCTCATTCGACGCATGTCCCAATGAGGCGAATGCCGGGGAGCAGACCACCGCGTTGATTCGGAGCCGGATGGAATGATTCGTACCTATTGAGGATTCTACAGATTCGTTGACAGGGGGAGAGCGGTTCGCTTAGATTGTCCTTGCACCGTAACAGGCGTGCATGCCTTCGGAGAGGAAATCGTATGCAGATGCTTCGCAGGAATTCGGTTGGAGCGGCCGGAAACGGCAACCTGCAGTTTCTCGTCATCCTCGTGCTTCTGGTGATTGTCGCCTATGTCGGCCTCCAAATGGGCAAGCCCTACTATGCCTACAGGAGCCTCGAGAGAACGATGGAACAATGGGCCGAGATCACGCTCTACAGGGGGGGCCGCAACTACACGGATCTGATGGAGAAGATGAAGTGGGCGATCGATCGGCACAAGATCCCGCTCGACGTCAAGGATGTCGAGATCGTCTATGACGCGGAAGAGAAGATGCTGTCCGTTTACGCAGAATACGACGTCTATGTGCAATTCCCGGGCTACGAGCACCACTACTTCTTCCAACCCTATGCAGAGGTGTACGCCGAAGACAACTGAGTCACCAAAGGTGACTGAGTCCCCAAAGGGGACCCGGTCACCTTTGGTGACCCGGACCACGCAGGGATGCGGCCTGCCCCCGCAAACTCGGAACTTCTGCGCTCGGATTCGCGTCTAAATGTTAGACAGACAAGCGTTGTTCGCCACAGACGAACCCCTTCTGGGAACCCTTTCCAAGAGGACGGATAAAATGAGCCTCATAACAACCATGGGCAAGTATTGCTTCATCCAGTGCGACGCGCAGGACTGCACCAAGAAGATCGAGCACATCGATCCGGAACAGGTGCAACAGCTCGTCAAGCTTTGTGGTTGGGAAAAGATCGGCGATCAATGGAACTGCCCGGACTGCAAGGCAAGGCGCCCTTCAAAGACACTTCCCGGAAAACGAAGAGGAAGGTCCGCACCCCGTAAAGAGGGGCAGAGCGCGGTGCGGTAGATGTTTTGGCTCAACCTTCCCGAAGAATCCTCCTCTTGATCGGGAAGCGCCTTCTCCATGCTACCTCCCCTCAGTCAAAGTGGACTTCGCTGTCGTCTGAAAAGTACCTCTGTGTGAGCCTTTCCACCTCCCGCCTCAAGCCTTCGTCTTCCCGGCCCGCAACCTCCTGGTACAGGGCGGGTGCCATCTCCAGAAACAGGTCCAACAGGGCCGGGTCGAAGTGGATCCCCCTTCCCTTGCTCAGGATCTCCAGGCTCTCCTCGAGGGAGAAGGGCTCCTTGTAGGGCCGCTTGGATGTGAGTGCATCGAAGACGTCCGCGATGGAAAAGATCCGGGCACGGACCGGGATCTCCGTCCCGTCCAGCCCCTCGCTGTACCCGCTCCCATCGAATTTCTCGTGATGATGCCCCACCACGTCGATGGCATCCTTGAGCCAGGCCGAGCGCTCGCAGATGTCCCTGCCGTGCTGCACGTGGGTCTTCATCACCTCGAATTCCTCATCCGTCAGGTGGTCCGGTTTTAGCAGGATGCTGTCCCGGATGCCGATCTTGCCCACATCGTGTAGAAAGGCCCCCTTGATCAGGCTCTGGATCTCGGGTGGGTCGAGCCCCATCGACTCGGCGAGTCGAACCGACAGAAGGGTAACCCGGTAGTTGTGGGCGTCCGTGTCGTTGTCCCGCTTGGCGATAGCACTGCCCAGCACACTCAACGTCTCGAGATTCGCATCCAGCAGGCTGAGAGAGAGTCTGGTGAGCCTGCCCATGAGGGTGAGGATGGTCGGATACAGCAGGGCGGTCGTCACCAGGACGATCGCGATTACCCAGGCCACCGTCTCCCAGACCCCTCGCCGGATGCCGGCCATGGCCTCGCGGGACACGGCGTAGATGCCCTCGATGTAGGCAACCGGATCGCCGCTCCTGTTGGTCAGGGGCAGGGCGATCGCAACATGAGGGATTCCCTCGACCCTGGCAACCTCAAGTTCGTAGTCTCCGACAGCTGGGAACGCCGGCGGTCCGACAGACACGAGCGACTTCATTTGCTTGATGTGCACGTACCCGGTCTCTACGAGCTCGGCAACGACCCCGCCCTCGGAATCGTAAACCGTCACCAGGACGAAGTCTCCCTTCGGGTCGGGCACTCCGGGGCGCGTCCCGTACTCATCGAGCTCGCGTTGGACCGCTTTCCGGTCCGACACGCCGGACGCCTCGATCAGGTCCTCGATCTGCGCATTGAAATTGGCCGTGCCGAGAAGCGCGCGGCTCACGATCGCGTCCCCAACCACGGTTCGTTCGTGCACCCATACGGAAAAGCCGAGGACCAGGGAGATGAGAAACCCTGCGAGGGCAAGCCGCCGAGCCAGTTTGCCGTGGAAGCGGCTCAGCCTGACGGACCGTTTGCCGTCTTTCTTCATGCGCAGCCCCTCTCAAGGTGTGCGGACGACCATCAACCTCACCTCGGTCATATCCTCGATCGCCCAGCGGACACCTTCCCGACCGAGGCCCGAGTCCTTCACCCCGCCGTAAGGCATGTGGTCCACGCGCCACGAGGGAGCGTCTCCGATGATGACGCCACCCACATCCAACTCGTCCCAGGCCCTCTGGGCCTTGTACAGATCGCGTGTGAAGATGCCGGTCTGCAGTCCGAAGACGCTGTCGTTGACCATCCGGATCGCCTCGTCGAAATCGGCAAAGGCCGACAGAACCGCCACGGGTCCGAAGGCCTCCTTGCGCTGGATGGAAAGAGTCGTGTCCACGTTCTCGAGCAGCGTCGGCTCCATCATGACGCCTTCACGGGCGCCGCCACAGAGCACCGTGGCGCCGGCCTCGACCGCCTCGTCGATCCAGCCCTGCAGCCGCGATGCCTCGGCCTCGGAGATCATGGGTCCGATGAAGGTATCCTCGTTTTTTGGATCACCCCTTTTCAGTTTCCGGGTGGCGGCCGAAAGCTTGTCCCGCACGTCGTCGTAGATGTCCCGGTGAACGATGATGCGCTGAACACCGATACAGCTCTGGCCCGACTGGTAGAATGCGCCGAAGATGATCCGGTCGATTGCGTCTTCGAGATGGGGGCCTTGCGTGTCTCCGTCCACGATGACGGCCGCGTTTCCCCCGAGCTCGAGTACCACCTTCTTCTTGCCGGCTCTGGCCTTGAGAGCCCATCCCACGTCGGGCGACCCGGTAAAGGAGAGCAGCTTCAACCTCTCGTCCACGGTGAACAGGTCCGCACCGTCTCGGCGGCAGGGCAGAACCGAAAACGCGCCCCTGGGCAGGTCGGTTTCCGCCAGGATCTCTCCGATGATCAGTGCGCCTACAGGGGTCATGCTCGCCGGCTTGAGGATGAAGGGGCAGCCGGCAGCAAGGGCGGGCGCCACCTTGTGGGCAACGAGATTCAGCGGGAAATTGAAGGGAGCGATGAACGAGCAGGGCCCAATGGGCACGCGCTTCCACTGACCCGTGTATCCCCTGGCACGGGCGCTGATGTCCATGGGGAACACTTCGCCGCTGCCCGGCAGCCGCACCGATTCCTCTGCAGCGATCCGGAAGGTATCGATCAGCCGTGTCACCTCTCCTCTCGAATCCTTGATCGGCTTACCTGCCTCGATACAGAGGGCCAGAGCCATTTCTTCGAAACGTTCCTGGAACCGGTTCACGCAATGCTGCAACACATCCTCGCGCTGATAAGCCGGAAGCCTTCGCATCGGCACGGTCGCCTCGACCGAGGCGTCAATCGCCCGGTCGATTGCCTCGGCATCCGCAAGGGCCACGCGCGTTGCCACCTCCCCCGAGTACTTGTCCATCACGTCTAGATCCGTGTTCGCCTCCACCGCCTCATTCGCCAGGTAATATGGGTACGTCTCTTTCAGCATCTCTACGCCTCCAGTCCCCTAAAAGGGGTCTAAAAGGGGTCAGGCTTTCATTTTTCACTTTGCAGTTAGGGGAAGTGCAAAGTGAAAAATGAAAGCCTGACCCCTTTTCGTTTACCTGATCCCTTTCGTCTAGATGGGGCAGGCAATATTGCCGAGCCGCTCCGTCAGCTTCGGGTTCTCCCCGTAGTCGATCGGCAGGGAGATGAGCGTCGGCCCGTCCGTTTCGAAGGACCTCTCCAGGACGCCCCTGAGCTCACGGGAATCCTCCACCCGCGAGCCTTCCCAGCCAAAGCTTTCCGCCAGCTTCACCCAGTCCGGGTTATCAAAGGCCAGATCCGTGTGGCGCCCGAACTGATTGTCCTGTTTCCACGCGATCAGCCCGTACCCACCGTCCTCTCAGACCATCACCGTGATTTTCGCATCGAGCCGACGGGCGGTTTCCATCTCCTGTACGTTCATCAGGAATCCGCCGTCCCCGCAGACCGCGAGGATGCGCCTGTCCGGGTGCACCAGATGGGCCGCGATGGCCCCCGGAAAGGCAAACCCCATGGAGCAGAAACCGTTCGGGATCAGACAGGTGCTCGGTACATTGCAGTGGTAATGGCGCGCAATCCACATCTTGTGGGCCCCCACGTCCGAGAGCAGGATATCTTTCCGGCCGAGAACCTGCCGCGCGTCCCAGAGCGCCTTCTGGGGCTTGATCGCACCCACGGCATCGTCGTCCTTGTATTCCTCGAACTCGGCCTGCATCTCCCGTCGCACCGCCGCCTGCTGAGAAAGATCGAATCCGAACTCGCCACCGGCCCGTGTGAAAGCGTCGACCCGCTCGTTGAGCATCCACAACGCGTGGGCCAGGTCGCCTACGACCTCCACCTCCATACGGTAGTTCTCGTCGATCTCCGCAGGAAGGAAATCCATATGGATGATCCGCTTGTTCGAATCAGGGTTCCAGAGCCGCGGGTGATACTCCACCATGTCGTACCCGAGGGTGATCACGAGATCCGCGGCGTCGATGGTACAGACCACCAGATCCTTTGCCTGGAGCCCGATCGTGTAGAGGCAGAAGTCCGAATCCATGTCCACGGCACCCTTGGCCATGAAGGTACTGATCACGCCGATGCCTGTCTTCTCGCAGAAGGCCCGAAGCTGCCGGCTCGCCCGCTTGCGTATGCATCCGTTGCCCGCGAGGATCACGGGACGCCGCGCGGTCTTGAGCGCCTCGAAGGCCCGGTCCATGACCTTGTCGTCCGGCACGGGCCGCCGATACCTTCGCGGCTCGATCGGCTTGGTGGACGCGAAGCGCTTTGCGATGTCCTCGGCCAGCTCGATGTGGCATGCGCCCGGCTTCTCGGTGCGCGCAATACGGACCGCCTTGCGAACAATCTCCGGGATGTTGTCCGGGTGCAGGATCGACTGCGCCCACTTGGTCACCGGCCTGAACATGGAGACCACGTCCATGATCTGGTGCGACTCCTTGTGCTGGCGTTCCGAGTCTCCCTGCCCGGTCAGGACCAGCATGGGGGCCCGGTCCATGTTCGCGTCCGCCACCCCTGTGATCAGGTTGGTCGCGCCGGGCCCGAGCGTGCCGAGGCACCCGGCAGGGTTTCCGGTCAGACGGCCATACACCTCGGCCATGAAGGCCGCACCCTGCTCGTGCCGGGTCAGGATGAACCGGATCTTGTCCGACCCGTCCAGGGAACGCATGAAGTCGGCGTTTTCTTCGCCCGGCACCCCGAAGATGAACTCGATTCCCTCGGCTTCGAGACATTTGACGAAAAGATCGGATGCTTTCATTTCCCCTCCCGTTTAATGGCCTGCCTGAAAAAAGCTCTGCGTACCGACAGCCTCGATCGCCTCGCCGATGCGGGTCAGGGCATAGGCATACGCCGCGGTCCGCATATCGATGCTGCGCCTTTCGGCCAGATCGTAGACCGCGTTGAATGCCCTCGTCATGATCTCCCGCAGCCTCTCCTGCACCTCCGGCTCGGTCCAGTAGTAACCCTGCTTGTTCTGAACCCATTCGAAGTAGCTCACCGTCACACCACCTGCATTGGCAAGGATATCCGGCACGACAAGCTTCTTTGCCTCGTTCAGGACCGCATCCCCGTCGCTCGTCGTGGGACCGTTCGCCACCTCGACGATCACCGGCGCTCTCACCTTCCGGGCATTTTCGCCGGTGAACACGTTCTCCAGCGCGGCCGGGACGAGGACATCCACGTCGAGGGCGAGAAGCTCCTCGTTGGAAATCGTATCCGCATCCACCATCTCGCAGACGGACCCGTCACAATAGACCGCCTTGAGCTGCCGGGACTCGTTCTTGAATCGAATCAGGCTCGGCACATCGAAACCGTCCTGCTTGAAGATGCCGCCCTTGGAGTCGCTCACGGCCACGATTCTGTAATTGTCCTCGTGGAGCAGACGGGCCACGTGCTGGCCCGCATTGCCGAACCCCTGCACGGCCACACGGATCCGGCCGGGGTCCCAACCCTTTTGCCTTTCGAGCTCCTTGATGCAGTAGTAGGCGCCCCGACCCGTTGCATCCTCCCGTCCCAGGGAGCCGCCGAGGGGGATCGGCTTGCCGGTAATCACGGCCGGTGTGCGCTGGCCCTGCATCTTCGAGTACTCGTCCATCATCCATCCCATGATCATGGCGTTGGTATAGACATCCGGTGCAGGAATATCGCTCTCCGGGCCGATGAACTCCCCGATCTGACGGATGAAGCCCCGGGAAAGGCGTTCCAGCTCGAGCCTGGAGAGCTCCTTCGGGTTGACCACCACGCCCCCCTTGGCGCCCCCATACGGAATACCCACCACCGCGCACTTGCAGGTCATCCAGAAGGCAAGGGCCTTGACTTCATGAAGATTCACGTCCGGGTGAAAACGCACGCCTCCCTTGCCGGGCCCCCTCGAGTCGTCGTGTCGAACCCGGTAACCTTCGAAAATTCGAAGGGATCCGTCATCCATCCGGACCGGAACCGAAACCTGAACGATCGCCCTCGGGTGCTTCAGTCGCTCGACCGCCTCAGCGTCGATCTCGGCGAATTCAAAGGCCCTGTCCAGCCGCTTGATCGCATCATCGAAGATGTTGCCTCCCCGATCCCCATCGGCCGCTGTTGTCATGGTTCTCCCTCCTTTGTGCCGCACGATAGGCGCGCGCACATGTCTTTGTCAACGCTTCTTTGTCTGATGCTGGAAAGCCAGCAAAGGCTGTAAGGAGGCCTGGTTGGAGGGGCCGTGAGTCCCGGGTTAGAGGGGGATCGTTTCCCACTGATTGTGGAGGAGGTCTAGGAAGATGACCGCGTTTTCCCGGGTTCCTTTCTCGAGGAGCACCTTGATCCCTTCGGCCACCATCAGGCTCGCCACCACGGCAGGGGTGAAGGACGGGTTGCCGAGCTCCCGCTCGATACCTTCCTGCTTTCCTCCGTAGAGGTTGCTCAGCAGTCGGCTCTTCGGCCAGACCACGGCCACCTGGCCATACCAGCCGCCGATGGCGCCGTGAACGAGCGGAATGTCGTAACGCTCCCCCATTTCCTGGAGGTGGAGTTTCGACGGGATCCGGTCGAGGCAGTCAAAGAGGAGGGCTGTGTGCTCGTAAGCGGTCTCCGGCAGATCCTCCAGCGCACAGAAGTGGGGGAGGAACTCCACCGCATCGTTAACATCGGCCAGCCGGGTGCGGGCCGCTTCGGTCTTGGCCAGCCCGAGGGACGATCGATCCGCAAAGAGCTGCCGGTTCAGGTTCGTCTCATCGAACCGATCCGAATCCACGCCGACCAGCGTGCCCATACCACTCCGGGCAAGCTCCTCGGCCACGTAACCACCCAGCCCGCCCACGCCGGCAACCAGCGCCCTGGACTCGAGAAGCCTCTTCTGGCCCGCACAACCCAGGGTCCCTGCATTTCGATCGTAGCGCTCAGGCATCAGGTCCATGCCGCAGGCAATGGCCTGGACGACCCTCTTGGGGGCATTCTGTTCGGCAACGACCCGATCAACGGCACGGTCCACCCCTCCCGTCTCGTCGACGAGTTGCTGGAGACGTCGAGCAAGCAAGGCACTGTCGAACGCTGCCATGGACGGATCATCCTCCCGCAATGGGCGGGAAAAGGGAGACGGCCTGGCCGTCCTGAAGGACCTGATCTTGCACTGCGTGCCGGCCATTGACGAGGATGATGGCGACCTCGTCGGGAGGGACCCCGATCCTCTCCATAAAAGCACTCACATCCGTGCCGTCTTCCATCTCGATTCTGCTCTTGTCGTCCGCGTACTTTCTCAGGCTCGCAAAAAGCCTGACCTCGATCTGCATGCGAAACTCTCCATAAGACCAGGAAGGACTGTCGAACTCTTTGTTGGTATTACTCAATCTTACCACGAACGAGACAAAAAGACGCAAGGCCATTGGCCGTTGATTTGGAGAAGGGAAGGCCAAGTGAATCGAAACCGGATGGCACATGGGAGGTGTGGAGTGGGGCCTCTGGTGCGATCGAAACGGGACAGGGGATCGCACTCTAGAGAGCGATTTCTTCCCCGGAATCGTCGTAGATCCTGACGTTGGGGTACAACTCCTTTGCGCAATCCGGGCATATGCCGTGACTGAACTTCGCATCCGAATGCTCGTGCAGGTAGGACTCGATCTGCTTCCAGTAGCCGCTGTCGTCCCGGATCTTCTTGCAGCTCGCGCACATGGGGAGCAGCCCGCGCAGGGTCTTGATCTGTGTCAGTGCCTTCTCGAGATTCGCCTTCTCCTCGAGGAGTTCTTCGTGCTCCCTTCGCAGCATGTCGCTGAAGCGGTATCTGGATGCTTCCAGTCCGTAGCCGATAACTGCCACGAAGATGAAGGAGACAAAGAACCGCAACCCCGTCTGAATTCCGTAGTCGTGGGCACGGACCACATTCGGGAAAAAGAGCAACAGGGCGAGCAGAAGCAGGGCAAAGCCTATGGAGATCAGCCCGTCTCGTCTTCCTAAAAAGAAGAACAGCAGCAAAGGCAACACGTACACCCAATAGAGGGCCGATTCCCGGCCTGCCCCCAGTGCCACGTTGTACAGGACGGCCAAGGCGAGCAAGTTGAGACCGACGCGATACGTCACGCGATCCTTGTCGTATCTGAAGACTGCAATGAGGGCGATCAAGAGAATGGAAGCGAGGACCAGGTCGACAACGAATTCGATCGTGTCGCCTTCGAGAAAATCTATGACCGCGAACAGAAGGATGACCGGGATCCCAAAGGAAGTGAGAAGAACGAACAACTGGCGTCGTCGGGTTCGTTCTACGCTGTCCGCGTTTTCCATTCCGGCTTACCCGCTGATCCTGCCTGCGATCCGGATGCAGGCCCGCTCCATGGTCCGCATCTTTGGTGGGGAGAGCCCGGTGGGGCAACCAGGAAGTGTCGCCAAGTTTTCGATAGAACCTTTAGCTTATCAAAAGAACCGGCTCGCCACAAATCGCTTGAAATTGTCTTCACTTCAGGAGTATTCCCGGGGGAGAGAGACCGGCAGCGGTCAGCGCAGCTCCTGGATCTTCTTGATCTCGGTGTCGTAGATCTTCCATTTGCCGTAGGATTTTCGCATGATGTGAACGCCCGTGATCTTCTTGTCGTTGTTGTCCGGGCCCTTCACCGTCCTGTTGACCTGGATGAAGAGGATCTTGGCCTCCTCGTCCGACCTGTCGAGCACCTTGGCCTGCTCCAGAGCGTATTTCATGTCATAGACGCGAAAACACTCCAGCATCTCCGAGCCTCGGTCCTTACAGGATCGGGACTTCTCGTGATAGGTCTTGAGCCAGGCATCGAAATCCTCCTGCTCTGCTGCCTGAAGGTTCTTTTCGATCACCTTGAGAATGTCTTTGTCCGCCCCTGCGGCGTCGCCGTCGGCACCCTTCCCTTCTGCGTAGGCATTCGAGACGAGCAGAACCATTGCTATCAGGAGCAGTCGTTTCACGGCAATTGCCTCCATCGTATTCGGGTTGTTCTATTTTGATGTACGGATTGGGGGGCAAGGTTCGCCTTCGGTTCCTCGCCCTGATTCCCAATCTTACGAGCCCGGCAGGTCGAACAGGACGGGGGCGGGGCCTGACCCCTGATCCCCGATCCCTGACCCCTCAATCGGCCTACGGCTCTTAATCATCGCCTAACCGCCATCGAGCGTCTTGTGCTCTCTCGCCAGGGCGAGATAGTGTCGGGCGATTCGTGTCGACGGAGACAACTCCCCCTCGTCCAACGTCTTTTTCACCTTGGCCGGCATGCCTACCACGAGGGAATTCGGCGGGACGACCGCCTTTTCCATCACCACCGCACCCGAGGCAACGACCGACCCTCTGCCGATCACCGCATTGTCCAGGATCACCGCCCCCATGCCGATCAGGCATCGGTCTTCGATCGTGCATCCATGCAGCACCACCCGGTGCCCCACCGTGACCTCGTCTCCGATGATCAGATCCGAGACGTCGGTGGTCATGTGGAGCAGACAGAGATCCTGGATGTTGGTGTTCTTGCCGATCGTCACGCTTCCCACGTCGCCACGAATGACCGTGTTGTACCAGACGCTGCTTCCCTCCTGAATGGTCACGTCACCGATGACGACCGCCCCCCGGGCTACGAACACATCCGGCGCCAGCCGCGGCCTCTTACCCTTGTAAGGCTCAATGATCATGTCACCCTTCCCGCGCTCCTTCTCACCTTCCACCTTGGGGTCCCTGATCCCTGTTCATTCGCTCATTCGAAGGGCCGCCTCGATGTTGGCCGGCGGCATGTCATCCGGGTCCACGATGGCGTCCACCACGGCGGGCCCGTCGGCCCGAAGGGCCGCCTCCAGCACCGGACGAATCTCCTCTGGCCTTTCCAGGCGCCAACCCTCCGCCCCAAAGGTTCTGGCCAGTTCGGCGAAGTCCGGGTTGCCGTGGCAGGTGCCGATGACGCGCCCTTCGTACTGCATGCGCTGTCTGAAGTTCAGCACCCGGTACATCCCGTCGTTGATGACGAGCACCCGTATCTTGATCCCCTCGCGCACCGCAGTCTCCAGGTCCTGGACGGTCATCATGAAGTCCCCGTCCCCGATGATGACGACCACCTCCTTTTCCGGATGGATCAGCCCGGCCGCAAGCGCCGCAGGAAAACCGAAGCCCATGGCCCCGAAATTCACCGATTGCAGATAGGAATGGGGGCGCACGCAAGGAAGAAAAGACATGGGATACATGACGTGCATCCCCGAACCCACAGCTACGATGTGGTCCGGAGGAAGCATTCGGGACAGCTCATGGATCACCCTGCCGGGCGACAGGGGAACCTTGTCCGACGCGATTGAAACCTGCAGGGATGCATCCCATACCTCCTGCGCCGGTTTCAGGATCTCCCACCACGCATCCCGCGAGGGCGGCTCGTAGCCCTGCACCTGGTCCACGGCGAGATCCAGGTAGTCCCCCGGGTCCGCCTCGATCCAGTCCCGGGGTTCGAAGTAGCTCTTCTCGATCGCCTTTCTGTCCAGGTTGACCAGGAAGACCTCTCCTTCCATTGGAAGTGTGTACTCGTACGTCATCAGGTCGTTGACCGTGCACCCGAGTCCGAGAATCACATCCGCCCGGCCGAGAGCGGTGTCTGCAACCGTGTTCCCGCCTCCGAAACCGACCCGCCCCAGACACAGGGGATGGGTCTCGGGCACGGTCCCCCGCCCGTTTCCGGTCGTGATCACCGGTGCCTGCAACACCTCTGCGAGATGCTGCATCCGGTCGCTTGCGCCTGCCGTAGCTACGCCACCCCCGGAAATCAGCAAGGGACGCTCGGCTGCCTTCAGACGCTCCACAGCCTTCTCAACATCCTCGGGCCGGAGTGCCGGCTTCTGGTCCGTCACGAACCGGAATTCAGGCTCTCCTTCCGTCGCTTCCTCCCCCCAGACATCCTCCGGCACCTCGATCAGCACCGGACCCTTTGCCCCGGAAACGGTCAGGCGGTATGCCTCGGAGAGGACCGAGGCGGCCTCCCGGGCATTCTCTATCCGAAAGACCCCCTTGCAGAAGGGGCTGAACACGTGCAGGTGGTCCGCCTCGAGCTGACCGCCGGTGCCCTCGAGCTTGCGCTTGACGGCCCCGCTGATACAGATCATCGGGCTGTGGTCCTTGAAGGCACATGCCACAGAGAGAAGGGCGTTGACGGTCCCGGGGCCCGAGTGGGTGATCACCACCCCGGGTTTGCCCGTGAGCCGGCCCTCAGCATCGGCCATACTTCCCGCAACCTGTTCGTGGCGGCAGGAGATGTACCGCAGGTCTTCCTTGTGATCATATACGGCGCTTACAAAAGCAACATTCGAGGTCCCGACCACTCCGTAGATTCGCCGGGCGCCCATGGCCTTGAGGCCTTCCAGGAGCACTTGCGCACAGTCCATTTCCGTCTTCCGCCCCCTTTCAAGGTTGATCCTGCCTTTGCTCAGCCCGATCCGGGAAGGTTCCTCTTAACGATCCTGTTTTGACGCGTGTTCCGAGAAAACCGCAGAAATGAGCTCTGCCAGGGCCGGTACGCTCTCCCGGTCGAAATGGGGCACGTCCCTGTCGAACAGTCGGTCCCCAAAGGTGGCGACCAGGTCCTCATCCGAGGCGAGCGGATGGGTGGACACGCCCTCTCGCAACACCTCGACCTTCTTGCCCCTGATCTTCTTGAGCCCCTCTATGAGGAGGATCTCGAATCCGCGGAAGAAGGTGTTTACGATCTCATCCAGCGTGATGTCGAGCCCATCGGCCGCATGAATGGCGAACTCCCGGTCCGAAAGGATTGCGGTGACAGGACTCCCTGCGGCCCGAATCCTGTACGTGTCCGTTCCTTCCCGGTCCCAGTGGAAGTGATTCGACCCGTCGTGCTTGAGAACACCCGTCCGGATGCCGAGCTTGTTCAGCTCCTGGATGAGCGACTCCATCAGGCCGCTCTTTCCCGTGTTCTTCAGGCCGATGACGTGAAACAGAAAGGGTTGACCAGCCATGTCTTGACCCTGTCAGGTTCGCGGAAACGAGCGGACCGGTGAGGAGCGACGCATCACGCGAGGTACTGCTCGATCAGCTTCTTGGTTGGGGGCATCTCCGGGGGCTTCAGCTCCATCGTGACTGTATGCCGATACCCCTTCTCGCTCAGCATGGAGAAGATTCTGGGATAGTCCACCTTCCCCTCGCCCAGGGGCAGGTGGAGATCGTCTTTCACGCTCGTGCCGCCATGGTTGTCGTGCACGTGCAGGTGTTCGATCTTGTCGAACAGATGGTGGATGAAATTGAAGGATGTGTTCTCGCTGGAAAGAAGCTCCGCGTGCCCTATGTCCAGGGTAATCCGCAGGTCCGGGATCGTCTCGCACGCCTCGGCAAAGCTCTCGTACTGTTCGGTCAGGTTCTCGATGCAAAGGGTGACCCCCTTGTCGACTGCCGCGGCAACCATCTCGGCAAGCAGATCCTTCTTGGACGACAGAAGGGAGGGCTCGGCCCACCGTTTGTCTATCCAGAAGTGAACGGTGCCCTTTTCGATGCCCAGCTCATGGGTGACATGGATGAGCTTCTTCATCTTGGGCACGAAATTCTCTTCCAGGGACTTCGCATCGAAGGGGTTGCCCTCGTTCGGATAGTGGGCCAGATAGTAGATACCGTACTGCTCCTTCACGGCAAGAAGATCGTCCGCCATCCGGAGCATCTCGTCCGCATCGAAGATGCTTATCTCTGCAAAGGGGTAGCCGAGCTTGGCCACTTCATGGACGAGATCGAGGTTGTGGGCCCTGCCGCCGATGATCGCCATTGCATCTCCTCAGAGGCTGTCGACAGACAGCCAACCACCGCGCTCCTCTCCTCTACAGACCTCCGCGTCCCCCCGGGGTCGCGCCGGGCTCCTGCCTGCCGTCGTGTTCCTCAGCGTCAGGCTCCGGGAGCCTCTCAGAGGTCTCCATGGCGATGGGGATCTGTGCCGCATCAAGCTGAGCCAGAAGGGGTTCGACCTTCTCTCGGAACGCCTCGATCCTCTCCCTCGGCACGGGAGGAGAGGCTGGGGCAATGACCCTTCTCGGGTTCACATACTTTCCGTTCTTCTTCATTCGAAAATCCAGATGGGGGCCGGTCGACATCCCCGTACTTCCTACGTATCCGATGATCTGGCCCTGGTGAACCTTCTTTCCCTTCCGGATCCCCTTTGCGAAACGGGACAGATGCAGGTAGTAGGTCTGATAGACGCTGTTGTGGCGGATCCTGACGATCTTTCCACTGGCGTTCTTGTACCCGGCCTCCAGGACGGAACCGTCACCGACGGTCCTGACCGGGGTCCCCACGGGCGCCGCGTAGTCGATTGCAGGATGGGGGCACCATTCCTTCTTGATGGGATGGAAGCGGTTGTAAGAGAATCCCGAGCTGATGCGGGCGTAGTCCAGGGGCGTTTTCAGGAAGGTCCTCCTCAGGCTCCTCCCCTTTGCGTCATAGTACTCCGGATGGCCCTCTCTGTTCTCGAAGAGGAATCCCTGATAGGTCTCCCCCTGATTCACGAACTCGGCTGCCGGTACGCTGCCGTAGCCGGCAAAATCGCCGTTTCGGTACCGCTTTTCCACAACCGCCTTGAAAGAGTCCCCCGCACGGACATCCAGGGCGAAATCCACATCCCAACCAAAGATGTCCACCAGCTTCAGGGCCAGGACGGGCGATTCGTTGATCTCCTTGGTGGCCTCGAAAAGGCTGCTCCGGATCATGGCGGAAACGAGAACCGTCTCCACCTGGTAGACGATCGGCTCCCGTGAGATGGCGAATCCGCCTTCTTCAGCGCGAATGACGAGCCTCTCCTCGCAGTCGATTTCGTACTCGAAGCTCAGGAATGCCTTGTCCAGGGTACGGATGATATAGGGGCGCCCCTCTCGTATCTTGCGCAGAGAGAACACCTCTCTGCTCTGGCGGTCCAACCGGTCGATGTCCTTTGGGCTGAGCCACTCGCTCAGCAGGGAGCTGGCCGTCTCCCCCTTCTTCACGGTTGCCTGGAGAACAAAGGGGATTGCCTGATGCTGAGGCTCGACAGCACCGGAGGAGGCGCCGTTGTGACCGTCGGGCACAGCCCGGCCTTTCTTTCCCGATGAGGCTGTCTCCGCGGTGTATGACAGCATGAGGGGGAGGAGGAAGAGAAGTGCGAGCGGTAGAAATCTCCTTCGTGCACGTCCGGTTTCCGCACGATATGTCTGGGTCTGTACTTTTCTCAACAGAACCGTTCGTCTCCGTTTGTTCGTGTGTATTCTCGCCACCTTAGATCCGATTCCTTGTCCAAAGGTTCCCCGGCCCCTCGATACAGCCGCTCCGGGAGGGGGGATCCTCTATTGTTAACTTTCGGTCCGACTCCCTGTCAAGCGTCACCGAAATCGGTTACACCCTCTGATTTCTCACATGAATGGGTGGCTGCCCCCAGTTAGGGGCGGGAGGATCTTCTTTGCTGCACCGGCCCCTTCTTATCTATATCGGCATTGTGGCGTGAAAGACCTGAACTCTGCCGGAGATCGGGGACAGCCACTGATTTCCCCCTCATTTCGGCAGCTGTCCCCGAACGCAAGGGGGGGAGCCGGTATCCTTTTGGTTGACACCGGCATCTATTGGTCATATAATTGAGCATATGTTCATATATAATGGAGACGAGGGCTATGAGAAACAAGGCCATGATACTCGAAGAGGACGGATGCCGGGTCCGCGTCGTTCACCTGGACCGGGTGAAACGGGCGCGAAGAGATGCCGTCCAGGAATCGGAGTTGGAGCGCTTGGCGCTCATCTTCAAGGTGCTCGGCGATCCGACCCGTCTAAAGATCTTCGTTGCCCTTGCCGATGGGGAGATGTGCGTCTGTGACCTAGCCGCCCACCTGGGCCTCAGCGAATCTGCGGTGTCGCATCAGCTCCGGCGAATGCGTGAACAAGCCCTGGTCAAGTCCCGCCGCGACGGCCAGGTTCTCTACTACTCGCTGGACGACGGGCACGTGGCGGATCTGCTGCGACTCGGTTTCGAACACATTCGGGAATGAGCCCTGCCCCTGAGGGGTTCGGGTTCGGAAGAGAAAGGATCCAGGAACCATGGATTTCATCCTCGAGGTTCTTCCTGCTGCCTGGCATCTACTTCTGGAGTCCTCTGTATACATCATTTTCGGCCTTCTGATCAGCGGCCTTCTCAGGGTGTTTCTGAGCCCTACCTCGGTGGCAACGCACCTCGGGCAGGGACGTTTTCGTTCCGTGTTCAAGGCCGCCCTGCTCGGTATCCCTCTTCCTCTTTGTTCGTGCGGCGTTCTGCCGGCAGCAGCGGGGCTCCGGAAGCAGGGAGCGAACAAAGGGGCTACCGCAGCCTTCCTGATTTCCACGCCCGAATCGGGCATTGACTCCATCGCCATCACCTGGGCGCTTATGGATCCTATCATGACATTGGCAAGACCCGTGGCCGCCTTCTCTACCGCCGCCGCGGCAGGTGTCTCAGAAAACCTCTTCGCCCGTGGTCGTAAAGACGCTGCACCGGACTACGACATCACCTGCCAGGTAGACGGCTGCTGCGAGGGTCTCGACTGTCCTCCCGAGGAGCACGCCCGGCATCACACCCTTTCCGAGAAGATCCGGGAGGGCCTAAGGTTCTCCATGACGGACGTGTGGGCGGACATCGCTCCCTGGTTCTTCGTGGGCGTTTTACTTGCAGGCCTGATCGTCGCCCTCGTTCCGGACGAGGTTATGGGGCAGTTTCTCGGGGGCGGGCTCCCATCCATGCTCCTGATGCTGGCCGTGGGCATCCCGCTCTACATCTGCGCCACCGCATCGACACCCATTGCGGCAGCTCTGATACTGAAGGGGGTAAGCCCTGGCGCGGCCCTGGTCTTTCTTCTGGCTGGCCCGGCAACCAACGTCACCTCCTTGACCGTCCTGCTCAAGATTCTCGGAAAGAGGGCCACGGCAATCTACCTTGTAACGATCGCCCTTTTTGCCGTGCTCTTTGGCCTCGCAGTGGACCAGGTCTACGGGCTCCTCGGGATCCAGGCGAGCGCCGTGGTCGGTAAGGCGGCAGAGTGGGTCCCGCCCTGGGCGCAGTTGCTCGGCGGCCTGACGCTTCTGGCACTGTCCGTTAAGCCGGTCTACAAGAGCCTTCGCGCAAAGCTGGAAGGCGCCGCCTCCGTGCTCGGCGTGGGGGGTGAGGGTAAGCCGGTCCGGTCGTTGGCGGGAGCCGGAGACCCGGCTTGTGCAAGCGCCGGTTGTGGGTGTGATGCTGGTTCGGCCGATCTGGAAACAGTGATCGGATATCAGGGGTCAGGGATTAGGGGCTGCTAACCACGGTCGCTGGGTGGACGGAACCTCTCCAGGGCCGACTCGCATATCTTGTAGACCACGGCCTCATCACTCTCGGAGAAGCGGCTCAGGAAGTTTCGGTTGTAGAGCATCACCGCACCATGAACCGTGCACCATAGTTCGTCCAGCAGCAGGGACACTTCGCTCGGGTCGAACGACCCGTACCGGTCGCCAATCTCCAGAACGACTTTCCTGTAGATCTCCCGGGTCTTTACGGCGATCTCGTAGGCCCTTTCTTTCTCGCTTCGGGCCACCGACTCGAGGTTCGTACCCACATAGTCCTCGAACCTCGGTGCCGTGATGCTGAAAAGAATGTCGTAGTCGTTCGGATGATGGATCCCGAGGTGCAGCAGGGTCTTCATGAAGGCCTCGAGACGCTGAAAAGGGTCCTCATGGCGGGCGTAGGCTTCCTGGTATTCCCTGTAGGTCCTTTCCGTGATCCGGGTCTGCAGGGCCAGGATGAGCTCGTCCTTGTTTGCGAAGTAGTTGTAGAGGTTGGCCGCGGTCATGCCGGCCCTCTCAGCCACCTTGTTCATGCTCATCTTGATGTAGCCGTCCTCGTTGAGCACGGTCAGGGCCGTCTCCAGGATGCCCTGTTTTACGGCATACACCTCGTCCGGAGCGCGTTGCGGCCTCGGCATCTTTCCCTCTCGGTCTATGTTAGTCCCGAAATTCCACAATGGCCCGGGATCCGGCATGGGAGTTTACCCAGTCCCCCCGGATCAGGTCAAACCGCCACTCCATGATTCCGGGGCCGAGCGGAACGGGCGTAATGGATCGGAGTTTGATGAGAACTTCACAATATACCCTTGACATGGTGAAACAAGTGATGATAATTTAATTGTATTAAATTAATATAAGTCATTTAATGCCTTTTGTCCAGTTCTCCGAAAAGAACTATGTTGGAGGCAACTCGTGGACGGAATGGAAAAGGTCATGCAGAAGCATCAAGATTCGTTGGATCTTCGCGACAGGCAGGCAACTTTCAAAGCGCTTGGTGAAGAGAGTTTCGACGTTTTGGTCATCGGCGCAGGAATTACAGGATGCGGGGTCGCCAGAGATGCTGCCATGCGGGGACTCCAGGTGGCCCTGGTGGACGCCAGCGACATCGGAGCCGGAACATCCAGCCGGTCATCGAAGCTGATACACGGAGGGCTCAGGTATCTCGCCATGGGGGACCTCTTCGTGGTCCGAGAGGCAGCCGTCGAGCGACGAACCCTCCGAAAAATCGCCCCCCATCTGGCAGCCACGATGCAGGTACTCGTCCCGGTTCGGGGCAAAATGGAGCTCACCAAGTTTCGTACTGGCATGTGGACCTACGAAAAGCTGGGCGACGTGGAGCCGGATGAGCGGCACGAGGTCTGGGAGCTTGCGCGTCTGCGACAGGAAGAACCTCGCGTGGTCACACAGGTCGTCACCGGCGCGGTGGTCTACCCGGAGTACGTCACCGACGACGCACGACTGACCCTGGCCAATGCAAGAAGTGCCGCGGCCAACGGCGCAAAGGTGGGCACTCATGCATCCGTCGTGAGAATGATCGAAGAGGGTGGGCGGCTGGTGGGGGCGGTTGTCAGGGGGACACTTCCTGGCGAGGAACAAGAAGTCGAAGTACGCGCCCGGGTCATCGTGAACGCTGCAGGTCCCTGGGTAGACGCGGTCCGCCAGCTGGAAGACGGGCAGGCGGCAAGGAAACTGCAGCTCACCAAAGGCATTCACCTGGTCGTTCCGCACGATCGTCTTCCCATACGTCACACCATCATCATGAACACCCCGGACAAACGCTCGATCTTCGCCGTTCCAAGAGAGAATTTCGTTTACATCGGGACCACGGACACCTTCTTCGAGACTCCGGAATACTGGCCGGAGGTCACGAGGGAGGATGTGGATTATCTGCTCGAAACCGTGAACGAGTCCTTCGGCGTGGATCCGATCACGGATCAGGATATCCTCGCGACATGGTCGGGACTCCGCCCCGTCTTGTGGGCCGAGGGCAAGAAGCCCTCGGAGATCTCGCGCCGTCACGAAATCATGGAGGGGTCCGCAGGCATGCTCACCATTGCGGGGGGCAAGCTGACCAGCTACCGGTCCATGGCCGAAAGGGTGGTTGACCGGTGTGAGGAGCTCATGGGTCGGGATCCCACTCCCGCAACCACGGCGGAAGAGCCTTTGCCGGGAGGAGACTTCTCCGGCACCTTCCAGGAGCTCAGCTCTTTTGTCCAGGCTCAGGGACTCCCCCCTGAAGAGGCGGACAGGGTCATACGCATGTACGGGAAAGAGGCGTTCGCCGTGTTCGCAGAGAAGAAAGGCGTGGAGGCCGAGGTTCAGCAGGCCGTTCTGCACGAGGGAGCCCTGACCCTGGAGGACTACTGGTTCCGGCGCAGCAACAGGGCCCGCTTCAGCAACGGAACGAGCCTCGCAGACGTCGAGGAAGCAGCAGGGCACATGGCGGAGTGGCTCGGCTGGTCCCCGGCCGAGAAAGAACGCCAGATCGCTTCGTGCCGAGAGAAACAGGAGCTCGAGATGAGTTTTCTTCAGCCTCTCAAAGAGGCTGCTCACTCCTGAAGAGGGCTCACCTCGGGATGACGAGGGCCCTGCCGCGGTGGGGGACGGTCTCGAGTTGGGTTTCGTAGAGCCCTTCCAGAAAGGATGCGTCCCAAGGCGTCTCCTCCGGCCCGGGCTGCTCCATCCTGCCCCCCTTCATGAAGAAGAATGAATCACCGTAGCTGAAGGCCACGTTCGGGTCGTGGAGCACGGCAAGCACCGTGATCCCTTCCTCCACGAGCCTCTTGAGCAGACGCAGCAATCTCGATTGGTTCGAAAGATCGAGATGGGACACGGGCTCATCCAGGAGGATCACCTTCGGTTCCTGCGCCAGCACGCGGGCCATCATGACGAGCTGACGCTCACCCCCCGAGAGCTCTGTATAAGGGCGCCCCCTCAAGTCGTGCATCCCCACCGTCACCAAAGCTTGCTCCGCCTTTTCGCGATCCTTAGCCTTCGGCACGGTGAACACATACGGGGCCCTTCCGGTGAGTACGACCTCCTCCACGGTGTAAGGGAACACGGGGGAATGGAACTGAGGCAGGTAGCCGATGATCCGCGCCCTGGCAGAAGTCGACAGGCTCGCAAGGTCCTGCCCGAGGACCTCGATTCGTCCCTCCGAAGGCTTGTGCAGACCCGCCATCAGATGGAGAAGCGTTGATTTCCCGCTTCCGTTCTTTCCCAGGAGGATGCTCAGCTTCCCTTCGGGCACATCGATCGTGACGTTGTCGAGCGAAAACCCGCTCGGGTGGGAGAAGCAGACGCCGTCGACACGAAAGGCCATCCCTCATGTCCCCCCGTAGGACATTCTCCCTCGCTTCAGTAGATACACGAAGAAGGGGCCTCCCACGAGAACCGTGAACACCCCGATCGGGATCTCGAAGGAAGCGATGGTTCGCGAGACATCGTCCACCAGCACTAGGAAACACCCGCCGAGCACGAAGGAGACCGGCTGGACCTTCTGGTTGTCCGGGCCCACGAGCATTCTCACCATATGCGGTACCGCGAGGCCGACCATTCCGATGACCCCTGCCACGGCTACGGCGGCCGATGCGACGAGGGTGGCGGGGAAGAGGACCAGCAGGCGCTCTCTCTGGGGGTTCAGGCCTACGGCCCGCGTCTCTTCGTCCCCAAGGGAGATCACATTCATCCGCCACCGGAGAAGATAGAGCCAGAGAATCCCGATCAGGATGGGCAGGGTGGCGGACCTGACCTTAGACCAGTTCGCATTGTGAAGGTTGCCCATGGTCCAGTGCACGATCGTCTGGAGCTTGAAGGGATCGGTCAAGTACTGGACGATCGTGAGCAGGGCCGTGAAGACGCCCGTTATGATGATGCCCGACAGGATGAGCGACAGGGTCGACACCCCCTGTCGCGTGATCGCGAGGAAATAGGTCGCGCCAACGGCCAGAAGCCCGAACAGAAACGCGGACGGAAGCAGCGGAAGAAAGGGGGCCGTCAGTGCGAGAGCGGCCCCGAAGGCGGAGCCGGAGGAAAGGCCGAGGATGTAGGGCGACACCAGAGGATTTCTGAAGAAGGCCTGCAGCGCACTGCCCGAAACAGTGAGGGCAGCGCCCACGAGAAAGGCGAGGATGACCCTGGGCATGCGGACCTGGAGGATCACCGCCTCGACGACCGGATCGATGGGCACCCCACCTTCCGAAGGTCCCGAAGGAAGAAGCAGTGTGTAGAACCAGTTCAGGACATCCGAGGGGCGGACATTCTCAGAGGGGCCTATGAAAAGGGATCCGACGAGGACCGGCAGGGGGGCGAAGTAGATGAGAAGCTCCCACGGGCTCGCAGAACGCCGCCTACCGCTCATGAAGCTTCCCGTCGTAAAGAAACTCCAGCATCGCCTCCTTCTCCTTGCCGAGATCGATATCCTGAAAGAGATTGGGATGGGACCATTTCGCGAGCATCCGGACCGCGTACGGGAACTTCAGTGTCCACAGATCACACAGAAACACATCCGGCAGCTCGTGCACCCTTCCCTTCCGGACTGCCGACACCGCCTTCCATTGGCCTTCCTTCATCAAATCATCCGGATCGAGCCGGGTATTGTACCACATGACGATGAGGTCGGGGTTCCACGAGAGAATCCTTTCCATGTTCACCACGAGGTGTTCTCTCGGGATCGAAGCGCACACGTTTCGAGCCCCGGCGAGCCGGATGAGATCGTCCACCGTGCTCACGCCGCAAGAGGTCTCCAGAGGACCCTGGGCCCACATGTAGTAGATTCCGGGCAGTCTATCCTCGGGTATCGATCTCAACCGCGCTTCGATGCGCGCCACACCCTGCTGGGTATAGCGAACGAGATCGGCGGCCCTTTCCGAACGGCCCGTCAGCCGGCCAAGGTCGGTGATCTCCCTGTAGA
>JANQFG010000172.1 GCA_028277985.1 bacterium | reverse complement strand
TCGCGGATGCCGCAGGGTGCAATCCCGGTCTGCTCCATCACTATTTCTCCGACAAGGGTGAAATCATTGCTGCCTCGGTCGAGTATGCGGTGAACGTCTACCGGCAGGACTTGCTCGGCGGAGTGGAAGGATACGAAAGCGCCTCGGACAAACTCCGATTCTTCCTGCCGCGATATCTCGACATCGGGCGGCTGAATCTCGAGATTTCCCAGGCCTTCCTGGACCTCTATGCGCTGTCCAAGACAGAGGAGTCCATCAAGCAGCCGGTTCAGGAATGCCTTCGGGAGGGCAGAGACAAGGTCAGCGAGTTTATCCTCCAGGGAATCAAGAAGGGGGAGTTTCGCAAGGTAGACCCGAAGGTGATGGCGAACATCATTCTGGGAAGCCTGGAGGGGGTGACCATGCTCTGGGTGATCGATCCGGAACACACGCCGGTCGAGGAGATCGGGGCGCTGCTCGAAGATCTGATCGAGAATTACTTGAAGAAGAAATGATAATGCGTCATAAGAAGACGGGAACTCAACGAGCACAGGAGGAATCTCGGATGCAAATTCTGAAGACTTGCTGCGTGGCCTTGCTTGCGCTTGTTGCCTCGATCCTGTCGGAGGCAGCGGCACAGGCGACGACTCCCTTTGTGGAGCAGGGCCCGGTCCGGCAGAACTGCGCCGCCTGTCACAGGCTCGACCAAACGGGCCGCATGGAGGTCATCAAGGAGACCCGGAAGTCGCCGGAGGAGTGGATCCACGTCGTCGACAGGATGATCCGCCTCAACGGCGCTCAAATCGATGACAGGGATTTCTACCCGATCATCAAAGAGCTCAGCAAGCACCTGATCCTGACGCCGGCCGAGATGGCTCAGGTCGCGTACTACAACACCGAAGAGAACAGCCAGTATCGGGAGATTCCGAAGGACGCGACCGAAGTGAGAATCTTCACCGCCTGCGTCCGTTGTCACGCCTACGGGAAGATCTTGGGCCACAGGAAGACCCAGACGCAATGGGTGGAGAACATGAACATGCATCTCGGGTATTACCCCACGATCCTGCCGCAGATGCGAGAAATGGATTGGACCATGGAGGCGATGGACCTCGTGGCCGTGCTCGCGGAGAAGTTCCCCATGGACAGCCAGGCGTGGCGGGACTGGATGGCAAACCGCAGGGACCACGACCTGACCGGCAAGTGGTACCTGGCAGGGTACCAGCCAGGCCTCGGCTATTACGAGGGGATGTGCCGGTTCACACCGGACCCGAAGAAGGGTCAGGATGAATACCGAATCGAAAAGGAGGTCCGCTACGAGAACGGGAACCGAATGAAGTGGGTGGG
>JANQFG010000063.1 GCA_028277985.1 bacterium | reverse complement strand
ATCGCGAAGGACGCGCTCGACTCCGAGGACTTCCAGCCGTGCTTCTCCGAGTACCACCACATGGTGGGCCCCGCGCTCCGTGGGTGCTTCGAGCGCATCCTCGACGCCTGCATCCGGGCCGAGCGCATGGAGGCCGCCCTGACGGGAGCCGGGGAGGGGAACTATAACCGTACCACTAAAAAAGATAACCCTTGACAACTACCAACCGGGGTGGTATAATGACATAAAAAGCACCCCCAGCGAGGCTGACAGATGCGAGAACCGACAAATGCCGGTGACCCTAACATCAAGCACCATAACAGCATATTGATTACGGGGCCGGTGGGGAGTGGCAAGACCACCCTATACCGCACCATCCCCGGGAGGAAGTTCGTCTACCTCTTCGACCCCAACGCCGAGGATGCTATCCGCGGCAGCGACGACATCGACTACCTGCTGTTCACCCCCGAGGTGGAGGATGTCGAGCTGGCAGTTAAATCCCTAAAGGCGGGGGTAGGCGACCAAGGCCGCCGAAGACGGGAGCCTAAGACCTATTGGGAGTGGGAGAGGGACTGGGAGGAGAGGTATGAGAACAAGTTCTTCGACAAATACGACTGGATTGGGTTCGACAGCTTGACGACGTTAAGCGAAGCTGTGATGGACCGCGTGCAGTATCTCAACAACCGCCTCGGGAAGCATCCTCAGCAGGATGACTACACAGCGGAGATGACGACGGTACGCAATATCGTCCGGGCCACCACAGCCCTAACGAACGTCTTCGTAACCGTCCACACCGAGACCCAGAAAGATGACCTAACCGGGCGCATCGAGGGCCAACTGGTGTTGACAGGGAAGAACAGGATTAGGGTCCCTCTGAGGTTCGCCCACATCCTTGGGACAAAGTCGGACCGCAACTCAAAGAACGAGGTCCGCTATTACATGGTCACCAAGCCCGAGAGAATGTACCCCAACTGTCGGACCAGCATAAAGGGGATCGACCCCCAGATCGACGTTACCCTCGACTGGGAGAAGGATTTAACACAACAGGGGATTGGGCAATGGATACTTAAAGGAACAAGCTAGAGAACACCGTCCAAAATTTGGACAAACAAACTAACAACTGGAGACAAAGATGGCATTCATCAAGAGCCGGCTGGGCGACGCCGTAGAGCCTACAACCCCTCCCGAGGGGAACTACGACCTACGGATCGTCACGAAAGAGGCGGGCCGCAACAAGGCTGGCACCCGAGACCAGGTCAGGTGCTACATCGTAATCGAAGGGGATGACGACTATATGGGCATCAACCACTGGTTGACCATCCCCTCCGAGGAGGATTGGCAGGAGGAGCCGGACAAGGCCAAGCGGATGGAGTTGGCTAACAGGCGGTTCCTCACCATGTTCGGAGTGCAGTACACGGCCGAGGGGTTCGACGACGATGACCTCCCCGGAGCCACCGCCCATGGGTTGGTGAAGCTCGACGCGGGGGATGACGGCACTCCCTACCCGAGGGTCGTACCGCCGAGGATCGACTAGCTGATAGGACTCTAGAGGGGCGTTGCAGCGCCCGGGGAAGTCAGAAAGGTGGTCAACGACTCTGCACCCTTTCTGACGAGTGGCAAGGATGGGTCAGTGACACGAGCCTGTTTTGGTACCACGGACGGGCGTCACGGGGATCCAGTTGTAGCCGGATGGGAGCCCGGCCTCTAGAGTCTGCTAACCTAACAAGGGAGCCCAAATGCTCGGTGAGACGGAAGTAAGGATCAACTACAACCTAGACCGGGAGAAAGCCGCGCAGCTGGACTCACTCCTCCCCGCTGGTACCCGCACCCAGCTCCTCCGCCGCATAACGGAGATGGTGGTCACCTTCTTGGTGGAGAATCCAGCCGCTATTGGCTTCCTCTTGAATGGACACGTCGAACTTCGACTAACCAGGACAGCCATGGAGGAGATAAAGAGGATCGGGGAGACCTCCTAATGGCTAGGATCGACGAGCTAAAAGAAGCCATCTCCGAGATGACAGATGACCAACTCAAGGAGTTCTACAACAAGGTTAGGAGTGACCGCCGCGTCTCGAAGAGGGCCAAGCGTACTATACCCAAGACCAAAAGACAGCAAAGCAAGGCTACCCTAGCTAAACTCGTAGAGGGTATGACCCCCGAGGAGAAGCAACGCCTCCTGCTGAAGCTACAAGGGACTGGAGGAGCATCGTGAGAGTGGTAGACATCCCCCCGTTGATGATCGACTCAGCCGGGAGGTTTCGAGAGGACTACGGGAATATCGAGGACCTAGCGGATTCCATCCGGGAGAAGGGGTTGATTCAACCTATTACGGTGCAGCAGACTGGCGATCAGTCCTACAAGCTCGTAGCTGGAGGCAGACGGCTAGCGGCAGCCGTCACACTGGGGATGGACAGCATCCCGGCGGTTATCCGAGAGGTAGAGGACGAGGCCGACTATCGCGAGATCGAGCTCTTCGAGAATGTCTTCCGTAAGAATCTGACATGGCAGGAGGAGGCGCGGCTCGAGTGCGAAATCTACCGCCTCCGCGGGAAGAGCTACCGAGAGCTAGCCGACGAGCTGGATACCACCAAGAGTCGCCTGGCGATGAGCGTGCAGCTTGGTGAGGCGCTGAAGACCCTCCCCGACCTCGCGAAGAAGACCACCTTCGACGATGCGTGGAAGGCCTACAGCGCCATCAGTGAGCAGTTGGTAGTCAACGAGTTGGCGAAGAGGGCGAAGGTTGAGGAGACCCTCTCTGAGGCGCCGCCTCCCGTGCAGCCCCCTGGCTCACCAGTCGAGAGCGCCGACATGGCAGCTGAGGGACCCCAAGAGGTGGGTGGGTGGCAGCTTGCCGAGCCTAAGCCAGTCGGGCCGAAGGCCGCCGCAGATGCCTACCTCCTACAAGATGCGCTAGAGGGCCTCGAGGCCTGTAGCACCTACAACTTCGACTTCGCCGAGGTTGACCCACCCTACGGTATAGATCTCAAGAGGGCAAAGCATGGCGGGGAGGGGAAGGGGGCTGAGCGTGAGGCCTACGTCGAGGTGCCTTCTGAGGATTATGGTGATTTCCTCTACGAGCTAGCAACAAACGTCTATGCCTGCTTAAAGGATGATAGCTTTGCCGTCTTCTGGTTTGCCCATCAGTGGTATGAGGTACTCTTGAAGACCCTCAAACAGGCTGGCTTCTCGGCCGGGCCTGTCCCCGCGATCTGGGCTAAGCCCCACGGTCAGACGAAGCAGCCAGACGTTAACTTCGCTAGCTGCTATGAGCCCTTCTTCCTAGCCCGGAAGGGCAAGCCCAAGCTACCTAAGCCCGGTCGCTCTAACATCTTCAACTTCGAGCCGACAGCCCCCTCCTCGAAGATCCACCTCACCCAGAGGCCCCTCCCACTGATGCAGGAGCTACTAGACACATGCTGTCTTCCCGGCAGCAAGCTGTTGATACCCTTCCTAGGGAGTGGCAACACCCTGAGGGCGGCCTGGAGTCGTGGGATGGCGGGGGTAGGGTTCGACCTCGACAAGACGATCCGCAACAAGTTCCTCCTTCAGGTGAAGGAGGATTTGGAGAAGGATAGGTATGCCTATACTACTAAGTACTCGACACGTAGTCCAACGGAGCTGGTTGATAGATAAAAAGGTAGTGATAGAAACGGAGCATATCCACTACGGTGGATCAAAGACTCAGATGTCTTATGAATATAGCTATGTTGATGGTACCATCTATCCCAAAGAGCGCCACAAGCTAGACTACTGGGGCCGTATCGAAGAGCTTAACCCGAAGATGGAAGAGAATCGCTATGTATAGGGGGAGCAGCAGTTGACAACTACGCCCTACAGCGAAGGCGACCCCTCTTCCCCCATCCTATTCGTCGCCGAAGCCCCCGCTCGGTGGGAAATGATTAAGGGGCGGCCCCTAGTCGGGGAGTCCGGTCGTATCTTCGATGAATCCCTTCACAAGGCGGGGCTGATCCGCGGTGAGGTACAAATCCAGAATGTCTCCCGAAAGCCGATCTCCGCTGTCACCGACCTCCTCACGCCAAAGGGAATCCTCACAGACCGAGGACGTGAGTGCGTGGCAGATCTCGGTGCACGTCTTGCTGGTAGCCGGCCCCGGGTCATTGTACCCCTTGGTAACCTGGCGCTCAAAGCCGTTGCAGATGAGACGAGAATCACAAAGGTCAGGGGAAGCCCTATGCCTTCGAGACTTCTCGATGGGGCCGTGGTCGTTCCGACTATTCATCCAGCTAGCACCCTTCCCGGACGAGGATCCTTTACAGGACGATACACTATAGTTAGCGACTTCACAAAGGCGGCACGCTACGCCAGCGAGGGGTTTCATCCCCGTCAGAGGCGCCTTCATATCTTTCCCGACCTCGAGGAGATCACTAACTACCTCATGATGTTAAGGCGGCTGAAGGCCCCCATCGCCTTCGATATCGAGATATACAACTTCCAGGTGAGTTGCATCTCCTTCTCCCATGAGCCTGACTACAGTATGTCAATCCCCTTCGTCGGGGATAAGTGGACCCTCGAAGAGGAGATCCATATCTGGCGCCTCATCCAGCAGCTAATGGGCGATCC
>JANQFG010000061.1 GCA_028277985.1 bacterium | reverse complement strand
GGAACACGTCCGTCTCGCCCCAGCTCAAGTTCTGCCGCCCGATCCGGAAGAACACGGGCCCCTTGGCAAGGTCCCCGTAGCACTCCCACAGATCGTAGGCCTGCTTGAAAGTGTCGATGTTGTCCTTGTCGATGTCCCGGACATCCTGGAATGCCTGGGGCCCCACGTTGTAGACCGCCTCGTACATGAACCTGCCCACGATCCGGTACTTCGCCTCCACCCCCCAGCGCTGGAGGGGCTTCATGAAGTCGATCTGCCCCATCAGGTGCTTCAGATCGTGGCTCACCTCCAGGTAGGCGATGTTCCGCCACTGCACCAGATCCCCCACCGATACCTCCGGGGCCGTGAACCCCGAAGAATCGTCCATCCTGAGCGAGATCCTCGACTGGAGCTTGGCGATGAACTCGAGCGACCGCTTGTCGTCGATCACCACCGCCTGCGCCGCATCGGCCACGATGAACATGACCAGAAAGCAGGACAGGAGCGGCAAAATCCTCTCTTTCCTCGCTCTCGTCTTCTTCATTGCTCCCCCCTTAAAAGCTATGAAAAGCCGTTCGCGCCTCTGGACTCGAACCCTTCCGGAACGCCTGACGATCCCTTTGGTCAGCTTCTCCTGCCGGCCGGTTCTGCTGAAACGGGCTCGACGATACGCCGCAGGAACTCTGTTACCAATTCTGCGATTCCATCGATCTCCTCGTCAGGAAGATTCGCAAACTCTTGAAAGAGCCATCTGTCAAAGCCTTCCAGCATGCCGAAGGCTGAATCGAGCAGAAGGCCTTCCGGCAGATCCGTTCGCACAGCCCCCAGCTCTTCACCCCTTTTCAATACCGTGGCGATCCATTCTCGGATCTGTTCGGCCACGTCGGTCAGAGCAGGGTGAGAGATCCCCGAAGCCCGGCTTCGGAGGCACCGATGGAACATTTCGCCGTAGACAGGCTGCTTCTGATAGTGGCGGATAGACCGCCGGTAGTGGGCGATCCATTCTTCCCAATAGGCCTCCGGTGTTTCGACCTCGTCAAAAGGGCGATGCTTGTCGTCGGCCCCTCCGGACCAGATCTCAAAAAGACCTGCCAGAAAATCTTCGAGGACCGTCCTGTAGAGGTCGTCCTTGTCTGAGAAGTAGTAGTACATCGCGCCTTTGCTCATTCCGCATCGAGCGATGATCACGTTCAGGGAAGCCTTCTCATAGCCGCGGGCTGCAAACTCCTCGGACGCGACCAGGATGATGTTTGCCTTCTTGTTCGGGTCCAGCTTTGCGAATCGTGGTAGGGGCACGGGAAAGGGGTCCTTTTGAAGGTTGGGACGCTCTAAGACCGACCGTTTCGACCGACTGGTCTAAAAATAGGGACAACGGCCGTCCCTTGTCAAGGTTTTTCTTGGAACAAGGCCGGTCAGGGGGAGGACGGGGGAGGACTGAGACCGGAAGAAGCAGGCAAAAAGAACAACAGAATCAAACATTTAAATTGGGGACAGCTACGAAAAGTCCGAGCACTCGACGACCGGAGCAATGGGGTACATCGAGGGAGTTGTCCCCTGTTGCCAGGGAACTGGGGCCTTACTATGACTGATTTCGAGAGGAGGGTTAACCCGGACATTCTCACGAGTCGAGTTTGCTGCAGAGGCCGCGTTTTGAGTCCTGAAGCTGTGGTAACCACCGCGAAGG
Organism: bacterium; assembly: GCA_028277985.1. Lineage (GTDB taxonomy): Bacteria > Desulfobacterota > DSWW01 > DSWW01 > DSWW01 > S015-6. The sequence goes on along the minus strand of JANQFG010000061.1, from coordinate 55,879 downwards.
GGTCAAAACGCGGCATATGCGGTGAAATCGGCTCGCCCGCAGGGTGAACAATGCCGAGAAATCCCGATCGTTTTCTGGTAACAATCTGTGTCCGTGGGTCGCGCTGTGAAACTTGAGGTAGCCTCGCAATGCGGAAAGGCCTTTTCGAAACCTCTCGGCATTGTTCATGAAATGTTCGGGCTAATTCTTGCCGCAGCAGCTACCCGGCCCGGCACAACCGGTGGCCTGACCCGGCACGGATCCGCAGCAGGCTGTGTCCCCGGGGCCGGGAAGGCTGTCTCTGGAACCCACTGCCGGGGAGGCATGTGCGGAGAGCAGCTTCTTCAGGTTGTCGCCGTCGCATGCCTGGCACTTCGGTTGCTTCGTGGAGGCGGTCACAAGGATTTCGCTCAGTTGCCCGCAATCCTGACAGAGATACTCATACAGGGGCATATCGATCCTCCGCGTCTATCGCACCATTGCCGCCGGCACACTCTTTCAGGGCCTTCTCCAGGGTCTTCACGGCGAGGCGGATACAGTGAATCTTCTGTTCCGGCAGATCTTCAAGGACTCTGAGGATGTCCCTGTCCTTGATCTCCATCGCCTCTTCGATCGTCTTCCCCTTTGCCAGATCCATGGCGACCATGGCGGAAGCGACCGCACCCGGGCAGCCCAGGACCTGGATCTTGGCATCCTGGATCCGCCCCTCTTCCGTCTTGAGGTAGACCTTCATCGTATCACCGCACGGACCGGTCAACTCGCTGACCTGGTTCGCATCACTCAGGCTACCCATGTTTGCCTGTTCGAGGTAGTAGTCGATCGCCTTATGAGAATACCCGGACCCGGAAAGCATCTCCCTTACGGCATCCTTGTCCTCAACAACGGAAGCGTCGGTTTGTTTCATCTCTGATCCCCTCTAGTGGCTGCATCCGCCACCCGGGCCGTGCCCGGCGCAAGTCTGGTCGAACGTAAACTCAGGAAGGCGACCCGTCTTGATCAGCTGCAGATTCTCCTTCACCGTGCCCTCCACACCACGGTAGACCTTGATTCCTCCCGCCAGCAGACCCCGGAGAGCTCCGGCGCCTATCCCCCCCACAACGACAGCATCCACGGTCGCGCCACCCAGGGCCTTCAAGGGCTGGCAGCGCCCGTGCGCGTGGTGCAGATCCTCGTTGGCGATCGTCTCGATCGTGCCGTCCTCGCTTTCGACGATGATGAAGAAACCGGCCGACCCGAAGTGGCCGAACAGCGCGCTCTCGGCGCCAAGATCAACCTGAGATGGAAACGCAATCCTCACGACATGTCTCCTCGAAAAGGGGGGTGGTCCTCGAACCTATACCGATAGGGGCAGAGGCTATTGCGTAAACCCTTAGTTTATATCAAGAAAGGTGTACTTGTCAATCGGGGGACATCTTAGAGCTGTATCTGGTACATCCGGTGGATCTTGTGGGTTGCACCCTGCAGGGTCTTCACGTTGCTCAGCATCTTGGCCGTCGTTTCCTGGATCTGCACCATCTCGAGATGCCTGAACTGTGTGTACTTCTTGACCACATTCTCGACTTCTGCATAGAGCAGCATATTCGCACCGGTGCCCTGGTACTCCGGCAGGATCCCCAGACCGTTGATCAACATCCAATCGGTCTTTTTGTATTCCCTCATCAAACGGTACACGCTCAGCGGATTCAATTTCCCCTTGCTCTTCTGGATCGCCGCGGACAGATCATGAAATCCAAGGAGGAAGCCGATGACCTTCTGGTCGTGGGCGATGACCTTGACCAGCTCCGGGTTGGCGATTCGAATCAGGCCCTGCTTCAACCGGTCAACCTCCTTCTCCGAAAGGTAGTAATTGCCGGCATGGTCTCCCAGGGTCGCGATGAAGACCTCCCCCACCTCGTCGGCAACCCTGGCAAGGTCCTTCTTCGAACGAAACTCCAGCACCCGAAACTTCCCTTCCTGCAGGATCGCTTCCACTGGCGCCTGGAACTCCTGCGGGAGTCGGGCCGTGGTGGGGAGGTAGAAGGAGAAATTATCGAGATACTTTGTAAAGCCGAACTCTTCGATCAATCTCCGATAGTAGGGCGGATTGTACATCATCATGGTCATGGCCGCCCGATGCTCATGGCCCTCGATCAGCAGGCCGCCTCCTGTGACCCCGCCCAATCCCATGGGGCCGAAAAGGAGATCGAGGCCCCTCCCCTTTGCCCAATCCACGGCCGCCTGCAGGAGCAGGTCGGCCACTCCCTGGTCTTCGATACAATCGAAGAAGTAGAAATGGGCGCTCCGCATGTCGTGGGTCTGGTTGTACCGCCCGTTTTCGAACACGAAGATACGCCCCACCACCTCCTCTCCTCGGATGGCCACGTAGAACTCTCCGGAGGTGTGCTCGAAGAGTGGATGCTTCTTATCGACCAACTCTTTTATATCTCCGATAAACCAGGGTACCCACTTGTCGTTCCCCGCATTGACCCGAGAGGGCAGAAGATAGAATCCTTTGAAATATCTGCTCTTCGATCCTTCGACTCGCTTCACGTCAATCTGCAAAACCCTCTCCTCGGCGATCGCACTCCAGGGAACCTCTTCCCCAACGATTCGTGTGTCTTCCAATTTGTCCTTGCCTCCAGACAACCTGGGTTCGTTCTTGGGCCGGACAACGATACGAGCCAACGCCCCTTGTGTCAAATGGAAGACGACCTGGAAGATTCGGCAACGATACGCTACCATGAACCCTCGCGATACGAATCATATGAAGTGGACCCGAAGGGAAAAGGGGAACCGATGACGCACCGCGAAGAGATCCTTGCGACGATCGAATCCTTTGTCGAGGAGGCAGAGGGAAACGCGATCCCCGAATGCAGCGGCATGAGGATATACGACAAGCCGCTCGTGGGCTTCGCATCGGCCAAGGACCCTTTGTATGCCGATCTGAAGCGTGAGGACGTCATAGGCCCCCATCACCGGATGCCCCAGGATTGGATCGAGGGCGCCGCGACGGTGATCGCCTACTTTCTCCCCTTTGCCCGGGAGGTAGTGAAGTCCAACGACGGCAAAGGCATGTCCTCCACGGAATGGTACCTCGCGCGCCATCACGGAGAACTGTTCAACGAGGCACTCAGGGACCATCTGGCCGCAACCCTGCAAGAGAAGGGGCAGAAGGCGGTCGCTCCCGCGAGGTTGGAAGGATTCGAGATGCAACTCACCTCCAGCAACTGGTCCGAGCGTCACTCCGCTTACGCGGCCGGTCTGGGAACCTTCTGCCTTTCCTACGCACTCATCACCGAGAAGGGCTGCGCGGGCCGCTACGGCACCGTAGTGACCGACCTCGAGATCGAGCCAACACCCCGCACCCTCGGGCTGAGGGACAACTGCCTTTACGACGAGCAGGGAACATGCGGCCTCTGCATTCCGCGATGCCCGGCCGGCGCAATCACTCCGGAGAAGAAGGACCACATGAAGTGTCTGGACTTCCTGCTCAACAGGGTCGTTACGGAACACGGGCCCAAGTACAATGTGTTCGTGGGCGGCTGCGGCTTGTGCCAGACCAAGGTCCCCTGCGCGCGCAGGAGCCCGAAGAAATCCGACCTATAGCTCCGCCTTACAACCATTTTTTTATTGCTGCACATTTCGTTTGTCCAGTATACTGCACCTACCCTCGGGAAGGCTCCCAGCCTCATGGGCAGGATCGGCAACCAAGCTCGGACCTCATCCGCTAAAGGGGCGGAAACCAGGAGAGCCCAAGCATGGCGGCCCGCGACAAGACCAAGAAACAACTCCTCGAAGAATTGGCGAGCCTGCAGCAGCAGGTGGCGGCATTGCAGGAGGCCGCGAAGAAACACGAGCGCACCGAGGAAGCTCTTCGAAGATCGGAGCAAGAAAAAGACCTCGTTCTAAGCAACGTGGGTGAGCTCGTGCTCTATCAATCCCTGGACATGAAGATCCGATGGGCGAGCCGCGCTGCGGCCGATTCACTCGGCCTGTCCCCAGACAAGGTGATCGGGGGACGCTGCTACGAGCTGTGGCATGGCCGTTCCGACCCTTGTGAAGGGTGCCCTGTGGTTGCGGCCATCGAGACGGGCGAAAGCGCTCAGGCAGAGATGGAAACGCCCGATGGCAGGATCTGGAACGTCCGGGGGTATCCGGCATTCGCCGACGGCAAGCTGGTGGGCGCCACAGAGGTAACCCGGGAAATCACAAGGGAACGAAGGGCGGAGGAGGCCCTGCGGGAGAGCGAGGAGCGGTTTCGTACGCTGGTGGAAGAGGCTGCGGATGCCATGTTCCTGAATACCATGGAAGGAAGGATCATGGACGTGAACGGGCGGGCGTGCAAGAGCCTCGGATACACGCGCGAAGAGCTCCTTTCCATGACCCTTGCAGAGATAGACATCGAGGTCGAAAGTCAGCAGCACAAGGAGCGGTACTGGGACGATCTGGAGCCGGGTCGATTCATCACGATCGAAGGGACACACCGAAGGAAGGACGGCACCACGTTCCCCGTAGAGGTCAGGGTCGGCCTCGTCCAGAGACACGAAGGACCTCTCATGCTCGGCCTGGCCCGTGACATCACGGACCGCAAGGACATGGAGGCCGCCCTGGGCGAAAGCCTGGAACGTGAACGCCTTCTCTCGGGTGTGATCGAACGATCCTCCCAGCCTTTCGCAGTGACGCACCCTGACGGCCGGCTGCTGAAGATCAACCCGGCGTTCTGCCGTCTCACAGGCTATAGCGAGCAGGATTTGAAGAGCATGAGTGCGCTCACGGATTTGACACCTCCCGAGTGGCGCGAGGGCGAGGCCCTGGAACTGGAGACGTTGCATCGAACAGGGCAACCGCAGCGGTATGAGAAAGAGTACTTGAGGAAGAACGGATCACGGATCGAAGTCGAGGTCATGGTGCACGAGGCCTGCGATGTGGACGGCAGTGTCGAGCACTATTATGGGTTCGTCACCGACATCACCCAACGCAAACGCAGAGAACAGGAGCTGAGGCGGTCGGAGCAGAGGTACCAGGAGCTGTACGAGGCGAGCCGTGACGGATATGCGATGGTGGACATGAACGGCACGATCACGACCTCCAATTCGACCTTCAAGCAGATGGTGGGCTATACGGATCGAGAACTGGCCGGACTGACCTATGCAGACATCACTCCCGAAAAGTGGCATGCCATGGAAGAAGGGATTCTCGAACAACAGGTGCGAAGACGCGGCTACTCGGACGTCTACGAAAAGGAATATCGCAGGAAGGACGGAACCATCCTCCCGATCGAGATCAGAACCAACCTCGTAAAGGATCCGGAAGGGAATCCGACCGGAATGTGGAGTTTCGTAAGGGATGTCACGGAACGCAGACGGATCAAGGAAGAGAGGCAAAGGCTGGAGACTCGCCTTCAGCAGACGCAGAAGATGGAGGCCCTGGGCACCCTGGCAGGTGGGGTTGCCCATGATTTCAACAACATCCTTGCCGTGATCACGGGGTACACCGAGCTGCTCATGCTCGAGGCGGAAGAGGACCCGGGCCTCTGCGAAAACCTGGAGCAGGTGCTTCAAGCGTCGAGAAGGGGTGCGGATCTCGTGCGGCAGATCCTCACTTTCAGTCAACAGGCAACGCCGGAGAAGAAGCCTGTTGACCTTCGAATCGTCATCAAGGAATCGCTCAAGTTCATGCGGGCATCCCTGCCCGCCACCATCGAAATACGCGAGCGTCTCTCCATGAAATCGGGGACGATCCTCGGCGATTCGAGCCAGATCCGTCAAGTGCTGATGAACCTCTGCGGGAATGCGGCGCAGGCCATGCAGGATAGAGGGGGAGTGCTCGAGATTCGGCTCGAGCAGGTGAGTCTTGATTCGGAGGTTGTGGCTCCCTTTCCGGATCTCGAGCCGGGCCCGTACCTCAGACTCACTGCGAGCGATACGGGCGTCGGCATCCCAACGCGAGTGATCGATCGGATCTTTGAGCCTTTCTTCTCTACCAGGGGCCGGGGAAAAGGAACCGGGATGGGACTCGCTGTGGTGGATGGGATCGTCCGAGCGCACGGCGGCACCATCCGGGTCGAGAGCGAGGAGGGAAAGGGCACCGTCTTCGATGTGTTCCTGCCCATGCTGGAGGACGAAGGAAGATCCGAGGCGATCGAGCCAGCAGCTCCCACCACCCCATCTGCACGCATCCTTTTCGTCGACGATGAACCCATGCTGGTTGACTATGCGAGTCGAATTCTGGAACACTTGGGACACGAGGTGGTTGCACACACAAGCAGCGTTGAAGCGCTCGAGGCCTTCCGGGCGGAGCCGGCGGAGTTCGATCTCGTCATCACGGACATGACCATGCCGAACCTGACCGGGGCCGAGCTTTCGAAGCGGCTTCTGGAGATTCGCCCCGAACTGCCGATCATCCTCTGCACCGGGTTCAGCGTATCGATCGATCCGGAGCGGGCCGGGCAGATCGGCATCCGTGAGATGCTCACAAAACCTGTTCTCGCAAAGGATCTGAGCGAGGTCATCAAGAAAGTCTTGCAGCTTGACTGACACAAAGATCAACCTCTGTTACCCCTGTGGATTCTTCAGGCCCACCGACACAGAAGACCCGATCGCCGGCGAATTCGAATTCCGGGACGGCGCAGTCTGGCCGAAGACGGCCGTCGTTTTCTGGGACAAGCTGAACGCCTTGGAGAAGAACGAGGTCTGCGCCTCGAGCGGGGGGACCCTCGCCGAGGATGGGTCGATTCAAATCGAAAGCCTGAACGAGAACTGGAAGATCGACGCGGCCCGGGAGACGGTGCTCAAATCGGGTCCGCAGCGAGCAGAAGGATGCGCCGACTGGGACCGTCAGATACCCTTCCTGATTCTCGTATACCTGGTGAGCGCTCAGAGCGGGCCGGCAAGTTACGACATGGTCCTTCCCCGGGATCTCTTCAAGGGCTTCGACCTCTTTCGGAACAGCCTGGACATGGACATCCAGGGTATCGTGAAGGCTTTCGGTCACGACGGAGAGGGCTTCCTGAATGCTGCAACACGCCTGGGGGGTCATCGCATCCAGGGCGGTGATGTGGCGGTTCGGTTTCACATCTTTCCGAAGTTTCCGGTCGACTACATTCTCTGGCTCGGCGACGAAGAATTTCCTGCAAGCCTGACCATCCTGGTCGATCGAAGCACGCCTCAGCACGTGACCGGAGACGCCATCGGCGTTGCGGTCAATCTTCTTTGCCGCAGGCTGTGTAGCCAAGCGATAGCCGCACCCTCTTCCGCCTGATTGACAAACCACCTCGCACTTTCCTACATTGTCCCCTGCCGACCCCGTTTTCAGGTTCCTGAATTGGAAACTTCCCGCCACAAAGGAGCGAATCATGAAGAAACGCAATGTCGGGATTCTTCTTCTGATGGCTGCAATCCTGCTGAGCTGGGTCCTGCACCCGGCCATGGCCACGAGTGCGAATCCGCCTCCGATGGCGGCCCTTCTGCATCCGGACAACCCCTTCCCTCCGATCACGAGGGAGCGGGACAGCCTGCAGCCCTACATCACCCGTCCGGAGCAGGCAAAGGAGACCTCGGACAAGCTCGCCGCCCTGGAAAAGAAGTTCGGCAAGAAGCCGAACATCATTGTCCTGCTCGTGGATGACATGGGATGGGGCGACCCGGGCTGCTTCGGCGGGGGTGAGGCCGTGGGTGCACCCACGCCAAAAATCGACAAGATGGCCGCCGAGGGCCTACGTTTGACCTCCACGTACTCACAGCACACATGCACGCCCACCCGGGCGACCATGCTGAGCGGCCGCCTGAATATCCGGCACGGCATCTACCGGCCGCCCATGTACGGAGAGAGGGGCGGCATCGCAGAGGAAGTCACGGTCGCCAGCCTCCTCAAGAGGGCAGGATACACGACCTGTGCGGTAGGGAAATGGCATCTCGGGGAGACCAAGGAAAACCAGCCGCAGAACAACGGCTTCGACGAGTTCTTCGGGTTCCTCGGCGTCTCCAACATCTACACCGAGTGGCGGGACCCGTATTTCAACCCGGAAATCGCAAACAACCCCTTCTTCCGGGGAGCGATCGAGAAGTTCCCCTTTTCCAAGCACATGGTGAAAGGCAAAAGGGGTGGAGACCTCGAGAACGTCAAGCTCCTCGACATCCCGGGCCTGGCCAACTGTGATATCGATTTCAAGAACTACTCGGTAGAGTTCATCAAGCAACAGGCCGACAGCGACAAGCCGTTCTTTCTCTGGCACTGTTTCAGCAAGGTCCATTTCGACAACTACCCGGCAGAGGGGTATGCAGGAAGATCCCCGTCCAAGTATCCGTACAAAGACGGCATGGTCGAGGTGGATGACATCGTGGGAGAAATCCTGCAGACACTCAAGGATACAGGGCAGGCGGAAAACACGTTCGTGCTCTTCACGTCGGACAACGGGGTGGAGGAGGATACCTGGCCGGACGCAGGCTATGCGCCGTGGCGAGGCTCCAAGGGCACGAGCTGGGAGGGGGGCGTCCGGGTCTCCGGCATCGTCTGGATGCCCGGCTCGATCAAGGCGGGCCGTGTGTCAGACGGGCTCGTCGACCTGGCCGATTTCTTCAACACATCCCTCGCCCTGGCAGGCCGGAAAGACCTGATCCCGAGGGACCGCTACATCGACGGGGTGGACCAGTCCTCCTTCTTCCTGGCCGACAAGGGTCTGTCGAACCGTAACATCGTGTATTTCTGGTCCGACGGCAGGTTCCACGCGATCCGATGGCGGGAGTACAAGATCTATACCCACATCGTGAACATCGGCAACGGAAGCTACAGCGCCATGGGGGGGATGAACCAGGGAACCGTGGAAACGGCCGACAAGGCGTTTGCCTTCAACCTGTATGTCGACCCGCGGGAACGGAGGCCCATGGTGATCCGGAAGACGTGGCTCGCCCCGATCATGATGAAGGTACGGGCCGAGCATATGAGAACCTTCCAGAAGTACCCGGCCAAGAAGCCGGTCGTGAACCTCGAGTAGCCACCGTTCTCAGCTTCAGATCGTTGTTTCCAAAACTAAAGGAAATCCCTGTTTCGTCCGATGGCAAGAACAGATGGGACGGAAACGTTCTTCACCTCAGAACGGTCCTTGCCGGGCAAACAGGGAGACGGAGACGTGAGCGATCCTGGAGTTTCCATTCTTGTCATCGGAAAGCAGCAGCACGCCGATTCGGTCATCACCGAGGCCTTGAAGCGAAAGGGGTACCTTCTCGAGGCCGTCCCGGACGCCCGGGAGGCCCTCGGGGTGATCGAGGAACATGAATGCAGCCTGGTTCTCTTCAACATAGGGGAGCCCAGGACCGCAGATCTCGAAATCGTGGCCAAGCTGCGGGTAAGGCACAGCTTCGAGGACCTCCCGATCATCGTAATCACCGATCGTGTCGACCGAAACCTGATGGTCCGAATGCTCGAGATCGGGGCAAACGACTACATCCTTCGTCCCCTGAGCACCTCGATCTCTCTGAGCAGAATCGAGAATCAGCTGAGGATCCGGCAGGCGATCCAGGCCCTCCAGACCGACCGGAACAAGATGCGAGACACCCTGAACTCCATACCGGATTTCATCTTCCGCGTAGGCCGTGAAGGCAAGATCTTCGATATGACGTCAGGGGTGCGCGGGGATCTGGTTCAGGTCTCGCCGGAAATGGTCGGTATGGACATCGAGGACGCTCTGCCTCGTGAGATCGCCGAGGGTGTCACTGCCTTTCTCAAGAAAGACCTTGATGTGGGCACGCTCGAGGTCAACCGTTCGCCCGTCGTCTCCACTGCACAGGAAGCCTACGTGGAGATGCGTCTGGTTGCATGCCACGGCCACCAGGCCGTCTGTATCGTCCGTGACGTCACGGAACAGCAGAAGGTGGAGTCCGAGCTCCAGGAACTCGCCAAGACCGACACCCTCACGCAGGTATCGAACCGCAGACACTTTGACGAGCTCTTCGGCCGGGAGTGGCTCCGGCAGGCCCGGTCGAATCGCCCGATTGCCCTTCTCCTGGTGGATATCGACCATTTCAAGCGCTTCAACGACACGCTCGGCCACCCTCAGGGAGATCTATGCCTGGTAAAGGTTGCACGGGGTCTCCAGGAGGGGATCTTCCGGCCCGGTGATTTCGTGACAAGGTACGGCGGAGAGGAATTCGCGATCATCCTGACCGAGACGGATCTTGAGGGGGCCCTGCTCGTGGCCGAGAGGATCCGCGAATCGGTCGAGGCCCTGAAGATCGAGCACCCCGCTTCTCCGACCTTCCCGTACGTTACGGTGAGCGTCGGGGTGGCTGCCACCATTCCCACCCGCGAGCAGAATCCGGACGTCCTGCTCCAGGCCGCAGATCAGGCCCTCTACGACGCCAAGAGCGGAGGCCGCAACTGCATCATGGGCAAAGACCCGGACCGGCCCATCCAAGCCGCTTCCAACATCTGATCTTCCTGATCCCGACAAGATAACAGGCGCCCATCCTGTCCGAAGGAAGCCTCACGCGCGACGGCCGTCCGGGCAGGGTCGTTCCGTATCAGTCTTGAGAACGACGTGAAACACCGGCCGGAGTGCACCCCACGGCATGGGTGTGGAAGGACGACCCGGGCACCTCGATCACTTGACACCGCCCCGCGTGGCCAGCAGACTAGGCACAATCTCGAAAGCACAGGGCCGAGAGGGGATCATGTTCAAGGATTACATTGTCGTCATAACCGGCGCCGCTTCGGGGATCGGGCTCGAGACGGCCGGCCAATTCATCCGGCAGGGGGCAACGGTCGTGGGGGCTGATATGGACGAAAAGGCCCTCGGTGAGGCGGTCAACCTGCTTGGAGACCGTTTCATCTCCCAGCGGTGCGATGTGAGCGTCGAAAAAGAGATCGCTTCTCTCGCAGAGGGTGTGGAGAATCGCTTCGGCCGGCTCGACATCCTGGTGAACAACGCGGGCCGAGGCAGATTCGTGGTCCCGGAAGCGATGGAGGAAGAGGATTTCTACTATCACTATGAAGTGCTGGTAAAGGGCCCGATGCTCCTAGTCAAGCACTTCATCCCCCTTTTGAGGAAGTCCTCCAACCCTTCGATCCTGAACGTATCCTCCACAGCTGCCCGGCACGAATACAGCAACCACTTTGTCTACTCGACCGCAAAGTCGGCCGTGGAGAAGTTCACGTACCACCTGGTTCGAGACCTTCCCGGGATCCGGGCAAACACGATCCTTCCCGGATGGGTGGATACCCCCATCTACGACAAGGCAGGGCTTTCCAGGGAGGAGATCGAGGCGGTCTTTGGGAGTGTGTTGCCAAAGATCCCCTGCGGCCGCGTCGGAACGCCGGAAGACATCGCCAACTGCATCCTCTTCTTGAGCTCGGAAAAGGCGTCCTACATAAACGGCGCGTGCGTGGTCATCGACGGGGGCTATCTGCGCGGGCCCGACTGGGGAATCTGACAGGCGAGGGTGAGAATGAAGATAAGGGCCCAATGGCCGCTCTGGACATTCCTGCTGCTGATCGGTCTGTTCGCCGCGGGCATAGGCTGGGATTTCGGCCTCCAGAAGAATTTCGGCACCGTGGTTCCGGGCAAGTTCTACCGTTCCGGGCAGCCGAGCGAGGCGCAACTGAAGGAGTGGATTCAGGAATACGGGTTCAGGAGTATCCTGTCCATGCGATTCGGGGTCCCGCCCTATGAGAAGGAACTTGCGGAACAGCACGGCATCAAACTGTATCATGTGCCCTTCAGCGCGACCACAGGCCCCGGGAAGGGCCATTGGGAAACGATCCGGCAGATTCTGACCGATGAGGAGAACCTGCCGGTCCTGGTTCACTGCCACGGCGGGGGCGATCGAAGCGGAATCGTGACGGCCCTCTATCGAATCGAGGTGCAGGGCTGGCCTCTGGACAAGGCCCTCCGCGAGATGAATCGCTACTACCACGTATCTCTGCGATACCCTGCCCTGCACAAGCAACTGCGTGAGCGCTTCCTGCCCGGCCCCGAGGAAGGGGCCGCCCAAGCGGCTCAATGAGTGGAAAACCGGAGAAAAAGAATGGATCCGACCGAAAATAGCAGCGACGTAAAGAAGGCTGCCGGGGAAGGACCCAAGGCTCTCCCCGGGCACGGGCTGCGCGCACGCCCCGCGGTGCTCATCACCATCGTCCTGGTCCTTGTCGGCATCGGGGCATACCTTGGCTACTGGGCCGCCATGGGCCGCTACGCCGTGGTCGACCCGGGCGTTCTCTACCGCTCTGCCCAGTACGCTCCCTGGAGGCTCGTGGAGGAGTGCAAGCGACTCGGGATCAGCACCGTGGTGGATTTCCGCAACGCTTCGCCCGAAGTGGACGCGGAAGCCCGGGCCCTGGCCGAAATCGGGGTCAGGTTCGCCCACCTGGACACGGGCCAGGTGCCGCCCCCCGAGATCGTGGACGCCTTCCTGGAGATCATGTCCGATGAGAAGAACCATCCGGTCCTGATCCACTGCGAGCACGGGGTGGGCAGAACCGGCGTGCACGCCGCACTCTACCGGATCGAGTTCCAGGGTTGGTCCAAGGCGCGCGCTCGTTTCGAGGCAATGCTGCTGGCAGGCTTCGACAGCTTTCAGAAGGATACGGACAAGGCTCGCTTCATCGAATCTTATACCCCGCGACTCCGCAAGGAGCGCGAACCCGATTCCTCTACGCAATCTCCATAGGCTCCAATGCGGAAATCACATGTCGCCCTGTTTATCGTCGGCCCGCTCGTGGCAATCGTGGCCTATCTCTACGGCCTCGACTCGATCCACATTCCGAAGATCGGGGACGAGCCCCCCTACCTCCAGATCGCCCGCGTAACCGCCGAAAGCGGCCGGATGCTTCCCCTCGTCTGGGACGAGGGGATCAACAACACGAAACCGCCCATGCTTTTCTGGCAGGGGATCCTCACGACCGGCTGGGGGAAGTACTGGAACGCGTGGACCCTACGTGGGCCGATCGTGCTCTACTCCTTTATCATCGCCCTGCTCATCGGCATGTTCGCGAAAAGGCTTTCCGGTGACGCCGTGACCGGACTCATGGCGGGGCTGATCTACCTCGGCTTTCTTTCGACCATACAGCACGGGCGGCCTTTCCTCACAAACGCGCCCGAGACCCTCTTCCTGTTCCTGCCCCTCATCATCATGTTCCGGGCGGATTCGACAACGGCCCGCAACACTCTCCTCTGCGGCCTCTGCTTCGGAATGGCCGCACTGTACAAGTCCTTCTTTCTGATCTTTGTCGGTGCCTTTGCCCTGGGACTCGTCCTTCTCTACCGGGCCGAATTCCGGCCCTTCCTGTTTCTGAAACGGTACGGGATCTTCTGCACGGGCTCGGTTCTCCTCGGCCTCGGGCTCTTCTCGCTCTGGCTGGTGTTCGATCCCTTTCCGGAGAAGATCCTTTCCCAGTTCCTGATGAAGGAGAATGTGGGCAAGTTCAACCTGTCCAATTTCTGGTCAGGGCTTGTGGTCGGCCCTTACGCCCTGTGGCGGCTCTGGCTTGGGAGTTTTGCGAACGCCGGGCTGTATGCCCTCGTCCTGCTCGCGCTCGTGATCGACACCGTGAGGCGACGAAAAGAGCTCGCTCCTCATGAAAAACAGCTCTGGCTCTACGTCCTCGGCTTCCTGATCATCTACTCCATCCCGACCCAGCGCCAGGAGAACTACATCCTGCCGACTTGCGCGGCCCTATCCATCCTGCTCGCCTTACGGTGGCAGGCCTTGCCCGCGGTCTGGTTCCGGCTCACCCTCTCGGTTGCGGCCTTTCTGTTTGCCTCGACCTTCTTGATCCAATGGGAGGTGGAGAAAGCCTTTGGTGAAAGCCTCTTCTCCTGGAAGAACTACCTGGTTCCTCTCGTCCTCTTTGCGCTGACCCTGTTCTCACTGGCCCGCATAGAGACCGGCAGAAAGCTTCTCCCCATGATCGCGCTCGGCGTCCTGTTGACGGGCAGCCTGTTTCTCGACCCCTTCTCCCGCAAGTACAACGAGCAGGCACGCACCGCCTTGCATGGAAAGACCGTCTATTTCCCCTCCAGGACGCCCCTGATCAAACACGACATCTATCGATTCATCCTTCCCGGCGCGAATGTGGTAGGCTACACGAAGCAAGACCCCTTGGAAGAGATCGACCACACCTATTGCGCCAGGATCATCGATCTCGGCGAGGAGATCCCCGAAGGGTACCGGCTGATCGATGAGGTCTACAATCTGAAGACCCGTCACACGAATCAACAAATCAAGGATATGATCTTTCACCGTCGACTCGAACTGATGCTGGACAGGCTTGCCTTGCTCGAGAAACAGGAGGGTTGAAGACCCCGATGCCCCTGCTCCTGTCTCGGTTCCTGCTGGGAGACCTCGTTCCCACCTTCGGTGTGGGGCTGCTGACCTTCACCCTGGTCCTTCTCATGGAGAAGGTCATGCGGATCGTCGAATGGATCGTCCGCAAAGGGGTGTCGATCACGGACGTGCTCAAGATTTTCGGCTGTCTCCTGCCGAGCTTCTTCGTGTTTACCTTGCCCATGGCCCTGCTCCTGAGCGTTCTTTTGACCTTCAGCCGAATCCAGTCGGACAACGAGATGTACGCCCTGAAGGCCTGTGGTGTGAGTCTCTACAGGCTCCTGCCCCCCATATATGCCTTCGGTGCCGTCGTGACGGCGGTTTGCTTCTTCCTGACGGGATGGGCAGGGCCCGGGTCCGTGCGCACCTTCCAGACCATGTTCTATTCCATGGCGACCCAGAACCTCTTCGTAGGCTTGAAGGAACGCGTCTTCTTCGATGCGCTGCCCAATTTCGTCCTGTACGTGGAGCATGTCATTCCCGAAAGGAACGAGGTCAAAGGCGTGTTCATATCGGATCAGACCTTCACCGAACAGCCCGTCTACTATTTTGCCAAGGAAGGGGAGGTCCACGGGAACGAGGAGACGGGAACGATTACCCTCCTCTTGAAGAACGGAGCGATTCATCGTGTGGAGGGGACCGGCCTGGAAACGTACCAGATCGCGCAATTCGATCGGTATCGGGTCAAGGTCAATGTGGGAAAGATGTTGATGCCCCGAGCCGGCAGAAGTCGGGAGCGAAAGATGGAGGAGCTCGCCTTGCCCGAGCTGCGCGAGAGGATCCTCACGGGAGACCATGACGAAAAGGAGGCGCGCAAGCTCGAGTTGAACTACCACCAGCGGTATGCCTTCCCATTCGCTGCGCTCGTGTTCTGCACCCTGGGGGTGCCTCTGGCCCTGCTTTCCCAGCAGGCGGTCCGATACACCGGATTCTCATTGAGCATCGTGGTGATGCTTCTATTCTTCGTCCTGATGCAGGCCGGGTCTGCACTGACCTTTGCAGGAACCATCCCGGCAGCCCTGGGCGCCTGGCTTCCGAACCTGGTGCTGGGAACGATGGGTGTGTATCTCACTTGGAGAAAGGCCGAGGAGAAGCCCTTGAAGGTACTCGACGCGTATGCCCAGCTCGTCCGCGACATTCAGGACGCGATTCAGAGTCGGCTTCGAGACCGGTTCTGAGCCGCCCGGGAACAGAAGAGGAGCTTCTTCTTGTCACTCCTGACACGATACCTGGTAAGAGAATTCCTCCGGCTCTTCTCTCTCTGCCTGGCCGGCGGGGTCGTGCTCTATCTGGTCATCGATCTGTTCGACCGAATCAACATCTTCATTCGGTATGGTGCGGAGATCAAGTGGGTCGTCCTCTTCCTGCTGTACAAGGTCCCCCTCATGGTCTATCAGATCGTCCCGGCCACCATGATGGTGGCCGTCCTCCTCACCCTCGGCCTGATGTCGAGAAACAACGAGGTCCTGGCGCTGCGGACGAGCGGCATCCCGGTATCCCGTATTGCCGCTCCCTTCGTGGGCATATCCGTGTTGGTGAGCGCAGGCGCCTTTCTGCTGAACGAATTCGTCGTATCCCCCGCCTACCAGCACTCAGAGTACATCCGTCGCATCCTCATCGAAGGACAGACCCCTTTCAGCATGATGGTTCGGGATCGGATCTGGTTCAAAGGGGAAGAGGGGTTCTACAAGATCGCCTCCTTTCTGCCGGCCAGGAAGGAGATCCAGGGGGTCACATGGTTCACGGTCGCAAGGCCCTTCCAGCTCTTGAGACGAATCGATGCAGCCAGTGCAACCTGGGAAGAGGACCACTGGATCTTCCACGACGTTGTGGAGAGAACCTTCCGGGAAGGTGAAATGGTGGAAATCGCCCGTGCCGATCGAAAGAGGATCGATCTCGCCGAGACACCGAAGGATTTCGAGGTTCTCCGCACCGAGACGGATGAGATGCCTCTCAGAAAGCTGACACGCTATATCCGGAAGATCGAGTCGGAAGGGTACGACTCGACCCCGTATCGCGTGGATTTGCAGGTGAAGATATCCTATCCGGTACTGAACATCATCACCGCCTTCCTCGGAATCCCCTTCGCTCTGCGCCTTCCTCGGATCGGGGGCCTTGCAGCCGCGGCAGGCACGAGTCTGATCCTCGGTTTCACCTACTGGATCCTCTTTGCCGTCGTCGTCTCGATCGGCCAGACGGGCATGCTGCCGCCCCTGGTCGCTGCATGGGCTGCGAATATCCTCTATGCCGGCTTGGGGATCTACCTGTTGCTTCGAGTCGAGTCTCAGGCGATCCATTAGCAGATGCAAGAAAAATGGGAAAGCAGAATCTACCCCTGACATCTGAGCCGAAAGAGATCTGTGTCCTGCGCCTGTCGGCGGTGGGGGACGTTTGTCACACCGTGCCGGTCGTACGGGCCATCCAGGACCATTGGCCTGCCGCCCGCATCACCTGGGTCATCGGCAAGCTGGAATCCACCCTGGTCCGGGACATCCCGGACGTTACCTTCGCGGTTCTGGACAAGTCCCGAGGCTTACAGGGCTATCGCGATCTTCACCGTGAGATGCACGGAAAGAGGTTCGACCTCCTGCTGCACATGCAGGTCTCCCTCCGATCGAGTGTAGCGAGCCGTTTGATATCCAGTCCGGTCCGGCTGGGTTTCGACCGTGACCGTGCCAAGGACTTCCAGTGGCTGTTCACGACCGACCGAATCGAGCCGAGGAAACACCAACATGTGATGGACGGACTGTTCGGCTTTGCGCAGGCCCTGGGCATCAAGGACCCGGCGATCCGTTGGGATATTCCGATCCCGGACCAGGCAAGAGAGTTCGCCGCACAGCACATTCCGACCGACCGCAGGACCCTAGTCATCAGCCCGTGCTCGACCTCGCGGTACCGCAACTGGCGAAACTGGAGCCCGGAGGGCTATGCCGCGGTGGCTGATCATGCGGCGCTGAAACACGACATGCAGGTCATCCTCACGGGCGGGCCCACGGAGACGGAAACAGAATACGGGAACCGGATCTGCGGGATCGCGGCGCACGAGCCGATCAACCTCATCGGAAGGACCGGCCTGAAGGAGCTGCTTGCCCTGCTGGACGCTGCCGACGCGCTTCTCGCTCCCGACTCCGGACCGGTCCACATGGCCACAAGCGTCGGGACTCCGGTGATCGGTCTGTACGTGACTTCCAACCCGATGCGTACAGGGCCCTATTTCAGCCGGCAATGGTTCGTAAACAAGTACCCCGAGGCGTTGGAGGCGGAACTCGGCAAGACGGTCGATCAGGTGCCGTGGGGAAAGCGGGTGCGCAACCCTGCCGCCATCGATCGAATCCGGGTGAACGACGTGACGGACAAGCTGGATGCGTTGCTCGCATCAGACCTCTGACAAGAGGGGCGGGCCCCCTTTCTCAAGGCCATCCTCTGAAGGTGAGTCCAGAGTTCCGAGGTGGGTTTCCAGGAATTGCCGGGCCTGTTCAAAGGCATCTTCCAGCTCGGAGAACACTCCCCGAGCCTGCTGCAGCTCGCCGCCGGCACCGATCTTCTCCAGCTCGTAGGCAAGATCCCGCACCCCTATTGCGCCGGCGTTCGAACTCGACCCCTTGAGCGTGTGCGCCCGAGCACGAACTTCTTCCGCATCCTCTTCGTCAAGGGCGACTTCGAGAAACCGCAGCTGCTCTTCACTGTCCGAGAGGAAGGTCTCGATCAACTCGCGCTCGAATTCCCTATCCCCGTCTGCCACTTCACGGATCCACTCGATCTCGACAGGCCCGCTCTCGCACGGTTCCTTCGAGAGAGAGACCCCACCCGACGGCACTGCACCCCCGAGGTGCTTGTCCAGAACCTCGCCCAGGCCCAGGGGGGTCACCGGCTTGCTCACGTAGTCATCCATGCCGGCCTCCAGGCATCGTTCTCGATCTCCCTTCAGCGCGTGGGCCGTCATCGCCACGATCGGGATATCGTGCCGCGGCACCCGGGACCCGGGGTCGCGGATGATCCGGGTTGCCTCGAATCCGTTCATCTCCGGCATCTGCACGTCCATCAGGACAAGGTCGTAGTGGATCTTCTCCAGGGCCGTGAGTGCTTCCTGGCCGTTGGCAACCGCATCGGCGCGATAGCCCAGTTTCTCCAGGATGCGGATCGCCACCTTCTGGTTGACCACATTGTCCTCGGCCACCAGGATACGGACCCTCCGCTTCTTGTCCTCCATGAGGGTGTGCCGGGTGATGATCGGCCGGTCCTGCCGCTCGGACCCGGCGGAGGCGACCCCCAGGACGGTCGCAAGGCAATCGTACAGCTGGGAGACCTTGACCGGTTTCGTCATGTACGCGGAAAACCCGACCTGCTGGAATTTGTGAGCGTCCCCCCGCTGCCCCACCGAGGTGAGCATGACCAGGAGCGTATCGCTCAGGTCCGGGTCCGACTTGATCTTTTCCCCCAGGGTCTTTCCGTCCATGCCCGGCATCTGCATATCCACCAGGGCAATCCGGAACGGGTCTGCCTCAGCGGCGGCCCGGTAAAGGCTTGCAAGGGCCTGGGGACCGTCGGCAGCCTCCTCGAAACGGCACTCCCAGGAACGCAACAACTCCCGGAGCACCAGCCGGTTGGTCGGATGATCATCCACCACCAGGATGCGTGCACCCCGGATGTCCTCGGGAACGATGACGTCCGCGTCGCGAGCGCCCGGCTGTTTCTCGAGCACGGCCGTAAACCAGAACGTGGAACCCTTGCCCGCCTCGCTTGCCACACCGATCCGGCCTCCCATCATCTCGGCGAGCTGCTTGGAGATCGCGAGCCCCAGTCCTGTACCCCCGTACTTTCGCGTGATCGAGGCGTCCACCTGGAAGAAGGACTGAAACAGCCTGTCCAGGCTCTTCTCCGGGATTCCGATTCCCGTATCCGTCACATCGAATCGCAGCGTGGCATGGGTTTCGGTCTCCTGGGTGATGCGTACCCGAATGTGGACTTCTCCCTGCTCGGTGAATTTGATCGCATTGCCGACCAGGTTGAGCAGGGCCTGCCGGAGCCTGCCGGGATCGCCGCGAAGAAGCGAAGGGACATCCGGATAGGCAAGACAGGTAAGCTCCAGCCCCTTTTCTTCGGCTGCCACGGCCATCATGTCGATCACATCTTCCAGGGTCGTACGGACGTCGAAGTCGAGGACTTCCAGATCCAGCTGGCCGGCCTCGATCTTGGAGAAATCCAGAATGTCGTTGATCAGGGTCATCAACGATTCGGCAGAGGAGCGAACGGTCTGCACGAACTCGAGCTGTTCCTGGCTCAGATCGGTGTCGAAGAGCAGGCCGGTCATCCCCAGGACCCCGTTCATGGGGGTGCGGATCTCGTGGCTCATATTGGCGAGAAATTCGCTCTTGGCCACGTTTGCGGCCTCCGCCTTGTCTGCAAGTTGCTGCGTGCTCTCCGTGGTCTCCTGCAGCTTCCTGTTCGAAACCTCGAGTTCCTGCTTGGCCCGGGCCAGCTTCTCCTTCTCCTCCTGCATGGTCACCTGGCCCCGGTGCCGAAGAGCTTCAAACACGTAGGCGAGGGCCGACACGATCAGAAACGAGCCCGTGAATCGCACGATCGTATCCTTTTCATAAGGATACATTCCCAGAAGATCGTTCGGATCGATGAGCACGAAGATCGTAGCGGTCAGAAAGGCGCCGTTCCAGAGCAATCCTTCCCGCTTCCCCAGCAGGAACAAGAGGCAGGGTGGGTAGCCGAAATACCAGAGGAGCTTCGATCCCTGCGCGCCGGCGTCGCTGATCAGGACATGAAACATGAGAAGGATCAGGAGGGCCAGGGTGATCCTGAAAAGAACCATCACCTTCTTCATGGTCCTGAGCAAGTTCAGCACGCAGAAGAACCAGACGGCGATCAGAGCTTCAAACGTACCTTCCACGAGGCTGCCGCCCAGAAAGTCGGAGACGGCCAGACTGATCATGAGCACGAGACCGATGAGGGAGGTAAAGGCCAGGATGAGCCTCTTCCTTCTCTCTTCGAAATCGTATGCCTGAAGCCCCGCCGGAGACAGAGAAGAGGACCTCAAAACCTGGAGAAGAATCTTGAACGTCTTTTTCACCGCCACGCCCCTTTCGCTGGGAGTCGGATGCAGTTCCCTGGGGGGTAGATCGGCACCTTTTTCTCAGAATCTTAGTCACTTAAGTGTTTTTTAATAAAGTTATAAAAGGCCGATTTTTGACAAATCGGGCCGGGACGTTACAATAGAAGAGAACCGGAATCGCCCATACAGGCTCCCGTGATCTGACGCAAGCTCGAGCCTTTTCCTTGTCCCTCCCCTTTCCCATCGTTTTAGCAGGCCGTTGAAACCCCGGGTACTCGGAGGAATTCCTGCCGGTATCTTCCGGAAGGAGACGGGAGGCGCGAGATCGGGACGGCTACCGATCTGCGAAACGCAATGATTCCGGATATTTAGGGGATCAATGGTTGTCCCGCTCTCTCACAGTCGAGGCGCTGAGGAGTATGTCTACGGCCCACCGACACCTTGCGCACATGAGAAGGGTATGCGTGAGAACTTGCTGAACGGCATTCAAAACAAGAAGTTGGCCGCCGTCGCCGAGAAGGCGATCCAGGGTACGCCGGTGAGCGAAGAAGACGCGATCACCATGCTCACCACCAACGACATCCTCGAGCTGGGGGCGATTGCCCACGCCGTGCGGACGGATTTGCACGGTGATCGGGCCTTCTACGGCGTCAACATGAACCTCAACTACACCAACGTCTGCGAGCTGCGTTGTCCGCTGTGCGCCTTTTCACGGGATGAGGGCGACGAGGATGCCTACCTCTTCAGCCTGGAGGAGATCGAGGAAAGGGTACGAGAGGCTGTCTCCCTGGGCATCGACGAGGTGCACATCGTGGGCGGCCTCCACCCCGGGCTCCGGATCGACTACTTCGAAGAGATGTTGCGCAGGATCAAAGGGGTGAAGCCGGACCTCTTCATCGTGGCACTCACTGCAGTGGAATTCGACTATCTGGCTCGAATGAACGACCTCACCCTCGAAGAGGTATTCGGACGGTTGCAGGATGCCGGTCTCGGCGCCCTTCCGGGCGGAGGCGCGGAGATCTTTGACGAGGGGGTCCGCGAGGTCATCGCACCCGGCAAGATCTCGGGCACCAGGTGGCTCGAAGTGATGCGCACGGCCCATTCTCTGGGCCTGCAGACGAACGCAACCCTGCTGCACAATCACGTGGAAGGGCCCGAAGAGGTCGTGGATCACCTCTCCCGGATCAGGGAGCTGCAGGACGAGACGGGCGGATTCAAGACCTTCGTGCCCCTCACCTATCACGACGCGAACACAAAGGTGAAGGCGAAGCGGGCCGGCACGACAGGGTTCAGCGACATCCGTCTTTACGCCACCAGCCGTGTCTTCCTCCGGAATGTGCCACACTTGAAGGCCCTCTGGATGTATGTGGGGGAGAAGATGGCGCAGGTCCTGCTGCGGTTCGGCGTGGACGACATCGGTGCAACCTATCACTACGAAAAGGTCGTACATGCAGCCGGAGCCCCCACTCCGGACTTCGGAAGCGAAGCCCATCTGAGGCGGCTGATCGAAACGGCCGGCCTCGACCCGGTCCGGGCAACTGCAGACTATCAACCGGTCAAGAGGGACAGGATCGCATGAAGCTCGGCTACATCGACTACCTGAACTGCTATTCGCTCTACTACCACATGTTCGAGAGACTCGAGATCCCGGGCGTGGAGATCCACCCGGGCTACCCGTCCGATCTGAACGAACGGATGGCCCGCGGCAAACTGGACATGAGCCCCATCTCGTCCGCAGCCTATGCCGGGATGGAGCAGGACCTTGTGCTGTTGCCCGACTTCTGTCTCAGCTCGGTCGGCTATGTGAGATCGGTGATTCTCAACAGCACCGTCCCGATCGAAGATCTGCACGGGAGGCGAGTGGGCCTTTCCCGGGCGTCCGAGACCTCGGTGGTGCTCCTGAAGATCTTGCTGGAGCGAACCTATGGGGTGAAACCGGTCTACCTTCCGGTGAGCCCGAAGCCCTCCCTCGAAAAGGAGGATTGCGCGGCCGCTCTCATCATCGGCAACGAAGCGATGCTCCAGGGCACCGAATCGGTCCCCTATACCTATGACCTGGGAGACCTCTGGCTCAGGAAGACCGGCTTTCCCGTAGTCTTCGCCGTTTTCGCTGTCCGCGAGAAGGTCGTAGAGCGGTATGCGCATTCGATCGAGTCGGTGGTGAACTCGTTCCATGCCTCGATCAATTGTCTCGAGAGCGGGCAGCAATCCCTGATCGAGAAGGCGGCCCGAAAGTACCCCGGGATCCAATATGACATTCAGGCGTACTTTTCGCTCCTGCAGTACCGGTTCTCGAGCGAACTCAAGGATGCGCTCACCTTCTATCTGACCACGGCGGGCGAAATGGGACTGCTCGGGGAAGTGGGACCTTTGAAGTTCATAGACATCGGAGCATCCGAGAAAGACGCACAGGGCGACCGATGGACCATAGCGACCATCTGAAGACCAAGATATATGACGGGGAGCGCATAGGCACACAGGAGGCCTCCTCGCTCTTTGCCTGGGACATGATCGAGCTGGGCAGGGCTGCGGACCGTCGCAGAAGGCTCGCCTGGCCCGGTAACAGAGTCGGGTTCATCCTGGACCGAATCATCAACTTCACCAACGTGTGCGAAGCAAGATGCGCCTTCTGTGCATTCCACGCCCGGGCGGGGCTGATCGAGCCTTACGAGCTCTCCACCGAGGAGATCCTGAGCAAGGTAGAAGAGCTGGAGAATATGGGTGGTACGCAGGTGATGCTCCAAGGGGGACTTCATCCGGATTACGGGTTGGATACCTACGTCGGAATGGTGCGTGCCGTCAAGGAACGATTCCCGGACATCATCCTTCATTCCTTTTCTCCGGCAGAGCTTCTGCACGTCTCAGAGAAGGAGAAAGTCTCCCTGGACGAAGTGATCGGCAAGCTGAAGCAGGCAGGGCTCGATTCCGTTCCCGGGGCCTCCGACTTGCTGGTGGACCGGGTGCGCTCGCGGGTGAGCCCGAAGAAGCTGAAGAAGGATCAATGGGTCGAAGTCATGTACTGCCTTTCGGTGCACGGACTGAAGTCCAGCGCCACCATGACTTACGGCTTCGGCGAAACTCCGGAAGAGCGTGTCGCGCATCTCGAAACCGTACGAAGCGTGCAGGATCGTACCGGCATCGTGCGGGCCTTTATTCCGTGGTCCTTCTCGCCCAGGAACACGGGCATGGCCGACACGCTTCCCGCGACCGGGATCGATTACCTGAAGACCGTGGCGGTCTCACGCATCTTTCTGGACAACGTCACCCACATTCAGGCCGGATGGCTCACCGAGGGGCTCAAGCTTGCCCAGATCGCCCTCACCATGGGGGCGAATGACATGGGTGGAGTTCTCACCGAAGAGGTGGTCGTCAAGGCCACGGGCATAGAGACCCGGACACATCGAGACGAGCTCGTGGACGTGATCGGGGACGCTGGCATGATCCCGGTGCAGCGTGACTCCGACTACAGGGAAATCCGGGTGTTCGAGTGATACGAAAGGACGGAGGGTCGACTCTCCTCATCTGAAACAGGATAGGCACCATGCCTGAAATCGCCTTTTCATCGTGTCCCAACGACACTTTCATCTTCCATGCAATGCTCCACGGGCAGGTGGACACGGGGTCTCTCACCTTCACCTCCCATATCGCGGATGTGGAGAGATTGAACGAGTCGGCCTTCTCGGAGACCTTCCCGGTCACCAAGCTCTCCTTCTACGCATATCTGCTCCTCATGGACAAGTACGAGCTGCTCGACGCGGGCTCGGCCCTCGGCTACGGATGCGGGCCTCTGCTGGTGGCCGGCCGCGAGATCCCCTCCATTCAGGAAGCCACCATCGCAGTCCCGGGCCGTTACACCACCGCTTACCTGCTGCTCCAGCTCTGGCAGCCCGGGTGCAGAAACATTCGGATCGTGCCCTTCGATCAGATCCTGCCGGGAATCGCTTCCGGAACCTTCGATGCCGGAGTGATCATCCATGAAGGCCGTTTCGTCTACCCGGAGTACGGTTGTGTCGAGATCCTCGATCTGGGAGCATGGTGGGAGACGCAGACAGGGCTCCCCATACCGCTCGGCTGCATCGCGGTTCGGAAGGATCCAACCACCATTCGGGACAGGAGCGGAATCGAGTCCAGTCTGAAGGGCTCGATCGCTTACGCCCTCGAACACCCGGATGCATCGAAGGACTTCGTCCGATCCCATGCACAGGAGCTCGATGACGAGGTGATCCGGGAACACATCCGCCTCTATGTGAATGATTTCACCGAATCACTTGGAGAGAAGGGCAGGAAGGCGATAGCCGCCCTTGAGGAGATGGCGCGATGTCGCGGGATCCTTTCGTCGGATTGATCATGGCAACCGAGCTCGAGGCTGCGCCCTACATCGAGGGGCTGGCCTTGACCGAACTTGCGGCAGAGCCCTTCCCTGTATATCAGGGTGAAAGGAGCCGGCTGATCATCTCGGGAATCGGAAAGGCGAACGCTGCCATGGCGTGTGCCTACCTTGTTCAGCAGCACGAGCCGGGCTGCATACTGAACCTGGGCGCTGCAGGCGCTACGGACGGTCGGGCGACCCTGGGGGAGAGCTATCATGTCACCCGGGTCATCGAGCCTGATCGCCCTCATCTGCGTACCGGGACTCCGTTTGAGCACGTGCCGGACATCCTGGAAGGGCTGCCCGCGGCGACCCTGGCGACCCAGGACCAGCCGGTGAAGGATCCGGCCCACAGGGCCGCCGTCGCGCTTCAAGCCGAGCTGGTGGACATGGAGGGCGCATCGGTCGTGCAGACGGCACGGCGTTTTCGAGTACCCTGTTACCTTTTCAAGTTCGTGAGCGATTCGCCGGCCCACACCAAGAGCTCGGAGATCGAGACGAATATCAGGAAATACCGGCAGGCCTCTTACGCATTCTTCAACGACAACGTACGAACCCGGCTGTAAGCGATCAAGGTCATGACAACAAGAATACTGGACAAAGCCATTGTATACTCTCGTATGATCAAGCTCTCGCATACGATCTTCGCACTTCCCTTTGCCCTTGCCTCCCTTGTGTTGGTGCATCGGGTGTCCCCTGTGGACGCGGGGACGCTCCTGTGGATCATCCTGGCCATGGTCGGGGCGCGTTCCGCGGCCATGGGGTTCAACCGCCTGGCTGACGCAGAGATCGACGCCAGGAACCCGCGCACGGACGGAAGGGAAATCCCCACGCGCAGGATTACCAAGCTGGAGGCAGCCGCCTTCATCTTCGCCTCTACCCTGCTCTTCGTGGTGTCGGCAGCCATGCTTTCACCCCTCTGTTTCTGGTTGTCCTTCCCTGTCCTGGCGTTACTCTTCTTCTATTCCTACACCAAGCGCTTCACCTGGCTCGCGCATGTCTGGCTGGGCTTTGCCATCGGACTGGTGCCCATGGCGGTCTGGGTCGCTGTTGCAGGAGAGTTCTCCGCAAAGATCGGCGTGCTGAGCCTGGCGCTGCTGACTTACATTGCAGGTTTCGACATCCTTTACGCCTGCCAGGACGTCCGGTTCGACAAGGAGGAGGGGCTTTGTTCGATCCCGGTTCGTTTCGGCATCCCGAGGGCGATGCGCGCGGCCAAGGTCCTGCATGTGGTGAGCCTTCTCTGCCTGGCGAGCCTCTTCTGGCTCTTCGACCTGAGCCCTGCCTACTTCGTCTTCGTGGGCATCATCGCAATCCTCTTCTGCATCGAGCATACACTCGTTGACCCGGAGGATCTCTCCAGGATCAACATCGCCTTCTTCCATGTAAACAGCGCCATTTCGGTGCTGGTCTTCTTTGCCGTGCTTTCCGGCGAGTTCCTGGGAGGACCGTGGCTGTGACGAGCAGAGACCGACCCATGAATTACCGGAACCTGGGCGAATTCATCTCCACCCTCGAGGCGCAGAACGAGCTCATCCGGGTTAAAACCCGTGTCTCCTCCTGTCTCGAGATCACCGAAATCACGGACCGGATGTGCAAGAGCCCCGGAGGCGGCAAGGCCCTGCTCTTCGAAAACGTGGAAGGCTCGGAGTTTCCGGTCCTGACCAACGCCTTTGGAAGCGCGAAACGGATCGCTCTGGCCCTTGGCGAGGCGCCGGACGCGCTTGCCGGCAGGATGAAGGCGATCCTCGAGCAGGCCCCACCGCGTTCCTTTCGGGACAAGCTGCGCTTCATCCCGAAGGCGATCTCCTATTCGAGATATCTGCCCAGGACCCGGCGCCGCGGGACCCCGCCCTGCCAGGAAGTCGTGCTGACAGGCGACGCGGTCGACCTGAACGCCCTGCCCATCCTGCACTGCTGGCCCGATGACGGTGGAAGATTCGTCACCCTGCCGGTGGTGTTCACCAAGGGACTCGAGGACGGCAAGAGAAATGCCGGTATGTACCGGATGCAGGTCTACGACAGGAACACGACCGGCATGCACTGGCACATCCACAAGGACGGGTCGCACCACTTCCAGGAATACCGGAAGGCCGGAAAGCGCATGGAGGTGGCCGTGGCGGTCGGCACCGAGCCGGCGGTCACCTATGCCGCATCAGCGCCGATGCCCCGGGGAATCGATGAGATGATGCTGGCCGGCTTCATCCGGCAGAAACCGGTCGCCATGCACAAGGGGGTAACGGTGGACATCGAGGTCCCGGCCGAGGCGGAGTTCGTTCTGGAAGGGTACGTCGATCCCGAGGAATCGAGGATCGAGGGACCCTTTGGCGATCACACCGGTTATTACTCCCTTAAGGACGCATACCCGGTCTTTCACGTTACGGCGATCACACACAGGCGGAATCCTGTCTATTCTGCAACCGTCGTGGGCAGGCCCCCCATGGAGGACTGCTATCTGGCCCTGGCCACGGAACGACTCTTCCTGCCCATGCTCCAGACCACCGTGCCCGAGATCAAGGACTACTGGATGCCTTGGGAAGGGGTGTTCCACAATGTCGTGGTGGTGGCCATCGACAAGCAGTACCCGGGTCACGCGGCGAAGATCATGAGCGGTCTGTGGGGGATGGGCCAGATGAGTTTCTCCAAGGCGATCGTCATCGTGGACCGTACAGACCTCTTGGGCCCCGGTACCGGGCTGCTCGGCCACATCCTCGACACCATCGACCTGCCGGCAGACCTGACCGTAACCCAGGGGGTGCTCGACGTCCTGGACCACTCGGCTCCGAAACCCTTGTTCGGCGCCAAGGTCGGCCTCGATGCAACGGACCGACTGGAATCTGAGGGCCCTCGAAGGGGTCGTGGTCCCGCGGGCAAACTCTCCGAGGCCGAGCTGCTCGACCGTCTGCGAGGACTCGATCCGGGATTCATCCAGGTGAGGCGCGCCTTTGCAGATCGGGCGAATCCCCTGGTGCTCATCCGTATCCGGAAAAAGGGCGCGAAGAACTCGAGCTACTTCGTCGAGACGATGCGAAAGGTCCCGGAGGTGATCTCCTCGGGGATCTGTGTGCTCTATGACGACGGAGTCGACCTGAAAGACGACTCCCTGCTCGCGTGGAAGGCCTTCAACAACATCGATCCCTCCCGGGATCTCACGATTACGCCGGAAGGACTGATCCTGGACGCCACCCGGAAGGGGCCTGAGGATGGTCACGATCGACCCTGGCCGGAAGACATCGCCATGACCGAAGAGATCAAAACCCTCGTAGACACCAAGTCCGCCGAAATCGGCCTCCCCTAGCCCCGTTGGGGTCAGGTCGTAATGATCAACTCTGCAGGGAGCTGAAAAAACCGGCTGCAGAGTTGATCATTACGACCTGACCCCTTTTCTGCCCTCGGGCGTGACCCATAGGGCGACAGAAGAGAACCTTCCCGTCTCTAGGAAGCCGTGCGGAACAGAGGCAACGCAAGGTGTGCAACGAGATAGTAGAACCCTACCAGCAGGAAGACCCAGCCGGTGAGCTTACCGAGCCAAGAGGCGAATTGAGAGGTCTTCTCGAACAGACGGCTCAGGCCCTTGATGCCCAGGGCGAGCGCGAGGGCGAACCCCAGGACGGGCAGCCCGGTCCCCAAGCCGTACGCCACGGGGAGCGCGACCGGCGCGCCTTGCTGCAACGAGAGGGGGATGAGGCTGCCGAAGAAGAGCCCGGCTGAAACAGGGCAGAACGACATGGCGAACAGGAGGCCCAGCAAAACGGCTCCGGCATATCCAAGGGACTTGAGTCGCGATGCGGTTTCTTCCGATGCGCTCACTCCTCCGAATCCGGGCCGAACCCAACCAAGAAGGATCGCACCGGCCAGGAGCAGGACCGGCCCCAGGATCTGGTTCATCCGGGTCTGCAGAAAGAAAGCGACCTTGGGGATGCTCATCAGGGACCCTGCGATCAAGACACCCAACACCACATAGGTGATCACCCTTCCAAGGCTGTAGAGAACGCCGGCAAGAAGCACGCGTCGCGGCCGGTCCACCTCCCTCGTGAGGTAGGAGATGGCCGCCACATTCGCGGCGAGCGGACAGGGGCTGATGGAGGTCAGCACACCGAGCCAGAAGGCGGATGCCACCGAGAGGACGGAGACCATTCAGCGCTCCTCTAGGAACCGGGTCGTTTCCCTCTGAACATATTCCTTGAACTTCTCCTGATCCCCCACGAGCTTCCAGATATCCGCGAGATTCTTCCACTTGACTTCCTTCCCACTGCGATGCAGGGAGAGGATCAAGGATTTCGTGACCAGCTGGTAGTCTTCCACGTACCGGCTGTTCTCCGGTTCATCCAGGTTGCGAGTCATGAAGATGACTCTCTTTGCCTCGAGGTCCCCGGCAAAACCTTCCTCCACCGCCTGCCGTGAGTAAGCCTCCAGCTTCTGGCAGGTGGGACACCGGTAATTCGTGTAGTAGTAAGTCACCTGTACCTGCGCTTCAGAGACTTCCGGTCTTTCGCTCACCGGTTTATCCGCGGGCTCGGCACCTGATACGAGCGACGAGGCAAGGAAAAGACAAAGGCAAACGAGGAGACCAGCCAAGGGGACGCCCGTGGAACCGGGGAGTTTTGTCAAATGTGTAGGTCTGACCCCTGTCTCGTGCATTTCGTACCTCCTGTGGACGATTCTAGAATAGAGTGCCGAACAGCAATCCCGAAAGGGTGGCCATGATGACCACGAGTGTGCAAAAGACGAACGTCTTCCTGGGGCCGATCACCTGGTTGATGACCAGCATGTTCGGCAGAGACAGCGCCGGCCCCGCCAGCAGCAGCGAAAGGGCCGGCCCCTTTCCCATGCCCGCCCCCATCAGGCCCTCCAGAATCGGTACTTCCGTGAGGGTCGCGAAATACATGAAGGCCCCCAGTAACGAGGCGAAGAAATTCGCCCACAGGGAATTGCCCCCGACCAGCCCACTCACCCAGTCGGAAGGAATCAAGCCTTCGTGATCGGGCCGGCCCAGAAGCAGCCCGGCCACGAGCACCCCGACCAGCAGAAGAGGAAGGATCTGCTTGGCAAACCCCCAGGAGGCCTCCACCCATTCGTTCCGTTCCTCCCTGCGGAACCAGCGGATCAGCATGTAAGCGATCGACACGAGAAAGAAGGCGGACACGAGCCACTTCGCACGATAAATGTCGGCCCAGATTCCAGTGTCCCTCTGTGGGGCTCCCCAGTTCAGGAACACCAGGGCGGCAACCATGGAGAAGAAGTACAGACTGTCCTTCCAGAGCGGTCGCCCGTCCTCCTCGTCCTCCCCTGTGGCGATCTCCCCGCGGTCTGCACGGGACAACTCCTCCTTGAGAAAGAAGAAATGCATGAGAAGCCCGATGACCACGCTGAACAGTACGGCACCCACGGCGCGGGCAATCCCCATCTCCGGACCCAGCACACGGGCCGTCAGAATGATGGCCAGGACATTGATGGCAGGGCCCGAATAGAGGAAGGCGATGGCCGGCCCAAGGCCTGCCCCGCGAGTGTATATGCCCGAGAAGAGAGGAAGCACCGTACAGGAGCAGACAGCCAGGATGGAACCGGATACCGAGGCCACACCATAGGCAAGCACCTTGCTCGCGCTTGCTCCAAAGTACTTGAGGACCGAGGCCTGAGACACGAACACGCTGATGGCTCCAGCGATGAAGAATGCAGGCACCAGGCAGAGAAGGACATGTTCCCGGGCGTACCAGCGGACCAGGGCCAGGGCCTCGAAGACGGCGCCTTGAAAACGAGACCACTCGATCGGCAGGAAGTAGGCTCCGAGGAAGGCGAGCAGGATGTAGACGAGTTTGCGTCGTTCGCTCATGTCTGTTCGATCCAATTCCTGATCTGCTCCGGGGAGGCGACCTTGCCCGTGGACTTGACCGTCCCGTCCACAACCAGCGCCGGTGTCATGAAGACGTTGTAATCGTTGATCTTCTGAATGTCTTCAACCTTTTCCAGCTCCGCATCCACACCCGCCTCGGTTACGGCCTGTTGTGCGTTCTCGTAGAGCTTCTTGCATTTCGGACACCCGGGTCCAAGCACGGCGATCTTCATGGTGGGTTCCTCCTTTGAACTGTGACCTCATTACCAAACGGCAAGCATTTTCCTGAAGAAATTCACCGAAGCGCGGCCGAGCGCTCGGAGATCTGGGTCTCGATGATTTCCTCGACGCACTGGAAAAAGTTGAGGGCGCAAGGCATGTTCAGCCGATAGTACACGGAAAGCCCCTCCTTCCGGTCGGACAGGATGCCGACCCTCTTCATGATGCCCAGATGCTTCGAGATGTTGGACTGGCTGGTTCCCACGTAATCGACGATCTCGCACACGCATTTCTCTTCCTTGGCCAGGTACTGTACGACGGCAAGCCGAAGGGGATGGGCAAGCGCCTTCAGCACCTCGGCCTGGAGCTCACACTTTCTTCTTTCCTTGTCGCGCATCGTCATGGCCGCCTCCGACCCTTCACGGCTAAAATCAACTATATGACCAATTGGTAATATAATAATCCACTTCCCTGCCCATGTCAAGGCCCTGCCCGATCGAGCATTGACCCCCAATCTCCCTCTTCCGTATACTGCCCTCGCCTTGCAGGGAATCCCTTTTTCTCCTCATGACCAGGGTTTTCACCGCCACAAGGGAGGGGTTGACCATGAACATGAACCGTCGAGCATTCCTCAAATCCGTGGCTGCCGGAGCTGCCCTCGGAACCGTCGGGTGCGGCGATTCATCCACTGGATCGGCAGGCAAGGACCAGGCCCCGGTCGCGGGCTACTTCGAGCAGATCGCGGCCGACCTGAACGCCATGGGTATCGGGACACCCAGGCTCTTCATCGACCTCGATCGGCTGGACGCGAACGCCGCGAAGATCCTCGCCCAGGTGAGGGCCGAACGCTACCGGATCGTGGAGAAGTCCCTCACCTCGCTCGAACTGCTCACCTACGTGCAGGAGCGTACCGGCGCCCAGAAATTCATGGTGCTCCACCTGCCTTTCCTGCCCCCGATCCTTGGCGCCTTTCCGAGCGCCGACATCCTGGTAGGAAAAGCACACCCGACCCCCGGGGTCGAGACGTTCTTCAATACAATCGACAGGGCCGATTGGCCGTCCGCCGCTTCGCGAGTACAGTTCATCGCCGACAGCCGCGACCGTCTCGATGAACTGATCGCTATGGCGCGACGTCTTGGAGTGACCCTGAGGATTTCGGTCGAAATCGACGTGGGCCTCCGCCGGAGCGGCGTACCCGAGCCCGGTCTGCTCCCGAACGTTCTCGCAGGCCTCGTCGAAAACCCGGACGCAGTCCAGTTCACCGGTTTCCTGGGCTATGACGGCCACGTGGCACACGCCCCCGCCATACTGGTATCGCCCCTCGATGCTGCCAACGACGCGTGGAACAAGTCGATGGCCCTGTTCGAGTCCTATATCGATATCCTTCGCCATCAGTTTCCAGGGCTGATGCACGACGATCTGGTCTTCAACAGCGGGGGAAGCGCATCGTTTCCGATGTATCAGAGCGGTCCGGTAAACGATGTGGCGATCGGTGGGGGCGTGGTGCGGCCGGCTGCCTACCCGGACACGTTCTGCGGCGTGCTGGACCCGGCCATCTTCATCGCCACGCCGGTCCTCGGCTACTATGAGCAGGCGAGGCTGCCGTTCCTTTCGACCGAATTCAGCCAGAGGTTGCTTGGATACAACAAGAAAGGCATCGCAATCTACGGAGGCGGGTGGGCTGCCGAGTTCATCTCCCCGCCGACCCTGTCGAACATGCCCCTGGTGTCGGATCCCGAGAATCAGAACCTGGTGCCGAACCAGTCCGTGGTCGTGGCGCCGCAAGATGTAACCCTCGGGCCCGGCGACTGGGTGTTCATGCACCCGAGACAGAGCGACGCCCTGTTCCAGTTCGAGGAGATCCGGCTCGTCCGTGGAGGACGGTTGCTGGAGGAGCGGTGGGGGGCGTTTCCCAGGCGTTACTGAGTGGCTCAAGAGTCGAGGAGGGCGTCCCGCGCGTCAGGATGATGTACCGGAGTAATTCTCGACGAACCAGTCGATCAGCTTCCTTGCAATGCTCACGCTGGGGGGAACATTGGGGAGGTTGTCCGCTGCGAACCACTCTGCGTCCACGATTTCCGTACCATCCGTCTTGATCTCGCCGTTCGCATACTCGGCCGTGAACCCGAGCATGAGTGAATCCGGGAACGGCCACGGCTGGCTGCCGAAATAGCGAACATTCTTGACCGTGATCCCCACCTCTTCCTCGACTTCCCTGACAACGCACTCCTCCAGGGTTTCTCCGGGCTCGACGAATCCGGCCAGAACGCTCCAGAAACTGGAGCGAAACCTGGGTGAGGTGGCGAGCAGGAGCTTGTCGTCCTTGACCACTGCCACGATGACGGCGGGGGAAAGCCGCGGGTAGCTACTGAGCCCGCACGCCGGGCAGGTCTTTGCCCTCTCCTCGGTCCTGTCTTCGGTAGGTCCGCCACACTGCCCGCAGAATTTATGGCCGTTGCCCCATCGAATCAACTGGGCGGCGCAGCCAGCAATCAGGAGCAGCTCATCCTCGACAAGGCCCAACAACTCGAAGAGCCCCTTGCAGGTGAAACCCTCTGCGGGGGCCCCCTCCACATCGGGCAACTCTCCAAGAAAGCAAGGAATTCCGTCCCTGTGGCCGAAGTACTGCATACCCTCGAGGGCCCCTTGAAAGGGCTTCACATCCGAGAAGCAGGGAACGGAACAGGCGTCCCCGTCTCGTCGCACGAGCAGCTTCTCCTCATGTATGATAAACCATAGATCACTGTCCGCTTTCGACTGAGATGAATTGAAAGCAGGTTCAAAAGCCATCCGGGCTCCTCCGGCACACGATGTCGCTTTTCTCTGGACCTCCACGCTTGATACGAGCATGCTTGACAACCACCCGGCTGTCAATTAGACATCCTTTTGAGTTCCCACGGAGCCACGGGCAGACAAATCCTCTCCTCAGGATGCCCGCGGCGACGTCACGCCGAAGCTTGGACCAGCGCCTTTCGAGGCACGTGCCGTCCCGGATCCACGGACAACTCCGTGGTCTCCGGCGAAGGCGGATCCAGCAGAAGGAGATGAATGGTGAAGAGACCTTTCTCAAAATCAGCCGGAATCCATACGATGTGCGTCCATGCCGGGGAAGGCATCGACAAAGAAACCCGGGCCCTGCGCCGGCCGATTCACATGGCGAATTCCTATGAACTGCCCACCGATATCGAGGAGCTGATCGAGGTCTTCTCCTGGGATCACCTCGACAAGTTTCAGTACACCCGGGAGCACAGCGTCACCCCTCGGCATCTAGAGGAGCGCCTGGCCGCCCTGGAGGGAAGCGAAGACTGCGTCGCTACCGCCAGCGGTATGGGAGCCGTTTCGGCCGTACTCTTCACGCTGCTCAATGCGGGCGATCACATCGTGGCTTCCGAGGCCTGCTACACGGGAACGCAGAAGCTGCTGAGCGCCCATATACCGCGGTTCGGGGTAAACGTGAGCCTGGTGGACACGACCGACCTGGAGGCTGTCCGGGCGGCCGTCAGGCCGGAAACCAAGGCCGTCTTCGTGGAGACCCCGGGCAACCCGCTCGTCTACGTCAGCGACATCGAAAAGATTGCCGAAATCGCACACGCCGCAGGGGCGACCATGATCGTGGACAGCACCTGGTCGGGCCTGATCACCCAGAAGCCGATCGATCTCGGGGCCGACATTGTCGTCCACAGTGCAACCAAGTACCTGAACGGCCACGGCGACGCTCTGGGCGGTGCGGTGATGGGCCCGAAGGAGCTCATGGCCGAGGTTCGCGAAGGCGGCATCGTCCACCTGGGGGCTTGTATCAGCCCATTCAACGCCTGGTTGATCATGCGCGGGCTGGTCACCCTGCCCTTGCGTATGCAGAAGCACTCGGCCAACGCCATGGAGATCGCGCGATTTCTCCAGGCCCACCCGAAGATCTCCCAGGTTCGGTATCCCGGGCTCGAGGACCATCCCCAGCACGATCTGGCCGCCCGTCAGATGTCCGAATTCTCGGGAATGATGAACTTCAGCATCGACGCGGATCTTATGGGCTGCTTCCAATTCCTGGAGCACCTCGAGATCATCACCCACGCCGTATCGCTGGGCCACGATCAGAGCCTGATCATCTACATCCCCACCATGTTCTTTTTCGATGACATGGTGGAGTTCGACGACCGGCAGAAGGAGAAATACACAGAGATCATGGGAGAAGGCATCTTCCGGTTCAGCATCGGAATCGAAGACCCGGAAGACCTGATTCGTGATCTGGAGCAGGCACTGGAGAAGGTCTGAGCATCGACGCCATGCCGGACAGAGGGGGAAGGTCATGAAGCTCGCGCGCTTGCAGGTCCTTGATGAAGAGGAAATCCAAAAGATTCATGAGCAGACACTGGAGATTCTTCAGAAGACAGGCATCCGCGTCATGCTGAAGAAGATGAGATCCCTGCTCGCAGATCATGGTTGCCAGGTGGACGAGGCGTCCAAGATCGTCAAGTTTCCGCCGGCCGTGGTGGAGGAGTCCGTCAAGAAGGCGCCTTCGGAGTTCTTCGTCGCCGGTGCCGATCCGGAGGTCCGGTTCCCGATCAGCCCGAAGAACAGGGTCTGGGCCGGGCTGGGCACCGCCTTCAGGATGCTCGACATTGCGAGCGGCGAGCACCGGGAGGCTACCCATGAGGACGTGCGAAAGCACCTGGTGCTCTTCGATCATCTTGACAAGATCTCCTGCAATCAGATGGACATCTGGGCCCAGGACATACCGATGCACACCATTCATGTGGAGACGATCCGAACATGGGCACAGAACTGCACCAAGTCCATCGGCATGGGGGCCTACGGGGTACTGGCCACCACGGATATGATGGAAATGGTTTCCATGGTAATGGGGGGCAAGGAACGCCTGAAGGAGCGTCATCCCTTCTGCGGTGTGGTCAATACCCACACGCCCTTGTCGAGCGCCCAGATTCAGCTCGAGGGGATGGTGATCCTGGGCGAACACCACATGCCGGCCCTCCTGTCCCCGGAAGCGATGGCCGGAACCACGGCTCCGGCCACCCTTGCCGGACTGCTGCTGCAGCACAATGCCGAGGTCGTCTCGCATGTGGTGATGTCCCAGGTCGCAAATCCCGGAAGCCCGGTCCTGTACGGCTCTGTTTCCACCATCGCCGACATGAAAACGGGCACGCCTGCTATCGGATCGGTCGAAACCGGCCTGATCAGTGCGGCCGCGGCCCAGCTCGGACACTACTACAATCTGCCCGTACGTACTGTGGCCGGCGCTACCGAGGCGAAGGTCCTTGACGTGCAGAGTGGTTTCGAACGAATGCAGTCCATGATGCTGGCGGCCATGGGGGGCGCCAATTATATCACCTGCGTGGGCACCCTGGAATCCACCAATCTCGGGGCCCACGAGCTTGCCGTGATCGACCACGAAATCATCGGCCGGACCGAGAGGGCGTTGCAGGGCATCGACGTGAACCCGGACAAGCTCCTTCTGGAGGACATCCAGCGTATCGGCCCGGAAGGCCACTACCTGGACGAGGACAGCACGCTGGACTATTTCAGGGAAGAGCACTTCATACCAACCGTCACAGACCGGAAACAGATCGATGCGTGGAAGTCGGCCGGGAAGAAGAACATTGCCGATTATGCCACCGAAGTCGTGGACCGGATCCTCGCGGAACACAAACCCAGGGAAATCGACCCAAAGCTTGCGAAAGAGCTCGATGCGTATGTCGAAAGGGTGAAAGAGCGCTCCACCGGCGACTTCGAAGCAGCGGAATGGGAAGATTAGACAACGAGCCCCTGACCCCCAGGAAGAGGTCGGCATGAATGTTCATGTGGAAATATCGATCGGCGAGTTCTTCGACAAATTGACCATTCTGGAGATCAAGCGGAGCCGCATACACGATCCGGCCAAGCTGGAGAACATCGAGAGGGAATTGAAGGGGTTGAATGAGCTGCTGGAAGAGTTGCCCTTCTCCAGGGGGGATGTGAGCGAAGAAGTGGATGAGCTCAAGGCGATCAACGAGAAGCTCTGGGTCATCGAAGACGAAATCCGTGACAAGGAGTCACAAAAGGCCTTTGACGATGAGTTCATCGAGCTCGCGCGCGCCGTCTATCTGACCAATGACAGGCGTTTCGAGGTCAAGAAAGCAATCAACCAGAAGCTCGGATCCGATTTCGTGGAAGAGAAATCCTACACGCCGTATTGAACGAATCCCCTCATTCGGCCCGGACAATCCCGGTTTTCGCAAGCATACGCACACAAGCTTCGTGGGCCGTTTCCACCCTTGTCGGGCCCTCGGATTCAGGCAAGGCGATCTCGTGGATGTCGTACCTCGGCCAGTACCGGT
This sequence comes from bacterium, assembly GCA_028277985.1. Classification (GTDB taxonomy): domain Bacteria; phylum Desulfobacterota; class DSWW01; order DSWW01; family DSWW01; genus S015-6. The sequence goes on along the minus strand of JANQFG010000061.1, from coordinate 18,789 downwards.
GCGGGGCGGTGTAGTTGAAGAACAATCCCACGGTCGGGATTTCTGAAACGATGGCTATGTGCCGGATGCCGGTGTCATTCGAGATCACCAGATCCGCCCCCTTGATCAATGCCGTCGTTTCTTCGATCGTATCGGCCCTGACAGATCCGGCATTCCCGACATCCGCAAGGGGGTCCAGAATCGCATCCGCCTTCTCCCACTCCTGAATGCCCTCGAGCAGAAGATGATCATGGCTCGGATAGTCGGACGCCATGATTCGGATCAGTCGGCTGAAATGGTCCGGGGGCCAGCACTTCGCCTGGGTCGATGCCCCCGCGAAGTAAACCAGATAGGGCCTGTCCCTCTTCAAGGGCTCGCCGGGCATGTCGTACTGGTGCGGATAGGCGGTCTTGACGCCGAATATGTGAATCATGTTGAGCATATCGCAGACCTCGAAGTTGAGGTCGCTGCGTCCTACAGCGACGTCATAGAAGAGCCTGGCCTGCCACGCCTGATAGGGGAAGCCGATCTTCAGCATCGCCGGATTCAGCAGACAGGTGAAGAAGGACCTGTTTGTCGCTGCCAGATCGAACATGAGGTCATGATAGCCGAGCTCCCTCATTCGCCTGAATCGGACCCAAAGGGAGGCGTCACGCTGGTCGGCTCCGTGTACGATGTGCACCCGGTCCGCGAGATCCACGGGAGCCCCTCGTGTATAGTGGCTGACGAGACAGAGCGTGATGCTCGCATTCGGAAAGGCCTTTCGGGTCTCCACAAGAAAGCTGCGGGTCAGAACCATATCACCCACAGCTGCATGCCGGATCACGGCGATGCTTTCCACCGTGTCCAGAGCCATTTTCCGAATCGTCTTCGCCGATCTTCTCGAGTTCCAGACACCGTCTTTGAACCAGAACCGCATTTTCGCTGCTTCACGCTCGTGGATAGGTTGTGGGGGGATTCTTTCTCCAGACAGCCAAACACTAGCCATGAACCCGGATCCGTGTCAAGGATCACCGGATAGCTCTCACATCCGTATCCTGAGAATCCGGGAACCTGCTAAGGTCCACATACATAAGAGCTGCGTCACTTCTTCGCCCAGGTTTGCAGGGTGAATGTAACGGGGGAAGATGCTAAAATGTCCATTTCGGGCGCACAAGACAGATTTGAAAAAGGAGAATGTCACGTGCAAACAGCCGGAGTATCCAAAGTCATCATAGAATCGGTTGTAGTAGAGCAGATGCGTGAGAAAGTGGAAATGATCCTGTCAGAGCTGGTGTCCGGCAGCCTGAGCGGCCAGACCGTCTTGGTGAAGCCGAACATGGTGGGCCCTTCCACACCGGATTTCGGACACACCACCCATCCCGAACTGGTGAGAGCGGTGGTGCGTTCATGCCTGGATCGAGGTGCCAAGGTTCAGGTGGGAGATAATCCGGGTGGGATGAAAAGCAGCTCTCGCCGTGTGGCGGAGGTCACCGGCATTATGGAAGCGTCCGAGGGCTGCTTTCGGTCCATATCCGACCAGGTCGTCAAAAGAACTGGCACGGAAACAGGGTTCACGTTCATTATTTCAAAGCTGGTGCTCGAGGCTGATTTTGTCATCAACATGCCCAAATTCAAAACCCACGTGATGACGCTGTGTTCAGGGGCCATAAAGAATCTCTTTGGCTATGTGGCAGGCACCAACAAGGCCAAGCTCCACGTGGAGGCCCCTGACCCTGCCGATTTTGCCCGGGCCCTATGCGATATCTTCCAGATGCGCCCTCCGGATCTGAACATCATGGATGCCCTCACTGTCATCGAGGGAAACGGACCGTGCCATACGGGTCAGCAGAGGGAAGTCGGAAAGCTCCTGGCCAGCACCGACGCCCTGGCCCTTGATTGTGTGAAAGCGAGAATGATGGGCGTGAATCCTGCATCCGCCCCCATCACACGGGAAGGGATCCATCGCAAACTGGGGAACTGGGAAGATGAAAGAATTGAGATCAGGGGAGAGGTGGAACCCATCCCCGACTTTCTGTTGCCCGCAACCTACCGGCCCAAGGCGCCGGACAGAGATGAGGCAAACAAGGTGGTGCAGGAATCGATCCCGGAGATTATGCTCACTCGCACCACTGTGAAGCCCGTATGGAACCAAGACAACTGCATCCTATGCGAGGAGTGTGTCGAGAGCTGTCCGGCCGAAGCTCTGACCATCGTCCCTGAATTCGTAATGACCGATGCCTGCATCTCCTGCTACTGCTGCGTGGAGCTGTGCCCCGAAGGGGCTATGGAAGTACCGGATGTCGATGTATTTCAGGTTTATTGAGGCAGAACGCATTTTCGTTCCACGAGGTCACGCAGAATCCTTTTTGCCGAATTGGATCCCGACGACTTCACTCTGGCGGGATTCCAGAAGCTGTGCAAGTAGCATGCAAAACAATCCGTGACACTGGATCATGCGGCTGAAACAGGGGAGAGTTCTTGATGACACGGAAAGCTGTACAGGATTACTACCCGGACGATATCGCCATCTGCTACGGATGCGGAAAATCGAACAAACACGGATATCAGATCAAGACGTACTGGGAGGGTGAAGAGACCGTCTGCCGTTTTCAACCCCAACCCTATCACACGGCTTTTCCCGGGTACGTGTACGGTGGACTGATCGCTTCCTTGATCGACTGTCACGGCACGGCGACGGCGGCTTCTGCAAAACACCGCGAAGAAGGCAAATCACTCGGCGCCGATACGGTGGAGCGATTCGTTACGGTTTCGCTCCACGTCGACTACGTGGCACCAACGCCTATTGATGCTTCCCTGGAGCTGAGAGGCCAGGTCAAAGAAAGCAAGGGCCGAAAGGTGGTAGCCTCAGTCACCCTGTCTGCCGAAGGAAAGGAGACGGCCCGCGGGGAAGTCGTCGCCCTCAGGATGCCGGAAGACTTCCTTTCAAGACATGAGTAGGAACACCCAGGGTTGAACATTACGGCCTGACCCCAAAGCCAACAGGCCCACCGTTACCCTTGTCTTGCCCGGCTCCCCAATATCTAGCCAAACACGTAGAATACCATCTTGTTGCCGTCGAGATCGCGAACATAAGCTCCGTAAAAGACATCCGGCATCCGTTGGCCCGGCTCACCTTCGCAGGTGGCGCCCAACGCAATCGCCTTGTGATAGAGCTTTTCGGCCATTTCCTTGGTCCCCGCAGAAATCGCAAACATATTCCCATTGCCCGGCTGCGCTTCCTTCTCATCATGGGGAATACACACGGCCAGCATCGGCTCATGCATCGATTTGCCGATCATCGCGATACGTCCCATGTCCATCAACACCGAGGCGCCAATATCCGCCAGCAAGTCACAGTAGAATTGCTTCGCCCTTTCCATATCCTTTACACCGATCGTCACGTATCCAATCATGCCGGGTTCTCCTTTCTTCGTGTGGGTTCATTCCTTGTCCAACAGAGCAACGAGGTTCATCCCGATGAGCGGGATGCGCTCCTTTAGAATCGTGTATTCCTTGCCGAGGATGGTCAGATCGAAAACGTTCTGCCACTTGATTCCGTCGGCCAGCCAGTGGAAATCCTCGCACTCGTTCTTCATCAGGTTCAATTCATTCCTGACGTAGGGCACTTTCGCGGAAGGCTCATCCCACAGACGGAACTTGTAGGTCTCGAGATCGAACTCTTTTTCCGCGGCTTCGTTCATCCCGATCAATGTCCCGTCATCGTGGATGGCCATCATCTTTGCCTTGCCCTTGTAGATCGAGTCTTCCAGCATGGGGTCGATCTTTGCATGGGGAACAAAGGCCCCCATGAATTTCTCACCATCGTAAAGGGGAACGTGGTAGGTGAAGACCCACTGATGATAGAGCTCGACAAAGGGAAAGGAAGACCATTTCCCTTCTCTCTCCGGATTGTTCACCGGGTTGACGATCGCGAACCAGTCCAGCCGGGTCACCCGAAAGGGATGGACCATGGTCAGGTCGATCCTTTCCGGAAGGTTCGGCCCGATGTAGTCGTATTCCACCCATCCGCAGGCCAGGGTCTCGGTCGTGAAGAACCACATCTCGTCGCAGTACCGGAGCCGGTAGAAGGCATCCTTCAACCTCGGTTTGGCGTATTCGTAGAGCCTGAGATCCCGCTTCACCCTGTCATCCACAGGGACGGCCCCGCTGGCTGCATTCACGAAGAGGTTGCCGTCTTCGTAGAGCACGTACGCATCCCCCTGCCGCTTGTAGCGCTCGTCCATTCCTTCGATGGAGGTGTCGTACAGATCCCTGTACGCGAGCAGATCCTCCACGAAGCAGGCAAGGCGGTCCGTTTCGTCTGAAAGCTTTCTCAGATTCTCGGAAACCGTGGCAGCATAATCCCGCAACTCTTTTCTCGTCTCGTCTATCATGATGACTCCTTCGAGTGGGTTTTCGAATCCGCCCGGTCCATATCCGGATAGGCTCCCGGGCAGAAGAAGTTCACGACCTCCCGGTAGTCGGGATGGCAGCCTGCGATGTGCGCAATCCCCTTCTTTCTTGCCGTCCGGGTGGAGCAGTCTCCAAGGCAGACGGGATAGGACTCCGGGTCCGCAGGGGGGTCCGTCGGCCCCATGATGACGCTCACCTGCCGCAAGTCCGGTCTCTTGGTGAATTGGTCATACAGAGCAGGCGTGTTGAATATTTTTGAAAGGGCCCTGTAGAAGGGAACCGAGCACATGGTGCAGACCTTGTCGTCCGAGTAGACCGTGAAAGGGTCCACCCGGATGATGCGCACCGGCGGCTTGAAAGTCGACCGCACCGCCTCGATCCTCTCTCCCAGGACCTCCACGTCCTTCACCGGCTCGAGGTGTTTCACGTCCTTCACATCGAACCCCATGATCTCGGTGCAGACGTTGTCCACCGCCATCATGTTCTTGCCTGCAACGAGAAGGCCCATTTCCTTCACCTCACCCACCGGAGGGCCCGTCGGGCCGGTCCCCTCGACGCAGTACAGGCCGTCCACAAGCGTCAGGGCGGGTCGGACCACCTCGCTCAGGGCACGGAGGTAGTCGTGAAGCTCCTTCTTGTGAAAGAGCTTCTTGGTCTTCATTTGGAGAAGGCCCTTCTGATTCTTCGCACCCAGCGTCACCAGGGTCTGGATATGGGTCTTCATGGTGGGGACATTGATATACTCGCAGTCGGGGAGCATCTTCGGCAGAGGAATGGAACCGTATGTCCAGGGTACGTCCTCACACTCTAGGTGTTCCACGTTGATGATGGGAACCCCGAGACGATCACGAATATCGAGGTAGCCTGTCGTCTCGAGCAGCCTTTCGAAAGCCTCCTCCGTGTCGAAGATCCCGCTTCCCTCTGCAAGGACGACCTGCTTGCCCCGTCGCTGGAAGTACCGGATAAGCGCCTCCGTCACCTTCGGGTGTGTATCGTCCCCGTTTTCCGGCGATACGGCAGCGACGATGTTCGGCTTGAGAAGAATTCGCTCCTTCGCCGGCGCATACCCGATCCAACCCAGGAGCTCTTCCACATCCTGTTCGAGCCGGTCGATGCTCGTTCTTCGGATTCCGACTTGAGGCATTCGGGAACCCTTCTCCGATAGCGGGTGCAGCATGCTCGCGTTGCAGGCAGGATCTCAGGCGATACGGAACACCCCCTCCTCGACCTTGGGAAACTTCTCCGGGAGCTGAGGGTCGTGCCCGGGAACGGCAAAACCGCCTTTCGCCGTCACATCCTTGATCATGTCGAACACGTCCAGCGCGTCGGTGAGACTCGTTCGAACGAGTCCTATGGGCCATCCCAGTTCGAGGTTGCCGTACAGATAGACCGAATCCGCGGCGAGGAAAACGGGTCCCTCGGCGGTCTCCACCACCACGGCAAGATGTCCCTGGTAGTGGCCGTCCGTTCGAATCACCGAGAGGCCGGGCCGGATCTCCACGGTGTCGCCATGCTCGCCCTTCACGAGATTGAGCTTGCCCGCGTCCATCACCTTCAGCGCCTTGTCCACCTCCTCCTTGGAGGGCATGTTTACGGCTCTGAGCAGCTCATAGCGCCTTCCCACCTGAAGATGCCAGGCATAGGCGGCTTCGTGGACATAGACTTCCGGCATGCTCTCGTCGAAGACCGAGATCCCGTCCAGGTGGTCCCAGTCCGGGTGCGAGAGGATGACCGTGTCGATATCCTTTGCTGACAGACCGAGCCGTCCGAGCAGCGTTTCGTGATCTGCGTAACCCTCGAGCTGATGGGCCTGGGCCGCTTCAGGCGTACACCCGGCGTCCAAGAGGATGTTTGTGTCCGGGCCCTTGATCAGCCACAGGTAGTAGGCGTTCGGCATCAGGCTCTGCTCTCCGGCCAGGGGAGGGTTACCCATCCAGAAGAACATGTAGCTGGGGTAGAAAGTGTGGTATCCGTATTGGAGGGCATACACCTCGTACGTGGGAACGTCCTGCTCGCTCATCGGCTCACCTCCAGGGCTTCACAACGGTTCGATGTGGAGTAATTCGCTACACGACGCCATCCGTCCGGAGCCGCAACACATCCTCGTCGGAGTATCCGATTTCGGAAAGGACCTGATCCGTGTGCTCCCCCAGCTCCGGCGGAGGTCTTCGGATCTTCTTCGCATCGCAGGTGGAGAACTCGATCGGAAAGCTCACTTGCCGGATGGTCTGCCCCGAGGCAAGCTCAATGTCCTGAATCAAATTCCTGGCCTGGACGTGTGGGTCCCCGGGCAATGTTGCCATGTCGTTCACCGGCGCTACGGGTACATCCGCCTCGATCAACATTCTGACCCACTCGTCCCTGTCCTTTCCGGAGAAGACGGACTGCATCTCTTTCTCGATATCCGGCCTTTGCAGCCTCCTCTCCAGGGCGTTCAGCCCCGCGTGCTGCTCGAGTCCGATGACGGAACAGAGCCTCTGCCAGAACCAGTCCTCGTGTGCGATCCCCAGAGAGAACGACTTCCCGTCCGCACCCTTGAAGATCCCGTACCCCGCATCCTGTCCGAAATCGAACATTCCCAGCGAATAGGTCATCCCCACGCTCGCGCCCATCCAGGAGAGTAGCCCGTCGAACATGGAGACATCCACGTAGAGCCCCTTGCCCGACTTCTCCCGCGACATGAGGCCCGCGAGAATTCCCATGGCGGCGAACATCCCTGACGACAGATCTCCCACCGTGATTCGGGGTGCGATATACTCGCCGTCCTTGTCAAGAAATCCTTCGAGCATCCCTGCCATGGACTGGTAATTCAGGTCATGGCCGGGAACATCCCGGAACGGACCGTCCTGGCCGTAGCCGGAGATGGAGCAGTAGACCAGGCGCGGGTTGATCTTGCTCAGGGCCTCATAGTCGATGCCCAGCCGGTTCGTGACCCCGGGCCGAAACCCCTCGGTGAAAACGTCGCACTGCTTGACCAGGCGAAGGAGGATCTCCTTGCCTTCCGGATGCTTCACGTCAAGGGTCAGGCTCCGCTTGTTTCGGTTGATGGTTTGGAAGAAGTCGGGAACCTGCCGGGCCGGATCCCCTGCCCCGGGCCTTTCGACCTTCAACACCTCGGCACCCATGTCCGCCAGGAGCATTGAACAGTAGGGCCCCGGGTACTGGTGCGCCGAATCCAGAATTCGTACTCCCTCCAACGGTAAGGTCATGTCTCCCCCCAACTCGGACTAGTCCCAGCCACCGGTCCACCCCTGGATCCCCGCCTTCGCGGGGATGACAGCACAATAGCCAGGGGGTTGCTTCGCTCGCGACGTCCTCGGTTGTGGACAGGGGGCTGCCACGTCGCCTTCTGCTCCTCACAATCTCCATCGGTTGGGTTGCGCGGCCTGATCCCTGACCCCTGATCCCCGACCCCCTTGTCGTTCCTTCGTGCCTTTATCCTAGTGTATCAACGCGTAAGAATATGGATCCCACACGCTCCGGCTTCCAGACCGGCCGCAAAACCTCCGAGCATGTGGGCCAACCCGACCTTGGCGCCCTCGACCTGTCTCTTCCCTGCCTGACCGCGCAGATGGGTCGTCACTTCCGCTACCACACGCACGCCGGACGCGCTCAAGGGATGGCCCAGGGAAAGGAGCCCGCCGCTCGGGTTGACCGGAACCTTGCCTCCCAGAGCAGGAGCGCCGGACCGGAGAAACTCGACACCTTCACCCGGCTTGCACAGACCCAGGTCTTCGTAACGGAGAATCTCTTCCGTGGAGAAGGCATCGTGGAGCTCTACGAGGTCGATGTCCTCGGGCCCGCAGCCTGCCATCTCATAGGCCCTCCTCGCAGTCTCTACCCCCAGAGGCGAGGATGTCATATCCTTCTGCTGCCAGGTGTATCCTGCGGAAAGCAACGCAGAACCGACAATCTTGACCGGATTGGTCGAGTACTTCCTCGCCACATCCATGGAGCAGAGGATCACGGCGGCAGCACCGTCCGTGTTCGGACAGCACTGAAGCAGGGTAATGGGCTCGCAGATCATCCGCGAAGCGAGGACCTCCTCGACCGTGAACTCTTTCTTGTACTGCGCGTAGGGGTTCAGGCACCCGTGGTGATGGTTCTTGACCGAAACCTGTGCAAAATCCTTGGGCGTTGCACCGGACTCGTGCATCTGACGCCGCGCGAGCAGGGCGAACACGGCGGGCATGGTCAGCCCGAGCTGCCCCTCGATGTCGTCTTTGCCCGGTGGAATCAGCTTGCGCGCGACCGGGCTCGTCGTCATCGACTCCACACCGATGGCAACGCCCACGTCGTAGTGACCGCTCGCGATCTCCTTCCATACCCCTCTGACCGCTGTCGCGCCTCCTGCACAGGCATTTTCAACGTTGATCATTTCAAGGCCTGTGACTCCCACTTCTTTGAGCACGTCCTGACTCGTGATCGCTGCATCGTACAGCCGGGAGCTGTAGGCGACCTGTATGTCGCGCGCGCTGATCCCGGAATCCTTGATCGCCGCAATCACGGCATCCCGTCCGAGCTCGGCAGCGGATATTTCCGGCATCTTACCGAAGGTACTCTGTCCAACACCCAATACGGCAACTTCCCTCATGGTATTCTCCTTCTCCATCCGGCCTAAACGGGTTTGAACACGTAACCCATCAGTTCCTTGCCTTCGAACTCCCAGATCTTCTCGATGACGACTTCCATTTCCATACCCACGTCAAAGGGCTTGTCGTCGACGATCTTCAGGGGCGCGAAGACCCGCAGACCTTCAGGCAAATCCACGTACCCCATCGCATGGGGTGGCGGGAAGAAGGACGAGGGCATATGCGCGATCGTATAGGAGTAGAGCGTCCCCTTCCTGCCCAGGGGTGCCTCGTCCAGGTCCTCGTGAAGACATGCCAGACACAGTTTTGCCTTTGGAAAGAAGAGCTGTCCGCAGGATGTGCATTTGTTCGCCAGCAGGACGCCCCCATCGGGACCCTCCTGAAACGTTCCCTCTCGAATCGGAACTCGTTCTGCCATTTCTTTCGTCCTCCTTGGTTGATTCCTTCCCCGGTGAGCGCAGCCTCCGGATTTCAATGCGGATTTCGATGCATTCGACGGAACCCGTCGCAGACGGGTATAATACCCGATTCCGGGGATTTTCGTAAGATGCGGTCCCACAGTGGAGGTAGAATCATGCCAGAACCGGTGCTGCTCGTTGAAAAGAAGGACGGAATTGCGACACTCACGTTGAACCGGCCCAAGGCGATGAACGCCCTTTCAAGGGAGCTCGTCGCGTCCATCGGCCAGGCCTTTACCGATCTCCAGGCGGATCGTGAGACAGGGGTCGTGATCCTCACCGGTGCGGGACGGGCCTTCTGTGCCGGTCTCGACCTGAAGGAGATGTCGGAACAGGGCATGGGGGGAGGCGGGAGCGAGCCGGAAGACAACCTGGATACCATAGATATCGTAAACGGATTCGATCGCCCCATCATCGGTGCCATCAACGGCGTGTCCATCACGGGCGGGTTCGAGCTTGCCCTGGCATGCGACTTCCTGATCGCCTCGACCGAGGCCCGGTTCGCAGACACGCACGCACGGGTCGGAGTCATGCCGGGCTGGGGCATGAGCCAGAAGCTGGGGAGGCTGATCGGGATCGGCCGGGCCAAGGAGCTCTCTTTCACGGGTAACTATCTGTCTGCCGATCAGGCCCTGGCCTGGGGGCTGGTCAATCGAGTGGTGGAACCGGCGGAGTTGCTGACGGTCTGCCGGGCACTGGCCACGGATATCCTCTCCTGTGCGCCGGGCATGGTATCGAGCTACAAGCGTGTGATCAACGATGGCTACGGCATGCCCCTTTCCGAGGCGCTTATCATGGAAAGGAAAATCTGCCGGGAGCACGCACGAAAGCTCACGGCCGATTTCATGGCCGCCCAGAGAAAGAGCCTCCAGGATCGTGGCAGAGAACAGACAAAAGCCTGACGCAGAGGAGCTGAGAACCCATGGATTTCGCGCTGACCGAAGACCAGAGAATCCTGCTCGACAGCTTTGAGAAGTTTGGCCGCAAGGAGCTGGAGCCGCTTGCCGACGAGTACGACCGGACAAAAGCCCTGCGGGATCCTGCCGTCGTCAAGGGACTGCTCAAGAAGCTCTATCCCTTCGGAGCGGTCTCCGGGCCGATTCCCGAGGAATACGGCGGCCTGGGCCTCGATTATGTCACCACCGGCCTGATTGCCGAGAAGCTGGCCGGCATTTTCGGGTCCCTTGGCGGCGTCTGTCTCATCCAGACCGTCTGCGGCCGCCTCATAACCGAGTCCCCCAACCAGGAGTGCAAGAAGAGCATCCTTCCGGCCATCTGCTCAGGAGACTCCATCGGATGTCTCTGCGTCACCGAGCCGAATGTAGGGTCCTTCGCCGCGGCGATCGAAACGGCCCTGAAGAAGGTCGATGACGGATATCTGCTGAACGGGACCAAGACATGGATCTCGAATGGAAGCATCTCGGACAAGGCGATCGTGATCGCCACCACCGACCGGTCCCTCGGCGCAAAGGGCCTGACCGCCGCTCTGGTGGATCGGGACCGGAGCCCCTACAAGACGCGGGAGCTGGAAAAGATGGGGATGAAGGCCTTCCCAACATCGGAGCTCATCTTCGAAGACACAAAGGTACAGGACAACCACCTTCTCGCAGAACCGGGTCAGGGTTTGAAGACGACCCTTCGCACCTTCGAACTGGCCCGCAGCCTGATGGCTGTCGGCAGCGTCGGAATGTCTCGTGCCGCCCTGGCCCTCGCCGTCCGGTACGCACAGGAAAGGAAGCAGTTCGGCAAGGAGATCGGATCATTCCAGCTGATCCAGGCAATGATCTCCGACATGCGGACCCGGACCGATGCGGCCGCCCTGCTCACCTACCGGGCCTTCTGGATGATGGATCAGGGCCAGCGTTGCGATGCCCAGTCCGCGATGGCAAAGTATTATGCCACCGAAGCAGGAGTGGAGACGGCCTCGGAGTGTGTGCAGATCCTGGGGGGCTACGGCTTGAGCGAGGAGTACCCGGCGGAGCGGTACTTCCGGGACGCGCGCATGCAGACCATCCCGGACGGAACGACACAAATTCAGAAGCTGATCGTGGGCAGGGACACGCTCGGGCTCAGCGCATTCGTGTAGCAGTGCAATAAGGTTTGCAGAGAGAAAGGAGCGAAGAGAAATGAGTGACAACGTGTACGTTCTCGGATCGGCAATGATCAAATTCGGAAAATACATGGACCGGAACATGAAGTCCCTGACCGGCGAGGCCCTGGACCTCGTCCTGAAGGACTGCGGGCTCGGCCTGGACGACATCGAGGCGGCCTGGTTCTCGAATTCCGCCTGGGGCATCCACACCTTTCAGCACTGTATCCGCGGCCAGGTGGCCCTCTCTGCCAACGGTCTGGAGGGAGTGCCGGTTACAAACGTCGAGAACGCCTGCGCGAGCGGCTCCACCGCCTTCAATTCGGCCTGGATCGCCGTGAAAGCGGGGCTGTACGACTGCGTCCTGGCCATGGGAGCGGAGAAACTCTACGGTGAGGACCGGGCCAAGACCATGCAGGGATTCATGTCCGGCATGGACGTGGAAGTGGTCATGGACCAGATGGCCAAGTTTGCCGAGGAGGAGCAGAAGCGCAAGGAAAAGGAGGCCAAGGAGAAGGGTGTCGACTTGCCGCCCCAGAAACCGGGCGGCCACTCGGTCTTCATGGACTGGTACGCCATCGGCGCCCGCCGGCACATGGACAATTACGGAACCACCCAGAGGCAGCTCGCATGCATAGCGGCCAAGAACCACAACAACTCGACCCTGAACCCTCTGGCCCAGTACACCTTCCCGCAGACCGTGGAGCAGGTCATGGAGGACCGGGAGGTATCCTGGCCGTTGACCAGGGCGATGTGCGCACCGATCGGAGACGGAGCCGCAGCGGCCATCATCTGCAGCGAGAGTTTCCTGAAGAAGCATCCTTCCGCTCGGGCCATCAAAGTCCTTGCTTCGGTCCTGCAGTCCGGCAACCTCAAGGGACCGACCGATGTATCGGCTCGCTCGGCCAAGAAGGCATTCGAAGTGGCCGGAGTAGGTCCCGAAGACATCGACCTGGCCGAGGTGCACGATGCGACGGCCTTCGGAGAGCTTCACCAGGTCGAGCAGATGGGCTTCTGCGAGGTCGGGGAGGGAGGCCCCTTTGCGGAGAGAGGCGAAACCGCGATTGGTGGAAAGATCCCAATCAACACGAGCGGAGGGCTCATTTCACGGGGTCATCCGATCGGCGCCTCGGGCCTGGCCATGATCTACGAACTGGTGACCCAGTTGCGGGGGGAAGCGGACAAGCGACAGGTCGAAGGGGCCCGCATCGCCATGTCGGAGAACGGCGGCGGCACCCTGGGCACGGGCGAGGCGGCCATGAGCATTCATATTCTGGAAGGCCGTTAAGAAGACCAACCACGACCCGTGCGAGCTCTCGCGCAGTCGATGACCGGCTGTCACGCTAACTTCGAGGCGAGGCCTTCTTCCTTCTCGCTCCGGCGCCGGCCAAACCAACCAGGCCGGCGGCGACAAGCAGCAGGGTGGCAGGTTCGGAAACCGCATGCGGATCCTGCGGCGGAGCCAGTGTAACGCGAAGCATGAAGCCGTCCTCCGCCGATCCCACGTGATCACGGAACAGCTGCAGGTGCCTTCCAGGTATGTCCGTGTTCTGAAGCTCGTACCCGAACTTCAGCTCCAGCAGTGAGGGATCGGCCAGCCAGGCCGTATCGAGAAACGAAGTGATGTCAAGGCCCCCTATGCCATATCCACCCGGGTTGGGGCCATAGTCCGGATTATCGCCCGTGAATCGGTACAGATCCGTAAAGCTGCCTGTGCCGAAAGAACCCATAGGCGCTGCAATCTGGCCGTAGAGCTGATCACCGAACGCTTCACTCCCCCATTGCGCGAATTGACCGATGTGGCTGGAGGCGACAAGCTCGATCTGCGCCACTTGCCCTGTGACCGCGCTGAAGTCAAACCCCATATTTGCAGAGGCGCTGGTATTGTAGGTCGAGTTCGGCCCCACGCCAAAACCATTCGCTCTACCTGTGGCTTGCAGGTACTTCACGTTGGCATCCGTACCGTAATATTGCCACGCATCGTATGCGGTGTTGCCGCTGTTCGACAAGAAGAGATCGTTGAGCGGTGTACCATCGAGTGCCGTGGCCGTCCCGTTCAGAGTGAGGGTGTTTGACCAGGTGGAGTAACGAAGCTCATAGACTCCGCCCACAAAATCGGAGTCAGAGACTACGAATGGGGCCGCCCAGGCAGCATGTGAAACACAAAACAGAACAAGAAGGGCGAGCAAAGATGTGCGTGCTGTTGTCTTCATGGTGTGGACTCCTGGTGAAGGGTTGACGGCCCGGCTCCATCGTGCGAAGAAAAGATTCGCAACGGAACACTAGTTGAATCTTCTTTTATTAAATATAACGAAAAGCAGGAGGGTCTGTCAAGACAAAAGACGGCCGACGTGAGCGCGGGGGTCGACCTAACCAGCTGAGAGACGCCCACAGCAGTCTCCTTTTGACCTCGAAGAGCGAGCTAGGAATATGAGTCAAAACTCTGATTTTGGGCGGAATCAGGCCGGGTGAGAAGAAACGATGTTTGGAGAAACGGAAGAAGCTCGATGAAGGATACTTCTGCTGTGAGAGATGAAAGGGGACATCACAACCTCGAAGACAAGCCACCTCAGCAGGTTGTTAAGGCTTCACGCCTGCGGCCTGCCGCTCCAGGGCGGCGGCAGAGCGATAGAACCCGAACATGTTCAGGTTTCCGCCCGTAAAGGCCATGTTCTCGAGAGATGCGGCCTTGATGACGCGGGAAAGCTCGTCGCCCGGGTTTGCTTCGATGACAACGTCGCAGAGCTCGATCACCAGTTGGTGCTCACCGTTCTTCTGAAGCTCGATGGCCCTGGCCAGAATCTTGTCCGCGCCACCGGCCAGAGCGACCATCTCTCGGGCGTGATGTCCAGGGGGAAGAGGCGCCAACCCTGTCCCTCTTCCATCGTACCAACCTGTCAGGCCTCGATAGATGCCGCGGACCGACCAGTCCACCCGGCCGTACAGCTCCCGAAGATAGGGAAGTCCTGCAAGATCCTCGGGCACACGCACGGACCGCACGGCCTGCTCCACCGTCTCGCCCTGGTTGATGCACTCGACAGTCTGTTCGTACACGGAACGGATGGCTGTACGGTAGTGGGTCAGCACTCTCCGCACCTCGTTCACGCCCGCGACCGCCGGGGTGTGCCCTGGGATGAGGTGCACGGGTTCCAGCGCGATCATCCGGTCGAGGGACTCGGCCCACCCCTTTACCGGGCGAGGCTCGAGCATAGGGGTCGAGAGATTCGGAAAGCTCGCATAATAGAGATCACCGCAGAACAGGGCCCGCTCTTCGGGAATCCAGACCATGAGGTGATCGGGGGTCTCACCCGAAGTATGAAACAGCTCGAAGGTCTTTCCGCCCAGTACGAATGAATACTCCCTGTCAAAGGTAATGGTGGGCCACACCAGGTTGTCGAACCCACTCACCCCTCGAAACATGGATTTCATCGGCAATTTTCGGGAATACTCCGGGGCTAGACTTCCGGACTGGTTCTTGCGCGAGCGGACGTGGAAATCGTGCAGTTCCTTGAAATCCCTCTCCATGAACCGGACGAGATCCCTGGTGGCTACGACCTCGGTGCCCTCTTCCATGAACACGGGTGTCCCGCAAACGTGATCGAGATGCCCATGGGTGTAGATGACATACCGGACGGGCTGATCGGTGATCTCCCGGAACTTCTCAAATATCTCGCGTGCGGCCTCCTCGCTCTCCGTGGTGTCGATGATCACGAGCCCCTCGTCCGTGATCACCATCTGCACGCTTCCCAGGGCAAACCCGCTCGCAAGGAAGATGTCCTCGCTGATTCTCTCCACCTTGGGCGTCATCGCCTTCTTCAGCTCGGAAAGATCCATCAGCGATTCGAGCGCGATCTTCGGAGGAGGGGGCGGGGTGTAGGCCAGGGTCGACTCGCCGGGGGCTGCCGGTTCCCGCACCACAGGACTCACGCTCGATACCGAAACGTACTGTGCCGCGAGGGCCGTAGCGAGCAACAGGGTCAGGATGAATTGCACGATCGCCAGCGCCTTCCAGGTCATGAGCCCATTCCTCCTTTTGAAACAGGGGTCGAACTCTAAAGGGGACGGATCTATTTTTGATCCAAAATCTGAAGGGTACGCAACGATTTCTTTTAAGCAGAGAGCCGCTGGTTCGAGTCCAGCACGGCCCACCAAGAAAAGCTAATGTTTTGAGATAGTTGCGCAAGGGGTTGGGTCATGAGATCTAACCTCTTGCTGTTCCGTGTGAGAATCTGTGTGAGACTTTTTTCTCGCCCGCTCATAAATGGACATTGCCTCACGTTCCGCCTGCCCGATGCTGTGCAAGTAAATCTCCGTCGTGGTCCTATTCTCGTGCCCAAGGATTCTCTGGATCGCTCCGATCGGGACGTTGTTGTTATCCATGATCGATGCTCCTGAATGCCTTAGGGGGTGGAACCGAAAATATCGAACCCCTGCCTTCCTGCACAGCGTCTTCATGAACTTCGTGCGATTCTGATATGGCCCCTGTTCTTTCTTCCCTGTCTTGCTGCTCCAGTAGGTGTGCCAGAAGACCCAAGGTTTTTCCTTGTCCCTGTCTGTGTACCTTCGAGAGAGGACTTCGAGCAGTTTCTCGGTCATCCACACCTTCCGAGGGGTCAGGTGGCCCCCTCTTTTCTTCCGTGTATACAGGACCACATACTGGCCTTCCAAGTTCACATCGTCCCAAGTCAGGCGATTGATCTCGCTCATCCTCCCCATGGTCTCACGGAGCACCCAGAGGTAGTCCTCTGTTGCCGGATCTGCCTCCGCGATCACCTTGTCGATGTCCCCCGAGGGAGGAACGTACTTCACTCTCTTCTCCACCGGGAACATCTCAATGCCGTCCAAAGGATTTGCGCTCAACCATTTCCGCTTCTTGGCGAAATTGAAGGTTGCCCTGAGGCATTTGACCTCCATGTTGCCAACGTAGGGAGAGACCTCCCTCCTCTCCAAAACGAACTGCTGGATCATCTCCTGCGTGATCGCCTCCGCAGGCAGATCTCCCCATCTCTTAATCCACCGGCGAGCGAGGCATCGGTAATCCCTGTAATGGCTTGCCGAATTATACGCTTTGACGTGATCCAGCTTACGGTTGACCATCTCCAAGAAGCTCATGTCGGTTTGGGTCTGCCCCACGGTCTCCGTCTTTCTTTCTGTCAGCTCCTCCTTTCTTTTGGCTTCGGCCCCTCGTGCCTCCTTCTTTGTCTTGAACCAGTTTCCCGTGTGCCTGGTCCCCTTCAGGGTGAAGTCGTATCTCCACCCCCTGCCTTTGACGAAATATAAGCTCATAGAGGGTCTCCTTGTCGGGAAAAAACAAAGAACCCCCGAGCTTCCTGCCGCCCAAAATCCTCCAATTCTTATAGACCCAGCTCAGGCTTTTGCGAAGGAAATGGGCGACCTCCTCAGGGACGAGTATATCGGGTTCCGGGCTTTTCTCCAATCTGGGACAGTCCATGATGAGGCACCCCATGTCCGGTCGGATTTCTTCGGCCCCTTCTTAGAGAGAGTGTTTTCCAGAAAGGAACGCCAGATATTTGGTTTTATACACCTTTTCTCTCGATCTTGTTCAATTGAATATAAATAGGGCCATCCGGGAGGCGTCGGCCAACCAAGCTCACTTGAAAGGGCCTGATGGCAGGCCGAATCCAAGACTTGTTCTTGAACCGCTCGGATCTTCTCGCTATCCACCTGAGACCTTCGCCTCCGCGGGCGTTCTCTAGCCTGGCAAGGGAAAATCGATCTCTTAGAAGGGCGAACCGTTGAGAGTCGCCTTCCGGATCATTTGACTGCCCCTACCAATGCCAAGAGCCCGAACAACAGGAGCATGAGAGGAGCGATGTGGATCTTCAAAGTCCCATCGGACCATTCCCAGGCAACGGATTGGACGGTCTCTGGCAAGGAAGAATAGCCTGCATAGAGCAAGCAGAAACTCATATAAGTCTGACCGCTCAAGCGAAACATTCTTCTTGCCAAGTAGCCGAAGGCCAGCTTGGCCCGGCCAAGAGGATAGCCAGGAAGCCGGCGGTGTGAACTGGAGTTACCCCGGTAACGTGGACAGTTGATAGCTTGGGATTTCAAGTGTGTCTTTGAACCTCCTTTCGTACTTGACGGGGGAGAGATAATCAAGGCGGGAGTGGCGGCGATTCGGATTGTACCAACCCTCGATATAGCGGAAGACGGCCATACGGGCCTCCGCCTGAGTTCGGAACCTGTATCGGTCGATGAGCTCGCACTCCAGGGTCGCGAAGAAGCTCTCACACATGGCGTTGTCGTAGCAGTCCCCGACGGAACCCATGGAGGGCCGCACCCCGGCCTGTTGGCAACGTTGCCCAAAGGCGATGGAAGTGTACTGCGAGCCTTGATCGGAGTGATGAATCACCCCCTGGGGCCGCCGCTGGTAGAGCGCCATATCCAGGGCATCCAGGACCAGCTGGGTTTTCAGATGCGTAGCCATGGCCCATCCGACAACTGAAGGCGTCAAGCACCACGGCCAGGAACAGGAATCCGGCCCATGTCGGGACGTAGGTGATGTCCGCTACCCACAAGCAATCAGGCCCCGGAACATCGAAATCCCGTTCCACCAGATCCGGCGCAGGCCGGGCATCGCTTCGTCGCCTCGTCGTACGGATCCCCTTCCGAC
This sequence comes from bacterium, assembly GCA_028277985.1. Lineage (GTDB taxonomy): Bacteria > Desulfobacterota > DSWW01 > DSWW01 > DSWW01 > S015-6. The sequence goes on along the minus strand of JANQFG010000061.1, from coordinate 639 downwards.
GGCTAACGCCAACCAAGCCCGCGGCTCGCATCAGCCTGGCCACCCGCTTGCGGCCCACATGGATGCCCTCCTCGGCCAAATCCTCGTGGATTCGGGGCGCCCCATAGGTTTGGTCAGATCGTTCGTGGAAGGTCCGGATTCGCTCGATCAACGCCGCATCCTGCAGAGCACGCGCCGAGGGGCCTCTGTCCCGCCACGCATAGTACCCGCTGGTGGAGACCCCCAGCAGCCGGCACATCGTGGCGATCCGGTATGTGGCCTGGTTCGCCTTCACGAATTCGAAGGCTTCTTGGGGATCGAATCGGTCTCCCGAGCGAACCAGGCCGCCGCTTTTGACAAGATCTCTCGTTCTTCACGCAGTTGGCGATTCTCCCGCCGAAGCCGCGTGAGTTCTTGCCGTTCCTCGGTCGTCAGTCCGTCCTTGCGTCGCCCTTCATCCCGATCGGCCTGCACCACCCAGTTACGGATGGACTGGGCCGTAGGTTCGAACTCCCGAGCCAGCTCTTCCGGCGTACGGCCGGCCCGAACCAACTCGATCATCTGTCGTTTGAAATCTGGTGGGTACGGTTTTCGTGTTCTTGGCATCGTGGACTCCTCTCTCTCAAGAGTTTATGTGTCCACGAAACCGGGTCAACTCCA
>JANQFG010000043.1 GCA_028277985.1 bacterium | reverse complement strand
TTGTCGCCAACGGCGCCGTCTTCATCGCGCAAGCGATTTGAAGACTGGGCTCCCACTGCTTGTAGGCATTCGGTTTCAGGGTCTCTTTCACTCCCCTCGTCGGGGTGCTTTTCACCTTTCCCTCACGGTACTCGTTCACTATCGGTCACCGAGGAGTACTTAGGCTTGGAGGGTGGTCCCCCCAAGTTCAGACAGGATTTCACGTGTCCCGCCCTACTCGAGGACATGCATCTCTCTACCCGTACGGGGCTGTCACCCGCTCAGGCCCGACTTTCCAGACGGTTCCGGTTCTCAAACGCATGCCACTGGCCTGGTCCGCTTTCGCTCGCCACTACTCACGGAGTCTCGGTTGATGTCCTTTCCTCCGGCTAATGAGATGTTTCAGTTCGCCGGGTTCGCCTCCCATGCCTATGGATTCAGCATGGGATACCCTAAAAGGGTGGGTTGCCCCATTCGGAAATCTTCGGATCAAAGATTGCTCCCATCTCCCCGAAGCTTATCGCAGAGTGCCACGTCCTTCATCGCCTCTCGGTGCCAAGGCATCCACCAAATGCCCTTCTCACGCTCAAGAGAGCTCCGCAACGCAGCGGCAAAACCGCTGCAGCGGAAACTTCAGCTCTCCCGCGGAAAACACTGCCAGGATCTCCGAAGTCAGATGTCAGGAACCAGATGCCAGATGTCAGAAACACCTGCATCCTCTTCCCGTCACTTCCTTCGAAAATCGATCCTCCAACAAACCCAAAGGGTCCATCGGAGGGGCCAAAACCTATCCACGATGACAAAAAGCAAAACATCCAGCCGAACGATCGACTGGAAAACCGAGTCCGGATTTCCCCGAAGAGGTGCCTTCGCCCTTCTCACGCCCCCCGCGCTGCGGGTGGTGGAGGCGAACGGGCTCGAACCGATGCCCTCCTGCTTGCAAAGCAGGTGCTCTCCCAACTGAGCTACGCCCCCGGAGCAGATGCCAGTGGCCAGATGCCAGATGCCAGACCCTTCCGACATCTGACATCTGTCCTCTGAAATCTGACTTGGTGGGCCCGGGTAGATTTGAACTACCGACCTCACGCTTATCAGGCGTGCGCTCTAACCAACTGAGCTACGAGCCCGAACCTCTTCGAGAAAGGGATGTGAAGACGGCGAACGCCGAAAACCTGCCGGATGTGTCGCCCGGGACGGCCGGGCGTTTGCAAAGTCGTCCGGGATGGCTCCCGAACTTCCTTGAAAGGAGGTGATCCAGCCGCAGGTTCCCCTACGGCTACCTTGTTACGACTTCACCCCAGTCGCTGACCTTACCGTGGCCGGCTGCCCCCAA
>JANQFG010000286.1 GCA_028277985.1 bacterium | reverse complement strand
TCGGCCTCTGCATGCTGCTGTCCATCGCTTCGCCCGCCTTTGCGGACGTCGCACCGGGCGATGTGATCGACAAGACGAACTGGCAGAAGGCCGAGGGTCTGCTGCCGCAGTCTGTGCTGGAATGGGTGAAGAAGGGGGAGTTCGTCCTGAACATCGGCACCTTGAACTACGATCCGACGGACTACTGGACCCAGCCGGTGCTCCAGGCCCGGGAGACGAACAAGGGCAAGTATGTGCTGGATGAAGAGGGGGTGGTCGTGGAGGCCGCCACGGGCAAGACCCCGAAGTTCATCGCCGGGGAGCCCTTTCCGGAAGTGGACCCGGAGGAGCCCCGGGCCGCCTACAAGATCATGCACAACCGGCTCTTCTACGGATACACCCTGGGCAACATCGACTATCCCTTTGTGGCCTCCTGGGTGGGCGAGGGCGGCTACGAGCGCGAAGTGTGGGCCGCCTTCCTTCAGTATCCCATGGTCGGCAACCCGGACGCTGCGAAGCACAAGAACCCGAAGGGCATCGAGCGGTACTCGATCGTACGGGTCCTCTCCCCGTATGACATCGCCGGCACCAACGTGATGACCTGGCGCTTTCTGGATCATCGCCAGGACATGACCTACGGCTATGTTCCTGCGATCCGGCGGGTACGGCGCATGAGCCCTGCGAACCGGTCGGATGCGTTCATCGGCACGGACATGTGCGTGGACGACGCTTACGGGTTCGACGGGAAGATCTCTTCGGTGAGCTGGAAGGTGGTGAAGAGGACGGAGGGGATCTTTCCCTTCCTGTCCGATGAGCCCCAGGCGCTGGTGAAGAACGAAAAGGGGGAGTGGACGACCACGAAGTCGATCAAGCCCGTGATCTACGGATACGAGAAGGAGGGCTGGCAGGGAGCGACCTGGGCGCCCACGAACCTGGTCTGGGCAAAGCGCAAGGTGATCGTCCTGGAGATCCAGCCGAAGGACCCCTACTACAACTACGGCAAGCAGCATCTGTGGATGGACGCGGACGTGCCGTTCATGTGCTTCTACAAGGTCATTCACGATCGTGCGGGTGACTACTGGAAGACGGTCATGCTGATCCTGAACGCCTTCGAGAGCAGGGAGAAGGAGATGAAGTACCTGCAGGGGCCGGGGTATCTGGCCATCGACGACCGGACCCACCACGCCACGGT
>JANQFG010000258.1 GCA_028277985.1 bacterium | reverse complement strand
TGAGTGCCCAGCTAAGGGCACGTTCGACTAGTCGGCTGGAAGGTGCCGACCGGGGTAACTGCCTGTCAGCCCCGTAGCATGAGATCGGGTACCGTCGGTAACGGCGGTGCCTAAGCGATCTGACAAAGGCTCGAAAGGAGTCGATGCGAACCGGCAGGTCGTAACGCGAGTGAACCTAGATGTAGCCTCGTAAAGAGCGTTTGAGGAGGGCGACCCCCTATCTGACTGGGGAAGCCATCATCACGGGATGTAGGACAGGCATCCGCCCGAGACTCCTCCGGGGTATCAGGGGCGACATGTCGGGACAGCGAACGTGTCAACTGGGGAGGCCCTTCTCGGCCCGGGCCGAGAGGCTTGGAAGAAGACCGCTGGTATAAGGTAGGCACCGAAGTCCGGCGGAGTCGGGAAGGGAGTCGGATGGGGTCATAGTACCGTTTGATCCTGGAGACAACAGAACTCCAGGGTAGGGAAGGACCCCTGCTGTGAGGGCATCGGAAGAAGGCTGGGAGGGTGCATTGCGAGAGCTAACAAGCACCAGAGATAAGGTTCTGGGCCTTCAGAAGAAGCTAGGGGATAAGGCGAAGGCAGAGCCGCGGTTCCGGTTCTACGCTCTCTACGACAAGATCTATCGATGGGACATCCTGAGCGAGTCCTGGCGCCGCGTAAAGGCGAACGGCGGGACCGCGGGAGTAGATGGAGAGACCATCAAGGAGATCGAGGAGAGGGGTGTAGAGGAGTTTCTCTCTGAGTTGGAGGAAGAACTCCGAGGCGGGGCCTATCGCCCTCGTCCGGTCCGCCGGGAGTACATCCCGAAGCCGGATGGTCGCCTGCGCCCGTTGGGGATCCCGTGCGTGCGTGATCGGGTAGTGCAGCAAGCCACGTTGATGGTGATCGAGCCGATCTTCGAGGCGGGCTTCCGAGACGTGAGCTGGGGTTTTCGACCGGGCCGGAGCGCGCAAGGGGCGGCGGCGGAAGTGGTGAAGTACCTGAACTGGGGGCTGACCCAGGTTTGTGACGTTGACATCCGGAGTTACTTCGACTCGATACCGCATGGAAAGCTGATGGACTTGGTCGCCCGCCGCATCGTGGATCGCCGCGTACTGGGTCTGATCAAAGCCTGGCTGATCTGCAGCGTCGAGGAGAAGGGGCGGCGATGGAAGCCGGACCGGGGCACTCCCCAGGGTGGGGTGGTTTCACCGCTTTTGGCGAACATCTATCTCCATGAGCTGGATGCGACATGGGAGGACCGAGGATACACCCGACGCGGTGGACCCAACACGCAGCTGGTTCGCTATGCGGACGATCTGGTTCTGCTGACGAACAAGGATGCGGGGTGGGCGATGAGCCGACTCCGCGAGATCTTGGAGTCAATGGAACTGGAGCTCCATCCAGAGAAGAGCCGAGTGGTCGAGGCGGAGAAAGAGACATTTGAGTTTCTTGGCTTCACCTACCGGCGGGTCTGGAATCGTGACCGGACCAAGCGGGCGGCCCTCTATTACCCATCGAAGCGTGCGCAACAGCGTCTGCGAGACCGGGTGAAGAGGACGCTCAATGCGATGGCTCCGGTCTCGACTGCGGAGCAGGTCCGTCGAACGAACTGGGTGCTTAGGGGTTGGGTCAATTACTTCCGTGTGGGCAATTCCAGTGCCGTGTTCCATGACATCCGCCACTTCGTGGAAGTTCGACTTCGTCGCGTGCTTCAGCGCAAGGCCAAGCGCCGTGGATGTGGGTGGAAGCGCTACAATCACACCTACCTCTACCAGTGTCTTGGTCTCTATTCCGACTATGGCGTGCGCTGGCAGCCTTCGCGGACCTGATTTCTCGCAGGAAAGCCGTGTGAGGGAAAACCTCACGCACGGTTTGACGAGGGGAGGCTGGAAACCGGGTATGGTCTCGGGACTGAGGCCTCGTCCGAAAGGAACGAGGGGGAACCACCCGAGGCCTGGAGCTGCGGCGCCTGCCTCCTACTCTACAGATAGTGAGAAGCGGGCACCACTCCAAAACCCGCCTAGCCCTTCACGCTCTCCTCACCGAGCGCCAGCCTGATCGCCCCGTCCTGATCCAGTCCCGCCCCCTCCTGCCAAACTCGCTCGAACACCTCCGGCTCGAGCGTCTCGCGAACCACCGCCACGTTCTGATCCCAATCCCGCTGCTCGGCCGGGACCCGTGGGATGTCGGCCCGGAGTCGCGTCTGCTCCGAGGCGGCGAGAAGGTGGAGCGCCCGGTGCATCTGTCCGCGCCGTGGCGCGAGCACCCCGAAGGACTCAAGGCAGAGCGCGATGGTCTCGACAGCTCCGGTATCGCTCGCTGCCCGAAGGGAACGGACCAG
>JANQFG010000202.1 GCA_028277985.1 bacterium | reverse complement strand
GAGTCTGTTTCGATTTCTGTGTATGAAACGTAAGACGTTTCATTACGATGTCCTTAACTGAACGTCTCCATGGGAAGACGATCGGGAAAGAGCATCGTTAATTGATTCATGACCATATCCCATCCTTTCCGGTGACTCCACTTCTTTGTGAGGTTCCGAATGTTTAAATACAACAGTTTGAAAGCGGCTTCGTCGCTGGGGAAGACCTTTCGATTGGACGTGTTCTTCCGAAGCTGGCTGTTGAGAGACTCGATCGAATTGGTGGTGTAGATAATTCGCCGGAGTTCTGGAGGATATCGGAAGAACGTGGTGAGCCGTTCCCAATTGGCCTTCCACGACTTGACGGAAGAGGGGTATTTGCTTTCCCACGTGTCCGCGAGTTCGTCCAAGGCCTGGCGGGCCGCATCGGCCGTGGGCGCGCCATAGACGTTCTTCAGATCCTTACAAAAGGGTCGGCGATCCTTGTACGAAATGAATTTTGTGGAATTCCGGATTTGATGGACCACGCACAACTGCACGTCCGCCTGCGGGAAGGCCGTTTCAATCGCCTCGGGGAGACCCTTGAGGCCATCGACACAGGCGATCAAAATATCCTCGACGCCGCGGGCCTTGAGTTCGCTCAGGACATTCACCCAGAAGGCCGCGCCTTCGTTCTCGGCGATCCATAAGCCCAAGACTTCTTGATGACCGGTGATGGTCACGCCCAGGGCAATGTAGATGACCTTCTTGAGGATCCGATGGTCTTGCCGCACGCTGATGCGAAGACCATCCATGTAGAGCACTGGGTAGACGCGGTCGAGCGTTCGATTTTGCCAGGCCACCACTTCTTCGAGGACCTTCTCGGTGGCCCGTGAGATGAAGGCCGGTGAAGCTTCTACCCCGTAGATCTCCTTCAGGTGCTCTCCGATTTCCCGGGTGGTCAGTCCCCGCGTGTAGAGAGACACAATCTTCTCGGCGAATCCCTCCACGGATCGCTCCCGCTTGGCGACGGCCTTCGGCTCGAAGCTCCCCTCTCGGTCCCGCGGAGTCGAAATCTCCAGCGGCCCAAAGTCACTCCGTACGGTTTTCGGCGTGGACCCGTTGCGGGCATTATCCGTGGCCTTGGCCGATCGATCCCCTTTGGCATACCCCAGGTGCTCTTCCATCTCGGCGTTCAAGAGCGCCTGGAACGTCCTTCCCATGAGCTTCTTGACGAAGGCCGGGCCCCCGACGGCACTGGCGCCTCCCTGCTCCCGGATATACTCCTCGAGGACCTCCTGGTACACATCGGGTTTAAACGAGGACTCCGGGGTAGATCCTTCGGGTTGCTTCTTGCTCTGTCTCTTTTGCTTCATTGAGGCTTTCCTTTCCTTTAACGCGCTGCGCGCGGGCCCCCCTCAGGGGGGCCCTTCCTTCTTTTTCTTTCTTCAACGCTACTAACGCCTCAATGTTTCGTACACAGTTGCCGTTACAGAACC
>JANQFG010000188.1 GCA_028277985.1 bacterium | reverse complement strand
GTGAGGATGAAACCGGCCCACCCCCGGCCACCACGCACTTCTGTTTCGTCTTCATCTCCATGCCCTCCACGGTTCCAGGTACGTTACTTGTCGATCCGGTGAACGTACTCTGAGATGCCGTAGGCCTTTCGGTCCTTCCAGGTGTATTCGGTCATGGCCTCGAAGGCGAGGGTGCGGGTCTTGTCGTCATCCACCACGACGATGGGAATCGGGTTGAGCACCCTGCCCTCCACGTCCATCCGGAAGCCAGCCGTATCCTCCACCAGAAAACGGAGCGATTTCTGGGTGAGTCCGTCCTCCTCGAATTCCGTATCGAGCCCGATCTCCCGAAGGGCATGGTTCTTGCCGTCCCGAAAGACGTACCCGCTCATGATGTCGAGCTTGCCCGCCTTGAAGCAGGCCACGTTGACCGCCAACCCCTGCCCGAACTGGACGGTGAGCCAGGTCCAGCTCTTTGCAGCCGAGATATCCCGGTATCCCCAGGAATGGTCGCGATGTCCGGTTGCGTTCTTCAGTCGGATCGTGTCCTCGCCGATCCTGATCTCGCCTCTGTAAGAGCCGGCCTGCTCGTAGTGTTCGGCCGCGTACTTGCGTGTTTCCATGAGGTCCTTCAGGCCGAAGTCCTTTTCGATCATCCGGCGCGCAAGGCCGCGGGCGTAGAGCTTCTTCGCGTTGTGGACCTCCCCCCAACCGGAAAAAGTGATATCCACCTCCACGTCCACGAAGTCGTCATCACCGACACGGCGGCAGAGTCCGACAGGGTCGATCCAATCCCTAGGGTTTTCGAGCCGCAGGAACTTCGCACGATTGACGATCCGCAATTCCTCGAGAGGTTTCACGATCTCGTATCTCAGCGGCCCTGACCTGAGTTCCTCCAGATCGCGGGGGATGCATTCGCTCTGGGCGAACAGGAACGCACCGCCTTCCTTCAAATAGATGAAGAAGAGCCCGATCGATGCGTTCCGGTTGGCGAGCTTGCCGATACGGGTGAAGGCGCCGATTCCGTGGTCGTGGTCAAAGAAATTGAAGTAGTGGCTGTCGTTGTACAGGGGATCATCCGTCACGGGGGGCTTTGCGTACTCCACTTCCTCTGGCATGGGCCTGTGCCCGCCTTGGAGCCGGGTGGCTGCCCCGATGATCGCGGTGTAGACATTCATCCTGAGCGCATCGCGCAAGGGCATTCCGGGTGAAGAGGAGGTAAGCAATCCCATCGCGGACTCCCTAGTAGCCAGAATATCACCATGATTTCAGGACGTGCCCCTGGAAAAGAAAACACTCCTCCTACGGATCAAGCCACGGAGGACCCACATAATCGGTGTATCCGACGCCGCTGAAGGTCTTGATGGTGGTCCCGCAGTCGGGACAGGGCGACGTGCAGTCGGCTTGGCAAGCGGAACAGTCGCCTCCCGGGTCCTTGGCAATAAGGGAGCCTTCAATATCCGACACGTATTCGTAGGTGACGTTGTCTCGAAGAGGCGGGGGAACGTCCCAATAGGACTTCTCCACCCGGCCCGGGAGCATCTCCCAGTGTACGCACAAGAAGTTGTCCTCGTTCTCGCCCGTTACGATCTCCTCTGTGGGATATTGTCCGCCCGGGAACTCCAGATCCGGGGTCCACCCAAAGCGCTGGACATTGATCTCCTCGCGGAAGAAATCATAGTTGGTGCCATTGTAAGCAGCCCTCAGATTGCCGGGCATGCAGGGATCCCATCCATCCTCGCATGCAAAGTACGGCCCGGGTTGGTTCAGGAAATAGACCCACAAATCAAGGTCGGGCTCACTGCCCGGCGGAAGCGGCTCTTCGGTCCATTGCTTGTATTCGATCCAGTCCCACTGCAGGTCGGTCGGCACGAACTCACCGTGAAACCCGTCGTGATATCCCTTCGCATTCACGAGATCATAGACCGTGGGGTCTCCTGGGCTTCCATCGTCAACAGTGAACGTTCCATTCACCTTTGCCACAGGCATGTGGACCGTGTAGTCGATCCAGGAGTTCGGGAAGATACCCATGGCATCAGGCAGGGGCCATTTCTCCCACAGATACCATCCGGTCAACTCCACCCGTTCATAGGTCAGGTCCCAGGTAATGGTCTTCCCGTTTTCGGTGATCGACCCGGCGATCCGAAACGTATCTGCCAGGTTCGACCCATCGGGAGTTGCCGGATCAAGGACATCGAGGATGAGGTTACCTGCATCGCATTCGAATTCGTTGTTCCCCGGTCCGTCACTGAAGGTGGTAGAGTGGGGAGGATCCCCGCCCGGGATTATGGTATCGTATTCGTGGTACCAAACGCGCATGGAATTACGATCCGCCGGGTCCGGCATCAACATGGCGGTGGCGCTGTAGAAGTTTGCACCATCATAAAAGAGCGGGTTTTCCGTATAGAATACTCCATATCCAATGACGCCGATGATGTCATGGGTGTCGTCCCTGAAGTTGAAATAGATCATTTGCGAGTACGGGAAGTCACTCTGGTGGTCCACGTCGTATCTCCAACCGTCTGACAGACGCTGTGTGAGCGGCGTGTCCCCGTCAGGGTTCGGCGGTGCCGGCGGGAGCGGACAGCCTACGAGTACGATCATGAGAAGCCCTGAAAGGCCTATGGAAAGGGCAGAACGACGAAGCGTCTTCGGGTGGATTGTCCCGGATGTTTCCATGAGATCTCCTCCTTGTCTCATATGGCGGTTCACTCGGGTGATTCAGATCTCTTTTCCCAACTCCCCCTCCTTTTCTTCGTGCAGGTAGACCTCTCCCTTTGCGCCGTCCACGGTGATGATCTGTCCGGTCTTGATCAGCTTGGTTCCCACCATGACGTTCAACACACCGGGTATGCCGTATTCCCTGGCCACGATCGATCCGTGGGATAGAAGACCTCCGATGTCCACGACCAGTCCTTTTGCCAGGATGAAGAGCGGTGTCCAGCCGGTGTCCGTGACCGGGGCGACGAGGATCTCTCCCTCTTCGAGGCGCGCGTCCTGCCTCGGATCCATGATGACCCGCGCCGGCCCTGTCACGCGGCCCGGGCTCACCGGGAGCCCTTTCAGCACGCTGGTCTCGGGCACGTCGGGTTCGCCCACCACGGGGACGGGCCGGCCGGTAAAGGTCTCAGGCAGGGTGACCGTCTTGTTGCGGTCGTACTCCTGTTTTCGGCGGGGGATGAGTGACGTCACATCAATGGCTCCGCCCCGACAGTAGGCGATCAACTCCTCCATGGACAGGAAATAGATGTCGTCCGGGTCTTTCAGCATTTCCTCTTCATAGAGCCGTCTGCCGAGAATCCTCAGCGTCTTCTTCAGGTCGTGAAGCCCCATGATGGTCAGGGCTTTGCCGTTCTCCCTTGCAGCAAGAAAGTTACAGGCCTCCTTGAGCGCCCACTTGAACACCTGTCGCCTGAATCCTCCGAGTCGAGCAAAAGCTTCTTTCGTTGCGGCTTCCCGGTCCTTGCGTTGCCGCCCCTCGATGTCTGCGGGGTCATCGACGTGTGACGCCCGAAGGTAGTTTTGAATCATGGACAAGACGTAGGAGGGGTCTTCCTCCCATGAGGGCGCCCTCATTTCCGCTTCCGCCACCGCGCGATACCCGTACTCCTTCAGAAAAGCGCCGAGCCTCTCCAGGAACTCCTCTGCATCTGCATCCTGATTCTTTCTCAACCCGGCCATGATGCCCCGGGCTTCGCTCTCCCGGAACAACCGTGTAAGGCTCGGGGAATCCGCTACGAACCGATACAGCCGATAGATCCCAAAGGTCGGCCTGGCGCTCTCCATCGTGGCGAGCCCCGTGACGAGTCGAGCAGAAAACGCGCCGGTCTCGTCGCCCAGCCACTTCCGCGCGAGCTTTCGCAGAGTCCCGTAGTAGGCCGGTGCAAGCTGGGAATTCAGGATGTGAAGGGTGATGATCTCCCGGCCTTCCCGCGACTTGAGCTCCAGCAGCTCGGCAAAATCCTCCAGGGTCATTCCGGAGAAATCACGAGCCAGATTCTCGTGGATTCGATCCTGCAGCCGGGTGGTGAGCCGGTCCAGATCCCTGGGTGCCCGCCGCCGCAGGCCAAGCCCCTTCAGGATCACACTCGTCAAGTAAGGGATTCTTCGGAAGGGAAGCCCGGTCTCGCCTGATGGGGCATACCGTTCGTCAACCGGAATCGGCCGATCCGTATCCGAGGGCGAGGCTCCGGGGATCTTCGCGAGGATGCGGGAGAAGGTCGAGATGTTCAGGTGAAGCCGGCCATGGAAGAGGCCGATGAACATGAGGTCTTGCGCGCCTTCCGGGAAAGGCTCTCGGATCAGGCCCACTTCGTGGTTGATCTTCCAGAAGGCGTAATCGCAGGACTTCACCGCATCCAGGGAGAGAGGAGTGAGCACACCGGGCATCACCTCGCTGATATTTGCCGAGCTGTAGATGTCCGGGGGCTCTTTGATCCTGGTGTCGAATTCCGAGACCCATCCCTCGCTTCCGGCTTCAGATACGGCCCCGGCCAATCCTACGATCTTGCGCGATTGGAGCAGAAAGAGCTTTCCACCGGAATAGGCCCACTCGATATCCTGTGGCATGCCGAAGTGCTCTTCTACCGCGACTCCCAGCTCTGCCAGTTCCCGCACCTGCCCGGGGGTCAAACACTCGCGGTTCGCTTCTTCGTCGGGAAGAACCACCTTCCGGTTCCCCCTTCCCTTCTCCAGATCCAGCTCCAGCTTGAAGGACTTGCAGCCGACTTCACTTGAGAGAATCCGGAGACCCTGCTTGGATATGACGTAGTGATCCGGTGTGAGGCTTCCCGAGACGACCGCTTCACCGAGCCCGAAGGCAGCCTCCAGCACCATTTCTTCGGAATCCCCGCTCACGGGGCTGGCGGTGAACAACACTCCGGAGATCTCGGAAGGAACCATGCACTGGACCACGGGCGCGATGACGATCATCTCCGGATCGATCTCCAGGGCGTGCATCGTGCTGGCGGCCCTGGCAGACCAGGCCGATGCCCAGCACTCCCGGACGGCCGCCAGAACCGACTCGATGCCCACGATGTTGTGGAACGTGTCCATCTGCCCCGGGAAAGAGGAGCGGGAGAGGTCCTTGGTGCCCACCGATGACCGGACCGCTACCAGGACGGGGGCGCCCTCATCACAAAGGACCTCGTATGCCTCAGCGATTTCACCTGACAGGTCGTCGAACATCTCCGATGCCGTGACGATCTCACGGATCTGCGACGTCTTCTCTTCCACATCCTCGAGATCGCCATAGTTGATGGTGGCGGAGATCTCCTGGATCCGGCCCTTCAGGTCGGCGTCCTCGAGGAATCGGCCATATGCTTCCGCCTGCACGGAGAATCCGGGCGGCACGGGGAAACCGGCGCGAATCATCTGCCCGAGGCGCGCACCCTTTCCACCCACCCTGACCGGGTCCTCGAGACCGATATCCTTGAGAGAGGAGACGTATCTGCCCATAGCCAACCATCCGGAGCATCACGGGTTGGTGCCCTGTCCCCCATTACGCCTCTGTGCACCCGTATTTCTTGGACAGGACGCTAGTTCAGCAAATAGCTGAAAATAAAGCTGATTTGATCCCGGTCCCTGAATGCGCCGATGCCGGTGAAATTGCCCATGACTCCCGTGTACTGGATCATGACCCGGAAAGGTTCGAAGATATAGTTCACCATGGGGCTCACCAGCCATGCCCCGCGCACGTCGTAGAACACGGCCACCGTGGGCACAAGATCCCCGTGCAGGTACTCGGTGGTGATCGCGCCCGTGAACAGGTTCTCCACCTCTTTCAGCTTCGGATACCGATCCTGATCCGGATAGATCGGAAGGGGCTGCCGCATCCGATCATCGTAGTCCTCCACCCAGGTGCCGAAGTACTGGCAGGAGATGAAGAAAGTCTTGGTCGGATTCAACGCTCGGATCCAGAAGTTCTTGTCCAGCCCGATCATCCACTTGAGCATGTTCTTCTTCGGAATCGTACCGTTGGCAGGCAGGCCGGGCAAACCGGGAATCTCGAAGGGGAGCGGGACGAGAGGCGTGCTGACCTCGGGGATGAACACCGGCTCGTCCCAGAACCATGCAAGCTCTGTCCGGACAATCGTATCGGTCCGCTCTTCCCAGAAACTCAGGGACCCGCCCGTGATCTGAACGTCCTCGTAAACGATTTCCGCAGTCGCGTCGAGGAGGCTTTCCCCGACTGCCAGGCGCAGGGCTGGAGCGTCGAGAAAGGTCTTGTAGTGGGCAAGGGTGAAATTATAGTTGTTGGCGATCAGGCCCATCACCCTGACCCCCCAACGGCTGTTCGACATCACCTTGCTCGGTGTAACAAAGCGCTTGCCCAGGGGCGATTCCGGTTCAGGGGCTGCATAGGGTGTCCCTGTAGGCGCGACCGGAGCCACCCGGGTGTCCCAGTTGCCGGGCACCCAGAAACCCTCTACGGTGAAGGTCGCAACCGGACCCAGCCGGCCGAAGTTGTAGCTGCCCCGCAACATCCAGAGCGGGATTCGCCGGTCGTCCAGATCCTCGAAGGGTCCCCCGAACGTGTTGTCCAGAGGATTGATCGAATCCAGGAGACGGAAGCTGTCCGTCTCGCCCCACGCAAGGTTCTGCCTGCCGACGCGGAGGAAGGCCGGCCCCCGGGAGAGGTCAACATAGCACTCCCAGAGGTCATACTGCTGGCTGAAGCTGGTGATGTTCTCCTTGTCCCGGTCCTTCAAGTCCTTGAAGACCTGGGGCCCCACGTCGTACACCCCTTCGTACAGGAAACGGCCCACGATGCGATACTTCGCCTGTATCTTCAGTTTCTTCAAGGGCGAGAGGATGTCGAGCTCTCTGGTCAGTCTCTTGAGATCGTGGCTGACCTCGATCAGGGCCAGGTTCCGCCACTGTACGAGGTCACCCACACGGACATCGATCGGCTGGGTGAACTCCTGGGCATCCTGCAGCCTCAGGGTCACCCGGCTCTGAACCTTTCCGATCACCTCCACGGTCTTCTTTTTCGGATCGATGTAAAAGGCATCCGTTATGGGGACGGACGAGACGAGCAGAACCCCGGAAAACAGCGCTGCAAGAATCCTTCTTCGCCAGACCATGGGTACCCCCCCTGTTCGTAACGAGAAAAAAGGAATGCCACGTTCTCCTGCCCTTCCGGTCTACTTGCAGTATTTCTGAAATCCTGCCAGGGAGAAGGTGTCTCGATCGACGTCGGCGTAGAAGGTCCAGATGTTCTTTCTTGTGGCAGGCAGGCTTATGGTCGAGCGGTTGCTTCTTTCATCCACGACGATCTGATTCCCGGCGGTGCTGATCTTCACCTTCTTGTCCCGGCTCTCGTAGTTCAACTCGGCATGAAACGAGAGTTTCCAGAATGCATCCGCCCTATCGTTGATGATCTTGTGAAGGGGAGCCCAGTTCTCCATATCCACCCAGATGTACTGGGTCCCGTAGTTGTAGTAAGGGTCTTTCGGGTGCACTTCGACCACATAGGCGGGCCGCTTGGTCCAGAACACGTTGAGCGGTGCCCAGGGCACGCCCTGCCAGCCCTCCTTTTCAAAACCGTAGAGCACCTCTGCCACGTTCTCCGAGGTCTCCCATTCCCCGTCCTCGTTCTCGATGATCAGGTCCGTGTCCTTGCGCACAAAGGGCACCAGCACTTCCTCGGATCTCAAGAGCTTCCACTCCATGGCGGTCACCTTGCCGTCATACATGCCCGCGTCATCCGAGGCCATGTCCGATCCCATCTGGGCATCGGACCGGTTCCCGGGCGTCATCCGTCGGACCCTGCGGATCGCCGGGACATAGGCGAACGTGTTGTCTTCTTCTGTCGGGTCACGATAGCGCCACGTCAGGACCGCGGTGCCGGAAATGTCATAGGGGCTCGTGGCCCTGAAGATCTGGTACTTCAGGACCTTATCCGGATTGGGCAATGCCATGGCCTTCGGGTTTCCATCCATGTACATGTTCACACCCACCGCTTCCACCCCCCGCAGGTACCCCGTTGGGTTCAGGAAGTGCTGGGTGAAGGCCATACGGAAATTGCCCTGTACGTACCCCCAGTACTTGGTGTTGTAGATGATCTTGGAGGCCGCCTTCGGGTCCTTCGGATCGACTACCGGAAAAGGATGACCCAGGATCCTCTCGGCCCGTTTTCCCGTCTCCTTCTCGACGATCCAGTCGTCCTCATCCAGTTCATACTTTCCAATGTTCATCTTCATCGCTTCGAGGACGAAATCAGGCAGCTGCTCCGCAGGGTCATAGTCCGGCTCATCGATCCTGATGTGAAGCTTCCCTTCCTTCACATACCTGAGCGTCGGTTCGGGCAGAAGTCCCTGGATCTTGTCCCAGTTCGTCCCGTCGATCAGATCACCGGGGGCGACGTCACAAAATCCCTCGGCCGCAAACATCAAGAGAAGGCAGAGCGCGAACACGAAGCACGCCGGCTGCACGCCTCCTCTCCTCTCGTGGTCTCTTCTTCTGCTGTCAGGGAAAACCCGGGGGAAGCACTCTCTTGCCATGTCGTTCCCTCCTCTAGGCCTCGTGATGAAGCTCATGGGTCCTTCGAGCATTCTCGGTCTCGGCCTCCTTGGGTGTAGGCTCCCTTTCTATTTGCAGAATTTCTGAAATCCAGCCAGGGAGAAGGTGTCTCGATCCGTGTTGGCGTAAAAGGTCCAGATATCCGTTGATGTAGCGGGCAGGCTCACGGTCGAGCGCCGGTTGCGCTCGTCCACGACGATCTGATTCCCGGCGCTCTGGACCTTGATCGTCTTATCGTCGTTCTCGTAATTCATCTCCACGTGGAGGGTGAATTTCCAGAATTTCCCGGCCCTGTCGTTGATCGTCTTGTGAACAGGGCACCAGTTCTCCGCATCCACCCAGATGAGCTGGGTCCCGTAGTTGTAGTACGGGTCTTTCGGGGTGACCTCGATCAAATACACGGGTCGCTTCGTCCAAATGAAATTCAGGGGTGCCCATGGGACCCCCTGCCACCCCTCTTTCTCGTACCCGAAAAGGACTTCCGTGATCTGCTCCGTGGTGGACCATTCCCCGTCTTCGTTTCTCACGAGCCGTTCCGGGTCTTTGCCGATGAACGGGACGAGGCGCTCTTCCTTCCCGAGGAACTTCCACGTCATGGCCGTCACCTTGCCGTCATACATGCCCGCATCGTCAACAGCCATATCCGACCCCATCATGCCGTCCGAGCGATTCGCAGGCGTCATCCGCCTCACCCTCCGGATCGCAGGAACGTAGGCAAAGGAGTTGTCCTCTGCCCGAGGGTCCCTGTAGCGCCAGGTCAGGACCGCTGTGCCCGCGATATCGTAGGGGCTCGTCGCACGTGTGATCTGATACTTCATCACGCGATCCGGATTCCGCCTCGCCAGGGCCACCGGATTCCCGTCCATGTAAAGGTTCACATTGAATGCCGCCACTCCCCTGAGATAGTCTTTGGGGCTCAGATAGGATTGCACCAGAGGTCCTCGAAGGCTCCCTTGTACAAACTGCCAGTACTTGGTGTTGTACATGATTTTCGTAGCCGCTCTAGGATCATCCGGATCGATGTCCGGGAAGGGGTGCCCCAGGATCTGCTTCGTTCTATTTCCCGTCTCCTTCTCGACGATCCAGTCGTCCTCGTCCAGGTCGTACTTGCCCGCGTTCGTCTTCATCGCTTCCAGGGCAAACACCGGCAGGTGTTTTCCCGGATCATAGTTCAACGCCTCGATATGGAGGACGAGCTTTCCCTCTTTCACGTATCGAAGCACTTCGTCCTGCAGCAGCCCCTCCACCTTTTGCCAGTTCGTCTGGTCGATCACATCACCGGGATCGACATCGCAGAAGCCTCGCGAAGCCGTGAACGGAAGAAGAAGCAGGGCAAGGAGAAGGAAGGCCAGGAAGCGGCCCCAAGCCCTGCAGCGGCCGCCACCGCGCTCGCAAAACCTCCCGGGGAAACGATGTCCGTTCATCTTGTCCCCTCCTCGTGATCCTCAGCAAAGGGCCGGGCAGGCGGATTCTCTCCCTCAGTGTTTCTCGACAACACCCTTCATGGCCCGGGTAACCCTCCCGGCCAGGCGAACCGGCAGCGGCGGCTCGTAGTCAGGGCCTACAAAGCTCCGGTAGAAATAGTCGGTCTCTTCGTGCCCGGGGATGCCTCTCGAGATGAGGGGGATGACCGGGCTGAACAGAAACGGTACTTTCGCCATGGCCTTGAACATTGCGAGCTTCGCCTTTACCGGTAGAAGCTCGTACATCTGCTTTGCACGAAAGGTCTGTGTGAAGTAACGGTTCACCCTGTTGAATTCGGCCCGCCCCTTTTCCTTGTCCATGACGGTCAGGGCGGCAATCCTCCCGGACACGAGGGCCCCGTGAATGCCGAAGAGGAAGAAGGGGTCCATCATCCCTGCGATCGTCCCGGCCAGGATCTTGTCCTCGTAGAAGAGGCGCAGATTGGCCGGCCCGCCGAGAGGGACCCGAAAGACCACCGAGCGCCACTCCACAGCCGGGATATCGATCTCTTCCCACTCCTTCAGATCACGGACCAGGTCGTTCAGATAGTCCAGCTTGGGTGGATCCTCGAGGGGAAGCATGCCGTAGAAGAGGCGGTTCAGGGCCGCGGCGTAGAAATACTCGGAGGCATATTCGGAGAAGATGCCCAGCCCGTAGGAGTCCATTTCGGTCGGCTTGAACACGTGCCTGGACGGGATGTCCCGGTAGGGAAGACCGAGGTTCTCGAACATGCGGGGGTCCAGCCCGGTCGCGATGATCGTATCCGGAGGGAGTTCTCGGACATCATCTACACGGCGGCCGAATTCGAAGCTCACTCCCGCTTCGACCGCGAGTTCATGGAGCCGCGCGTCCACGGAAGAGGGCCGCGGGCCACGCTCGACAATGCTCATGTCGTCCGGGAAGATGCTGAGCCCCAGGTTGCCCAGGTACATGCGGAAGGCCCTGGGCGCAACGAAACACTCATCCAACTCGATTCCGATGTAGTCCCACACCTTCTGCTTGTCGATGGGGGTGATATGGAGGGAAGGATGAAGCTGTTTCGAGCCTCCGATGCGGTCCTCCGCCTCGAGCAGGGTGACCTCGTAGCCGGCCTTGGCCAGATTGATCGCGGCCACCATCCCCGCCAGCCCGGCACCGACCACGACCTTTGCTTCTGATTCACCCATCAGTTTCTCCTGGAGGCAAACAGCACTGAGCTGAAGGATCCCCGCATTCGCGGGGATGACGGCTTCTGTTTACCTCTGGCCCTTCGCCTTCCGTTGGGTTGAGTGGGGCCTGACCCCTGATCCCTGACCCCTGATCCCTGACTCCTTCCTCTCAGCCATGAATCTCCCACTTCACTCGTGCTTGAAGATATGATCCGGAAAATAGAGGCTTTCGTTCTCGATCCACGCCTCCTGGGCATGGTGAACTTCGATCTGTCCGCCCAGGTACCCCTCGAGCAGCTTCTCCGTATTGTCCGGCATCCACTCGATGTAATTCCAGCCCTTTGCGATCTCCTTTCCCCGTGACGTGGAAACCACCTTCCCAAAGGTATGAGCCGGCCAGTCCGAGACCGTGTCCTGGTCCAGCTCTACCACTTGATCGCCAAGCTCGACGCGGGTCTTTCGCACGGTCCCGCGTTCGTTGTACGTGGCCATCGTGCGTGAATCCGGGAAAGCCGTGCTCACCCCATCCACAATCAGGTGAGCCGGGTTGAACCCGGTCTGTCCCCTTCCCTTCCATACAAAACCCGCGTCCATCTCGCCGTCCGTGTATTCCACCAGCCACATGGACCACTGCTTTTCCAGCTTGCGGATCAGGGGAAGATGGAAGTACATGGTGTCCGGGCGGCTGTAGCTCGAATCGAGGAAGGTGAAACCCTCCACCGGATCTCCGTTGATCTGACCCGTGGCCTTGCCGATCTCGCTTCTGTGCTGGATCGGCACCGGGATCCCTTCCTGTTCCGGCACCCAGAAGGTGCAGGCCTGGCCCAGCTGTTGGACGTGAATCTCGAACCGCCCCTTTGCGTCGTACCAGTCGAAGCTCCCCACACGGACCTCGACCCGCACGTTCTCGCCCAGATACAGAACGGAATCCTCTGTCTCGGAGTACTCGAAGGGCTCGAACTGATCGAAGGGCAGCTCATCCGGGTAGAGGTGCGCCGAGTTGTCGTCCAGATTGCCGTCGTTCAGCTCCATGAACGCGTAGGTATGGGCATTGTTCTGGACGAGCTCGTCGAACCCGCGCATCCCGTGGTAGCGCTTCCCGGAAGCGCCGGTGAAGATGCCCCCGGGCCACATCCCTGCCAGGGTGTAGTCCTCTCTCGGGCAGTATGCCCTCCGGTAGAATTCCAGCGTCGGCTCTTCCGTCCAGACTTCAAATTTGATCATGACTCCGCCTCGTTACAGGGTTTGAACTTGTATGCGTAGATCTCTTCTCCGAAGTCGTTGGTCATCATCTTCTCGATGACGATTTCCACCTCCATGTCGAGCCGCAGCTTCTCGTCGAAAGGTTCGCTGTCGGTCAAAAGGCCGAAGAGGCGGACCCCTTCCGGAAGATCCACGTAGCCGCAGGCATAGGGCGTATCCAGCCCGAGCAGGGACATGGTGGCGATCGTGAACAAGGACAGCTTGCCTTTCCGACTCAGGGGAACGACGTCCATGTTCCCTCTCTCCCAGCAGTCCACACAGATCGTCTTCTTGGGGAAGTAGACCCGGTCGCAGGACCTGCACTTGGCACCCACCACCATCGGGCCGTCCGGCCCCATAGAGAAGAAGTCGGGGTTCACCATCTTGTACGGGAATTGCTCGGCCAAGGTTCTCCTCCTTCTGTCGTGCGCCTGCACGAATCAGTCGGGCTGCGACCGGTAGCCGTCCCCCACGGGCATCACGTCGGGATGCATGATGTGGAGCGGATCGGTCATCGCCTTTGCCCGGCAGACCAGGTCGTAGTACACACCGAGCCTCGGGAGGAGCTCGTAGGTCCCCACGAGGTTCTTCGCAAACATCACCCCATGATCCATCATCATCTCGCCCATCTGCCTGAGCGTCAGGATGGCCCGCTTGACCTGTTCCGGATTGCCCGGGTCCCACCAGAAATCGAACTCGATCGTTGTGGCACGCCCAAAGGGCAGAGGCCCCTGGATATGCGTCCCGGACATGGCCAGTGCATAGGAGATCTTCGGGTCGGAAGGTTTCCAGTAGCGCATGACGATGTTCTTGTAGTCCTCCATCAGCTCCGGCACACGGTCCAGGCGGTAGTAACCGGCGATCCACTGAAAGGACCCCTTCGGCTTCATCACCTTGCCCGCCTGGTAGATCTTCTTGAACATGTCCTTGTGCATGCTCACGCCGATCATCTGGGCGAGCATCTCTATGTCGGCGAGCTGAAGGTTGCACG
>JANQFG010000156.1 GCA_028277985.1 bacterium | reverse complement strand
TTCTGAATTGCCCCTTCCGGGCCTGGGAGACGGATGAAAACGAAGTCCCGAGGATGAAGGAAGAGTACGAGTGCTTCAGCTGCTTCAACTGCATGGTCGTCTGCCCGGTGGACGCGATCTCGATCGTGGAGCCGTACCATGTGGACTCCGGATTCTACAAGACCGAGCCTGACGGTCTGCTGCCCGTAAGGATGCCTTACGAGCCGAAGGACGCCGAAGGCAACCCGGCCGAGTGGAACTATGCCGAGAAGCTCATGTACGAGCGAAGAAGCGTGCGGAACTTCAAGCCGGACCCTGTCCCCGAACCCCTGATTCGCCGGGTGCTCGAAGCGGGCCGGTTTGCGCCGAGCGGTGGAAACTGCCAGCCCTGGCGGTTTGTCGTCGTCACGGACAAGGCCCTGATCGCAGAGTTGGACGAAGCCTGCTACGGCGTGTTGAGCATGCTCCACACGACCTACATGAACGATCAAATGGTCAAGGGGCTCGTGCCGGTCTATGCACAGGACCCGAAGCCCGGGTTCTTCGACCCTCGCGTGATCATCGGCGGCATGGGGAGCATCACGAAGAAGAACGCCCCCACTTTCCTCGATGCGCCGGTGGTGATCCTGATGGCTTGTGACCAAAGGGCCATCGGTGGGCCGGAGATCGCGGCGGGTATCGCGGGCCAGAACATGAACCTGGCCGCCATGTCCATGGGGCTCGGCTTCTGTTGGATCGGGTTCAGCCAGGTCATCGAAATGGTCCCACACGTCAAGGAAAAGCTCGGTCTCGCAGACCCATGGAAGATCACCACGGCCATGTCGATCGGGTATCCGAAGTTCAAACAGGAAGGCATCGTACCCCGCGAGTTCCGTCCGATCACCTGGTTCCGGGAAGGTGCCGACGGGCCGGAGATCGAGAAGTAGCAGCCACCCATCCCAACCCACCCATCAGGGGTCAGGGATCAGGGGTCAGGCCCATCCCTGCCCCTGATGGGTGCGCGCGAGGGCCACTTGCCACTCGCCACTTTTTTTGTGCCCGTACCCGATTGAGAAGGAGGCACCCCAATGGCTGAAGAAGCGAAGGCGACTTTTTATGCGGATGTGATCGAAGAACAGGCAAAGGCCCTGGGCGACAAGCCCTACGTCCTGCACGAAGATCAGCGAATCAGCTTTCAAGAGTTTGACCGGGCCACATGCCGGGCGGCGAACGGGCTGGCCGCGCAGGGGGCCAAGCCGGGCGACGGGATTGCGATCCTGATGGCCAATTGTGTCGAGTATTTGTACTTCTTCTACGGTATGCCCCGGGGCGGCTTCTACAGCGTACCGATCAACGTCGCCCTCAAGGGGGAAGGACTCCGGTATATCCTCACCCATTCGGACGTCAAATACCTGGTCGTGGACGACACCCTGTATCCAAGGTTCGCCGAGCTCGAGGCACCGGTCGGGGCCATCGAAAAAGTCATCGTCAGAAAGACCAAGGAGGAGGCCTTGCCTGCGGGCACGATTTCCCTGGAGACGTTTCTTGATGCCGACTCTGAGAAGCCGCAGATCGACCTCGACCCGGAGGCGATGACCTTCCTCATGTATACGTCCGGGACCACGGGCTTCCCCAAGGGGGTGGTCAACCGGAACCGGTCGCTCAACATCGACGGGTTCAAGCTTCTGACCTCGATCGTTTACCAGCCGGACGACGTGCTCTACACCTGTTTGCCCCTGTTCCATGCAAACGCTCTCATCCTGACCGCGGGTTTCGCCATGGTCGCGGGCCTTCCCTTCGGACTGGAGCATCGCTTCTCTGCCTCCAGGTTCTGGGAATCGATCCGGAAGTACAGTGGCACGACCTTCAATGCCCTGGGTGCAATGGTACCCATACTGATGAAGCAGCCGGAGAAGCCGGACGATGCGGGCAACCCGGTCCGGATGGTCTTCTCGGCAGCCTGCCCGGCAAACCTGTGGGAGGCTTTCGAGAACCGGTTCGGCGTCAAGATCTTCGAAGGATACGGCGCGGTGGACGGCGGAGGCGTGCTCATCTGGAACCTGGGAGACGGTCCCGTCGGCTCGGTCGGCAGAGTCATGAACTCGGAGTGGAAGCTCGTCGACGACGACATCAATGAGGTGCCGCAGGGTGAGATAGGGGAGCTGATCACCAAGGTAGCGGACAAGAAGACGGGCGGGGTCGAATACTACAAGAACCCGGAGGCGAGTGAGAAGAAAATTCGCAAGGACTGGCTCCATTCCGGGGATCTGTTCTACGCAGACAAGGACGGCTACCTCTACTTCGTGGACCGCAAAAACGATTGCATGCGCCGCAGGGGTGAGAACATCTCCTCTTTCGAAGTGGAGAACATCGTGGAGAAGCACCCGGCCGTGGCCGAGTGTGCTGCTTTCGGTGTGCCCTCGGAACTGGGTGAGGACGATGTGATGATCTGGGTAAAGCCCCGGGAAGGAGCCGGGCTCGATCTCAAAGAGCTGATCCACCACTGCGCGGAGAACATGGCCTATTTCATGGTTCCCCAGTACATCGACGTGGTGGACGACATTCCGAGGACCGGCACGTTCCGTGTGCAGAAGACCAACATGAAGAAGCAGGGCGTCACGGATCGCACCTGGAACCGTGAGAAGGAGATGCCTGACCTCAAGCTGAAGAAGTAATCCCCTTTATCGGAGTACCCGGCCTGCCCGCGCACCCGAGAGGTAAGCACCATCCTTCACCACTTGGGTGCCGTTGACCAAGACGTGCTCGATGCCCTTGGGTTTCCCCGCTGGTTCAGCACCCTTCGGGGGCGTGTCGGACACCGTCTGCGGATCGAAGACGACCACATCCGCCTTCCTGCCCGCTTCGAGCGAACCGCGGTCCTTGATGCCGAATCGTTCCGCGCTCGCGAGCGTCATCCGGTGGATCGCGTTCTCCAGGCTGAAGAACTTCTTGTCTCTCGCGTAGTCCCCCAGGATCTTCGGAAATGTGCCCATGGCGGCAGGGTTCGGATAGCCCGTGCTCTTCACCACGACATCCGTCTCGAAGAGGCATGCCTCGTGACAGAGCACCGATTCCATGGGCCCTTCGTTCCCTGGCTCCCCACTATAGGCATGGAAGAGCATAAGGGTCCTGCCCTGACTCGCCTCGCTGAGCTTCAGCAGGGCCTTTATCGGAGACATCCCCCACTTCCCGGCAATCTGCTCAATGGTCAGCCCGTTCAATTCCTCCCATCCAGGCACTGCGACATCCATGACCTGGAAATCCCTGTAGAAGAAACCGACGAGAGGGAAGGATATCCCGAACTCTGCACGCAGGCGGGCCCTGGCCAGGGCGCTCCCGTATGCGTCGGGAAGTCTTGCGAGAAACCAGTATGGGAAGACGACGTTGATGGTGGTATTTCCGCAAGTATACGGGAAGGCATCGATCATGACGTCCACGCCCTCACGCCTTGCTTCATCGACCATGCTCAGACATGCATCCGCCGTTGACCAGCTCCTTCGCCCGACAAAGATGAAGTGTGAGAGCTGCAGCTTGATTCCGGTCTTCCTCGCGATGTCGAGCATCTCCCGCAGTGCTCTCAGATTGTGGGGTTTGAGATAGGACGCCGGGTAGCAGGGTGAGATCTTGGACAAGGCCTTGATGTGTACGGTAACAGGCTTATCCGATTCCCGGGCCGTTTCGCAGAAAGCCTGGATCTCCTCGAGGGGGGAGTACATCCCCGGGTCATAGCCCAACCCAAAGCTCAGCCCGCATGCCCCCTCGTCAAAGGAGCGCCGCAATTCGTCCAGGCACTCCTTCTGTTCGTGCGGCTTCATGGCGCCCCGCAGCGTGTCGGCTGCCCGGGAGCGCACCGAGGCATGGCCGACGAGCTGCGCAAGGTTCAGGACCGGTCCGTTTCCATCGACATGGTCCAGAAACTTGGTCATCGTATTCCAGGTGAAATCCACCGGTCTGTCCGCCAGCATGGCGGAGTGGTGCCGAACGATCTCTATCGTCTCCATTCGGATGGGTGCCGGGGAGAAACCACAGTTGCCTCCCACCACGGTGGTCACGCCTTGCTCCAGCAGGCACCCCAGGACCGCCGGGTGCTCCGGGTCCCACAGCATCCAATCGGAATGGGAATGCATATCGATGAAGCCGGGCGAGATGACCCTGCCCTCCACGTCGATCACGTCGTCGGCTGCCGGGATCTCCCCTCCCTCCGGAACCACCGCCTCGATGCGATCCGCGTCGATTAGAACGTTCCCCTTGAAGGCCGCGGCTCCTGTGCCGTCGACCACCTGGCCGTTTCGGAGCAGTAGGGTTGCCAAGGCATCCTCCTCGTTTCGGTTCTCATTCCGTTCATGTCAGAGCTTGAGCAGCCGAGTCGCATTCTCGTGGAAGATCAGGTTCTCGAGCGTCTTGTCTCCTTTGCACGCCTTGCGCACGATCTTGATCGCCGGCATGTGGTTTCCCCAGGGCCAATCAGAGCCGTACAGCACCCTTTCCGGACCGAAGACATCGATCAGCTGCCTGACTTTGCCGGGATTCTGGAACGTGAGGTCCACATATACGTTTGAAAAGCCGCCCAGCATGGCCATCACATCGTCCACCTGAAACATGCCGGCATGGCCCGCGATGAAAGCGACCTTTGGAAAGGCCGCAACGAGATCGCGTCCAAAATGGATCGCTCCGTTGGATGGCTCCTCGTTCCGGTTCTTCTCTTCGCCGAGGTAGTAAGAGAATTCGCCCGCATGGAAGAGAACCGGAAGCCCGTGGGGGGCAAAGGCTTCGACCACCTCGAAGGTCCGCTTGCTGTTCAGGGGCTGTTTCTGGAGGATCGGGTGGAGCTTCAGGCCACGCGCACCCACGGCCACATCCGCATCGAGCGCGGCCTGAACGTCGTCGGCTCGTGTGAAGTCCACCCCGGTAAAGGGGATGACTCCCTCGTCGAGCTCGGCAGCCTGTCTCAGGTCTTCGAAGGTCACGTTCGGCGGAACGGGCAGGCAGACCATTCTGTCTACCCCGGCCTGATCCATTGATTTCCGCAGATTCTCCAGGGTCGCGGTTTCATTGCGCGCCTGCTCGCCGCGTGCGAGAAGGCCCATAAGGGGACTCAGAAGGAAATCCGGCATTTCCGCGTGCAATCGCCATTCGGACAGGGATGCAATATCGATGACGAATCTCTTCTTCACGCCCTTTCGAAAGATGAGCTCCCCGCCTCCCGGATAGAGGATGTTGCCCAGGTGGCCGTGACTGTCGATGATCATTGCGCGATCTCCCGTCTCGCGATGAGTGAAAGGTTTCTACGGGCAAGGCCGACAGGGTAGTCTTTCCGGGGGGGCCACGTCAATGCGGGCTCCACCCGCCTCCGCACGGCATGTCGGTCTCCATTGAAACGGACGGATGGTTGCAATACAATCTTGAGAGACCGAAACGGTCTCGAGCTTTGTCATAACCTCGGTATGCACAAAAGGCCTCCAGACAGGACGGAAGGAGACATGCCATGAGCGAAGACCTGTACACAAAGCTGCGCGAGTATATGGACAATCTTCCGGGTGGGTATCCTGCCACGGACACGGGAGTAGAGATCCGCATCCTGAAGAAACTCTTCACGCCCGAGGATGCGGAACTCGTGATGAAATTGGAACAGAAAGCCGAGGAGGCCTCGGCCATCGGGGCGCGGATCGGCATGGATGCCGCCACGGCGGCGGAACGACTCGAGGACATGGCCAAGCGAGGCCTGATCTTTCGCATCCGGGAAGGAGACACGGTCCAGTACCGTCCCATCTCCTTCCTCGTGGGGATCTACGAGTTCCAGCTGAATCGGCTGGATCTCGAGTTCGTCAAGATGTGGGAGGAATATGTACCCCACCTCGGCTTGAGCTTCGCCCCCCTCGAAAACAAGCAATTGCGCATCGCCCCGGTGGACTCGTCCATCCAGGATCTCCCGTCGGTTGCGACCTACAATCGGATCAGAGAATCCGTCAAAGAGCAGGAGCTCATCGCCATGATGCCCTGCATCTGCCGCAGAAAGGAAGGTATGCTGGGCAACCCTTGCGAACGGCCGGAAGATCTTTGCTTTTCCTTCGGGCAGTTCGGCCAGTATGTTCTCGACAATGAGATGGGCAAGAGGATCAGTACCGAAGAAGCCCTCAAGCTGCTCGACCTTGCAGAGGAGTCGGCCCTCGTGCTTTCTCCGGCCAACACTCAAGAGCTGAGCTTCATCTGCTGTTGCTGCGGCTGCTGTTGCGGCAGCCTGAAGAGGCTCAAGCAGCTCCCGAACCCCGCGGACTTCTGCCGATCCTATTATCTGGCCAGCATCGACCCGGACAGCTGTACGGCCTGCGGCGACTGCATGGAGAGGTGCCAGGTGGACGCCATCAAGGAGGGGGACGTCATGGAGGTCGACCCGGCCCGGTGCATCGGGTGCGGACTGTGCGTATCCACCTGTCCCACAGAGGCGATCGAGCTCGTTGCGACGGAGGACCCGAAGACACCGCCGAAGGATTTCGACGATCTGCTCCACAAGCTTGCTCAGGAGCGCGGCGTAGCCTAGCGCCTTACACTTCGACCTTCTTGTAATGAGCCAGGAGCTCGTTCTCCTTGTCGAGTCGCGGCAGATCGTCGTTGAATTCCAGCCATTCGACATGCGCATCGAAGAACACGTGCAGGTCGGGCGGACGGTCGATGCCGCCCTGCATGTTCGCCCGCGCGATATGCACCTCCCCGGGAGAAAGCGAAGAGGTGTAGAAGAGCGTGCTTCCGCACCGCGTGCAGAATCCGCGTCGGCCCTGCTTTGAGGATGCATACCACGTAACCAGATCCTCCCCTGCGAGGAATCGGAACTGGTTCTCCGGAACCCCGAACCAGGTCACAACGGGGGCTCCGTGTGCACGACGGCAGAAGTCGCAGTGACAATGCGCGCAGAACAGAGTCGGTGGAGTCGCAGCAAACCGAACTTCACCACACTGACAGTCTCCAATGAACTCCGTCTTCTCACTCATACATGGATCCTCCCGTGTCTCATGCCTATTTCTCCTCCTCGTGCCCCTCGAGTTTTCTCCGCCTTTGCATGAGCTGGCTGTCCTGTAGATCTATCGTACTGGGATCAACATACCTGCGGAACTCTCCACGGGCTTCTGCCTGTTCGAGTTCCTGCAGGTACATGGCGAAGAGGCTGTCACCGAAAGACGAATCCACGGTGTCCCAGTCAGCATCGATCGCAAGGGCGGGACAGATCATCGGGCACTGGTAGCAGTAGATACATGGGCTCTGGATGCGCGGGGGATCCGCCTCGACATCAATGCCCCCGGCCGGACAAGCATCCTCACACTCATGGCAAGAGGTACACTTCTCCAGGTCGAAGCGAAGGGGAGGGAACATCTGAGACAGGGCCTCCCGCGTAAGCATACCGGCCAGTTGCACCCATTGTTCAGGCACCGGGTCAGTGGAAGGGATGAGGTTCACTTCACCCTGTGCGATCCGCTCGCTGCGCTCTATGATATCCCTGCCGAAGTCCTCGGCCTGTTCATATTCGAGCGGGTCGGGATGGCCTGAGGTCGGAACCGGGTAGGGAAAGAACGGCGCCGTGGCGTCGGCGTAAACGTGGAAATGCCCCACCACGACGACCCCCTTCTTCTTCAACTTCTCGGACATGGAAACCAGAGTCGTTCCCATAACAGAGCCGTGCGTGCAGAAGACAAACCAGTGCTTGTCCTTCAGGTGGGGCAGGCCCTCGATGAAGTCGGACACATTGAACGGTTCTTTGTAGTAGTACACGGGACAGCCAAGGCCTACCAGGTCATATTCGGCGATAGAACGAATATCCGCGTCGGCCATGGCCATCAGATCGCAATGACCCGTTTTCTCCAAGATTCCGTTTCGGATACGCTCCGCCACTCTTTCCGTGTATCCGCTCATCGAGAAATACAGGATCAGGGTCTTCATGGCTCCCTCTCCTTTCTCTTCCTCATCGAGGTTCATGGAAGGGGCCGTTTCATGTAGAGAACGCCGGCTTCCGCTTTCCCACGAAGGCCGTGACCCCTTCCCGGAACTCCTCGGAAAGGGAAGAGGTGATGATTCCCTGTCTTTCATTCTCCATCTGGGACTCCAGTGTCTCGGTCAGACCGAGACGCATCAGATTCCTGGCGCGACCGTACGTCTCCGTGGGCCCCTCTGCAAGCCTCGAGGCCATCTTCGAGACCTCTTCATCAAAGGTCTCGGAAGGAAAGACGCGGTTGATGAGCCCGAGCTTCAAAGCCTCGCCGCTGTCGATCGGCTCGTTCAGGTAGGCTATTTCCATCGCCTTTCTGTAACCCACAAGTCGGGTCAGCAGGTAACTCGAACCTCCGTCCGGGACGAGCCCTACGTTCGTGTAGGCCAGCACGAAACGGCACCCTTCAACAGCAAGGCCCATATCGCAGGCAAGGCTCATGCTCATTCCGGCTCCAGCGGCCACGCCGTTCACCGCAGCGATAACCGGCTTCTGCATCCGGGCGATCTCCGCCACGAATGCATGAAGACGAATCGTGAGTTCACGCAGGAAGAGGTCCGCCCTTCCCTTCTCCTCCAGATGCCGATTCATCTCCTGCACGTCCCCTCCGGAGCAGAAGGCCCTGTCTTTGCCGGTGAGCACCACCGCCCGTATCGATTTCTCGGCCCCGCAGTGATTCGCCGCAGCAAGGAGGTCCTTGCCCATGGCAAGGTTGAAGGCGTTCAACTCATTCGGCCGATTCATCCGTATCCACCCGACACCATCCTTCTGCTCGAACTCGACCGTTTCGAGGGAGTCCATTTCACTCTCCTTCGGTTCCGGTGGTTGGCCGGCACCGATTACGTGTCTTGCCCCTGTGTTTTCAGTCAGCACCCAGCTTCCTCAACGCAGCCGCGCCGTCCGAAAAGTTCGGCTCTTGGTTGATGTCCGGAGATCATAGGGGATCTCCGGCAGGCCTGTCAAAAAAGAGGGGGTGTAAACGAGATTGACGGGTATCAACCTGGTTCACAAAAAATGGGAGGCTCCAGGTTCTGCCCACCGTGGAGGAAAGCTTTTTATTCTTCACGCCTTATCATCTCGGATTCCGCCTGGCACGTTGGTTGCTTTTCTCTCCGGGGCTGGGCGGACCTCGAGAAGCGCAAACACGAAGCCAGCGCCCTATGCCCGGAGGGTATCCGCAGGGATCTTTGTATCCCCCAAAACTATTGGTTGACAGCAGGGGGTCTTTTCTTGTAGGTGCCCATAGAGATCCTTGTCTCCCCGATTCCGGACGGAAGCGATCAACGGGAGCGGCACGGAAGGCAGAGGAGAACCTTCATCGGATGATCGGCTGCGCAATCGCCTCTCACGGGAGCGACTCTTGAAGCGAATGGTCTTGTTCGGAAGTGCCGGATGGATCCCCTCCCATTCCCGGGAAACCATGTGCGTGCTGGTGGAACTCGGCCCGAATCTCTTCGTTATGGATGCCGGGTCGGGGATGCGCCGGTTCAAGAGCAGGATCGGATCCGCCCTGCTCTCGCGACACGACACGATCTCGATCTTCCTCTCCCACTATCACCTCGATCACATCATCGGTATCAGCTACCTCCCGCTCAACTTCACGGGCAAGAGGGTGATCATCTATGCCCCGGAATCCGGATTGGAAGGCGAGCGGCCCGAACAAATCCTGGGCCGCCTGTTCGATGCTCCGCTCTTCTTTCCCCTTTCCGGCTTTCCCTGCAAGGTCGAAATCAGGGCGATTCGTGAGGGAGAGCATCGCATCGACGGCGTCCGCGTCGAGGTACGCCCGCAGTCGCACACGGTTCCCTCCGTGGCCTACCGCATTGAAGACCTCCTGTATTACGCTACCGACCGGCGACCAACGGATGAACTGGTTCAGCATGCCTCGGGCGTTCAGGTTCTCCTGCACGACGCATCCTTCGACGCAGAAGACTTCGCTGGAATCACGGATCCTGAGCAGCTGCAGAAAGAACTGTGGGGGCATTCCACGGCACAGAACGCAGCGCGCCTGGCAAAGGAGGCAGGGGTGGGACAACTGGGGCTGGTTCATCTGAGCCCGGACATGAAGGAGGACGAGTATCCCGCCCTCCTGGAAAAGGCGAGATCCATTTTCCCAGACACCTTCCTTCCGAAGGAGGGAAGGTGGATCAGTCTGTAGCCCCGACACCTTCCTACCGAAGGAAGGAAGGTGGATCAAGTTGAGCTAGTAGACTACCCTAACCTTCTTCTCCATAGAAACACCGCTACGAGGGGCAGGCAAAGAAGCAGAACATTCGCCACATGGGAGAAAGAGGCGCTCGTCCCGGAACTGGATACGAGTGCCGAGGAGACCAGCCAGAAGTCCGAACTGTCATCCTCTGACGGCACGCTCGTTTCAGGGGCTTCTGCCGCCTCCACCGACACGACTCGCGAAAGATTCCCCGCCTCGTCTTCCGCCTGAATACCGTAGGCCTCGAACCCGGGATCCTCGACCGCTACCCGAATGGTCGGGCCAGGGCTCTGTCCGTTCCCATGAGTCGCAACGACCATCGCCTCACCCCAGTGGGCTTCCACATCCCCGTCGTATCCGCGAATCTCGTAAGCGATTGCCTGCCCGCACAAGCCGTCGTCACCTGTCGGTCCCCAGGTAAGCCTCAGCCGTTCACCCGTCCGCTCGGCACGAAAATCCAGGGGCCTTGCCGGAGGAACCGCATCCTTGCCGTACAGACCTGTGCGCCATGGGTCATGATGGAAGGTCCTCCATTGCCTGTTCGCTTCCTCGCAAGCATCCCCATCGGTGTTCCACACATACAAATCCCCCCTGCGGGTCATCAGGGCAACCTCGAGCAGCCCGTCCCCGTCCGTGTCCCCGATGCCCGGCGTAGAGATGACCCAGTTACCTGTGAATTTGGGCCACCCTGCAGGCATTTCGCCACCCACGTTGTATGCCCTGACCAGAAACCCGCCGCTTCCCCCCACGATTTCAGGCAATTCGTCCCCGTCCAGATCGGCAACCGAGGGACTCGCGATGAACTGGAGATCATCCATGAACACCGGAAATCCTTCGAACATTTTGCCGGTCAGGGCATTCCAGGCCGATATGTGGTTCTCGCTGTTCACCTGCTCTGCAGGGAACCCAAGGTCGGCCAGCTTTCGCAGCCCTGCAGAGGGTGCGATACAAGCCAGCCTTCCCTCGCCGGTCAGGTCGGCAAATAGGGGGGACCCGGCTGCGGGGACGGTGGGCAGATCCTTGCCACTGTCCCTGAGCAAACCCGTATCCATCACATGATAGTCACCATCTCCGTCAGCGCCGTAGAATGAGGAGCCGTCCCCGTTCAAGAGGTACACGGGACCCGCCGTGGAGAACGCCGCAATCTCGAGGGTCCCGTCTCCATCCACGTCACCCAGAACCGGGGCGCCAGGGGTGCCGCTCCCAAGGTACGGGAGCAGTTCGGGTACGAGGAGACTCAGCCTGACGGGCCACCCCTCGACCAGGGCGCCCCCATCGTGATCGGCACCGTCGTGGTGTAGAGCATGAAGTCTCGCGTTGCCGCCCACCACGTCGAGTTGCGCCACGATCCCGAGAACACCCGAAGAAAGGGAGATATTCATGTGCTCGTCGTACTGTTCGTTCGTCCCGACGACGATCTCCGGATATCCGTCACCGTTGATGTCCCCCACGGCAGGAGTCGATACGATCTTGCCCGTATAGAAATCGCATTCCGGACATCCCTGTGGTCCTCGCACGATCTTGTGGGTCGATTCGTCGGCCACCTCGAACCTTGCCGGATCGATCACGAGCACGGGCCATCCAGGCAGGCCCTGCCCGTCCGCATCCCAGACGTACACGTGGTTGTCCAGGGCCGCGCAGATGATCTCCAGCCTGCCATCCATGTTCATGTCTTCGAGAACCGGAGCAGAGGCCACACCGAAGAGCCTTCGATTGAACCGGTCTCTGCCTCCTTCCCGTTCGTCGGCAAGGTATTTCGGATTCAGCGAATACGACGGATCGAGCGATACGGGAAAACCGGTCCGCACCGCGCCGTCATGCTCCCAGGCGTAGACCTTTCCGTACAAGGACGCGACCACCACCTCCAAATCGCCGTCCCGGTCCAGGTCGCCCACGGTCGCTCCGCCATAGCCTATCGACTCGTAGATGCGCTCATCGATGGCGACGGAACGGTATGCCTCAGACCCTGCATAGGGGTAGGCGAGCAGATCCGTGTTCACAGGCCATCCGTCCAGATAAACCCCATCCCCGCCCATGGCATGAATCACTCCGTCGCTCGTCGCGACGATCATGTCGTCCACGTTGTCCCCGTCCAGGTCGGCCATGACCACGGCGGCTTCACCGCTGCTCCCGAGCTTCCGGGGGAAGCCCGGCCGGAGTTGATCATCATGGTGCACGTAGACCGTCTTTCGACTCTCCCCTCTTCTGCCCTGGTCATCCAGAACGACCAGCCGCAGCGAGAAGGTGAAATCGCCGCTGCCCTCCGGCGGTCTCGATCCGTCCTCAAGCAAAGAGGTGATGTTCCACGACGCGAGAGCGCCCTGTTTCGGTTCCTCGAGAAGACCGGACGTGAAGATCTCCTGCCACTCTTCCGGCGCGGGCTGAATCCCACGGCCGAACTGGACGCTGTAAGTGTACGAGCCGGCACGGGTGGCCGCCACATACCCGGTGATCTCCACCTCGGGTTTGTGCGCAGGATCCAGCGTCTCGAACCACGGGGGAGACAGGATGTCCGCTTCGGGAGGTATATTCTGTTCCGAAACCATTCGAACCGCTTCCCATGCGTTGACCCGCCCATAGCCGAAGTACTGATCCCAGCCGGGCCCGGATGCAAATCGCCTCGTCTGAAAGACCGGGAAGCTTACCGAACGGTCACCGCTGAAATCGATGTCGTCCGCGCTCATAGTGATGATCTGTTCGATCTCGTTTGCGGTAAGGGCCCTTTCCAGATTCCCCCTCGCGATTTCGTTCTTCGCGGCAGAGACGACCAGACCCACGATGCCCGCCCCTCGACCGACCGCCTCGGAAGAGCAGGCTGTCGAAGAGACCGTGGCATCCATGTTGCCGCCATAGTTGGTGCAGCCATTCAGGTACAGGTAGGATTGCGGTTCCATCCCGCCTTCGAATTTCGTGACCGAGTTGAAGGTGAGGGTGTGCTCATGGGCGGCGGGCAGGTTCTGGTGCATGCTCGACTCATCGGCTGCGGAGGCGACAATGGGGACCCCTTTCGATCTTGCGTATTCGATCGCGTCCTGAGCCAGCCTCGGGCCGCTCACGGTGCCCAACGCCTCCTGCACCACGTCGGCGCCACTGTCGACGGCGAAGACCACGGCCCGCCCAAAGGTCATGCCTTCCGCGATGAAGCTCAGACCGACCCGAACAGGCAGGATCATACAGTTCGGGCAGGTGCCGGGGAATCCGAGGTAGTGATTCGTAAAGGCCTCCCCACAGGAGTCCTTGGATTCCCCGGTGCCGTGGCCATAGTGGACATCGTCATAGGCGTCGTTGTCGTCATCCACCATGTCCCAGCCGCAGATGTCATCCACATATCCGTTTTCGTCGTCGTCGATGCCGTCCGAGAACGCACGTATCAGATCCTGCGGATCATCGATCCCATTCCGGTTCCAATCCGTCACCCGGGAATCGCCCGCATAGTCCTCCATGTTGAACACGCCGTCTTCGTTCTTGTCGTACCGATTCCCGACAGTTCCCTCGGGCGGAGGGAGCTCGTCCGGGTTCAGGGCAAACTTGTTGGTGATTTCGGCGATGCTGCTGCTGTCCCATTCGATTCCACTGTCGATGACCGCAATCACGACATCCGGTCGTCCCGTGGTGATCTCCCAGGCCCGGTCCACACTCATTCCGGTAACACCGAAGAGCTCTCTCGGGTTGCTGTCTACGGAGGGGTTGCCGGAGGGTTGGGACGAGTACTTCCACACGGTCCCGCCCGCATAGTTCATCGGCAGATCCTGCCCGGCCTCGAGGTGGCAGTATTCCTCGTAGCGCAACACATCGACGCCTTCAGGCGCCGAGGGATAGGGCACGTCCGGCCGGCCTTCGGGTTGCAGGAGCATCGTCACGGAAAGCGAGACGAATATCGCAAGGAACCATTTTCTCGGCATCTCTCCGGCTCCTCTCTCCTTTTTTCTCATCCACTTCATGGATGTCTTCCGCTCTGGTTTCGATTCGTGTCTCGATCCGCCACCGGCACCGGGTGAAACCAAGCGAAAATCCTTGCGGCCGTGCAGAGTATAGGAGATGCCTGTTCCGCGGGTCAAACATCGTGCGTTGCCCATCACACACGCGTTTGGCAGGGAGTCTCGGTCCGCGCTGCGTTTGACAGCTGGGCAGTTTCTCCCTAATCTCCTTACCCTGGAAATGCGCAGATACCTTGGCTCGAGACGCGATGCGCGGCCGGAGAAATGAGGACGGACGGGAGCGAACCATGGAAGAGCAAAACAACAATCTGAAGCCTCTTTTTCATCCTGAGAGCATAGCCATTGTCGGCGTTCCGAGGGGCCACTCTCGTTTCGGTGGTGCAAGCTATCTGGGTAAACTGCTGGAATGCAAGTATCCCGGGAGGCTCTACCCGATCAATCCGAAAGCGGACGAGATACAGGGAGTCAAGGCGTACCCGTCTCTTGCCTCTGTCCCGGAAGTCCCTGATCTGGTCATCGTCTGCCTGCCCGCAGCGGCCGTCTTGAGTGTCCTCGAGGAATGCGCACGAATCGGGGCAAGACACATTCACATACTCACTTCAGGCTTCAAAGAGCTCAGAACCGCGGAAGGACGTGCATTGGAAGAAAGGGTGGGTGCGTTCTCGAAACAGGCCGGGCTCTACGTCGTCGGACCGAACTGCATGGGGCCTTACCGCCCGGCTTCACATCTCACTGCGTGGGGGGCCATTCCGGGGCTGCCCGGCCCGGTGGGCGTCATTTCCCAGAGCGGTACGATCACCCAGCGCATCACCGAGTACTTGTGCTCCCTGGGCCTGGGCATCGCAAAGGCGGTGAGCATGGGAAACGCCACGGTACTCGGGGCCATGGAGTACCTCGAATTCATGGCTCGGGACGAGGAAATTCGAACGATCGGCATGTACCTGGAAAGCGTTCCGGATCCGAGGGCGTTCATGCACCTGGCCCGCGAGGTGAACAAGAAGAAGCCCCTGGTCATCTGGAAAGGGGGCGAGAGCGAGGTGGGGGCGTCGACGGCCGTCTCCCACACGGGCGGCATGGCCGGTGCAAGCCATCTGTGGGAGGCCTTCTTTCGTCAGAGCGGCGTGGCAAGGGTACGTTCCATGGACGAATGGGCGGACACGATCATGAGCCTCGCACTTCTGCCCGCCCCAAAAGGAAAAGGGGTGTTCCTCATCGGAGGAGGCGGAGGGCAGAGCGTAGTCAACGGAGATGCCTGCATTCGACAGGGACTCGACGTGCCTGCTTTGTCGGGCGCCTCCATGGAAAAACTCCTCGAGATCATGCCCTCGGTGGGCTCTATCCCGGGCAATCCCCTGGACAACTGGCGAACCTACGAGGATGCGGACCATCTTGCCGAGGTCATGGAGATGGGTTACGAGGATCCCTGCGTCGATATGATCATGACGGATCGGATCATCCCGCGGTCCTCCTTCCATTCGGGGGACGAGCCGGATCCCACGCCGGCGGTGATCGAGTTCCTGAAGAAGAACGGTCAACGAAAACCCACGGTGTTCACGGTGGATTTCGCGGGCGGGGATTCGGACCTGGCGGTCCGGGGCGCGTCTCTCGTGGCGCGTCTATGCAGCGAAGGCATTCCGGCCTTCCCCACGCATGAGAGAGCAGCAAGGGCACTGGTACAACTGTATCGGTATCACGAGCACAGGCGGTGATCCAGGTTTCGCGTCGTCCTCGTCCTCCTCCTCGATCATTTGATGAGCGGCTTCCTCCAAGCTCATGGACCCATGGGGTTCCTGTGCCCCATTCTTGCTGCAAGCTCTTGGCGCTTGTACTGATTGTCGCAAGAAACAACCGAGGACGAGGACGAGTGATAGGGAATCCCGGACTGTATTACACGCCCTCCATTCTCGCGATCACCTCCCGCATCACCTCGTCGGCCCCGCCTGCGATGGAGGCTGCACGAACATCACGATAGTAGCGGGTGATCAACGTTTCGTTCATGAATCCCATGCCCCCGTACATCTGCAGGCAACCGTCCGTGATCCGCTTCATCATTTGCCCGGAGATGAGCTTGCCCATCGACACCTCCCGGGTGACGTCCAGGCCCTCCATCTTCATGCGCACGATGTGGTAGGTCAGTTGCTTCAGGCATTCGATCTCGGTCAGCCAGTCCGCGATTCGATGTCGCAGGACCTGCCGCTTGCTCAGAGGCTTACCGAAGACGACCCTCTGCTGGATGTATTCCACGGTCATGTCGATCACGTCCTTCGCACCGACATAGGACATGGGAAGAGCGGCGAACCGCTCGTGCTGAAACTGCTTCATCTGATAGATGAAACCCTCCCCCTCGTCCCCGATTCGATTTTCTTCCGGCACCCTGACGTCATCGAAGAACAACTCTGCCGTATCGCTGCTCTTCCAGCCGAGCTTGTCGAGCTCCTTGCTCACGCTGAATCCGGGCAACCCCTTAGGAACGACAAAGAGGCTGAAAGAGTGATACCCGGGCTCCTCGCACGAGCGAGCGAGTAGAACCACGAAGTCGGCCTGAACACCGTTGGTGATGAAAGTCTTGGTGCCGTTGAGAACATAGGCATCCCCGTCTTTTTTCGCCGTGGTCCGCAGACCGGCCACATCGGAACCCGCATCCGGCTCGGTCACGGCAATTGCGGCAACCATCTCTCCCGCAATGGCAGGCCTCAGGTAGGCATCTTTCAGCCCCTCGCTCCCGAACTGGTGCAGCGCCGGGGTGGCCATGTGGGTTTGATCGGCGATAGCCCCCTGCACGCCGACCCCCTGGATGTGGCCGATCTCTTCGAGAAACGCTGTG
Source organism: bacterium (assembly GCA_028277985.1). Classification (GTDB taxonomy): domain Bacteria; phylum Desulfobacterota; class DSWW01; order DSWW01; family DSWW01; genus S015-6. The sequence goes on along the minus strand of JANQFG010000156.1, from coordinate 19,987 downwards.
TCGAACCAGTAGTCGAGCCCCTGTCCGCCATACGCCGGGTCGTAGCAGATGCCGAGCAGACCGAGGTCCCCCATCTTCTTGAACAGATCATGGAGGGGTGCCGTCGTTTCCTCCCATGCATCCATGTTCGGGTTGATCTCCGTGTCCACGACCTTCCGGATCGTGCGTCTGAGGGCATCGTGGTCCTCGTTGAAATACATGACAAACCCTCCGGGTTTCATGGGATATGCAACCCAGCACAGGTTGACATCCGCCAAGGTAAGTTAGTATTACTATAGCCAGAAAAACACTACCACGAACATCCCGGTTATTCAATAAAAGTGCACAAAAGCCATCAGTTTGGTTTGCTCACCATTTTTCCGCGGGGGGACGAGAAATATGGAAGAGAGGATCTGGCACAAGGCGTATGCGCCGCAGCTCGGCCCGAGCCTCGAGTATGAGAACCTCACCTTGCCCGAGGCCCTGGGCAGGTCGGCCAGAAATTACCCCGAGGTTTCCGCCCTGATCCTGATGGGGAAGAGGATCAGCTACCGGGAGCTCGATGAGCAGGTGAATCGGTTTGCCGCCGCCTTGAGCGAGCTCGGGGTCCGGAAAGGGGACAAGGTAGCCATCGTGCTGCCCAACATCCCCCAGATGGTGATCGCCACCTACGCCCTCTTTCGCATCGGTGCCGTCGTGGTCATGAACAACCCTCTCTACACGGAACGTGAGCTCGAGCATCAGCTCAACGATTCCGGCTCGAAGATGGCAATCTGCATGGATCTTCTGGTCCCCAGGATTCTCTCCATCAAGGACAAGACGAAGATCGAGACGATCATTACCTGCCATATACGCGACTATCTCCCGTTTCCCCTGAAACAGCTGTTCCCGATCGTCAAGAAGGGGATGCACAGGAAGACACAACCCTCGGATGGGGCCCTCGAGTTCATGGACCTTCTGAAAGGCTCTCCCCCTAATCCTCCGCCCGCAGATGTTGCCTTCGACGATCTCGCCTGCCTGATGTACACCGGCGGAACCACGGGCGTGTCAAAGGGGGTCATGCTCAGTCACGGAAACGTGAGCATCAACGCCCAGCAACTCACGCAGTGGCTCTTTGATGCGGAAGAAGGAAAGGAGACCGTGGTCGGGATTCTTCCCTTCTTTCACGCGGCCGGCTTTACCGGTGGCATGAACCACTGCATCTACCGGGGATTCGCGCACGTCCTGGTTCCCCGACCCGACGCGGACACGCTCTTCAAACTCACCTTGAAACACCGACCCGCCTTCTTCGGTTGCGTGCCCACTCTGTACGTGGGCTTCCTGAACCATCCCGACTTCGCGAAGCACGATTTCTCATTCATCAAGGGATGCCTCTCAGGGGCGGCCCCCCTGGCCCTCGAGACACTGCGTGAGTGGGAAGAACGCGTCGGCGCCCCCATCATGGAAGTGTACGGCATGACCGAGCTGTCACCCATCTCCCACGCCAACCCCTGGGGGGCGAACATGAAGCCCGGCAGTGTGGGGGTTCCCCTGCCGGATACGGACTGCAAGATCGTGGACGTGGAGACCGGAACCCGGGACCTGGGAGTCGGAGAATCGGGGGAGATCCTGCTGAAGGGCCCTCAGATGAGCCGCGGTTACTACAACAAGCCGGAGGAGTCTGCCGAAGCTTTCGCCGACGGATGGTTCCACACCGGGGACGTTGGATACATGGATGAAGAAGGGTACCTGTTCATCGTTGATCGCAAGAAGGACATGATCATCGCCGGCGGGTTCAATATCTACCCGAGGGAAATCGACGAGGTCCTGTTCGAGCACCCAAAGGTCAAGGAAGCCTGCGCGGTCGGCTTGCCTGACCCGTACCGCGGGGAGACAGTCAAGGCCTTCATCGTGCCTCGTGAAGGGGAGACCCTCACCGAGGAAGAGGTGATCGCCTACTGCAAAGAAAAGCTCGCGGCCTACAAGGTGCCGAAGCAGATCGAGTTCGCAGAGGATCTCCCCAAGAGCGCCATCGGCAAGGTACTGAGGAGGGAACTGCGAGCCATGGAGGAGGGGAAGTCACAGCAGCAGGAATAAACAAAGGCCTTCGCGGAATCGTCCGGATTCCACGAAGGCCTCTTTTCAACTAAAGGACAGAATTCTAAGGGAACCTCAAGGGGGGTTCCCGTCAAAGCTGATGTTGAGCTCACAGTTCGGGTGCGCCACCAGATCACAGGACCCGGTACCGCCACCGAGGGTCAGCGTCATGTCGTAGACCCGGATGCTTCCGTCCAGATCCTGTCCCGGGCTGACCTCTCCCATCAGGCTCCCGTCAGCACTCCCCGAGATCTCACAGTTCGTGCCCGGAAAGCCTATCCCCGAGAGGTCGATTCCGCTGACCGAGACCTCTTCCAGGACAACGTTGTTGCCCGGCGTGTCCAGGGACGCCGGCATCGTGATGCTTCCGATCAGGGGAATCCCGAGGAATTCCGCTTCGGCACCACCCGCAATGATCTGGGTCCCACTCGGCACGATCGTGAGGAACTCGGTAGCTGCCATCTGTTCGTTGATCAAGGGCAGCGCGATACTCGGGATCAGTTCGCATCCGGAACCCGTTTGGGCAAAGCTCTTCCCCTTCGTGGTATACAGACCCGCCGTGAATCCGGAGACGGGATGCTCCATGCGTACGGTCTTCGTGCCGCATCCCTCGGCGCCGTTCGAAATGCATACGTGGATGCCGTAGAGCGACCTATTCTGGCCGGAAGAGGCGCCACCGATCGTGACCTGTCCCGTCACCTGGGTCTCCTCCGTGTTCCAGGACCATGAGGACGTATCCACAGGCCAGGTCCCTCCGACCGCCCCGTCCAGCTGCTCCCGCACGGTAACCGTGAGGGTAAGAGGATCCACGGGCGGGGGCGGACCAACACAAGCGCTGGAGCCCTCGAGGAAGTCCACCTGGACGTCGTACGTGATCGCAGGATCGATCGGATCCGCCGAGTGCGTCGACCGCTCCGGTCCCGAAAGCAAGGTGATCTGGACGATGGGCTCGCCTGCGGCCTGCGCTTCTGTAGGCCCCCACGGCATGAGGCTGTTGCCGACCAGGAACCCGAGTGCGAGAAGGCCGACCGTCAGTACGGAGTAGTGTTTTGCCCGCATACGCTTCCCCTCCTTCTTGAGTGTTGTCTGTTTATCGGTATCCGTGTTCTTCTGTATCTAATTGTATAAGATTATTGAGAATGTTCTGTCAACAAGAAGATTTTGTTTTGTTCATTCTCTCTTTCGTAGCGATTTTAAAACATCATTCAACCACGATCGCATCTGCAAGCAATTTCCACAAATGAACGGGCCTCCAGGGCCTCTCGTAGTCCCTGGCCAGGTTATCCAGTGCGTCGTAGCAGTTCACGCAGGGGGTGCAGACCCTTTCCGCTTCCGTCCGGTCGATCTGATCGACCTTGACCCTCCCGTAGTGGGTTCGGGCCTTCTTGAACCCGGCGATGAGGGCCCCTCCCCCGCCGCTGCAGCAGTAGTTGGCCTCCCGGTTCGGGCTCATCTCCACGATTTCATTGCAGACCCGGCTCAAAACGAATCGCGCGTCCTCAGCGATGGAGGTGAAGCCCGCCATGGAGGCCTTGCGCACGGCGTTGCAGGGATCGTGCAGCGTTATACGCCCGGCATTGCGCGACGGATCGAGCTTGAGGCGGCCCTCGCGGATCCATCGGGCATAGAGCTCGACCACGTGGAAGACCTCAAACCTGGGTTCCATGCCGAATCTCTTGTATCCCGAAAGCGTTGCGTAGTAACCATGGCCGCATTCGGTGTAGGCCACTTTGCTGCAACCGAGCGACTCTACCTTTTCCGCCTGGCGGCGGAGAGTCTCCTCCCAGGTCTCCTCGTCATCCGTGAACATGGCGTAGTTCGTGCCTTCCCACCACTTGTCCGCGAGGGTCCACTCTACACCGGCTGCATGGAAGATCTTGAAGATGTCCTGCAGGTCGGCCGGATAGTACATGGGAAGCTTGGAGTTGATGGTGGCGAAATACTCGGCCCCCTGCTTCTCCACGGGCAGCTCGAAATTCGCGAGATCCTCACCGAGCTCTTCCCCCATCCATTCCACGGTCTCCAGCCAGTCCTCCACCTCGAGTCCCATGTTGTTCGAAACCGTGCGATGCAGGTCCGCTGTCTTCTGAATCTGTCCCGGGGAAAGATCGCGCGGCACAAGCCCGCGAGCCCGAGTAATCAGGGTCCACAGATCCACGCCCGCCGGGCAGGTGTAGTTGCACCGGCCGCATTCGGTACACTGCCAGATCCAGTCCATCTCCACGATAAGCTCGCCCAGACCGTTCTGGGCCAGTCGCACGAGTCGCCTGGGATCCAGCCGCTCGTCGCTCCAGTCCGCAACCGGGCATCCGACCACACAGGCTCCGCAGGAAAGGCATCGCTCTCCCCCGGTTTCCAGAACGAGCTTTCGGAGCACTTCGCGGGCACGCCGCTTCTTCTTCGTCTCGGGGACTCCCTTTTTCACGCGCTGTCCTTCTTGTTCGCTCGCCTTCGATGCGCAAGGACCGATTCGACCGCTGCATGCCCCGTCGCCAGGGAAATGCCTGCGCCCGATTTCTCGCGCACCCAGTCATGGCACGCGAGCACGGCGCCCGCCACGAAGACATTCTCGTACAGGGGCAGACCGTCCGTGCCGACAGGCCGCAGGTCTCGGCCGACCCTTACGCCCACCCGGTTGATGGGGTGACCGGGCGCACCGAGAAAGCTCGACATGTGCCAGTTGTCGCGATTCTGAGGTGCCTCTACCCGCAGGTCGAGCAGGGTCTCCCGCACGCCATGCTGGCTCGCCTCCAGACCCCTGCCGAAGAACCTGCCCGTTGCGACAACCACGTGCCGGGCAAGGATCTGCTCCGACCGGTTCTTGCCTGCCCGGTGCGCGACGGTGATCTCTTTTCCCTGCGCTTCGAGTTTCTCGACCGGCGCTCCCTGCCGGTAGTCCGCACCAGAGGCCACCAGATCTCGCTTGAGCATATCCGCCAGACGCATTCCGGGAAGGGAGGGGGAAAGCAGCGGGATCTCGAACACCTCTACACCGAGCTTCTCCTCCAGATCCCGACAGATGTCGGCAACACGATCGAACCCGAGGACCGCGGGCAGCCCGAGGAACTTCGACTGCCCCAGCTGCGGTTTCACGGCCTCTGAAAAACGGTCACGAAACTCGCGTCTTTCAAAGTCTGCGGCGAGCTGGGCCACCGTGAGCCGTCGGCTGCTGTCGAGCAGCACGGTACGATCGAGCCGCGCGGACCGAAGCCCGTTCCATCGGTCCTGAAGATTCGAGACCACCTGCTCAGGTGCAAAATCGGCGAGGCCCTCGAAGCCGAGGATGAGGGCCGGCTTGCGCTGACTCCAGGCCAGCCGGTTCTTCTTCATGCTCGCCGAGACGGCATAGGTTGGCTTGATCGTCCCCGCCCCCGTCACGATCGCCATGTTTTCCTCTTCCCTTCGGTAGTAGGCGAGCGGACTCGCCTCCAGGTAGGAGAGAAAATCCTCGACAGCGGTTCGAACACCCCGCAGGCCCACGCGTCCATACGGGTGGTTCGGTTCTGTTTCGATCAGCTCGGACACGGCCTCCCAGGGGCGGACCCGGTACCGTTTCGTCTCGGTGGGATAGACGGCAAGCAGATCAAGGGCGCCCGACGTGAAAGGCAGGCTGCCGGGACCTTGAGCGACCACGACGGTCTCGAGCCCTGCCCGACGCGCCCGCCATGCTGCGACGAGACCCGTAAGCCCTCCACCGACGATCAACAGATCACATTCCGTCTTCATGGATTACAGATTTCCGTCTATATTCAGGCTTCCGCAGTAAATCGCCTCCAGAAGCTGTTCCTGTCGCAACTGCTCTCCCCAGAGCATCGGCTTGATCCCGTTCCAGCGCTTCTCCAGAAAATCGGCGAGCAGCTCGTTCCCTTTCTTGTGCGTAACATGATCCCGCTCGTAGAGATATCCGATCGTACGGTACCCGCAGAAACCACCCTGACAAGAGCCCATGCCGAGACGGGACCGAAGCCGAACCGCATTCGGGTCTACAGGATGCCCGTTCTTTCTGAGCTCCGTTACGATCTCCTCGACCTGCTGCCGCCCAACCATTTCGCACTCGCATATGACCGCGCCGTCGGGCGAGGAGACCCGCAACCGTTCGAGCCTCTGCCCTGCATCCAGGACCTGGTTCTCCTCACTTCCCGGAAGCGGGACTTCGGCCGTCCGGCAAGGGTTCTTAACACCGAGCCGCCGGCACACCCGATCGACCACCTTCTCCGCCATCAGACGATAGGTGGTCAGCTTTCCTCCTGCAACGCTCACGAGATTATCGAGACCGTCTTTTTCGTGGTCGAAGACGGTAAAGGTCCTGGTGATCTCCCTGTCCGCCTCTCCCGGGTCGTCGAGAACCAGCGGACGGACGCCTGCATAGGCCCTGATGAACCGGGCCGTCCCCAAGGCGGGCACCATCTTGGACGCCTCGGCGACCAGACAGTCCACCTCGGACGCGCTCGTTCTCAGATGATCCAGATTCTCCACTCGAATCGAGTTGGTTCCGGTGATCGTCACGGTCTCCCCGGGCACGACGATGTCGCCGTCCGAAGGGGGTCTCAACCGGTTGATGACCCGATCGACCAGCCGAGAGTTGGTGATCAGCAGGCTGCCCTTTGAATAGGCGATACGCACGTCGACGCCGGCAAGGGCGCCGATCTGATCGACCCAGGGGCCTGCCGCGCTGACCACCTGTTCGGCCAGAACCTCCACGGGCTCCCCGGTCTTCGGCTGAATCGCCTCCACCCGCGTGATGCGCCTGCCGTCACGCTCCATGGAGGTCACCTGGGTATAGAAAAAGACCCGCGCACCAAGGCTTTGTGCAGCTTCGAGATTGGCCAGTGTCGTCAGGAAGGGGTTGATGGATGCATCCGGCACACGAATCGCGGCCTTGATCTGCGGGTGAAGAGAAGGCTCCTCCTCGATGACCTCCTTCGGGTCCGCAAGCTCGGCCGAAAGCCCGATCCGATCCGCCGAAGACATGAAGTCCGCAATGAATTCGTCCTTGTCCTCTTCCAAGGCGACGAACAGGCCGCCCGTATCTTCAACACAACCCGAGGCGATCCTCTTGAGTACCTTGTTCTCTCGGACGCATTCCTCTGCAGAGGCAGGGTCGGTCATGACGTATCGTCCGCCGCTGTGGAGCAACCCGTGGTTCGCACCCGAGGCACCCGCATTCAGGTCCCTCCGCTCGAAGAGCACCGCCCTGACACCTCGCATGGCGAGGTCCCGCAGGATGCCCGCTCCGGTCAACCCTCCGCCGATGACCAGAACTTGGGTCTCGATCCTCATGGCCTCAAGCCCTTGTCCGCTTCCATCTCGTCCCTACAGTACATAAGTCGCCCCGGCCTTGAGAATCTCCACCTCCGCATCCACTTCCCGTGAGATACGGTGCAGGGCATGATCGCAGGTATCGTGGGCCGAAAGGAGAAGCCTCTGCGGGTTTTCCTTCCGGATCGCCTGAATCGTGCTCGTCAGGTCCGAGTCGGTTACCCGCTCCCACCAGGGTTTGCCGGTGCCGACGATCATCTGCAACTGGAAGCCCCCGTAGTTGCCCCTTCCCTCGGTGACCGGGAAATGCAGGCCGCCGCCAATCGCGTAGATCGGCTCGTCCGACAATTGCCTCACCATGCGGATGATGACCTCGATGGTAGGATGCCCGCATCCCGTCAGCACGAGAAGGCCTTTACCCTTCACGTGCGCCACCAGGGCCTGCTCCTGGGTCAACCCGAAGAAGTAGAGGCTCCTGGCAAGCGGCCCTGTCGATGCAATCCCCCCGGTCAGCATCCCCGGTTCGAACGTAATGCGAACGTCGAAACCCTCCGCCTGAGCCGTGTCCGGCAGATAGCAGGGCTTGCCTCCTGCCGGGCCGAACTCCTCGGGCAGGCTCACCTGGCGGCTGCGCTGCGCCTTCAGGCCGCCCATGTGGTCTGCGTGAAGGTGAGAAATCGCGAGGCCATCCACATCCGCCATCTTGAGACCGAGAAGGGAGGTGTTGTTCGAGAAGTTTGTGTACTGCCCTCCGAACCCTATGTCATACAGCAGGGAGCCTTGATCGGTACGGAGGAGGTAGGACACGCCCGGCTCGCCTTTGAATCCCTCTTCGTGCTCGTGCTCCAGAACGACGGTGAGCTCTACCTGGTCCAACGCGGGCAGGGAAAGGGATGCGGCCGCCCGTATTCTTTCCTCGTTTATCCGGACCGCCTCTTCTCGGTTCTCCTTGAAACGATGATTCTTGCTCATCATCCAGGGAACGAGGGCCGGCGAGGCGACGGCGAGCAAGGGCCACCAGACCGGAGAGACACGGAACGCCATAGGAGATCCTTTCGTAAGGGCTATCAATCGTTCTCGTCCTCGTCGTCGTCCTCGTCCTCGAATTCGGGCACGGACGCGCACACACGGGAACGGTTTCGTACGCACTTCAGAATAGCATCTGGGGACACATGGGACAAAAGGCCGCAGAAACCGGATACACTCTGAGAAGGAAGGGAGGGCCTTTCTGGTGTTATCCTTCGTGTCCGCTCGAATACCTGATCGGGTACAGCAACTGATTTCGAGGACGAGGACGACGACGAGGACGAAGCAGACCAGGCACCAGCAAAAAAAACGGCCGTCCTTGCGGACGGCCGCCTCTTTGCCCATATGGATGTGTCGAATGCCTCTAGCCGTCGATGATGCGAAGGGCCTCTTCACGGTAAGAGTCCATCACGTAGGGGATGCCCGTCACCTTGGCACACTCCTCGGTCAGGGAGGTCAGATCGAACCTGCCGATCAGGTCCGTCTTCCACTTCCTGGCGCCTGCCATCAGCTGCTGCAGACCCACGCGAAGCTTTTCCGTCGCGCTGTAGATACCGATCGCGCCGAGCGGCATGGTGTCGGCATCGGCACCGAATTTTTCCTTGATCTCTTCGTAGCAGACGAAGATCTCTTCCTTGGTGGCACCGTACTTGGATACGGTCTTCGGCAGCCCACCGTCCTCACCCTTGAGCCAGCGATCGATGTTCTTGCCGACCATACCCGGAATCATCAAGCCCCGGCCCATGCAAACGGCCTTCACATAGGGAGCGCCAAGGGCGATGCACTTGAAGATGTGATCCTCAGAGGAGAATCCGCCTGCGAAAGCGAGATCCGGCACCCACTCCCCTCGCTTGGCCAGCCTGTCGCTGAGCTCAACGGCCATTGAGTGCAGGTAGATGGAAGGGATTCCCCACTCGCACATCATGCGCCAGGGGCTCATGCCCGTTCCGCCGGGAGCACCGTCGATGGTCAGCAGGTCGATCTTCGCTGCAGAGGACCATTTGATCGCCATGGCCAGCTCGCGCATCGGGTAGGCGCCGGTCTTCAGGGTCACACGCTTGGCTCCCAGGCTTCGAAGCCTCTCGACCTCTTTCATGAAGCCTTCCTGGTCCACGAAGCCGAGCCGGGAATGCCTCTCGAACTGCTTGATCGCCCCGTCCTTGAAGGCGGCCTGCATGGCCGGGTCTTCCGGGTCGGGCGTGACGATGTAGCCCCTCTTCTTCAGCTCGATCGCCCTTTCCAGAGTGTCCACCTTGATCTCGCCGCCGATGCACTTGGCGCCCTGCCCCCACTTCAGCTCCACGCACTCGACACCCAGCTTCTCAACCACGTACTCGGCAACACCGAACTTCGTGTCTTCCACGTTCATCTGCACAAGGATGTCGCCGTAGCCCTGGTGGTAGCGCCGGTACTGCTCGACCCTGGAGCGCATGTTCGGGGCCTCGACGATCTTTCCGTTGCTGTCCAGCTCGAGCTGCGGATCGATCCCGCAGACGTTCTCCCCGCATACGAGGCTGATCCCGGATATGGCGGCCCCTATGGCGAAGTGTTCCCAGTTCTTCCGGGCGATGTCCGTGCTTCCCAGCGCGCCCGTGAAGACCGGCACCTTCATCTTCACCTTGTTCTCGACGCCGTACTCGCATTCCGTGCTCACCGTCGGGAAGGTGGCATGATCCGGATCCGCCTGCGTTCCCTCGGCACCCAGGGCATAGCCCATGATGTTCAGGTGCGAGTAGTCGACTGGATAGTCCTTGTCCGCTCCGGATGTGGTCTCCCCGTAAGGCCCCGGGTAGATCAGCTCCCTACCGCGGAAGGTCGAGCTGAAGAGATCGCAATTCCCGCGGCACCCGTCGATGCAGCGGGTACAGATGCCCGACTGGGGCGCCACATGACGGGATCGGTTGGCGGTCATTACGGCTTCGTTCGCATTCGGTCTGTGCAGATTCATCTCATTCCTCCGTTTGGGTTCGGCCTCCTCGGCTTCGGCTCCCCTGCATTAAGCAAAAGGGGAAGCCCAGGAAAAGCAATTTAGGGTTACTAAACACTTGAAACAAAAAAAATTTCCCGTGGTGCAGGCACAAAAAAAAGGTGTCCGCCCCGAATCGGCAGACACCTTTGTCTTCTCGAATACGGCAAATCCAGTGCAGGGGGCCTTTCCCCTGCCGCGAGGAACACACCCTTGTGTCCCTCTGCACCGTCACAAGGTGCAACTATCAGAAATACCCAATAAGAAAGGATTTGTCAAGCTCGGGTCAGCACAGGACCCAGACCAGCTCCGCCCGGCCCGTACCCTCGTTCCGCCACCGTCCAAGGGTCTGGTCCTCGAGATAGATGCTGTCCCCTTTTCGGAGCAGGATCTCCTCCCGGTCCACCACGATCTTCAACAGACCACTCACGATCCAGCCGAATTCAGGGCCTTTGTGGTCGAAAAAGGGCCTGGCGCCCTCCGCTCCCGGCCCCAGCCGCAGCAGGTAGGGCGTGATCCCCTGGGTCTGTCCGTCTCCCGGCAGGAGGGTTTGTATCTCCATCTTGGACTTGGCCGCGCCCTTTCCGGCCTTGGCCACGGTCTGGTCCTTCTTCTTGTGGACCCGAAAGCCCTTTTGCCCGCCCTGTCCCGCCGTCACCTCACCGAAGAACTCGTCCAGGGAACAGCCGAGATTGTGGGAGAGATCCAGCAGCAGGGGCAGGGAGGGATGCACCTGATTGTTCTCGATCTGACACAGGGCACTCGGCGTGACGTCCAGCATGCGTGCCAGTTCCGCCTGAGACAGTGCCTTTCCAACTCGGTGCTCTCGAATCCGGTCTCCGATGCGAAGCTCCCGGGCCGGGACCTTGTCCAGAAACTGGATGGATTCTTCGTCCACCCGGTAGCGCAAGACATCGTGGAGAATACGGGAAGGCCGATCCTCTGCTTTCTGGAATTTCAGCTCGAAGAATCCCTCCTCCACGTTTCGGAGCTGGATCACCACCTGGGTGATGTGGGTCAGGTTGGCGAGAAAAGAGCTTGGGTGCGCTTCCTTCTCAACGGCCCAGTAGGCAACCGCCTGGAGCTCGTAGAGCTTCGGGCAGTGACGTGTGAAGAACCTCTGCACGTCCCGGTCGCCACCCCAGAGCTCACTGAGGCCGGTGAGGCTGTCAAAGACGTACCGCGCCCCTTCACCGTATCTCTCCTCGACGGCAGACAAGGCGCGGTCGAATGATCCTGCATCCGAGGGGTTCTCCACGCAGACGTTCTCGAAGTTGTCAGGGAACGCAGCGCCCTTGTAGTGGCTTCGGAAGACTTCGTCCCCCTCCCCCTTGCCGTAGGTGAAAGCATCCACGTGAACGAACCGGGCATCGGGCAATGCCTGCGCGAATCGGCGATAGATGCTTTGGGGGGCATAGTTGGAATTCACATAGACAATGGCGCCGTCAGGGTCTGCCGCCGCCTCCTTTAGGAAGGCTCCCACGAAGCTGTGCACGAAAGTCCCGGACTCCGCAGCCCACACCACGTTGTCGCCGGGCTGGAATCCCCCCAGAAACCGGTCAAACTCGGCAATGCCCGCATGAACGGAAGCCAAAGCCTCACCCTCCAGGACCACGAACTCTCTGGACCTCGCTCCCTCCGGCCCTACTCTTCCAGGGGCCCTACTCTTCCAGGCCGGTTTCGATCTCTTCTCCCGCAGGCTGGACCTTACGGTACACCTTTTCCGGGGGCCAGTCCTCGGAGCCGACCTTGAGGAGGTCTTCCTCGATGGAGATGCCGAAGAGCCGCTCGTTCTCTCTCAAGTAGGGAAGGATCAGGGTCCAGTCCGCCCGGGTCATCTCCACGATTTCGCCGTTGTTGAGCTGATCCGGGCTCACTTTCTTGTGGGGGTCTCGAACATAGATCGCCCCGCCGGAAGCCAGGGAGAAGAGATTCCCCCCCGGGTAGGGCGACGCCTGTTCCACCAGTCGGCCCCTATCGTCAAAGGTCATTCCGTTCAGCACCGCGAACCCGCCCCCGTTCAGGGGATTCCCTGCCATGAAGGACTCCGCGAGGAAGTCGAGGCAGGTGCCGTTGATGACGACCCTGGGCTTTCCGACCGCATTGATCAACGGCCGCCCCGCCGCGTTGCCCATCACGTAGACTTCTCCACCTTTTGCCCCGTACATGAAGGTCTGCCCCACGTCCCCATGGATCACGAGACGCCCCCGCTTCATGATCTGGCCGAGCTGGTCCTGGCCGTTTCCGTGTACGTGGATCTCCATCCCATCGATGCCGGAGGCCAGATAATCGCCGGAGCTTCCGTACAGGTCCAGACGAACACCCTCGGTTTCGGCTCCGAGACCGCATCCGTGGAAACGCTGGCCCTTGAGCCCATAGACTACGAACTGCCGCCATCCCGCCTCGTATGCCTGCACCATCAACCTTGCATCACACTCGTCTCCCTCGGGAGGAAAGCCGACGGCATGGATCACTAGCGTGGTCTCTCCGCTTCCGGGAGGGCGCAATGTCTCACGGGTCTGCCAATCGATTCTCTTGAATCGACTCGGTCTTTCTTCCGCGACGGCCGGCAGGGAATCGAGGAGTCCGTTGATCGCCTCTTCAAACATCTGCTGGACCATGCTGGCCCTCATCTCCCCACAATCGTAGCGCCTATCGATCAGCAAGGAGAGGAACTCGAGGGCAAAGGAAAGAGCTTCGTCATCCCGCCCCGCAACCTCCGAGACCTCCCCGACCAACCACCGCACATGACCCACGTTCCATGCAGCGATCGACGAGGAAAGCTCCTTGAAGGCCTCTTCCGCACCGGATGCATTTCGGATCTTCCCGACGAGTGCCTGTGCATCTTCCGGCTCTACGGGCGAGGATGCAAGATCGACTCGAAAATCCCCGGGTGGGCTCTTGATCACCTTCCCGAACTTGTCCGTACAGGTGAGGGTCGACGAACCGTTCGTTCCCTGTACCGTAAAGACGAAGGCGCCGCCGTCGGTGTGGCTTCCACCTCTAGCATTCCAGTACCGGTCGGCGACGAGCCGGAAACGATTGTCCTCTTCTGCAAGGGAGTGGAGGGTTGCATCGATCGCCTGTTTCTCGGATGCGACCAGCCCGATCGAGACATCCCCTTCTTGAATTGCAAACACCTGCGGCCTGAGCATGGAGGTGTCGGTGATCCCGAGGAGCTGGAAGCGATCCTCCTCGGCCTGGCTCCTGGCGATGATGAAGAACCAGGGGCCATCCGGTGAACCATGCATGTGGAGTGCCTGTATCGCCCGGTATGCCTTCTTCTTCTCGTCCGGGAGTTGATCGAAATCCAGCTCCGTCGTCGGGGCCAGGGCCTCGATCACCACTTCGAGTGGATATCCGTAGGTGCGTGACCAGAGGTCGAAGAGCAGGGCCGAAACCTCGGTGTCGGTCAGGAACTGGGGCGCTATGTTGTGCTGTCGCAGGTATTCGCTGACGCTGTAATAGTTTGCGAAATCGCCGTTGTGAACCAGGGCATCGTTCAAGCCGATAAAGGGGTGAGCTCCTGCGGGGTGCCAGACACGGCCCTTGGTCGGGTAGCGCTGGTGGGCGATCCAGACCTTTGCCTGGAGATCCTCGAGACCGTAGTACTGCACCACCTGCTCCGCGTATCCGACGATCTTGAAGATCATCAGGTTTCGGGCATGGGAGACCACGAATGCACGTTTATCGCCAAGGGAAGCGTAGTACGCTTCGTTGAGCTTCACGCTGTTCCGGTAGATGAACTCATCCTCGACGGCTCGTTCCGGTGCGTCCTTGAGCCCGTGCTTCTCCGCGAACCCCTCGAGCACGTCGGACTTTGCCCGCACGAAGTAGCGGACGATGTCCGGAGGCTTCGTTTCGAGCCCCAGCTCCTTGTAGTCCGCCACGGGATCCACCTGCGCCTTGTGGTCGATCTTCAAGTAGGGTTCGATACATTCTTTCTCGATTTCCCCCATGGCCGCCGGATCGAGCAGGGCAACCTGGAGGATGTAGTCGTCGCGCAAGGTGGCCTCGTCCACCCCGAGTTGTTCAGGAATCAGGCCGGCGGAAGCAATGCCCCCACCCTTGCCGTTTCCGCGGTTGTGCATCTGGATCGATGGCTCGAAAATGTGCCTGCCCCGGACCGGCACACTGGCCGCAAACCCTACGACCCCACAACCCCCTTCTTCCGCCACCTTCTGATGAGGCACATCCGGTGCGGAAGCGACCAGTTCCTTCCTCGAATTCAAGATACGCTCGAAGAACAGATCCCTGTCAAACTCCATTTACGTTGTCCTCTCTCAGCTATTGTATGAAGAGAAGCGGTTCCTTCTCCTCTTTTTCCCTTGGGGTCCGGCTGCGCGGGTCCTGCCCCCTGTTCCCGGAGCTCTGACCCCTTTCTTTCAGGCCGCCTCGTTCTCGGCGTGGCGCTTTTTCTGATAGTCCTGATGAACGAGCAGATCCGACCGTCCCACGAGCTGCCTGACGTTCTTCATCCCGAGGCACCGCAGAATCTCTCTCAACTGTATGCTCCAGGAACGATACAGATTGATGATACGCTGGGCTCCCCAATCATAGCCGTACATATGGGCGAGCTCCGTGTCGGTCGTGGCGATCCCACGGGGGCAGCCACGCCCGCTCTCGCAGTTCCCGCAGCGTATGCACTCGAGGGCGACCATCTCCGCCGTGCCGATCACCACACCATCGGCTCCCAGGGCGATCGCCTTGGCCACGTCCCACGCGGTGCGCAAACCCCCGGATGCGATAAGCGTCATCTTGTCTCGCACACCCTCCTCGACCAGGAAGCGATGCACTTTCGGAATCGCATACTCGATCGGCATGGCTATGTTCTTCTTCGCGATATCCGGGGCGGCCCCGGTTCCCCCGTAGCTCCCGTCAAGGTGAATGATGTGCGCACCGGCGTAGTAGCTTCCCACGGCCACCATCTCGACGTCGGTCGGCGTCGAAACCTTTACGGAGACCAGCGTTCGAGGGTTGATGACCTTGATCCAGTCCACGTGCTTCTTGTGGTCCTCCACCGAATAGACGGAATGGAAGGGGAAGGGAGAAAAAAGCGCGGTCCCCTCGACCGCCTCTCGCCGTTGCGCCACGGTCGCCGTGTTCTTGTCTCCCAGGAGATGGCCTCCCAGGCCGGGCTTCGCACCCTGAGCATACTTGAACTCGACGATGCGAACCCGCTTGATCGTCTCCTCCTTCACCCCGAACAGGCCGGTCGCCACCTGGGTGATGACGTGGTCGTCGTAGTGGGTGAGCCCGTCCGGATATCCTCCCTCTCCGGTACAGGTGAAGGAGTCGAAGGCCTTGTAGGCCCTTGCCCTTGATACCATCGTTGCCAGGCTGATCGACCCGAAGCTCATGCCCCCGCCGTACACCGGGAACCCTATGTCGACCTGCGGCCGACCGTCCCCTGTCCGGTTGAGCGATATGCCCAAGTCGATCTCCTCTGCCTGCAGGGATGGATCCGGTGGGCTTTCCGGAAAGACGAAGTCCATTCGGTCGAAACCTCCGCCCGATGCCCCCACCTTGTATTCCATTCCCGAGTCGACCGGGGGCAGACCCGTTTCGGCCTGCATCCAGGTGCTGACAACGAGATCCGGTGTCCATCGATGATCCCCGAAAGTCTCCCACAGGGGATTGATCCCCACACGCACGGCGGCTTCAGGGCAGTGGTCCCCACAGAAGGATCCCTTGGATTTGCATACTGCAGCCCCCCTGCAGAGGTGGGTGTTGTCGGTGAGCACCCGATCCCCTTTCTTCTCCAGGGCTCCAAATCTACAGACTTCTGCGCATACCCCGCAGTGCGTGCAGTCCTTTGTCAGGACAACCGTGTACTTTCCAAGAGCGTTCCGGAATCGGGAAGGACATGCTGCGGACCGTTCTCCACTCGCTTCGTCGGAGAGCACCCTCGGCAGTTCACGCTCGGGGAGTTCCGCATCGGGCGTCTCCGGGTTCGTCCCGCGGCCGCCCCAGGTGCGCTTTCCGTCAGGCGGGATGAATTCGGTCCGTTCCCCAAAGATGGGAAAGAAGCATTCGCGTTCGAGGTCTTCGAAGAACATGGCCCTGCCCACCTCGCCACGCAACCTCCGCACTTCCCTCAACCCCATCGCACCCAGGACCTCGAGGAGCTGGGAATGCCAGGAGCCGAGCAGATTCACGATGCGCTGAGCGCCGGGCGACTCCTCCACGCTATCCAGTTCAACCGGGCACTTCGCCTGCTGCTCGCAGTCCGGGCACAACCTGCACTCCAGCGCGACCATCGGGGCGAGGTCGGCCCCAACACCATCCACCCCGCATATGATGATCTTGGCCACATGCTCCGCCATGGCGATTCCGCCCGAGGCGAGGAGCGTCACCTGATCACGGGTCGAATCCTGGACCAGCCGCAAGTGCACGGCACGCACGAGTCCGGCCACGAACCGGTCCTGATTCTCTCCGTAGCCGCGTCCTTTCGCATCTGCCTGGAGGTGAATCATGTCCGCACCGCCAAGGGCAAGCTCGGAGGTACGTTCAACCGCGCTTTCGTCCAGAAGGAGTCGTACCGAACCGATGATCCCGGGATGGGTGCGCTTGATCTCCGCAAGCTTCTTGAGGACATCCTCTCGGTACGCGAGCTCGACGACCGGAACACCTTCCAGGGCTGTGACGTCGTCCTGCTCCGGATCGAAACGCACGATCAGCCGGTCCCGAAACTCAGCGAGGGAGCCTTGAGATTCCTCAAAGGTAGCCACCGTTACCGTATCGAGCTTGGCCGCTGCCATCGCCACGGCCCGACGGGTGCTTTCCCCCAGGAAACCGAGGGAAGGGATGCCCATAAGGACCGGAATCGGCAGTTCCAGTATGGGAGGCGGCTCCGTTGTCATCATGCCCGCATCGTCGAAAGAGAGACGTTTCGGCCTTCTGCCAAGCTCGATCACGGTGCTGATGTACTCACGACCATGGATGCCGTCTCGGGTCGGTCTCACGATCTCGGACATGTCGGTCCACATCTCGTCGAACCCGGGCCCGCAGAAGGGCCCACGGTATCCTGCACCCGACACGGGGATCTTGCCGGTATCGGCCTGCTTCCAGATTCGGTTCACGATTTCCGGCGTCCAGTAGTCGTTACCCAACCGGTTGAAGCGCGGGTTGAAGGCCCGGGACAGGATGTCGTTCTTGCATTCCTGGACGCACCGCAAACAGCTCACGCAGAGGTTGTCCCCCGTATCCTGAACCTGGAGAGGATCGAACCCTCGCTTCCGATAGACGTCGTAGATACACGAAGTGGACTTGATGCAACTCACGCAGCCCAGGCATCGCTTCGTCTCGAAAGAGCTGAACTTCGAGACCTGTGAAAACCGGGGTGCCACGGGTTGCACGTGTACGTGGTATTTCTTTGGCATTTGTCATCACCTTGCTGTATTACGAGTTGCTGTCCATGGGGTGGCTGTCTTCCTGGTGAGTCTCAGGCAGCCTGGGGAGGGCTCTCCGGAGATCCCCCTTTGCCCGCGTCCCGCATCGGGTTCGGCCCCAACTCGCGGACCAAGTCGGCACGTTCTTTTGCCCATTCGAGAAGTTGCTCTTCCGACAGGTTCATTCCCCGAACGATTCCCACCCGCTCGGCGCCGAAGTCGATCTCCCCCAAGAGGTTGCGAACATACTCTACCCTTCGCTCCGCCTTATTGCTGCCCACGAGGAACCGGCACGCCTCCTCGGTGCACGCAACGATCTGGAGCGCATCCGCCCCCTGCTCGAGAATCTTCACCATCTGTCTGACCTCGACGTTGCTCGAGCAGGGCAGAACGACCAACCGGACCCCGGCCCCATCGAGGCGTCTGTATGCGTTGGCAAGCTCGACCGTACTGTTCACCGACTGCTGGCAGAAAAGAACGACCACTTCCGGCTCGTTCCCCCCCGCTTCTGTATTCCCCTTCACGATCTCTCCTCCGCGGAACTCCCACTCCCAAACCTGGATCAGCGCATGGCTGCTTCCGGATGGTCGGACCCGGCATGGCCTGCCGGCTCTCAGATCATCGGAAGATAGCGTTGGATCTCATACACGTTGACCTGGGTCCGATAGTTGTCCCATTCGATTCTCTTGTTCTCGATGAATTTGCTGAAGATGTGGTCTCCAAGGGTCTTCCGTACCAGATCGCTCTGCTCACATTCTTTGATCGCTTCGTTGAGACTGCCCGGAAGTGTGAGGATACCCCTCTCGTTCCTCTTCTCCTCACTCATGAGGAAGATGTCTTCCTCGACCGGGTCGGGCAGCTCGTAGCCCTTCTCCATTCCCTCCAGGCCAGCAGCGAGCATGACCGCAAAGGCCAGGTAGGGGTTGCAGGCAGGATCTGGTGCCCGAAACTCGATCCGGGTCGCCTTCTCCTTGCCCGGCTTGTACATGGGCACCCGCACCATGGTGGATCGGTTGCGACGAGCCCATGAGATGTAGACCGGTGCCTCGTAGCCGGGCACCAGGCGTTTGTAGGAATTGACCCACTGGTTCGTGACCGCGATGATCTCCCTCGCGTGGCGCAGAATGCCCGCCACGTAGGATTTCGCTTCCTTCGAAAGCCCCGCAGGATCCTTCGCATCGAAGAAGACGTTCGCATCCCCTTTGAACAGCGATTGATGGGTATGCATCCCGCTGCCGTTTTCGCCGAAGAGCGGCTTCGGCATAAAGGTGGCATACACCCCGGCCATGCGGGCGATCTCCTTCACCGTCACGCGGTACGTCTGGGTCTTGTCGGCCATTCGAAGGGCCTCGTCGTACCGCAGGTCGATTTCGTGCTGGCTGGGGGCCACCTCGTGGTGGCTGTACTCGACCTGGATCCCCATCTGTTGGAGCGCGAAGATCGTGTCCCGCCTCAGATCGTTGGCCCTGTCCAGGGGGGTGATGTCAAAATACCCGCCCCGGTCGATAATGGCCGGCTCAGAGTCGGACTTGAAGTAGAAATACTCCAGCTCCGGGCCGACAAAGTAGGTGTAACCCTTGTCCGCGGCCCTGCTGAGCATCCGCTTCAGGACGTACCGCGGATCTCCTTCGTAAGGCTGCCGGTCCGGAGTGAGGATATCACAAAACATCCTTCCCACCGGTTGCTCGTGCGGTCGCCAGGCAAGCAACTGAAAGGTGGTGGGATCCGGGACGGCCACCATGTCGCTCTCTTCGATGCGTGCAAAGCCCTGAATCGAGGAGCCGTCGAACCCCATCCCCTCCTCGAAGGCCTCCGCCAGCTCGCTTGGCGTGATCGAGAAGCTCTTGAGCTGGCCCAGCACGTCGGTGAACCAGAACTGGATGAACGCCAGCTTCTTCTCTTTTACGATTCTAGAGACATCTTCCGCTGTCTTGCAGGAAAGCATGGCAACTCCCCTTTCGTGAACCGTAAATGCCTGGGCCGGGGCATCGGGTGCGACCGGGACCGGAGACCGGGCCGAAAAAAAGGGTGTCCGTTTGTGCGGACACCCTTGTCACAGTGCACCATTGTCTCTGTTGTCTCGTCGTGGGCGCTCGATTACCCACAGCAAACGTAGAACACATCATCGTGCTCTAAGGAATTTTACATTATATATCTCAGACATGGGGGCCTGTCAAGCATACGGATGTCAGATGTGGTAGCAACGGGAAAATGTCCTAGTTAACGGCAAAGGTAAAATGTCCTCCATTATGAGAGAGACAATTGCCTTGAGCCAGAGACAGTTGAGACG
>JANQFG010000096.1 GCA_028277985.1 bacterium | reverse complement strand
TGCTCCCGGCGATGTGATCGACAAGACGAACTGGGAGAAGGTCCAGGGGATGGTTCCCGAGAAGTTCCTCGAGATGGTGAAGCGGGGTGAGTTCATCCTCAACATAGAGGATAAGGAATACAAGACCCGTGAATGCTTTCCCAGGTTTGCCAAGGATGCAATGGTGGCGAACGTTGGTAAATATGGTCTGAACGAGGACGACTGGATCATCGAAACTGCCTCGGGCAAGCGGGCAAAAGGAGTCATCGGTCTTCCCTTTCCGGAAATCGATCCGGATGATCCTGACGCGGCCACGAAGATCATGTACTCCCGCGAGTATGTCGCTTACATTCTTGGTAACCTCCGCAATTCCTTCCAAACCCCGTTTCTGGACCGTTCGGGCTATCTTCGAACCCAGAAGGGAAGACTGTATCAGATGGTGATGGATGGAAACCCGAAGTCCGTAACGGAACGCAATCCGGACAGAATGATAAAGTATCAGATTGCGCGCGTCGCAAGCCCTTATGACATCGCGGGGACGGCGATCATGACCTGGCGCTACATGGATCCTCAGAAAGAGGACAATACATTCGGTTACGTCCCTGCGATCCGGAGGGTGCGACGAATGAGCCCTGGGAACCGATCGGACGCATTGTTCGGATCCGATTTCTCGGTCGATGATACGAGTTGCTTTGACGGGAAGGTGACATCTATGGAGTGGAGCCTGGTGGGGAAACAGGAAGCAGTCCTGCCGTTTGCTGAGTCCGTTACGGGACGCATCGTTCGGAATGACGAGGGGGAGTGGGAAACGACTGAAGGGGTGAAAGAATTCGTTTACGGGTACAAGAAGGAGGGGTGGCAAGGAGCACCCTGGGCACCCGTGAACTGGGTTTGGGTGAAGCACCCTGCGTATGTGATCAAAATGAAACCAAAGGATCCGTATTACAATTACGGGCCTCAGGAGCTTTGGCTCGACTCGGAGGCATTCGTTCCGGCCTTTAAGGTCATCAATGACAAGGCCGGCCGATATTGGAAGATGGTTTTGCAGGCCCATGCCTGCTTCGAGAGCAAAGACAAGGACGTGCAACTCACGGCCTCAATGGATCAACTGGCGATCGATGAGCGCACGGATCATGCGACCATCATCAGAGGGATGACCCCGGCGGACATCTGGACCTTTCACGCAGAGATGGAGCAGGACGACTTCTCGCTGGCTGGGTTTCAGAAATTCTGCAAGTAGGACTGAACAGGAGAAGAGCGCGGACTCCCACGAAACAGACATGTGAAGGGAAAATCCATGGGATGGAGAAGGCGGGTTCTTCGAAGAAAAAGGGTCCTTTCAACGTTTCTTTGTGCCGTGTTGCTTATCGTATTTGTTCAGGGGTCAGAGGCCGTGGATATAGACAAGAGGAAAACCCTGGAGGTCCTCGGCAGGGCCCAGACCCGGGTGTCGATCCGGCTCCAGGACTCGGACGGGTTCACACAACCGGCCGACATAAAGGTGGGAAACATGGTCCAGTGGCGGAACCTGGCCATGATCGAGATCAACCATGACCTCAAGCGGCTGACCAAACAACTTGACATCCTTTACCCCCTGAAGGTGCTCAAGATAAGGGCGAAGTACCACCTCGTGGGACGGTTCATGTATGAAGCGGTTTACAACGTGGGGCCGACAGCCTTCCAGGACGTTCGGGACCGGGACAAGGAGAACATCGACAACTTCAAGCAGTCATACGATCTGTGGGAGGCGTATCTGGACCTGTCCCGTGGGCCCATGTTCTTCCGAATCGGAAAGCAGAACCTGGCGTGGGGGGAGACGGACGTTTTCCGGTTGTTGGACGGCATAAATCCGATGGACAACACCTTTGGAGGTGTATTCGAGGATATCGACGATCGGCGCATCCCGTTGTGGATGCTCCGAGGGAGCTACAATTTCGGTAGGGTAGGGCCTGTCTCGACCCTGACAGTGGAAGGCTTCTGGGTGCCGGGCAATTTGGATTCCCGCGTTGCCCCCCTGGCACCGACGGGTACCGCGTACGCGGCCCCTCAGCCCGAGGCACCGATACCGGCAGTCACCCTTACCCCGAGCAAGACGATGTCGAACAGTCGGTGGGGAGGCAGATTAATGGGCATGTTGTTCGATAACTACAGCTTCACCATTGCTCATTACAGGAGCTATCTCGACACTCAGACCCTGCGCTTGGACGTAGGAGCGAATCCTCTCGATGCGGAACTGCAGGTCAGCTATCCGGATGTACAGGTTACCGGGGCTTCGCTGAGCTTCTGGCAGGAGCAGACGGATGTGATCGTGCGGACCGAGTTGGCCTGGTTCTGGGACGAGCCGGTCTTCATCCCGGACATCAACGCGCCCCTGATTCCTTTTCCTTTTCCCATTCCCGGCTTGCCGGGTCTGCCCGCGAACGGGAGCATACCGAAGAAGGACGTCTTCAGATGGGTGATCGGGCTCGACAAGAACGTCTGGATACGACCCTTGAACAAGAAGAGAACATTCATGGTCTCCATGCAGTACTTTGGGACATGGTACCAGGACTATGACGAGCGCATGGCTCTGCCCGCCGCGCTGTACCCGGACTCGAACAAGTACACGTCCGTGAAGGAAGTGGAGAGCATCTTCACTTTTCTCATGACCAGCGACTTCTCCGGTGGCGATATCATCCCACAGCTGGTCGTGGCGTATGACACGCGGGGAGTCTGGATGTTCCAGCCCTCGGTGAATTACAACTTCGAGCCATTCCGGTTCATGATTCAGTACAGCGGAATCGTCGGGAACATGACCGGATTCGGCGTCTTCCGGGACCGGGACCAGATCACGTTCATCCTGAGCTACTTGTTGAATTGACCCCCAGGCGTTAGACTGCCGCATTGCACCGGACGATCGGGGACACCCTGACACGGGAGGGATGAAACCCATGGAGGAGAAAGAAGAGTATATCCACCGGGATTATCCGAAGGATTTGAAGACGCCCTGGAAAGAGAATTTCTACTTCAATTTCGTTGATAGAAAGAACCGAGCCTGGGGAATCCACCACATTTCATTGATGCGTCACACCCAACAAGGTCGTTTTTCCGCCCTCTACATCGTGGATGACGAAGTCCTCCCTTACTCAAACCTCATCGATATCAACGATCTTGAGGAAACCTCGGACGGCACCCTGTCGATTCGGGTCGTAGAGCCCTTCAAGAAGTTCAAAGTGACCTTCAATGGCCCGAATCATCAAATGGACCTTGATTACGAAGCACGTTTCCCGGTGTTTCACTTCGGAGGGGTGAGGCCCAACAACACCGAGGAATCGCCACTATCGGTCCAACACTACAGGCAGTCGATGATTGCGAGAGGTACGCTCACCAAAGACGGCGAATCGCGGCATATTGAAAGCTTTTGTGATCGCGACCATACGTGGGGATATCGGAACGAAGGGATGATCACAGGATGGAATTGTTGCCACGCATATTTTGAGAACAAGACACTGATCATCTTCCGTACCCTCTTTGGGCAATCCGCGTTCGGGTCCGGATACTTGTCCAGAAAGGAAGGAAATACCCGAATCGTTCGGACCGAAGTCACTGATACACGGTTTGTCAACGGCGTGCCCGTGTCGGCGATCTTCACGGGCTATGACAAGAACGGGAAGGTGGTGGGAAGACTGAAATCAGAGGAATTCTCGACCCTCTACCTTCCCATGGGAGAGGAAGGTGGCGGGGCGGTGGTCCATGAGAACTTCTCCGAATTCACTGACCTTGAAAGCGGAGAGAAGGGCGATGGCGTAGATGAATACCTGATCAACCCGAATGAGGAATATCACGAGAATCCTGGAGAACCCATAGAATTTTGACTGTACAGGACCCGGGGGAAGAAGGATGGGCTCGATAACGAAAGGAGAGGGGAAAGAGGGGAAAAGCGCAAGCGACTTCATGTTGGATGCGCGGGATGGGCAGCAGATGATGGACTTGGAGGCATGGGGCCCGAGACTGGCTTCCTTCATCGAACACCAGCCCGGGGTCAAGGGACCGGTTGGGGTGCAGGATTTGAAGAGACCGGCAACAGGCACGGCCGGCGGAAATGCCGTCTTCTCGGCAGAGCTCGACCTCGGTGATGGACCCACGATCCGCCGCTACGTGGTTCGATATGCGCCTCCGAAGAGCAGCTTCCACGAATACGACATGCCGAGCATGTACAGAGTCCACGCTGCGCTTCAGGGGACGGGCGTCCCGATTGCCAGGCCCTGCTGGTTGGACGGGACAGGAGAATTCCTTGGGGTCCCGGCCTTCGTAATGGAATACGTGGATGGGGCTGTTCCCCGACAGGCCTATTTCCAGGAAGGTCCCCTTGCCGAGGCCCACCCGTCGGAGCGGAGAGCCATGGTGTCCAATGTGATCAAGACGATTGCAGGAATCCATGAAGTAGACTGGCAGGCACGGGGCCTCGCGTTCCTACGAGATCGGGGACGTGGAAGAACCCTGGTCGAGAGGGATATGAGCTGGTACTGGGATCTGCTCGAGTCGAGCCTGCCGGACAGGGTGGATGATTTCCGCCCGGTGTGGGATTGGTTGGTCCGGAATCAACCCGCTCTGGAGGAACCGGTTCTCAACCACGGAGACTCTCAGCTTGGTAACTACATGTTCCGGGGAGTGGAGATAGCCGCGGTCCTGGATTGGGAGATGTGTTGTCTCCTTTCCCGTGAGGCCGACTTAGCCTATCTGTGCCTGGCAAACCAATTGAACGGCTCGTTCCTGGACAAGCTGCCGGACGGCATCCCGCCGGAAGAAGAGTGGCTGGCCGAATACGAGGAGATCAGCGGATACAAGGTTCAGAACTGGGACTACTACCGCATGATGATGCTCTACAGGCTCACGATGATCATGTCGTGCGGGTGTGCTCGCATCTTTTCCCCTGCCCAGCTGGAAGCGACAAGGTCAATGTGGGGCTTCTTCGAGGATCGGTTGATGGAAAGGATGCAGGACCTGGGGTGAGGCGATGCTGCTCGTCCCTTGAAGATTCCTTCCACTGCTAGCTGACGGAAACAGGAGCAGAATAGATGGGATCTCTTGCGGAGAGTGATGATCTGACAGCGTATCTGGCTCAGAAAATGGGCGCCGAGGATCTGAAGGTTCTGAAAATGAGTCGGGTGGAGCAGGGCATGTCCGCCGATACGTTCTTTCTTGATCTGGCCTACACCAGGAATCATGAAGAGATGACAGAAGAAATCGTGATTCGCAGGGAACCGTCCGGCGGCATTCTGGAAACCTACGATTTGTCGAAAGAATTCAACCTGCTGGGTGCCCTGAAAGAGGCGGATATCGCGGTTCCACGAGTGCTGTGGTACGAACCGAACCCGGAGGTGTTCGAGAGACCCTTCTACGCAATGGAAAAAGTGGACGGAGAGGTTTGTAACGTGGATCCCCGGCGCCCGTCAAAAGCGATGTTCAGCGAACAGGAAAGGCCCACCCTGGCCCGGGATTTTGTTTCCAACATTGTCAAAACGCACAATTTTGACTGGCGCAACAGTTCCCTGGTCTTTCCCGATTCCGCCGGAGACGAGAGCGGAGCCCTCCTCCGGCAAATCGAACGGCACGAAGAGGTCATTGCGCGAGCCGGCTACCGGTCCGATCCGATCATTGCCCTGGGTATCAACTGGCTCAAGCACAATGCGCCGAAAGTCGACGAACTGTGCGTTGTGCACGGGGATTACAGGATCGGGAATTTCATATCCAGAGACGGCCGAATCGGAGCCGTCATCGACTGGGAACTCTCTCATCTGGGTGATCCCCATGAAGATCTGGCTTTCACTCTATCCCCAGCCTGGCGCTCTGCGGACGAAGGTCTTGTGAGCCACCTGATGACGGAGGCGGAATTCCTTCAGCAGTACCAAGAAATGTCTGGAAGGGTCGTCGATCCATACAAGCTGATGTATTTTGGAGCGATCGTCGTTCTTCGGGGATTGGATATCATGTGCTCGTGCGCAAAGAACTTCAGCCAGGGACAAAGCACAGATTTGCGGGACGGGATTCATGCCATGACCGTCGAGTCCTTGCTGGAAGTCCTGCTGCTTGTTCTGAGCATGTTAACCATGTCCCAGGATGGGGGTGCGGCATGAATGTAAGTGAAAAGACCTATATGTCGAATATCATCGATGTACTGATCAAGACCGTACTGCCCAGTGTGGAATCGCCCTTTGCCCGGACTCAATTGAGTTTCGCCATCGATATGCTGAATCAGCTTCAAAACCAGGTGGAGTACCGATCGGATGTCATCAAGGAAGAATGCATGGCGGCAAAGGAAATGCGGGATGTCATCTACACTGCATTAAGGGAGAATGGTATCGAAGTCCCCGAAGAGATCGTTTCGACCGACACCACGGAATCGACTCGCGAAGCCGGTATGGCGGATCTGAAAGAAGAGTTGACGCAGTTGAGAACCGCGTCAGCCCGGGCGGTGGATTTGATGTATGAGAAACGGGGTGAGATCAAGGATTTCGGCGCCCTTGAGCAGAAGATCCTGGATCTGTCGAATCAATGGGTTCAAAGGAGGGCCGCCCTGAAGGCCCCAACGCTCACTTTGGAAGCCCTGGAGTCAGAACAAGGTCAGCCGACAACCAGATGATATTGGGGGAAGAGGAGCCGTACCATGAGCGGTATCAAGCCCGAAGATGATTATTGCCACGGTGATTATCCGAGAGATATTACGGATATCTGGAAAGAGAACTGGTATTTCAACTTCATCGATCTGGAGAATGGAGCGTGGGGGTACAACCACTTCTCCCTCAGGCGGGACATTCAGAGAGGCATCTTCCGTGCAATGCACGTGGTGGATGACATCCCTCTGATCTACGAAAACGAGATCGATATTGATGAGCGGTTCGAAAAGGTGAGTGATGGATCGCTCTCCTTCGAGGTCTTGGAGCCGCTCAAGAGGCATCGTGTCGTCTTCAACGGGCCAAAGCACACACTCGAGCTCATATATGAAGCCCGCTTCGGCATCATTGATTTCCATGAAGGAGAGGACCGGCGTGATTCCGGCCAGAAGATCCTGGATATCGAGCATTACGAACAAGCAATGAACGTTTCCGGTACGGTTACCATCGAGGGGAAGACGCGGTCCATCTCCTGCTTCGGTCAACGGGATCATTCCTGGGGATTCCGAAATGAAGACCTGATTCAGGGCTGGAACTGGATCGCCATTCAGTGCCCGGAGCGAACCATCAGTTTTGTCATAGCAAAGATAACCGAGGACTTCTCCGGTTCACGAGGACACATATCGGATGGTTCAGGCAGCACAAAGATCCTGGACTCCCAAAAGATCTCTACAAACCGCGACGAGAATTCCCTGCCAACGGGATCGACGTATAAGCTGGAATGTGCCGACGGCGGTACCTGGACCGTCTCCTCCAAGATGTTTTCCCGGATTTCCCTGCCCATGAAAGAGAAGAAAGGCGGCGTCGTTCACGAGAATTTCTCCCATTTTTCCGTTGAGGAGTCAGGGGAGAAGGGCGTGGGCATCGACGAATACATGGAAAAGGCGGACTTGGATTGACTGCGGCACATTCTCCGGAGCAGAAGGCGAATCACCTGTTTTCGCTCGAAGGAAAGGCAGGGCTTGTCACGAGCGGTTCAAACGGCATGCCTACGCGATATCGAACCAGACGTCGCCCATCTTGAACGTCGGTGCATAGCCGGGCTTTCGCTTGCGGGCCATGTGCGCGGGGATCCCACCAGTAAAGCGCTTGAATTCCCTCTCAGCCTTTTCGGGGTTGGTGACTGCCATTGCTGAAATCCTGCCGGACAGCATTGCTCCGGTAATACCGAAACTGAAAGCCGGTTCCACGAAACCGCCCATGGTGCCGGCCAGGATCAATTGCCTGTAATACAGCCGCGGTTCCTTGGGCGCCTGGCCTGCAAAAGTCTTCCATTCATCAAAGGTGCGTCCCTCGCACTCCTCCAGGATCCTCTTGAATGTCTCGAGGTTCTCGGGAGACACCTCCTTCCGGGCAAAGAGGAGGACATACCAGACACCGTTCATGGACGCAGTATATCCGTATTCGTTGGTAAACCCCCCAAGGTAGGCTGCGGCAGTCACTTCATCGCTTTCGATTTCAGAATAGGCCCAATACCCGGACATGACAGTCCAGTCCATGCCCAGCCATTTGTATATACCCGGAGAAAGACCCGTGGCAAGGATTGTTCCCGGCGGCGCATTCCGAATATCATCTTCCTTGAAAAAACTATTGAATTCGAAATTTACCCCCTCATTCTCAGCAATCCTGAAAAGAAAGCTGTCGAGAGACGTCGCCCTGTGCCCCCGTTCCGTATTCCAAATTCTCAATCCCGATTCGCCCTCGGTGCTCTTTCCCATGAGTAGGTCCATGCCCCCCGCCGGCTTTCCGTCAACGTAGACATTGTCTTGCAGGCTGATTTCCGCAAAGGCCTCGCTGCAGTCGATCCCGATATAATCCCACAACCCGGGATCATCCACCGGCGTGCCGTGGACTGACGGATGCCATCCGGGTTCGCCGCCCACCCTGGCCTGACGCTCGTGCAGCACGACGTTCAATCCCTCCCGGTTCAGACAAATGGCCGCCACGAGACCCGCGGGTCCTGCGCCCACTACGATGACTTCCTTCTTAGTGCCTGCCATGGGTTTTCTCCCGGTAATTCGTAATGGATGCGTCTGGGGTGAGGGCTTCACTGTATCACAGGTTGGGTCGTCGTGCCATCCCCGGGTCAGGTCGAAATAGAAATGAATAACACCGTGATTGCTTGAGAGGTTGGCAAAACAGATCCAATCTCCTAACATGTTGGTGCGAAGACTACCGTCCGGAATTGCAGAAGAGCCATCTGACAAGGCTGCCCGCGGCAGGGGAAACCATATTGAAGATACTGCTGATCAGCATGCCGGACGCGGTGAGCGCTTTTGATGGTCTTGTAACCTTCCCAAACACCGGGCTCTGTTCAATAGCGGGGAACCTCGAAGACTGTGATGTGAGGGTCCTGGACCTCGTCGCCTGCCGCCGAGAAGTGCGAAAGACACTTCTCGACCAACTGAACACCTTCCGGCCCGAGCTCGTCGGGCTGAGTGCCATGACCTTCCAGTACAGCTCTGCGGTCAGAGTGGCCCGCATCGTCAGGGACTGGAATCCGGAAATCCCGATTGCCCTGGGCGGATACCACGGCTCCCTCTCCTGCGACGAGATTGCGTCATCACCCGAAGCGGGGCTATTCGATTACATGATCCGAGGTGAGGGGGAATTGAGTTTTGCCGGCCTTACCAAAGCTCTGAGGAAAGGGTCGAGAGATCTTTCCGGCGTTCACGGCTTGTCGTTCGTTCAAAATGGTGAATTCACCCACAATCCGCTCGGACCTCTCGCGGACCTGACGACACTCAAGCGGCCGAACAGGCAGGTTCGGGTTTTTGATGAATTCCGCTTTTTCGGCGTACCCTTCGATTGCCTGGAGAGCACGCGGGGCTGTGTCATGAACTGCCGTTTCTGCAGCATCACCGAGATGTACGGCAGGAGCTTCCGCAAACTCCCGCTCGAAACGATCTTGACCGAGATCGATGGTCTGCGAGGCAGGGGGAAACAGGGGCTCTTTTTCGTCGACGACAACATCACCCTGGATGTCCGGTGGTTGAGGACCCTCTGCGAGGCTATCATTTCTGAAGGGCTGAATAACCTGCACTACATCATGCAGGCGAGTGTAGACGGTATCTATTCGGACCTCACACTTCCAAAGCTCCTAGCAAAGGCCGGTTTTCGTCTCGTCTTTCTCGGCATCGAGAGTGGGAACCAGCAAACCCTCGACACGCTGAAGAAAGGGTATACCGTCTCCAAGACGAAGGCGGTCGTCTCCGAGTTGCACGGTCAGGGCATTGTTGCGACGGGCGGATTCATCGCGGGCAACCCGAATGACCGGCCGGAGGATATCCACGGGGTCTTCGAGTTTGCGCGGGAGATCGGTCTGGATCACGTCGTTCTCCAGTGTCTCACGCCCTATCCCAAAACCGAGATCCGGGAGTCCTTGCAGGAAGAGGGGCTCATCACGAATATGGACCGCTTCGAATTCTACAACGGCTTCATCGCAAACGTGAGAACCCGGCACATGAGTTCCCTGCAGCTCGCAAGAGAAATGGTGAAGGCGGGGGTGAAGTATTACAACAATCCTCGCTATATCATGAAGAGCTCCCTGTGGCGCTACGCCCTCTCGTCTGCATTCAGATTCCTGCTCGTCAATCTCAAGTTCGTCGTCTCGGGTTGGCAAAACCGTCTGTTTCATTCCACCCACCGGTTCTAGCGCTTTCTCCCCCTCCAAGCTCCCTTCTGGACTCGATCGCGAAAAACTTCTTTATGTTTCTTGAAAGGGATGTTATGAGTCGTTGAAGAGCTGGATATGGGGCGGATAGAACCGAACTGCTGCCTGCCGGAGGGGGGTGCCATGAGGAAATGGAGACTCTTCACATTTTTTCTCTTCGCTTCTTGTGTGGTTCTGCTTACGGTTTCTCAAGGATTCTCTGACGTTTCTCCTGGGGATGTGATTGACAAGACGAACTGGGAAAAGGTGGAGGGGCTTCTGCCTGGGCCGATACTCAACTGGGTCAAGGATGGAAAGGTCGTGCTCGACATCGGCAAGCTGAACTACGATCCTGATGTGCACCATCCGACCTTTGCCCTCGAAACACTGAATACGAACATCGGCAAGTACGCTGTTGACGAGCGCGACGGGATCGCCGATGCGAAAACAGGGAAACCGCCGAAAAGTATCATCGGTTTTCCTTTTCCCCAAATCGATCCCGATGATCCGAAATCGGCCACGAAGATGATGTACAACAAGCATTACACACAATACATCGCAGGGAATGCGCGAGCTGTGTTCAAAGCACACTACATCAATCGTTCGGGCTATTCGCGATCAACGGTAGGAGCCATGGAAAACATGGTCATGGATGGAAACCCCAAGTCTGTGGCAAGGCCCAATCGGGATCGGGTAGAAAAATATCAGATCTTCGTGGCCAGGAGTCCATATGACATAGCCGGTTCGGCTGTGATGACCTGGCGGTATTTCCTGCCGGACAAGGAGGACAACACATTCGCCTATTTGCCGGCGATCCGAAGGGTGCGGAGGATGAGTCCCGGGAATCGCTCGGATACGCTCTTTGGCTCCGATATGGCGGTAGATGACGCCTCCTGCTATGACGGAAAGGTTGCGGCCATGGAATGGAGGCTGTTGAGACGGCAGGAAGCGCTTCTGCCCTTCAACTTCAGCGACCCGGGACTTCTGGTGAGAAACGAGGACGGCGAATGGGAATCGTCTGAAAGCGTGAAGAAATTCTCCTATGGGTTCCAACGGGAAGGATGGCAGGGAGCGCACTGGGCACCCCTGGACTGGGTCTGGGTGAAGCTGCCCGTCTATGTCGTCGAAATGAAGGCGAAAGATCCGTACTACAACTATGGGCCCCAGGAACTCTGGGTGTACGAGGGGAATTGGCTCCCCCACTACAAGATTATCAATGACAGGGCGGGCAAGTACTGGAAGACGGTGTCGCAGGCTGTAGGGTTCTTTGAAAGCGGTGACAAGAAGTTGAAGCTCACCTATGCAGGAGAGCAGGTGGTGATCGACGAACGGGCCGAGCACGCCACACTGATTTCAGGGCCTACACCAACGGACCTATGGCAATACGACGTGGAAATGGACGAAGACGACTTCTCCCTGGCCGGGTTTCAGAAGTTCTGCAAATAGGGTTGAAGATTCACGGACGGGAGACGGCCAAGGCTCAGCGGTCGGTCGCGTTGAACCACTTGTTCAACATCGGTTTCGTCTTGGCTTCCCATTCCGGGGCTAATCTGAGGGTGAGGAACTTGGCGTAGAGGGCGTCCAGGCAGTCGAAAACCTCTTCCAGGAAATACATCTTCTCCAGGAAACGGCCGTCCGTATCCGCTTCGTCCTGATCCTTGATCTGTTTCGGCGTCTTCAAACCCCGGATGGCCCAGAGATTCGTGTCCAGCCTGAGGAAATACTCGTTCTCTCCCATCTTGACGAAGATCTGGGCTTCCTCCACGAGCTTTCCGTGCTGAAGGGCGGTCCTCGCCTCGTGAAGATCGCTGGCCTGGGTCGTGCAAGCTACTCGCTCGTTCCCGTCATCCGGAAGGCTCAAGGTGAGGCGGTCCCCGAGGTGTACCTCCGCTTCGCGGCCGTCTTCTAGTTTGAGCTTCCCGTCCGCGTTTTCCGAGAAGAACCACAGCCAGGTCAGGAATTCGTAACCCAGGAACCGGCCCTCGAAGAAGGCGTCGTGAGAGTCCGGTGAAACGAGAGAGGCAAGCACCGCCCCTTCGCGACTGCTCGCGGAAACAAGCCTGTTGGCCCAATGGACGTGAAATAGGGGCAGGGGATGCAGCTGGAGGTGCGATTCGAGGTGTTCCCAGGAGGCATCGAGAATGCGCTTGCTCGTCGTGCCCATGAGCATCCATTCCCTCTGTGTATTCCAGACGATCTCACAGGCTGAGGGCTTGGGGAGGGTCCTGTCCATCAGTTGCAGCAGAACGTCGTCCCGTATCCGCTGTTTTTCCTTGCGTCCGGGCCACTTGCCCTCGTGTTCGTCCCGGTATTCCTGAAGGGCGGTGCGCATGTACTGTTTCAGCAAAATCGGGGGAACCTTTCGTTGGTCGAGACGGAAGTGAAAGGCAACGTACTCTGCCTTGTGATAGGAGGTGAAGTCAAAGGAGGTGTCGAACAGATCATCCCATGAAGAGAAGCCGGCCGATTGCGAATGTCCTGCGGTGATCTCCTTCAGGCTTCCCGCCTTGAGGCCTTTGTCCACAGTACCCCAGAAATCCTTCCACGAAGGATCTTCGACATAGAATCTCGTAAAGGTGGCAGATGCAGACTGAATTCCCATGAACGATGTTCCCATCCTTTCTGTGGGTGGATTTGGCCGGACTACTCAGACTTCCATTTGGTCTTCTTGAGGGCCTTTACAAAGGGATTGTTCGGATCCAGCTTGTCCGGCTGCTTCTTCGGCTGTTGCTTGCGGTTATCAGGAGAAGCCTTACGCATCGAGTCCTGCTTCCTTCCGGCGGTTACCTTTTTGTCGCGGGCAGGAGGTTTCTTGTCCGGCGTCTCCCGCATGGACAGGGCAATGCGTTTTCTTTCGAGATCGACCTCGAGCACGGTCACGTTGACGGTCTGACCCACCTTCACGACTTCGGCAGGGTCTCGAACGAAGCGGTCTGCCAGCTGGCTCACGTGCACGAGGCCGTCCTGGTGAACCCCCACGTCCACAAAGGCGCCGAAACGGGTCACGTTGGTCACCTTTCCCGGCAGTCGCATCCCGGAATTGAGGTCCTCCAGTGAATTCACGCCCTCGGTAAACGAAAAGGCCTCAAAGGTTTCCCGCGGGTCTCGGCCCGGCTTGGCGAGCTCGGCGAGGATGTCCCGGATCGTGGGCAGACCCACCTTGTCCGAAACGTATCGGTCCGAGTCGATCTGGGCCAGTCGTTCGGGTGCGGTGATAAGCTCTTCCTGTGGGCATCCGAGGTCCCGGGCCATCTGGTCCACCACGTGATAGCTTTCCGGGTGGACCGCACTTGCGTCGAGGGGATTGTCGCCTCCGGAGATCCGTAGAAAACCGGCACACTGTTCGAAGGCCTTGGGCCCGAGCCTTGCGACCTTTTTCAACGCTTTCCTGTTACCAAAGGCTCCATGGGCGTTCCGATGGTCGAGAATGTTCTGCGCCAGCTGGGGCCCCAGTCCGGAGACGTACGTTAGAAGTTGTTTGCTCGCCGTGTTGACATCCACACCCACGGCGTTCACACAGCTCTCCACTACGTCATCCAGGCCTGTCTTGAGGGACTTCTGGTCCACGTCGTGTTGGTACTGGCCGACCCCGATCGCCTTCGGATCGATCTTCACGAGCTCGGCCAGGGGGTCCTGGAGCCGGCGTCCGATCGAGACGGCTCCACGCACGGTCACGTCGTGGTCCGGGAACTCCTCGCGGGCTACCTGGGAGGCGGAGTATACGGATGCGCCACTCTCATTGACCATGACGATCGGAGGGGCTCCATCCACCTCGATGCCTCGCAGGAAGGCCTCGGTCTCCCGGCCCGCCGTGCCGTTTCCCACGGCCAGGGCTTCGATCGAGAACCGCGCGCAAAGGTCCCGGATCTTTCGGGCAGCCTCTTGACGGGCGTTCTCTCCGGTGTGGGGCGAGATGAGGTCGTGGTGAAGCAGTTTCCCCTGTGGATCCAGACAGACGACCTTGCAGCCCGTCCTGAATCCTGGATCGATGGCCAGCACCGTCTTGGGCCCCAAAGGCGGAGCCAGAAGGAGTTGTCGCAGGTTCTCGGTGAAGACGCGGATCGCTTCTTCGTCTGCCTGCTTCTTTGTCGCGAGTCGCAGCTCCGTTTCCAGGGAAGTGCAGAGCAAGCGGCGATAGCCGTCCTGGGCGGCCAGACGGACCTGCTCGCCGCTCGCATTGTCCGATTTGACGAAGAGCTGCTCCAAAAGGGCTACTCCGTCTTCTTCATGGGGCTGAAAAGAGAGGTGAAGGACCTTTTCGTTCTCCCCCCGCCGCATGGCAAGAATCCGGTGGGACGGGGCCTTGGTGACCGGCTCCTCCCAGTCAAAGTAATCACTGAACTTCCGGCCTTCTTCTTCCTTGGCCGGGACCAGGCGGGACCGGACGGTGGCCTTGCTCTGGAAAAGTCTGCGAAGTTGTTTCCTGGCCTCCGCATCTTCGTTCATCCACTCGGCCATGATGTCCCGTGCGCCTGCCAGGGCCTCTTCGGCGGAGGCCACACCTTTCTCCTCGTCGAGGAATTCGACGGAGGTCTGCTGCAAATCTTCTTCCTGAAGCAAGGAGTCCTGCTGGAAGATTTTCGCAGCAAGTGGCTCCAGACCCTTTTCGCGGGCGACCATGGCCCGGGTCCTTCGCTTGGGGCGGTAGGGCAGGTAGATATCCTCGAGGACACTCAAGGTTTCGGCGGCCTGCACCTTTGCCTTCAACTCGTCGGTAAGGACATTCTGCTCTTCCAGGGATTTCAGGATGGTTTTGCGCCTGTCGTCGAGATCCCTCAGCTGATACAGCCGGTCGCGAATCGTGGTAACCGCGACTTCATCGAGACTGCCCGTCGCCTCCTTCCGGTAGCGGGAAATGAACGGGATGGTGGCACCGTCCTCGAGCAGATCGGATACCGCCCTGACTTGACCGGGACCAAGGGAACACTCGGCTGCAATTTTCTCGAAATAGGCTTCTTTCATGATGTTCTGATGTCCGACCTCTTGAAGTGATTTCCGGATGCCGATCTGCTACAGTTCTTCGATTCAACGTGCATGAGAAGAATCAGCCAGAAGTAGAAAACTACATGAAAAGGGGGAATTGAGCAATGAGGCTGCGCGTGAGACCGAGACTGGCAGCGAGCATGCTGGGCGGGGTGCCTTATGAGACCATGGACAAGGCGGTAGAGGTCATGTACGAGCATTTTCCCGAGACGCTACGACTGCCGGTACTAACGCGCAGTTTCGAATGGATATCCGAGGGAGTGCCCTGTCTGCAGGTGGACTGGGAAAAGGGCGATTTTCTCATGGTCCCACCGGAGGAGAGAGAGCAGGAGGTGATCGAGTTCTACGAAAAGGTGGAGCAGGGCGATCTCGACTACTTCGCCACCACCCCGAAGACGGCTCCCTTCTACTATGAAATGGTCGAACGGCTCAAAAAGGATAGACCAGCCGGGTTGAAATGGATCAGCTTCGAGATGCCGGGACCGATCGTGCTGGGGGACACGCTCAAGCAGCGAAACGGGAATCCCGCTATTCATCATGAGACTCTGCGCGACATGCTCATCAAGTCGGTGAACATGAAATCCAGGTGGATGGTGAAATGGATCGAGGAGGAGGTCCCCGGGGTCCAGGTGATCTGCGATCAACCCGAGCCGACGTTGGTAGTCTTCACTTCCGCAGGTGGAAGCGGATCCCGCGATGAAATCCTCCAGGCGATCGAAGGAGGGTTCGCAGATATCGAGGCCATCCGTTGGGTGCACTGCTGCTCGAACATCGACTGGTCCCTCCTCACGGATACGGACATCGATGTCATCAACCTTGACGCCTATGCGCACTGGGACAAGATCGCGCTCTACGCAAAGGAGTTCAAGGGATTCCTTGAGAGGGGGGGCAGCATTGGCTGGGGGATCGTTCCGGTCGCAAATGAGGTGGTCACGCAGGAGTCTGTGCAGGGTCTCCTGGAGAAGCTGGAAGGGGGGATCGATTCGCTGGTTCAGGGCGGCATCGACGAAGAGCTCGTAGCCAGTTCGTCATGGGTGCTGCCAAGCTGCGATCCTGTGCTGCTGAGCCCCGAAAACGCGGATCTGGCTATCTCGATGACGAGCGAGATCTCGCAGACCATGAAGAAGAAGTACGGGTACGAGTGAAGAAGGCGGGGGGCGAAAAGGAAGGTCTAGGTTCTGACTTGCTCATAAACCACCCGACCACCCACAATCGTTATCATCACCCGCGCATCCGTGATCCGCTCAGGAGGTATGGACGTGATGTCCCGGTCGAGGACTACGAGATCCGCGCACTTGCCCGGTTCGATGATTCCCAGGTTGTCCTCATCGAATGAGAAGTAGCCCGCCTCGGACGTGTAGAGACCGATCGCCTCTCGGATAGAGAGGGCCTCTCCCTTTCCGATGTCCGACCCTGAACTGGTTTGCCTGAGTATCGCATCGCGAATGCCCATGAGGGGGAGGGCAGGGGCCACAGGAGAATCGGACGCCCCGGCAACGCGTATGCCCCTGTCGATCAGCGACCGGTATGGATAGAGGCGATGTGCTCGCTCCGGGCTGAAGGCTTCGAGAAAACCATCTCCGAGGACCGAGAGGAACACGGGTTGGCTGGATACGAGCAGGTTCATTTCCGCTGCACGGCCGATCTGCTCTTCCGTGATGTTGCCGGCATGCTCGATGCGATGTCGCAGGGGGTTGTCGCTCTTGGCGCCCAGTACATTCTCATAGGCATCGAGCAGCACGCCGATGGCTGCGTCGCCCTGTGCGTGGGTGGCAATCTGGTATCCCGCGCCGTGGAATTTCTCGATCTGAGAAGTGATCTGTTCCGGTGTGACCAGGAAGATCCCGGTTTCTCCGGTTCCGAGGTATGGCGTTGACACGGCGGCCGTACGGTTGCTCATGCCGCCGTCGAGGAGCATCTTGATGGGGCCAACCTTCACCATGGACGTGCCGTACCCGCAGGTGATGCCCGCATCCAGGAGTGGTTGAGCCAAGAAATCCAGGTTCATGGTCGAGACGCGAAGGTTCAGTCTTCCGAGTCCTTCGACTTCCTGATAGAGTTTGAGGGTTTGCGGAAGGACGGCCGCCTCGTGTAGAGCGGTGATGCCTGCCTCGTTGTAGTGGCGGACGGCACCCTCGATCATGGTCACCTGCTGTTCGAGTGACCAGGACATGGTCTCCTGGATGAAGAGCGTACTGAACTTGTCGATCAGGGCTGATTCCTCGAGGATTCCATTCGGCTCGCCCGTGTCCGGGTCCCGTCTCAACTCACCACCGGGCGGGTCCGGGGTATGCTTGGAGTAGCCGAATGTCTCGAGTCCTTTTGAGTTGGCAACGCCCGCGTGACAGGACACGTGGATGAGGACGATCGGGTGTTCGGTGCTCACGCGGTCGAGGTCTTCCCGTGTTATGGGTCGATTCTCTTTCAGATGATAGTGGGCATATCCCCACCCCTTGACCCACTGGCCGGCAGGGGTCCGGTCCGCCTGTTCACGAAGGCGATCCACGATGTCATCGATCGATTCCACGCCCGATGCGGATCTGCAGTCGACCGAGCTGACCAGATAGCCATAGAAGGCGAGATGGTTGTGGGTGTCGATGAACCCGGGGAGTACGGTCTTGCCCTGGAGGTCGATGACCTTCGGGTTTGATTCAGCAACCTGCGTTATCTCTTCGTTACTGCCGACCGAGAAGACTCTTCCCCACTTGACCGCCAGTGCAGACGCTCGTGAATCCATGGCGTCCATGGTGAGGACGTTGGCGTTTCTCAGAATGAGGTCCATGGGATCTTCTCCTCTGAAGGTCGATGAAATGCCAGAGCTCGGTCGGTCGGCTCATTCTCGACTCGGTTTGCCAGGAATGTCAATCAGGGGGTTGTGAAAGAGACCGTTTCACCGAGATTGGGGACCACCGAGATCGGGGACAGCCGCCGAACTCCAGGGAGATAAGTGGCTGTCCCCGATCCCTTCCCGATCCCTTGGCGCTGAACTCGTCGATCTCGCTTCCGAACTCTGGCCGTCTTCGACCGGAGTCTGAGGGGTGACGGGCCGTCCAGGGAGTCTCAATGGGAAGCAGTGGACAGCGCGGAAAGGTGAAGCAACACTGGAAGAAACACCGAAAGTCACACAGAAATGGATAGAAACTTGTTTAGTTATTATAATTACTTATATTGATTATTTAAAGTCGATTGTCCATTTGATCTTTCTTCCTCAATGTCGAGCGGACGTGGTGGCAAGGGATGGGTTCGCCTACCACCACGCAGCATATTCTTGTAACGGCGGAGCTACTTCTGTTCGAGATGCACGGTGCCGTCGTCGCCCACGGCATAGGATCCCGCACCTCCTTCAGCGGCAATCTGGCTTGCGGGTAGACTAAGGCTGTCGTAGGAGACGGCAACCCTTCCTCCACCGCCACCAACCTCGAGGGGGTATCCGTTGGCGCGTATCGTTCCTGCTCCGGAAAGGGACGAGGTGTCGATACGAATCGCTCCGCCCGAGCCGCTTCCGGATTGATATCCAGTGCCGCCACCGCCGTTGGATGAGATCAGGCCGTTCACAACCACGTCCTGAGCGAGGATGTCGACCCTGCCACCGCCATCGCCGCCGGGGCGGTTCGAGTTGTAGCAGCCTCCTCCCGAGCCGAGTTCCATGGGATCAGTTTCGAGGCCGTAGATACTGTTGGGGACTCCTCCGCCATAGAACCCTCCCAGACCGCCGTAAGAGCCTCCTGCCGTGCCGCTGGCTCCGTCCGTATTGCCTACCGTCTGCCCGGAGCAATCGTTTGCTCCACGATACCCGCCCAGGTAGCCACGGAGATCCACGTTGATCGAACCGGTGCTCGAAATGTCGAGTGTTCCGACCGTGAGATCCAGATGGGACTCAAAGCTCATGGTCGCATCGTAGTGGGTGAGCCTGCCGTACTCGTCGATGAGCATGGTATCGTCCACCACCAACCGGTCACCGAGGACCATGAAGCCTCCTCTGCGGAAGAAGACATTGTCGAAGCGGTAGATTCCGGCGTAGGTGTCTCCCGGAAGGGCCACATCGGTGAGAAGAGTTCCGCCCGAGACATCGACCGTGATCGTGTTCTCCGTGTTAGAGAGAACGAGAAAGGTCTCGTCCTGATCGAGGTTTGGATTGATCTCGAGACCCACAAGGCCATTCGGAATCATATCCACTAGACCGTCCGTAGTGAGGGTGTCTGCCGTCAGGTTCGCACTCTGGCCGAACCCTATGTGCGTCAGAGGCGTATATGCCGATGAGGTCGATCCGGATACGTCGTCATCGACGTACAGATCGCCGAAGGCCTGATCGTTCTTTCGCATGTGCACCGTGCCAGCGCTTCCCCAACGGTAGTTACCGTGTCCGCCGGAGGCGGTTATATTGCGAAGCCCGTTCAGATCATCGCCCGGGTCACCAAGGGCATCGTAGGTGACGGCGACCCTTCCTCCTCCGCCCCCCACCTCAAGGGCATAGCCGTTGGCTGCAATCGTTCCCGTACCGCGCAGCAGGGATGTATCGATCTTGATGGAGCCGCCGGAGCCGCTACCGGATTGATATCCACTGCCCCCACTTCCGTTGGCCCAGATGCCGCCGTCCACGATCACAGCGCCCGTGGCCGTGATTCGAATCAGGCCGCCACCGTTGCCCCCCGGCCGATTGTCGTTGTAACAGGAGCCTCCGGAGCCCAGATACAAAGGCTCAGCAGGATGCCCGTACGCGACGATTCCGCCGGCTGAACCGTAGTTGCCACCGTAGCCACCGTAGCTGCCTCCGGATACATGGATGGCCCCTGGCAGTCCACCCAGGGTGAGGCCCTCACAAAGGGTGTTGCCGTCGCGGAATCCTCCACGATAGCCCCTTGCAGAGACATCGATGGAGCTGGTTCCATCCACCTCGACTGTGGCCGCATGGATCGTGAGACCTGCTTCGGATTCAGGCGAGTGGGTCAGCTTGCTTCCTCCGAGGAGTTGGAGCGAACTGTTTGCTACCACCGGAGCGTCCGCGACAACCCGGGCGCTGTTTCGGAGAACGATGTTGTCGAATACATAGCCCGCAGGTATGGGGCTCGAGGCAGCCGGCGTGGAATGGCCGAGGCCGTCAATGACCAGATTTCCGTAGGTCTGACTCGACTGCTTGAGGAACAGGGACCCGTTGCCGCCCTGTGTGTAGTTCCCCAGACCTCCAAGCACCTGGAAGTTCGCCTCATCCATGGTCATCGAATCATAGAGTACCGCGATCCTTCCTCCACCACCGCCCACCTCGTGGGCATAACCATTGGCGCGTATGGTTCCCGTGCCGGAAAGGGCTGATGTGTCGATACGGATCGACCCGCCCGAGCCGCTGCCCGACTGATATCCGCTTCCCGGGTCACCATTTGCTGAGATCAGGCCGTCGACGATGACGTCCTGAGCCAGGATATCGACCCTGCCTCCGCCGTCGCCGCCCGGGCGGCTGGAGCTGTAGCAGGCGCCTCCGGATCCCAGCTCTGCAGGAGCGGTCAAATTGCCGTACACAGGGTTGGGGATTCCTTCGTCATAGGACCCGCCCAGACCACCGTAGGATCCTCCGGCTGTTATGTCGGATCCGTCCGTATTGCCCACTGTCTGCCCGGAGCAATCATTGCCTCCGCGATATCCGCCCAGGTACCCGCGGCTGTCCGCGTTGATCGATCCCGTATCAGTGATATTCAGCATGCCGACCCTGAGATCCACGTGAGACTCGAACGACATGGTCGCATCATAGTGGGTCAGTCTCCCATACTCATCGATGAGCAGGGTCCCATCCACGATTAACCGGTCGCCGAGGACCATGTGTCCCCCTCTGCGGAAGAAGACGTTGTCGAATCGGTAGACTCCTGCATAGGTGTCTCCGAGGACCGCCACATCCGTGAGCAGTGTCCCGCCGGAGACATCGACCGTGATCGTATCCTCCGTGTTGGAGAGGACGACAAAAGCTTCCCCCTGTTCCAGGTTCGGATTGATCTCAAGTCCAACGAGGCCGTTCGGAACCATCTCTACGAGGCCGTCTGTGGTGAGGGTGTCTGCCGTCAGATCCGTGCTCCGGCCGAAGCCGATGTGGGTCAGAGGTGTATAGGCCGATGAGGTCGAACCGGAAACGTTGTCGTCGATGTAGAGATCGCCGTAGGCCTGATCGTTCCTTCGCACCAGGACCGTACCTGCACTTCCCGAACGGTAGTTTCCGTGTCCGCCGAAAGCGGTTACATTGCGAAGCCCGTTCAGGTCATCCCCTGTGCCGCCCAGATAGTCATACGTGACGGCGACCCTTCCTCCTCCGCCACCCACTTCAAAGGCATAGCCGTTGGCTGCAATCGTTCCCGTGCCGCGCAGCAGGGATGTATCGATCTTGATGGAGCCGCCGGAGCCGCTCCCGGATTGATATCCACTGCCCTGACTGCCGTTGGCCAGGATGCTGCCGTCCACGATGACCGCGTCCGTAGCGGTGATTCGTACCAGGCCGCCGCCGTTGCCGCCGGGCCGATTGTCGTTGTAGCAGGCGCCGCCTGAGCCCAGATAGACCGGTTCTGCGGGATCACCGTATGTGATGATCCCGCCCGATGAGCCGTAGTTTCCACCGTAACCGCCATAGCTGCCTCCGGACACGTGGATCGACCCCGGCAGGCCACCCAGGGTGAGACCCTCACACCTGTTGTTGCCGTCGCGGTATCCTCCACGGTAACCTCTGGCGGAGACATCGATGAAACTGGTCTCATCCACCTCCAGCCTGGCTGCGTCGATGGTGAGCCCCGCCTCGGATTCCGAGGAGTGGGTGAGTATGCTTCCCGAAAGGATCCGGATGGCATCGTTTGCCACCAGGACATCGTCCGCCACCACCCGGGCGTTGTTCCGGATCACGATGTTGTCGAACACATATCCCGGAGGTATGGGCAGGGTGGAGAAGGCGGAGGATGCACCCTGTCCGTCCACCACGAGGGTACCGTTCGACTCCTCCACGCTCTTGAGGAACACGGTACCGTTTCCGCCGAGACTGTAGTTGCCCTGTCCTCCAAGGGCCTGAATCAGGCCGGTGTCCATTGTGGAGATATCGATGTAATGGACCGCGATCCTTCCTCCACCACCACCTACCTCGAGAGAGCCGCCGTTGGCCGCGACCGTTCCTGTGCCCGATAGGGTGGAAACCACCAGGTATATGGCTCCACCGGAACCACTTCCAGATTGGTATCCGCTTCCGATACCTCCATTTGCCAAAACGTTTCCATCCGCAACGATGTTGATTGCGTGGATCTCCACGCTGCCGCCGCCGTCGCCGCCCGGCCTGTTCGAGTTGTAACAGCCTCCTCCGGAGCCCGGACCCACAGGCGAAGTCAGGTCGCCGTATACGGGGCCGGGGATGCCGGCTCCGTAGGAGCCACCCAGACCGCCATAGGATCCACCAGCCGTGCTTTCGGATCCGTCTGTATTGCCCTCGGTCTGTCCGGAGCAGTCGTTCACCCCACGATAGCCGCCCAGGTAGCCGCGGCTGTCCACGTTGATGCTGCTGGTTCCGTCCAGAGTAAGGGTCCATGCGCTGAGAGTGATTCCATACTCGAAGCCCATGTCCGTTTCGGGATGGGTGAGCACAGCGCCGTTGACGAGCTCCACGTTCTGGAAGCTGTGCGAACCGTCGATCGATACCGTCACGCCGTCGATGCGCAGATTCTGATCGTCGTAGGTGCTTTCTCCATCGCCGATCTCTGTTGCTACATCGATGACGGTCCAGACCGTGCCGGCATTGAAGGCGGCCGCCTGATCCGGCAGCACGCTTCCTGCGCCGTTGTCAGGTGGCGGCTCGCGGTTGCCGGCCAGATCCACTCCCGCGGTGTAGAACTCGAACGCACCGTCACCTCCCATCTTGGTGGAATCAAAGACGATGGTGCCCACATTTCCGGCC
The DNA here is from genome assembly GCA_028277985.1 of bacterium. Lineage (GTDB taxonomy): Bacteria > Desulfobacterota > DSWW01 > DSWW01 > DSWW01 > S015-6. The sequence goes on along the minus strand of JANQFG010000096.1, from coordinate 86,948 downwards.
TCGGGCACGAAGTGACCCAGGGCGTTTCCTCCATCCGCATCCGTGTAGCGGTTGAAGGTACCGATTCCGTCACGCCGGAAGAAGAGCTCCACGTGGTCCAGGTCATCCAGCCCGTCGAGGACTTCGTAAGTGACGATCGCAGTGGCGGTGCTTTCCGGATCAGTCACGCCTGTCGCTATCGTCTCGGGCGGAGTGACATCCGCGTCCGTTAGGATGATATCCACGGGGATGGCTGTCCCTTCGTTGCCGTACAGGTCCAGTGCATAGGCAAGAATCGTCACGTCGGGCGAACTCACCCCGTAGGGTACGCTGAACGAGAAGGCAGCGGTGTCCGTCTGTGAAATCGGAGCCACCGTATGGGTGCCCGATTCGCGCAGGGCGCCGGTCGTTTCGAACCGGATCTGCGACAACCCCACTGCGTCCGAGGCCTCGACCTGGATGTTGACCGTGTCGCCGAAGTTGAAGGGCGCCTGTTGCGTAGGCTGGCTGATCGTCACAGAAGGTGGAGTCTCGTCCACCACATTCAGGGTTATGGAAGCCACGGCGGACGTATGGCCGCTCGTGTCTTCGGCGTGAGCAGCGATCGTAATGGTGCCGCCCACGGCTGCAAGGTCGGAAACGTTGAAGGAGAAGGCTTCCGTCGTGTCCAGGGAGGCTGGGGAGACCTGGATGATCTGGGAACCCACGGTCTCTCCCGAGACGTCGAGGGACACCCGCACCACACCACCGATTGAATCCTGGGCCTGAACCGTAACGGAAACGAGATTTCCACGCTCCACGTTCGAGCCGTCGGCCGGACTGAGGATGCTCACCGTCGGTGCAGGGTCGAGCCCGGTGTCGACGGTTACCGGGACCACCACAGGCGGAACCCCGGCATGGGATACGCTGATCTCGGTAGAGCCGTCTCCAACGGCTGTGACGACCCCGGCGGAATTGACGGTCGCAACCTGGGTGTTGGCGACAGCGTACGAAACCCCGGTTGACAGCGTCTGGTTCGAGCCGTTGCTGTAGTGACCCGTGACGGAAAGCTGACCCGTCTGGGCGATTGCCACTAGATCAACGCTCCCAGGGTCCACCGTAATGCTCTCGAGATCGATGATATTCGATGTGACCGCCACCAGTTCCTGGAAGCTGCCCACCGTGACGGTGATGGTTGCCGTGCCGTAGGAGAGGGCAACGACGGTGCCGGATGAGCCGACTGCGGCCACGGCAGGGTCGTCGCTCGAGAACGAGGCTGCTGAAGTTATGTTATCTGTTGATCCGTTGTCATAGTGTCCCGTGACGACGATGTCTTGAGATTCGTTTACAGCAGTGAATGTCATTGTCAACGGGGAAACATCGATAGACTGGAGAACAGGCGGAGCGGTCGCCGTAACTTGAACGGTTTCGCTCGGGTCCTCGGATTGACTGAAGTCGTAGGCCAGGATGGATAGCACATCACCCACCTGCGCGTCGATCTGGACGGTGAAGGCCCCGGCAGGGGACGCTATCGTGCTCACGGTCAGCCCGGTGCTCGTGTTGGTCACGTCGACGCGTGCCCCTGCTACGGAAGTGCCTTCCAGAACCACAAGGCCGTCACCGTCAGGGTGAGCGACGTTCGTGAGGGTCGGTTGTGGAGGCGGCGGCCCCGGCTCGGGCTCGACAATCTCGAAGGTGAGAGAGGATGCCGGATCCTCCGTGTTGTTCGTGATGCCAAGGTTGTTGGTGGCCAGAAGGGTAATCTTATGGGTTCCCAGTCCTAGACCCGTAGAGTCGAGCAGGATCGGGGCCAGGCCCGTGAAGATCGGATCAGGTTCGTCGTTCAGATAGTAGCTCATGGACTGGATGCCCACAGGATCCTCGGCCGTACCGCTGATCAGGATCGAGCTGCCTTCGATGTATTCCGTTCCGTTTGTCGACCCGGCGAAGCCGACGGTCGGCATATTGAGGTTTTCGACCAACTCGAAGCTCAGGGTGTCTTCTCCGGTCTGGCCGAGACCGTCCTCGGCCACGGCCCGGACCGTGTGGTCACCAAGGTCCAGGCCGAGGGTCCTTAGGCTTGCCTGGAAGGGGGCAAGGTTCACCGTCTTGAACGGTGAGGTGGCGTCGTCCAGATAGAAGCGCACTTCGCGCACACCGCCGGTGTAGTCCTCAGGAGTCACATCCAAGGAGATACCGTGAAGTACGGGCATACCAGGGTCTTCGGGCAGGAGGATCGTCGGCGGATCGGCCGAAGCCGCGATGAGCAGGGAAATCGTGGAGTCCCGGACGTTGCCGTTGCCGTCGTAGGCCGTGCCCCTGAACTGGTAGGCATGGCCGGGCACGAGGTTTGCCGAGTTGATGGCAAAGATGTAGGGAGGCAGATCGCCGTCGAACACGGTCTTCTGGTCCACGAGTTGGAAAGTCGCCCCCGGCTCGTCCAGGTCCTTGATTCTCGCCTCCACGCGGCTGATACCCGACCCCTGGTCGGACGCGTATGCGTTGACCTCGATGATCTGGCCGGGAAGAACGAAGTTCGGGTCCACGGGCGGCCGCACCGACAGGGTGAGGGTCGGTGCTGTTATGTCATCGATCCCGGTTGCCGTGGTCGTGAAGGTGTTCAACCACTGCGTGGCCATCGTGAAGCCATCCAGGTCGGCCACGTCCGTGGTGACCATGACGGTGTATTCCGCGTTCGGCACGAGCCGATTGGTGATTCCGTCGTTCACTTGCCAGATGGCAACTGTCTTCTCGTTGATCAACTCGAAGCGAAGCCGGCCAGGAACGCGCTCTCGCGCACTGTCGAATACGTTGAAAGAGCCGTCCTCACCGGTCGTGATCGTTCCCTGTGCCATCTCTTCGCTGAAGAAGCCGACCACCGGGGAGTCGGTATGAATGCCGGTCGCGTTCGGCAGGGGCAGCACGGTCACGGCCGGGGTGCCGTCCGATGGGATCCGATCGGGCGGGAAGTGTCCGACCATGCAACCGATCGTTCCGACGAACACCTGAAGGGTGATGTTCTGGTCGGACGCTCCCATGCAGGAGCTGACCTGGCCGGTCTTCAGTGGCTTGACCGTGAAGATCTCGGTCACGGTCTCGCCGGCAAGGATGTGTCCGAGGCTGCGGATCTCTGCTCCGTCCAGCTCGGTGCATACAGGATTCCCGTCCGTGTCGAGCTCGCATGTGACCAGGATGCCGTCCGCTCCCATATCCAGCTCCAGACTGGCGTACATGGCAGGGATGTCGTCCGTGTTCGTGATCTTTACCTCGAGCTCGTAAGGCTCGCCCGCAACGACGAAGTCGGGATGAGTCACCTGAACCTCGAAGGTGGGTGGCCCCTTGACCTCCACGTCGGTCACGGCGCTTCCGTTGAAGGGGATCGGCTCTTCCACGAGGATGCCCGGCCCGGTCAGCACGCCGCCGAAATTCACGATCACGTCGCGGATGCCGATTTCATCGCCCCGGATGATGAATTCCTTCTCCTTCTGTCCGGGCTGATCACCGTCACCGGGAAGGATTTCGCCGAAAGAGACGACGCCGTCGGCGGGCAGCATGCTCGTCAGGCCGCCGTCCGGGAACTCGATGTTTGCCATCACGTCGCTCAGGGTGAAGATGCCGGAAGTGTTCATGAGGAGCAGCCGGACGGCAAAGAACTCCTTCAGGCTCTTGATCCGTCCTTCGATCACGATCACGCCGGGAACGGATACCTTCTCCTCACTGGGTCCGGATACGGTCTCCTCGAAGACCACGATTACGACAGGAGGAGGCGGCGGTTTCTTGTTCGAACCGCTGTCCCCGCCCTTGGGCATCTTGTAGGTTTCCCAGCCCCCGGGCTCTTCTTTTGGCATCGCAATAGGGATCTTGATGGGTACGGGCTCTTTGGCAATGGTGAGCACGATGTCAAAGGTGGAGACGTTGTAGTTTTCCGGATCGTCCAGGTCGATGACGCCGTCGTTGACGAGCTGTTCGACCTCCTCGACCGAAAGGCGTTCGGAGGTGACCTTGGACACGACGACCTTGTCCAGAGAGACCTGGGTGATGGCGAGTTCCTGTGCAGCCTTGTTGCCGTATTGGTCCTCGGCCGTCACCGTGATCTGATTCACCGCGTTCTGATTCAGGGGCAGATTCATGTCAAAGGTGCCGCCCGCGTCGGGCAATGCCTGACTCGCCTGGCCCCCGGGGCCGGCCACGGTGACCGTGATGTCGGCGGTCGAAGCGCACGGGAAGAGGAGCGCGGCAACCACGACGGATGCGAAAACAAAGGCCATTCGATCTGAATTCGTCGCTATCTTCATCGTATCGCTCCTATTCGCTCCGAACATGGTCGACCACCACCCGCAACGACCTGGCCGTCATGCTTGCCGGATCGGCCGGGTCCGGTAAGGGGGCCTCCGGGTCGGTAGACAGTGCCGCCCTTGGCACGATCATCTTGTAGAACCCGACGTCATCGGTCAGGGCCCTGCCTACCAGGCGTCCTCCCGAGGCAGGATCTGCTGCAGTGTCATAGACGGATACGCGAACTTCCTGCAAAGGGCGCGGCCTCTCTGCGGCACTCGGCTTGGCGAGCACGAAACCGGCGAACCCGATGCCCTCGTCCGGCGTCTTTCGAGGGGAGAGACGCCCATCCGGGTCAGTCGATCGGAGATCATGATCCGAGGCCCGCAGGGCAGGCGGTTCCGGCGCTGCAGTCGTGGTCGTGCCGTAAGGTCCGGCGCCTACACGATAGGAGCGGCCGCCGGGGATGATCACGGCATCATCTCGGATCACCTCCGAGGGCTCGGCTCGGACGGCCAGGCGGTTGAGGCCTTCGCTCATCGCCGCTTCGGCCAACTCGAACACCCCGTTTACCACGGGAACCCTCTCTGAGCGGCCGGCGAACTCCAGGGTAACCTCGGCGGGGGCGGCCTCAGGCAGATCCTCGGGCGCCAGAACCACACCGCGGATGGCTGTTCTTGGTGGTCCCGTATCCACCTTGGGTACTTTGAGCCCCTCCACAGGGCTCAACAGGCGCGTCTGGATTCGATAGGCTTTTCCAAAGGGGCCTGGATCCGAGCTTGCCCTGGGACTCGGGATGACCGGGAGGTCCTCGGCCTCCAGGCGGTCCGAGCTGCGGGCAGCTGCAGGCGGAACGGGCAGCTCAGGAAGACCTACCGACGTTCTGACCGGATCGCTCACGTCGACGGTCGGACCCGGGAGGATGAAATTCGTTTCCACTGTCTGGCCCACACTCTGGTAGTCCACCACGACCTCTGTCTCCTGTGGGAACTCCACGTCCTCCAACGACACGTCAGTCGGCGTGAGCGGCACGTCCACCGGATCCGGCTCCGGGATGACCTCGAAGACGACATCGTTCGAAAGCACGAGATGACCTTCGCCGGGGTAAGGGAACCTGAGATCCGGATACCTCGAGAGGTCCTGCACCCTGCCGTCCTGGGCCTGCACAACGAAGCGTACGAACCCCGTGGCGTCGATATTGGTCAATCTGAAGTAGCCCTCTCCATTGGTCGAGCCGACGGCCTGTCCGTTCACCAGGATCGTGGCCCCTGACAGAGGCAAGTTGTTCGGTTCATCCCAGATGCGGCCGGAGAGGCCCAGCCGGATACGCTTCAAGCCGCGGGAGTCGACGATGAAAAGTTCCGCCGCATCCCCGGAAAGCTGGATGTCCAGGGGCTCGTCCAGACCCTCGACCACAACGTGGCGCTCGAGATAGTCCGGATCCTTTCCATATCCGCCGAAGGCCATGTACCAATACGGAATCTTGATGACCCGGCCCGCGAACATGTCGGCCACGTAGATGTCTCCGTTGAAGTCCCCGTCGATGCCGGTGAGCCAGGAGGTTTCAAAAGGGTTGTCGATGGCGTAGAAGGGGCTCTCCGCGGTTCCGTCCGGATAGGCAACGAGCAGCTCGTTGCCCTGGGTCGCGTAAATCCGGTTGGACATGTAGCTGTAGTGAAGATGGGTGTTTCCCTGGAATAGAAACAGGTCGGACGCGGCGTAGTTGTGGCTCACGTTCCGTTCGTAGAGATACTGCTCGATGATCGCGCCGTTTCGAAGGTCGAGCTTGGAGATGCGACGGTCCGCCGTGTCGGCGATGAACAGGTACGGCCTCTTGTCGACCCGGTCGAAGCCGTAGGTGACCGCCTTCACGTCTGCGCTCCGGGCGTACTGAAGGAGCGCGCTGTAGTAGTTCACCGAGCCGATGATCTCTCGCGTTGCATCCTCCGAGCTGAAACGGAAGATCTTTCCGCCGAACCTCAGGTCAGAGGCCTTGTTGTCCGTGAATACGTTGCCCCAGGGATCTACGGCCAGACCCGCCTGGTGGGGTTCCTTGAACCCGGAGTCGCTGAAGGGCTCGATGCCGGCGGGCGTCCAGCGCAGGATCTTGCCCGTATCCGGGATGCTGATGTAGACATCGCCCGTCCTCTCCGCCACGGCCAGATCGATGCGCGGGTAAATGTTTTGGGTGAGCGCACCGACGTAGACCATCTCCGGATCCGAAAACTCGCTAACCTGGTATCTCGTGTTGACGATGATGTCCTGCATGGTGTCGCTCACCGTGAACATCATGTCCACGAGGGCCGAGGCCGCGGGTCCTGCCTTGCTCACGAGGATCTCGAAGACCATCTTCTTTTCCGGCTCGATGTAGGTCTTGGGAGGCACGGGGCCGCGTATGACGCGGGTGACCATCTTGTACGAATTCGTGCCAAGGGGAGGGTTGGGGTCCACGAAGCTGAGAAGCAGATTCGGATCGTTCTCTATGAACGCGTCCAGCATCTCTCTCGCATAGTCGTCCGGCCTGGTGGCGAGCGTTTCGTGGTACTTGTAGGAGGGCAACATGGCCAGAAGCGTGAGGCCGCCCGCCTGAGGGTTCTGTCTGTAGACCAGGTAGTAGTGACGAGCCGAAGTTCCGTGGAGGGCCTCGTCGATTTCATCGATGCACGGGTGAAACTCGAGCTTCACCGCCTCGGGCAACCCGTCTTCGTTGTGGACCACCTCGGCGCGCTCGATCATGGGGGGTTCAGGCCTGGCCGCTGCAATCGTTCCTGCAGCAAGCTTCTTCAGGAACAGGTCCTTGAAGAGAGCGTCCACCATCTGGCCTACGATGGCGCTCATGGTGTCCTGCATGATGTCCGAGATGCCGGTTGCCCACTCCGCAACCATGTTGTAGGTTTCCGCAGCCTTTCTGAGTTCCTTGTACTGGCTGAGGAAATCCGAGCGGACCTTCTTCTTGGTCGTGAAGTCGCCTTCGATGCCCATTTCCTTGGTGAAGTCGATCCACTTGTACGCGGCCAGGGTCTTGCTGCCGCTCGTGTCGATCATGTTCGGCCTGAAGAACTCGATGACCGCCTCGGAGGTCTCGTCGATGTTGGCGATCGCACCCTTCACTTTGCCCGTGCCCACCTTCTGGAAGACGTCGCACCAGGAGATGAAGGTCGGGTTCGAGGTGTGAATGAACCCGCACTCGCCTTCGAGCTGGAAGGTCACCTCATCGTAGGCGCTCCATGCGCCTTCGTTATCCTGGACGATGAGACGGAAGGTGTGGAGTCGCCCTCCGGAGAGCTTCACCTTCGGTTGCGCCACGTCCGCTGGGTCCGGGTCATCGCTCGAGGTGCGGATCCATCGATAGGCGACGACGGAACCACCCGGCTCCTGGTCGTGGGATTGGCTGCCGTCGAGGGTGACCTCCACGGGCCCTTTGCCCGTGAGCTGCACGGTGGTGCTCTGGCCCGGGGGCACGCTGGCCACGGCTACTGGCGGCAGGTTAGGGTCTGCCTGGGCGTACATGAGGGGAGGGGGTGCGTCCGAGACGACGGCCCCGGGGTACAGGAAACCTTCGGTGTTCATGGCCAGACGGACCAGAGAATCCGGGAAGCCTTTGAACCCGGTCTGGGTTCCACCCGTCTCTCCCTCCGGGAAGTCCTGAAGGAAGAACAGATGATTCATATAGCCGAGTAGGCCCGAGGAGAGCAGATACGCCTGCAGGGGATTCAGGGGCATACCGAGCGAGAGCTGAGGCGCATTCGGCGAAATGGACGGCCCCCGGTTGAACAGGATCACCGGGAGGGCGCTGTCCTCGATGTACGGGTCTTTCCAAGCCGCATCAACGAGCTCCTGCAGGGCTGCCATTAGCTCGTAAGGGCTCGGCGCGGCACCTTCCCACTCGAACATGGCGATGAATCCGAGGAGCATGGACCCGAGCTTGGTGGTATCACCGATCTGCCAGTGTTCGATCATCACGTCCACGGCCTCGGAGATGAGGCTGGCCATGCCGTTGCCTTCCACATTCGGGTTGAGCTGGTTTCCGTACTCGTCCAGAACCCCGAAACGTGTGCCGCCCACGACCTGAATCGTGTCGTGAATGACCTGCCGGGCCTCTTCAACTTCACCCGAGAACTGCAGTCGGGGCACGCCTCGGCCCACCACGCTCAAAACGGTAGCCGACGGCAGCGCGTCAGGGTCGTAAACGGTGGGGGCGCTCTCGAGATTGCCGAGATCGATCTGTTCTCCGGTCTCCGTGTCGATCTCCAGGACGATCAGCTGATGGTCCGGGGCATTCACGATGAGGACGAGCGAGCCGGCAGGCGCGCCGGTCAGCGAGAAGGAGCCGTCTGCATCCGTCACAACTTGGATGGACGTGCCCTGCACAGTCACGGTGGCGCCGGCAATGGCCTCGCCGTTGTCGTCGACCAGGACGCCGCTTACTTCGGTCTGGCCCGGGGTGACGTTGAACCCGAGAGTGGCGACGGCCACCTCATTGTCGGTGGAAAGGGTGACGACCCGGGAGCCGAATTCCGCGTCGGGCGAGATCGAGATGTTCGCCGTTGCCTCGGTTGGGCTCGCAACTTCCAGAGTGTTGACCGTGATGTCTGCGCCGAAATCAACCCCGCTGAGTCCATCTTCGAAGTGCGTGGCAAAATCGCCCTGAGACTGCCCGGTCAACAGAACATCCAGGGTCAGACCCTGCTCGCCTGAAGAAGGGCTCATGCCAGTGATCAAGGCGGATTCGATTCTTTCGGGCTCCGGTGCCGGATCGGCATTCACGGCTCCGGTAATACGCGTCGTGGTCTGAAAAGTCGGGGTCTCCACCGGGTCGACCACGAGTTCAAGCTTCTGGTCTTCGCCCGTACCGCCGACTTCTACGTCGTTCACAACGATCTCGAGGGGCTCCGAGGCCTCGAGGGCTGGATCCCCGTCACTCGCCGTACAGATGATCTGGTAGGTGCCGGCCTGCTCATAATCCGGGGCAAAAACGACCGCTCCGGTGGAGGGAAGGAAGAGAGCATTCTCCGGAAGGGGAGTTGCGTTCAGGGTGACGGGGTCTCCATCAGGGTCTGCAGCCACAACCTGGACCGTGGCCATCTCGCCTTCGTCGATGGTCACATCACCGGGGACAGTGAGGGTGGGGCCCCGGTTCACGTTGTTTACAGTGATCAGCGCCGTCTTGGTGTGGGTGAGGCCCAGTGCATCTCTTGCCGTAAAGGCGATCGAATAAATTCCCTGCTGAGAATGATCCGGCTCAAAGGTGAAGAGGCCGGTGGGCGCTGTTCCGGTCGTCGACGAAAAAGTCGCGTTCGGGATCTGTGGTGAGGCGAGCAGCGAGAGGTTCTCTCCATCAGGGTCCGAGCCGGATACAGGAAAGGAAAGTACGCTCCCCTCATCAACGGTGTATTCGGTTGGCTCGAGTTGGACCTGTGGAGGACTCACCTCGGGCGGCTGGAGAATCTGGACCGTAACCGTGTCCGAATCGCTCTGGAGGCCCAAATCGTCGGTCACGAGAAGCGTGAAGACGTAAGTTCCGGTCGACAAAGAGAGGGTGGGCTGAGGATCGTCGGCCGGATCCGGGGTGCCGGCCCATGTGTACTGCGTGATGGTTCCGTCGGGGTCGTCCGATCCGGTACCGTCAAGGGTGATGCGTTTCTCGGTCTGACCGAACGCGAGGGTGTGGGTCTGGTCAGGCCCGGCCTCAGCGGCGGGAGGCGCGTTGGGGGTCTCTTCGACCGTGATTGTGCACTGGTCGGGAGCACTCTCCGCTCCGGCATTGTCCGTAACGACGAGGGTGAATGTGTACACGCCGGCCGGAAGGGTGACGAACGGGTTTTCCTCGTCCGCAGGATCCGGGGTGCCTGTCCACGCATAGCCTACGATTGTCCCGTCGGGGTCGTCCGATGCTGCTGCCGTGAGGGTTGCCTCTATCTCCGTTTGCCCCAGGCCAAGAATATGGATCTGGTCCGGTCCGGCGTCCGCGGTTGGAGGCTCGTTTGTGGGGTCACAGCTCGACTGTAGAATCGTACACCTGGGTTGTGTACAGAGAAGTACGAGCCTGCGAGCATCCAGAACGGTGATCATTCCGTCTCCATCCAGGTCGCGGGGATCCTCTTCGCCCGAAGCAGGCGTGTTCCTGGCTGCAAGCAGAACGTTCAGGTCGAGGCGATCCACGTCGCAGTCTCCGTCCAGGTCCCCTTCCACGTCGGTCGGGATGGGCGGATCGTTCTGGGCGGCGACCGATGCCGGGAATCCGAGAGGAAGAATCAGCGAACTCAGGAGAGCAAGAAGCAGGAGTCGATTGAGTGCGAGATGACCGCTACACGCCATAGTGTCCTCCATGGTATGAGGCCATAGGTCTGCCAGAAGACTCCCCGGTTGTCGTTCCGGACAGGGGAGAATTCAGGTAATACTAAATAAAACTTTCTTTCTTAAATAGGTAAGATTACTCAAGGTCTCGATGCGGGTCAAGGTTTTTGAATCGATAAACAGTATGGATTACGGGACATCGTGCTATCCTTCCAAGCCCAACAGACAATGGGGATGGCGGGCGTTCTGGAAAGAAAAGCTGAAGTTCGAGTTTTAACCCGTACGTCAATATAAACTAATTAGTATATATCGGGATGTATACGGTCTGTGAGTGTGACTCCTTGTGGCGAAACGTGCCCGCGGCGTATGCCGTGGGTGGCCGCGCGATCAGTCGTAGCGCCTGAAAGCTGAGGATGCGGATGTTTCGCTGCTTCCGGCTTGTGCCGTTCGGCCAAGGCTTGTAGTATACGTTCGTTGTTTTCGGAGGTGGGAGAGAAGCAGGAAGTCTTTGGTCGAATTCTCGGCGGCAGGATCGCCGGGAGACGAAGACCCACGAAACAGGAGGAAAAGGATGCCGGATCCGAATCTCATCAAGACCCTGGAAAAAAGGACGGTTGACCTGCGCCGCCACTTGGTGACCATGGCCTCGAACGGACAGCTCATTCATCTCGGTGGCTCCATGTCCATTGCAGAGATGATGGCGGCCCTGTTCTTTGAGTTCCTCGAAGTGGAAGGCAAGGAGAGGCCGAAGGACCATTTCATCCTCAGCAAAGGGCACACGGTCCACGCTTTGCACGCGTGCCTCGCCGAGTTGGGGAAGATCGATGCGAGCGAGTTCACGAAGCTGGCTCAGATGGGGAGCCGACTGGCCGGACACCCGAGTCTGAAGGCTCCGCTGGTCGAATTTGCTACCGGTTCGCTGGGTCACGGACTGTCCGTGGGGATCGGCATCGCACTCGCGGAGAAACTCAACGGGAGCGGCTCGAGGACCGTGGTGCTGATGGGAGACGGGGAGGTGCAGGAAGGCTCAGTGTGGGAGGCCGCCCTCTGCGCCCCCAAATTCGGCCTGGAAAACCTGCTCGCTATCGTGGACTGCAACGGGTTTCAGGCGAATGCGCCCGTGGACGACATCATGCCCATAGAGCCATTGGAAGAGAAATGGCGGAGTTTTTCCTGGAACACCCATGTGATCGACGGTCATGAACTGGGATCGATCCTTGGCGCCCTGGAGGCCTTTCCCGCCAAGAAGGGCCCCACCGTGATCATCTCGAACACGGTGAAAGGCAAGAGCGTTCCCGGCGTGGAAGGGACGGCGCGGGCTCACTTTACGTCACTCGAAGACCACGAGGTCCGGGAGGCCCTCAAAGCGCTGGAGGTGGAATCATGCTAGGTTTCGTATACGCCCTTTCACAAGGCGGTGTGTTGGCCGAAATGGCAGAGAAGAATCCGAACCTGGTCGTGGTCTCCCAGGACATGGGGCCGGTCAGCCCCTTTTCGGACCAGTTTCCGGATCGATTCTTTGATGTAGGGATCAGCGAGGGGAACCTGATCGGTGTGGCCGCAGGGCTCGCACACGCCGGAAAGCTGCCCTTCGTCGTGGGGATGGCGCCCTTTGTCAGCATGCGCAGCTTCGAGCAGATCAGGACCGACTGCAGCTACAACCGGAACGGGATCAAGATTCTCGCTCCCTGTTCCGGCCTCGAGGGAGGGCACTGGGGCGCGACCCATCACGCGGTGGAAGACCTGGCCCTTCTCCGGTTGATTCCGGGCATGACCGTGCTGTGTCCGGGGGACCCGGAAGAAGGCGCCCGTGCGGTGAGGGCCGCCGCAGAAGTGGAAGGCCCGGTTTACATTCGTTTCGGATTCATTCAGCCGATCGAGGGATACAGCGAGAAATTCGTTATCGGAAAGGCGCCGGTCCTGCGAGAAGGGTCGGACGTGGCCCTCCTGGCGACCGGAGCCAGCGTCACTGAGGCCCTGAGGGCACACGATTTGCTGAAAGAGCAGGGAGTTTCTGCGCGGGTGCTCAACATGCACTCGATCAAGCCGATCGACCGGGAGGCGATCGAGAAGGCGGCTGAAGAGATCGGCCGGCTCGTTACCGTCGAGGAGCACTTCGTCAGCGGCGGCCTCGGTGGTGCCGTAGCCGAGATCCTGGCCGAAACAGGGAAGGGGCGTCTGTTGCGACTGGGCCTGAAGGACGAGTTCGTGATGGACGTGGCTCCCTATCCGGATATCTTGAAGCTGGTCGGTTTGGACGCGGAAAGCGTCGCCGCAAGTGCGAAGTCCTTTGTTGCGTAGTGTCCCGAGACTCTGCCGTGCCTCCTGCTATGTCGGGCACGGGCACGGGTACGTACACGGGCGCGGGACATGAGAACCATCTACTTTGAAGTCAGTGTTCCCAAGATTCTGGGAACCCGACTGCTGTCTCGGTTGAGCCGGTCGGTCTACGGGTCGCCCATTTCCCCTGTGCGGTACGGCGAGCTCCCTGACCAGGATCTTCCCGGGCCGTCATGGGTCCGGGTGCGCAACCGGCTTGCCGGGATCTGCGGCGCCGACCTTTCCCTGTTCTACGTCCAGGCCAGCCCCTCCATATCGATTGCAGCCCTGCCCGGAGTACCCAAGGCCTTTATGGGCCACGAGCTGGTGGGCAAGGTTGTGGAAACGGGGTCCTCTGTCACCGATCTGTGTCCCGGGGACAGGGTGACCCTTCAGCGGTATCTGCCGTGCTGCTCCATCAAGGAAATCGATCCCCCCTGCCCGCACTGTCAGGGAGGCAACTACACCCTTTGTGAGAATTTCTCGGAAGGGACGCTGCCGGAAAACCTCGGTGCCGGTTTCGGCGATCACTTCCTGGCGCACCGGTCCCAGCTGATCAAGGTTCCGGACGAGATCCCTGACGACCAGGCGGTGCTGATCGAACCGGCGTCGGTCTCCCTTCATTCGGTCCTGAAGCGATCTCCGCGAGCAAAAGAGAACGTACTGGTCATAGGTGCCGGTACGATCGGCCTGAACGTGATCCAGTGCGCAAAGGCGATTGAGCCGGACTGCAACCTCTTCGTATCGGAAAAGGTGGACTTCAAAAAGGAGCTGGGCTTGCGGCTCGGCGCAGACCAGGTGCTGGAGGGAGATCCTTATGAGGCTGTGGCCCGGGCAAGTGGTGCAAAGCTCTACAGGGGTCCCCTCGGAAATACGACCCTGCTCGGAGGAATGGATCTCGTCTATGACTGCGTCGGGTATTCCGGGACGATTCACGATTCGGTCCGGTGGCTCAGGGCGGGTGGCGACTATGTGATGATCGGAAATCAGCTCTCGCCGGTTCGGTTCGACCAGACCCCGGTCTGGAATCAGGAACTGAGCCTGATCGGTGTCAACGCCCACGGGTTCGAGAATCATCAAGGCCGCAGGGTGAGCAGCTTTGGGCTGGCCATGGAAATGGTCCGGGACGGGCGAATCAACCTGGACGGATTCATCACGCACCGGTTTTCCCTGGCCGAATACAGGGAGGCCTTCAAGGTCGCCAGACAGAAGGTCGGCCGTGTGATCAAGGTCGTGTTCGACATTCAGTGAGCCGGAGAATAGATCGCCCTGATTCACTCCGGCGGCGCGGACATGCCCTGGCGCCTTCTCCAGTCACCCACCGTCCAGGTCCAGGAGTCGATCAATTCCCCGGGCTTCTTGCCCGGACGCATCCTGCCCAGGTAGGTCGTGTCATAGACGATATCCATGTTCGACTGTACAAAGGACTGCCATTGCCACAGGTGTCCTTCCTGTGTGTCCAGCACGAGAATCAGGTCCTCCTGGGTAAACAGCTGATATCGACCCACGTCCGCCCCGTTCACCAACGGCGGTGAGGCCAGAGCCAGCAGGATCACACAAGCCAGAATCAACAGTTGAGCCTCGGTTTTCATCACCTTTCTCCTTGTTTGAGAAGCATGTGGCCGGGTCGTAATTCTACACCTTGCTGCCGTTCTTTAGAACCGGTTCTCTCCGGAAGTCCGCACAGTCAAGGTTTTTGGACTCTAATCCGATACATAAGGTAAATCCTGGAGTTCCCCAGGACTGGAGCAAGCCATGAACCAGAGCCGTACAGAACCGAAAGCAACACCCGCCAAGCCTGGAAGCGGTAACGAGGGTTCCTGCATTTCCAAGGAGCAGGATTGTCGGTGCCACGTCCTCGAACTGGTCGACGACGCAATCCTTGCGGTAAGACCCCCGCCCGCGATGAAGTGCTCACACAAGCTGCGGTACCGGGATGCCTTTGTCTGCACCTCCCCGGCCAGGAAAGAGAGCTACAAGCGCTCCCAGGTCTGAGACCCGCTCCCCACGCCTCACACATCGATTCCTCGCCCGCACCTATTTGACATTCTCGAGCCCGGATGCCAGGAAGGGTCTGTGGTGAACATAGGTGTGATGACGGTGAACCGGAGGGACCATTATGGGAAGTGTGGCTATTACGGGTGCCGGCGGGTATATCGGCCAGCGGCTGATTTCTCACCTGGATGGGCGAGACGGTTGTACTCGAATCCTCGGAACGGACATCGTGGAGCCGGAGGTGACCTCGGGAAAGCTCGAGTTCGCGAACAAGGACATTCGAGATCACAGCCTGATCGAGTTCTGGAGGGATCAGGAGGTAGAGACGCTGGTTCACCTCGCCTTCATCGTCGATCCGATTCACGACGACAAAGCGATGTACGATGTCAACGTGAACGGAACCCTGAACATCCTGAGAATCTGCGAAGAGCTGAACATCGAGCACGTGATCGTCGCCTCCAGCGCAACTGCCTACGGGGCCTGGCCCGACAACCCGGAGCCCCTCAAGGAGGACGACCCGATCCGGGTCTTCCCTCCCATCTTCAATTACGCCCACCACAAGGGACTGAACGAGCAGCATTGCGCCGAGTTCACGAAGAAGCACCCGGAAGTCGTGTTCAATATCGTACGGCCCTGCGTGGTGTATGGTCCGAACACGGAGAATTACCTGTCCCGCTATTTCGCCAGGCTTCCCTTTGTACCTTTGGTGGACGGGAGAAATCCGAACTTGCAGTTCGTCCACGAGGATGATGTTGCACAGCTCTTCACTCTGTTGATCGAGAAGAAGGTCGAAGGCGCCTTCAATGTGGCCGGGGATGGTGTGGTAGCAAGTTCTGACGTTGGAGCCATGCTCGGGAAGAAGTCGGTGAAGGTGCCGCGCTGGCTCTTTTTCTCTATGCTGTGGACTCTCTGGAGGCTGAACCTGAACCTTGTCGAGGCGCCTCCCGGCATCGTGGACTATACCTCCTATCCCTGGGTGGTGGATACGACCCGGGCAAAGGAACTGCTCGGATGGAGGCCAAAATACACTTCCAAGGACACGCTCAGAATCATGTTTCGAACCCACGGATATACGGTGGTGGATTAAAGGAGAACTCCATGAGGATAACAAAGACAGGATGGATCACAGAGCGAATACTGCTTCTGGGACGCGAGGAGTCGAATGTCTACCTCCTGAAAGGAGAGGAGAATACGATTGTCGGTGGAGGCATGATCTCCATCGTGCCGGACTTGCTCGAGCAGTTGGCCGATTTTGGCGTCGAGGAGTCGAGCATCACGAGGCTGCTCATCCTGCACACCCATTTCGATCATTGCGGCATTGCCCCTTTCCTCGCAAAGAGATGGCCCCAGCTGAAGGTGGTCGCCTCGAAGAGGGGGAAGGAATTGCTTGGGAATCCGAAGGTGGTAGAGAGTATTGCGGTACTGAGCCAATCCTTGATCGCCGAGGCTTCCCTGGAAGGGAAGGCGGAAGAGCTGGGTCTGGCCTTCGACGGGGTGGAGGTGCATGATACCGTCGAAGGTGGGGAAAAGGTGAACTGGGGAGGCGTGGAGCTTGAGATCATCGATGCGCAGGGCCACTCCTCCGATTCGATAGCGGCGTATATGCCTTCGGAAAAAGCCCTGTTCGCCTCGGATGCTGGGGGGATCCCCTTTGGTGATAGTGTCTTTGCAGCAGGGAACTCGAACTTTGCCAAGTATCAGCAGACCCTGGAGCGTTTCAGCGAGTACGATGTGGAGATACACCTCGCCGAACACTACGGTGCGTTCACCGGGGAGGACGCCAAGGCCTTCATGCCCAAATCGATCCAGGCCGCCAGGGAGACGCTCAAGCTCATGGAGGAATCCTACAGCCGAACCGGCGATGCGGAGGCAAGCACCAAGGAGCTGACCGATCTCATCATGAAGAGTGCGCCGGACTACTTCCTGCCCAAAGAAGTGATGGCCATGGTGATCGGACAGATGATGCGGTATATCGCCAAGACTCATGCCGGGGGCTGATACAGGGGACCGTGAATTCCTCTCGCCCGTATATTGCAGGGCACCGTGCGCCGCAAGCAGCGGAAGGCGTCTTGCCATGTGCGGGCTAAATTGCCGCGCCGTGCTTGAAAGGGCCCATCTGAACGGGCTCGAAGCTGTGGAAGTGAATCTCACGGACGTGGCCGATTTCTTCCCAGAGTAATTTGTACCCCCTCAAGCTCTTGAAGGCCTTGATCGGCTCCTGAAAGGCGTCGATCTCCTCTGCCGTGGCCGCTCGCTTCTCGCCGGCTGTACCTATAAGCCGAATTGCGGGCGGGGTCTTCATTCTCCCGAGAAAGAGCGACTTGACCCAGAACCATTTGCTGGGGTTGACGATCAGAACACACACCTTTTGCTCGCGATCGAGATTCACGGGCGTCTTACGACTCAACTCCAGGGAGGGAAGACGTCAGAACCGAGCGAGTCAGGAAGACTCGCCTTTTTTGAATTTGGGTCCCAGGTAGGCCACGGAGGTCTTGAGGGTCATCAGTTCCGGATAGTCCGCTTCCGGAACCTCGATCCCGTAGCGACTGCGGAGCACCATGACGAAGTCGAGAAAGTCTACAGAATCCAGGCCCAGCTGTTCCCTCAGGGAGACGTCCGGATCGACGTCGCTGAGATCGAGCCCATCGGCGACCTCGTCGAGGATCTCGAGGATGCGTGAAGCCACCTGGTCGGGGTTCACAGGCGTTCCCCCTGTCTAGGGATGGTGTTTCAAGTATAGGGAATGCAATCAAAATCTGTCAATCTTGCGGGGGGTGCGCACGGCGGGCATGGTCGAGAATCATGGGTTTGACACCTGTCAAGGTTTTCTTTTAGTTTTGTGAGACACATCCCTGGCACGAGACCCCTTACTTTGGACCACGGAGGGGATCGATCATGTCGGACTTCTTCGAAAGGGCCCGCAGCCAAGGCCCCTTTGCGTCCTCGGTTCTCGAGGCGCTGGTGATGGGCGCTCAGGACCGGCCGGATGCCGGAATCACCCTGTTGTCAGAGAAGGGAGAGGTGGCTCCGGAAAAACGAGCCTATTCCGAGATCCTCGCAGGGGCACGCCGCCGCGCCTCACACCTCGAGGCGGAGGGCGTCCGGCAAGGCGACCGGGTGATTCTGGTTTTACCCACCGGTTTCGACTTTGTGGAGATCTTCTTCGCTCTGCAGATGGTGGGTGCGGTTCCGGTTCCTACGTACCCGCCCATGAGTATGCAGCAAGCCGCGGTGGGGTTCGAACGGGTGCAACACGTGGCCGAAGACGCGGGCGCGAGACTCTGTCTGACGATTCGGTCTCTGCTGCCGCTCCTGGGCGGGCTGAACCTTGGCGTGCGTTCCATCGAGGGCGTCCTCGACATAAGCCGCTTCGACGGAGCAGGCGCCGAGGAAAAGACCTGGGCGGTGGACCCGGACGCTCTGGCCCTTGTGCAGTACACCTCCGGTTCAACAGGAGACCCGAAAGGGATCTGCCTCAGCCATCGACAGCTTGTGGCCAACTGTCACTCCCAGGGACAGGCCGTGAAGGTGAACGGGAACGATGTGCTCGTGTGCTGGCTTCCCCTGTATCACGATCTGGGTCTTGTCTGTTCCCTCCATTCCTGTCTCTACTGGCGAACCCCCATGATCCTGATGCCTCCACAGGCGTTTCTGCTCGAGCCCACCTCATGGCTCCGTGCCATGTCCGAGTATGGGGGGACCATTTCTCAGGCCCCGAACTTCGCCTATTCCCGCTGTGTGAAGTGGATCGATGGGAGCGCCGCCAAGGGCCTGGACCTGTCCGGCTGGAGGGTGGCGCTCGTGACGGCAGAACCGGTGAACCCGAATGCGATCGACTCCTTTGCCGGCAAGTTCGCATCATTGGGGTTCAAAAGGGGAACACTCTGCCCGGCTTACGGGTTGGCCGAGTGTACGGCAGGAGTGACGTTTCCGCGTCTCGACGGGATCGATCCGGTGGACGAGGTGGATCGCGAGGCTCTCAGCGAGGGGCGTGCGGTTCCTGCCGCCAACCCTGAGGACGCCGTGGCGCTGCCTTCGCTCGGATGGCCCATGCCTGGGCATGCGGTGCGGATCGTCGACGAGGAGGGTACAGATTGTCCGGATCGGGTCGTTGGGGAAGTCCTTGTCAGTGGCCCGTCTTTGATGGAGGGCTACTGGCAGCGGCCCGAGGCGACCCGCGAAGCAGTGCGAGAGGGCTGGTTCCACACCGGCGATCTGGGCTATCTTGTTGACGGAGAACTCTATATTTGCGGGCGGCAGAAGGACCTGATCATCGTCAGGGGCCGAAACTACGATCCACAGGACTTTGAACGGGCGGCCGAGAGCGTGGAGGGGATACGGCAGGGTTGTGTCGTGGCCTTCGGCACCTACGACGAGGACAAATCGAGCGATGCAGTGATCCTGATTTGCGAGACCCGGGTGCAGGATGAAAAGGCCCGCACGCCGCTGATCAACAAGCTCCGTTCTGTTGTTACCGATGCCTGCTCGATCCCGGCTTCGGAGATTCTTCTTGTCCCTCCCGGCTCCTTACCCAAGACATCCAGCGGCAAACTCCAGAGGCGTAGATCGAGACAGCTGTGGGCGGCCGGCGAGCTTGCCCCGAAGCGCACTCGCCGACGCGATCTGGCCAGGATGGCGGCCAAATCAGGGCTTGGATTCGCCGTAAGCAGCGTACGTCGAAGGCTTCAGCGAAAGTGATGGAATCCCCCGGATCGGAACTGAACCCCGCCTCATTCCTTATGAAACACCACCGCGTCTTTCTTGAGCCCCCTTTGCCCGGGCCGGTCCTGGACCTGGCCTGCGGGGGAGGGCAGAACGGGGTGTTTCTGGCGGCGGAAGGCCTGTCGGTTGTCTGTTGCGACCACTCCGCCGAGGCCCTGGAGCGGGCCCGAAACCTGGCCGACCAGCACGGGGTCTCCGTGGAATTGTGGCAGGCCGATCTGGAACGGTCGGGGAAGAATCCCTTGCCCGTGGATTTCTATGGGGGGATCCTGGTCTTTCGCTACCTGCACCGGCCGTTGATTCCTCGAATCCGGGAGGCGCTCAGGGCGGGTGGCGTGCTGATCTACGAGACCTTTACGGGCGAGCAACCCAGGTTCGGCAAACCGAGGAACCCGGATTTCCTTCTCAGGCAGGGCGAACTGTACGGGTGGTTCAAGGACTGGGAGGTGATCGACTTCTTCGAGGGTATCCGGCAGGGGCCGGAGCGGGCCGTCGCCCAGATCGTCTGCCGGAAACCGGAGTGATCTCCCGGCGCCCTTGTCCTTGAATCCGCCAACCTGCCACGGTATAAGGGCTCTCAACCCGTCGGGTGAAGATCGAACTTCGGAACCATGGAGGACAATCGAGTATGGGCGAGCAGGAGACGAACTGGGAGCAGATCCAGCAGTGGGACGACAAGTACTATCTCCATGTTAAACAGGCCGCAAAGGAATACACGTTCCTGCCGGTGAGCCACACGGAAGGAAACTACGTCCATCTCGTGGGAGGGCTCAAGCTCCTGGATTTCGTGAGCCAGATCATCGGCGCCAACCTTGGGTACAAGCACCCGCGGGTCACGGCCGCCATCAAAGAGGCCGCAGAAAAGGTCGGATTCGTGCAGGAGTTGTTCTGCACCGAGTATCGGAGCCGGGCGGCCAAGCTGATCATGGAGGATGTTCTCGGCCCTGACGACTGGGCGGGCCGTTTGCGGTTCGTCAACACGGGGAGCGAGGCTAACGAGCACGCCTTTGCGATTGCGAAGCAGGTGACGGGCCGGCCGAACATCATCACCCGTGAATATGCGTATCACGGTTCCACGAGCGGTGCAGCAGGGGCGTCCCGGAACCGCTTCTACCGATCTTCCTTTGCGTGCCCGGAATCGGGTGAGATCCGCGACGTGCCGAATTTCCCCGGGACCGGCTACCATGTGGTGCCTGCACCTTACTGCTACCGCTGTTCGCTGGGCCACACCTATCCCTCGTGCAAGCAGGAAGACGGCAGGCTGGCCTGTATCCTCGCTTCGGAGAACCTCATCCGCACCCTCGGGCCGGAAACGGTTGCCGCCTTCGTCACAGAGATCTTTTACGGAGGGTCCTGTATCCATCCGCCGCCCGAGTATATCCCGCAGCTCCGCGAGATGACCCGCCGGCTCGGGATTCTCTGGATAGACGACGAAGTGGTGTGCGGGTTCGGCCGCTGCGGCAAGTGGTTTGCCTATCAGCTCTACGAGGGCGTGACGCCTGACATCATGACGATCGGAAAGGGGATGAACGGTTGTGCCCTGCCGGGAGGGGGCGTGATCCTGTCCAAGGAGATCGCGGAAGAAGTCGACCGGTATCGATACTGGACAGGCAGCACCCATGCAGGGCACCCGATCGTAGCTGCGAGCGTAGCAGCGGCGGTGGAATTCATGCTCGAGGAGAACATCCCGCAGGTTGCCGCGGAAAAGGGGGTGATTCTCGGCGAGAAACTCCAGTGGCTCGAGAACCAGCACAAATGTGTGGGGCTGGTTGAGAGTGTCGGGCTCCTGGGAGGGTTCGAAGTCGTGAAGAACCGGAGCAGAAAGGAAGCGTTCATCGCCGAGGACCGGTTCGCCACCTTTGCAGGGGACATCTCCGGGTACCCGGAGGTGATCATTTCCGAAAGATGTGTGCTGAACGGGGTGATGGTCGGCTCGAATGTGCCGAACGCCATCCGTGTGGCCCCTCCCTTGACGATCCTGGACGAGGAAATCGAATTCGGATTCGAGGTGATCGACAGGGTGCTCACCGAGGTCGACGAGATGTGCGAATGAGGGGGGAAAGACCCGTGGAGATGCAGGAAGTCCATGACAACATGTTTCTGCCCCTGCCCGGACTCCCGCCGATCCTGATCACCAGGACCGAGGGCGTGTATCTGTATGATTCGACAGGTGCCAGGTTTATCGACGCCTCGGGAGGTCCCATGGCGGTGACGATCGGTCTGGGACGCAAGGAGGTGGCCGAGGCGGCGAAAAAGGCCGTGGAGGAAGTCTCGTACATCCTGCCGATCTTCGCGTCCGAGTCACGCATCGAACTGACCAAACGGATCAAGAAGCGCCTGCCTCCCGAGTTGAACGAAGTCTATTTCTGTTCGGGTGGGTCCGAGGCGAACGAAGCGGCCGTGAAATTCGCGCGACAGTACCACGTGCTGGCAGGCCGCGAGTCCAGATACAAAGTCATGTCCCGCGATTTGAGCTATCACGGCATGACCCTTCTCACCCTTTCGATCGGCGACGTGAAGATGCGGCAAAGGGACTTCCTGCCCATGCTCTGGAGGAACCCGCGGGTAGCGCCCCACTACTGCTACCGCTGTCCGTTTGGAAAAGAGTATCCGAAGTGCGACATCGACTGCGCACTCGATCTCGAGAAGAAGATCCTCGAAGAGGGGCCGGACACGGTCGCGGCCTTCATAGTCGAGCCGGTGGTTGCCTCGGCAGGAGGCGGGCTGGTCCCGCCCCCCGAGTACTTTCCGATCGTCCGGGAGACGTGCGACAAGTACGATGTACTGCTGATCGTCGACGAGGTGGTGACAGGCTTCGGAAGGACAGGAAGAAACATGGGGATGGACCATTTCGGTGTGATTCCGGACATCGCGACCTTTGCAAAAGGAGCCAGCAGTGCTTATGCGCCTCTGGCCGGCATGGCGGTGCGTGGGAGCCTGACGGATCTGTTCAAGGAGAAGAGCGCGGAGTTCCAGCATTTGTACACGTTTTCGGCCCACCCACTGTCCTGCGCCGTAGCAAACGAGGTGCAGCGGATCATCGATGATGAGGACTTGGTAGCCCGGGCCGCCCGGATGGGGGACTACCTCGGGAAGAAGCTGAGAGATCTCGAAGAATTGCCCATGGTGGGGGATGTCCGGGGCAAGGGTCTGTTGCGATCGGTCGAGTTCGTTAGGGACAAGGCCAGCAAGGAGCCTCTGCCAAAGGAAAAGAAGGTGAAGATGGACATCATCACGACCTGTCTTCTGAAGGGCGTGTTCTTCTATCCGGGCTACTGGGAGGATGAGCAGGGGAGGGGGGATCACATCATGATCGCGCCGCCGTTCATCATCACCGAAGAACAGATCGACGAGTGCGTCGGCGTGCTCCAGGAGACGGTGGAAGAAATGCAACCCATGCTCCTGGGATAGGTAGGCCGCGGGAGAGGAGCGACGACATGTCGGCGAAGAAGACCTACGATGCGGTCATTATTGGCGGCGGACACATGGGCCTTACTCTGGGGGCGTACCTCCAGCGGGCCGGGATGGAGACCGCGATCTTCGAGCTGAGGCACGAAGAGGGCAGTGCGATCTATACGTCAGAGTGTACGGCTCCTGGATTCATGCACAACCTCCACGCCCAGTATATGGAATTCCTGGATTGGATGCCTTTCTACCACGATTTCGGGCTCGAGAAACTGGGCGCACGGAGCCTTTACCCCAAAGCGCAATCCGGCATCGCCTTCTCGGACGGACGGCCGCCGATCGTCCTGTACAGCGTTGAGAAGCCGGAATACCTGGAGCTTTCGAGAAAATCGATCGCCGAATACTCGAAGCAGGACGCAGAGACGTTTGTGGAGATCCGAGAGAAGGTCAAGTCCCTGGAGCCACTGATGGTTGAAAGGTGCTACAACCCTCCGGTGCTTCCAACACCGGAGAACCCGGATCCCGACGGATTTGCTGCGGAGGCTCTGCTTGAGGTGCTGGGCCTTCCCCCCCACCATGCGAAGTCCTCGCCGCGAACGATCATCGATTACCTGTTCGAGACACCGGAACTCCGGGCCCTCATGTACCGGAAGAGCGTTGAATGGGGAATCCCGGTGGAAATGGAGGCTGTGGGGCTGGCAGGAATTACCTCTTGCTTCTGGCTGGGTGAAAACTGGCGTCTCATGATCGGGGGGACACACACGCTGGCCCACGCCATGGTCATGGCGGGGGTGCGGGAAGGAATGGATTTCTACGAGAGAAGTGAGGTGGTGAAGGTCCTTCTCGAGGACAAAAAGGCCGTCGGCGTACAACTCAAGGACGGAACCAAGATCGAGGCGAGGAAGCTCGTCGCATCGAATGCGGATTTGAAGGCGACCCTGCTCGAGATGGTTGGGGAAGAGAATCTGAGCCCTTTGTGGGCGAAGAGGGCGAGGGAATTCCGAATCGGCCCCTCCTGTGTGCTGGCCTCTACGGGCCTGGCCCTGCACGAGGCCCCGAAATTCAAGAGCGCCCGCTACAACCCGGACATCGACAAGACCTTCTACACCGTGGTCGGTTTCGACACCCCTGAGGAGATGCTTCTCTACTGCGGGGAGGCTACGATCGGACGGATCCCCAGTATCCCGGGAGCCGGCATCTGGGTGAACAGCCTGTGGGACCCGACCTGCGCGCCGCCCGGAAAACATAGCCTCTGCGGTTGGTTCTTCTTCCCGAAGGCAAGCACACACACGCGTGAAGAGTGGGCGGAAGTGAAGGCGACGTACAACGACCTGTTTATCGAACGGTTCCAGAGGTGGGCTCCGAACATGACCTGGGACAACGTGATCGATTCCTATTTCTATACCCCCCTGGATCAACAGGATGACATGCGCCTGATGGAAGGGGACTTCATGAACGGCGCCGTCGCCCCGGACCAGGGTGGTTACAACCGGCCCTTTGCCGAGGCATCCCACTACAGGACCGAGATCGAGGGCCTGTACCTGTGCGGTCCGTACATGTTCCCGGGTGGAGGCGCGAGTGCGGCCACCGGCTACAACGCGTTCAAGATCATCGCCGAAGATTTTGGGCTGGAGAAATTCTGGGAAACGAACGAACGGGGCTACTGATGATCCGACCGGATGAGACCACTGTGGAGATGTCCGGTTTTCGCAGACGTTTCGTCGCACCCGTGTTCACTCTCTTCTGTGTAATGACCCTGTCTTGGGTGGTATACAACCTGGCCTGGCAACTCGAGAGTGAGGGTCTTCATCGCCTGGTGGCCTCTGTATCCGGAACGCTGTTGTTTCTGTCCGTGGCCCTTGGGACATTCATTGTCTATCCGATGGCCTACTTTCGGGGGGCTTCGCTGAGGGAGCGAATCCTTGCCTCCCTGATCAATCCTTTCCTGTGGGCCACCAAGGAGTGCATTCGGCTCTGTGTATCGTTCAGCGTTCTCGAATCGATTTACTATTACCTGAACCCTCTGAACATCTGGCTCGCCTTCGGTGTGGCGGCGGAGATGGCCCTGGCGGAGATACTCTGCAGGGAGCGGCGGAGAAGACGAGGGGAGGACATCCGTGTACTTCATCCGGCGGCCGTTGCCGTTTTCGTGGTCAGCCTGTTCCTGGTTATCAGCCTGTACGCGTGGGGTGAGGGCGAGAACGTCTACGTCTATTTTCTCGAAGGGTACCGGGCCCTATTTGGGCCGGGTGTTGGCGTTCATGTTACACCATAAGGAAAGGGGCTCATTCAGCATGGGGGCGAATCGACTCCAGGGTGAGTGGCGCAGGAGAGGCCCTTCGGATCCGTGGGTCTTGCTCGGGCTCATTCTCCTTTTCGTGGCGGTCGCTTGCGGACCAGGCGGAGTGACCCGGGCCGCGGCAGCACAAATTGGCGAAGGGCAGGAGAAACCGAACATCCTCTTCATCCTGAGTGACAACTTCCGGTGGGACTGTACGGGGTATATGAACCACCCCTTCATCAAGACCCCGGCCATGGACAAGCTCGCTAAGGAAGGACTCGTGTTCGAGAATACCTTCAACACGACTTCCCTGTGCAGCCCTTCGCGGGCCAGCATCCTCACCGGCACATACGCGCACACCCACGGCGTACTGAACAATCACACCCCGTGGACCGGACAGAAACCCACATTCCTGGAATACTTGAGTAACGCCGGATACGCCACCGCGTTCATCGGGAAGTGGCACATGCCGGGCAAGGGACTGCCCGAGATGCCCTATCTGGACCTTTTCGTCTCCTACACCTACCGGGAAGGGCAGGGGAGCTACTTCAACTGTCCCCTCATCGTGAATGGAAAGCCGGAGCCGTCCGAGAAGCCCTATATCACCGAAGAGGTGACCCGCAGGGCAATCGGATTCATAGAAGAGAACCTTTCGAAAAGGGATGAGGAGAGGAGACCCTTCTGCATCTATCTCTCGCACCGGACAGCCCATCCGCCCTTTCATGCGCCCGAGGGAATCGCGGGCATGTATGCTCAGGAGAAGGTGCTCATGGCCAAGGGGGTGGATTCCTGGTTTTCGAGGACGAACGGAAACGTGTTCCAGGGAATCATGATGAGCTCCTACGAGAACCAGTACCGGAAGTACTGTGAAGTGATCACTGCCATGGACCGGGATATTCAGGTGCTCATGGACCGGCTGGACGAACTGGGACTCAGGGACAATACGATTGTCGTCTATGCAGGGGACAACGGAATGATGTGGGGAGAGCACAGGCGACACGGCATCAAGTATCCGAACGAGGAGTGTATTCGGCTGGCCATGATCGTCCGTTCTCCACGGCTGATTCCGGACCCGGGGAAGCGGAGATCGCAGATGGTGCTGAATGTAGACTTTGCCCCTACCTTCCTCGATGCCGCCGGCGTGAATGTGCCGGAAGAAATGGAGGGACAGAGCTTCCTTTCCATTCTGGAGGACCGGGAAGCGGCCGGACGAAAGGCATGGCTGCTCGAATACTGGAAATACTTCCCGGAGAATTTTCCGAGCTATTTCGGGGTCCGTACGGAGACGCACAAATACATCGAATACGAGAAGACGCTCGACCCGGAACTCTTTGATCTGCGAACAGACCCCGGGGAGCAGAACAACCTCTACGGGACGCCCGAGGGAGGGAAGATCCTGCCTGAACTGAAGGGCATGCTCCAGGCCCTGAAAAGCGGAAGAGGACGCATTCGGCCCTTGAACCGGTAGTGAGGATATGTGACATCTACAATTCTGAAAAGCGATTGCACGTATAGGTGCGTACAATCTACAATCCCTGGGGCTGGCTTTCTTTCAACATTTCGATTGCTATTCGTCAACGGAAGAGCCTTGGCCCCCGCTTCATACATGCGGTACATCTTGAAGTCCAGGTATTCCGTGAATTGTAGGAAGAGGACGACACCCAAGGCGATAGCGGTCCCATCTCGTAGCCAGAATCGAGCTAAATCCTACCTCCTCCTGCACCAGATCATCAACCCGATGACAGCACCCAACTGAAGAAGGATGTAGGCCAGGTGCTTCGCCAAATCTGAAGATTCAATGGCCGGACTCGGGTCATAAGTCGAAGCTTCTACAAGCGACCCAACGCAGGAGCCTCCGCAGTTATCGACTAACCCGTCGCAGTTATTGTCGATTCCATCCTCACAGATCTCTGAAACTCCTTGTGGGTATGGTTCCGCACAATCACAGTACGTATTGGAATTAGTCGGGTAAATATGTGGATTTGAGTTGTTGCAGTCAAGTTCAGGATGTGGGCATTCGGCATGGGCAGGATTTCCATAACCATCTGAATCGTTGTCTATGCAAGAAGCATCTGGAACTGCAATGAAGATCTCCCAGTCTGTGCCGTCATCTCCAAACCAGACCACATGACCTTTATCGTTTATCTGGGGAAAGAAGTGGTCATAAGAGTTGTTGGTAAGCTGATTTGTGGTGATGCCATCATAAATGAAGATGTTGGAAATTATACGTGAAGAGTCCGTTCCGGTCCAGACTACGTGTCCGTCGTCGTTCATCTGAGGCCCGTGATAAGCAAGAAGAGAATCGTGTGGAATCTGGGTTATGTGATCTTCAGGTGGGAACTGGCCATCCCAGAAGAAGATTTCGTGGTATGATTCACCACCGTTCCATACCACCTGCCCGTTATTGTTGATCTGCGGCGCAAATTCGTCATAAGTACCATTCGTAATCTGGGTTATATGGTCTTCAGGTGGGAACTGGCCATCCCAAAAGAAAAGAGTGGTTCCTGCCCCGGTGTTTTCGACCCATACAATCTGCCCGCTATCGTTGATTTGGGGTGGACCGGCGAGGTTAGAATTATTCGTAATCTGGGTTGTATGATCTTCAGGTGGGAACTGGCCGTCCCAAAAGAAGATTTCTGCTCCCAGGCCCCAACGATTTTCCTGCCATACCACCTGCCCGTTGTCGTTGATTCGGTAAAACCAGCCGTGAGTGAGCGAAAGCTGCGTTCTGGTAATCCCATCGTATACGTAAACATTGTCGCTGTCGTATCTTCGCCAGACTACATAGCCATTATTGCTTATATGGGGCTCTTCATCTCGAACAGAGTCATTCGTAATCTGGGTTATGTGATCTTCAGGTGGGAACTGGCCGTCCCAAAAGAAGATCTCGTCAAGCAGGCCTTCAGGGTAGGGGTCGCCACCCCCCCATACCACCTGCCCATGATTGTTGATCGACGGGCCAATATTGCAGTGAGCATTACCTGAACCTGAAATCTGGGTTATATGGTCTTCAGGTGGGAACTGGCCGTCCCAGAAGAAGATATTGGAGCCCGTGACTCCATTTGCAGTCCACACAACCTCTCCATTGTCGCTTATCACTCTGGGAATCTGAGTAATCGCAAGATGCACTAAATCACCGAAAAGATCCTGATAGTCGTTATCTGTAATCTGGATTACAGTGTATTCCGAGTAAGAAACCGAAGCTACCCCCAGAAAGAAACCCAAGAAGATCAAGACACGAAAAACCCATAAAGGCATACGATACTTCATAGCAGCCCTCTTTATTTAGACTTACAATCTAGAGAAGAAATATCGTTATGTCAATAAGAATTCGTCTGGGCATGTTCATAAAAAGACCACTCCCCGAAAAAGGAGGGGCATTAAGCAGACCGCTCTATCAAGAAGGGTTTCATTTCTGTATTAACCTAGAGAAATGAATAGAAGACACAGTTAGCCATACCTCCAGACCGCCCCTTTCTTGCATCAATGTCTGGTCGAAAGTTTGAATTTTCGGGTTTTCAAGATTACTACGCAGTAGTCATGCTCCCAGTCCACCCCGTTCCGGCATTAATGTCAGGTTGAAAGTCTGAAATCTCTGGGTTTCCATATCCCATGTAGAAATAGACATGTTGTCTGAGTATGTTATGCTTGGCCTGGAGGAGATGGTCACAAAGAGTGCAACGGTGTATTTTCGGTCATAGTGTGGTGTAACGGCCTGAAAGTAGTACGATGTTACGGCATACCTTCTGCCATATTCCCGGAATCGGCGTGATCACTGAACAGAAGCTGTGGGACCACGGGATCGAGTCCTGGGACAACGCCTCGGATCTCGGCTCCTCACGTTTATCAGTGAAACGAAGAGAGCTGATCGAAAGGTACATTACAGAGTCGAGAATCCAGCAACAGGAACAGAACCCTGGATACTTCGCAGGCCTACTTCCCGCCCATCTCCACTGGCGGATCTTTCCAGAATTCCGAAAAGACGTAGCGTACCTGGACATTGAGACCACGGGGCTGGAACCGTGGGATCATTCGATCACGAGTATCGCGCTTTACGATGGAAGGGAGATCAAGACGTTTGTGCAGGGGCAGAATCTGGACGATTTCGAGGAGGAGATCGAGAACTACAAGATCCTCGTCACGTACAACGGGAAGTGCTTCGACATACCCTTTATCCAGTGGTACTTCCGGACCCGACTCCGGCATGTTCAGATCGATCTGCGATATGTCTTGAAGAGCCTGGGGTACTCGGGCGGGCTGAAGGGGTGTGAAGTCCAGCTCGGAATCGATCGAGCGGACCTGACCGGTGTAGACGGATTCTTTGCCGTACTTCTCTGGGAAGACTATAGCCGGCACGGCAACGAGAAAGCCCTGGAGACACTCCTTGCTTATAACATCGAGGATGTGGTCAACCTCGAGACGCTCATGGTGCACGCCTACAACATGAAGGCGCAGGAGACTCCCTTCGGCCGGGACCTTCGAATCGACCTTCCTGTCCGGCCGACAATCCCCTATACGCCCGATATGCGGACGATCCGGAGACTCAAGGATCGGATCTTTGCGCAGGGGCCCTGGTCCTGAACGAGGGCCACTCCTCATCCGACCGGACCTGAGGTCCCTCCACGGCCGGTGTGACGGCAAAAAACGTCAAAAGATCAAGTTTTTCGGACAATTACCGATCAGTAAGGTATCGGGTGATTCTTCGAGAAGGAGGAATTCGATGCCGCATACCGAACAGGAAGAGAAATCGGTCAAAGCACCTGTCGAATGTGAGAAGGATATGGCCTGTCTCAAGGGACAGGAAGGCTTTCCTCTCTGTCAGGTGGAAAAACCGATTGCGGACCTCCTTTTCATCACGGCCAAGCCCCTGCCTTCTTGTCGCTGCATGCGCTTCTTCGGAAATGGCGCCTACTGCACGTGCCCGGTTCGAAAAGAGCTCTACAGGCGACACGGAATGTAGCCTGAACCAGCCTGCCACGGACCTCAGAATCCGGTTCGTCCTCTTGTCTTTCGCTTGTCTCTTTGCGTGATTCCATGATGCGGTCCGGCAAACGCCGGCACCTCAGTCCGGATATTTCACGAGTCGAGTTTGCTGCATATGCCGCATCCTGCAAAGTATTCTCTAGACCTCTCGCCATTGTTCATGAAATGTTCGGGCTGGCCCATCGCGGGACGGAAGAGTACAATGATGGCGAGGCAGGCATTCGAGAGCGTTTCGACACGAACTTGAGGAGATCGAAGATGACTCCATCTCAGGCCCATCGGATGAGTTTTCTGCAGCGACCCCGGAGGGAGACGAAGAGCCGGGTGGCGATCACATGCGGGAAGGAGTACGCAGAAGCCGAACGAATGATCGACGAGGCCCTGGACCTTCTCGGAATCGAGCGCCTATGCCAGGCCGGAGAAAACGTGCTGGTAAAGCCGAACCTCTGTCTTCCGACCCCGCCCGAGGACGGGGAGACGACCCATCCGGCCGTGGTGGCCGCTGTGGTGAAACGGGCGAAGCAGGACGGTGGCCGGGTGTGGGTGGGCGAATCGTGTGCGTGGCATTTTCCGATGGAGCTTGTGTTCGAGGCAACCCAGGTCCGGCAGGCGGCGCTGGACGCAGGGGCAGAGCAGGTGGTGGACCTGGGCACGTGCGAATTCGTGGAGGCTCGAGTCCCGAATCCAAGGGTCATGAAGACCGCCTCCATCCCGAAGCCGGTCCTGGACGCGGATGTGATCATCAACCTGCCGAAGATGAAGAACAACTTCGTCACGCTGACGACCCTGTCGATCAAGAACATGCTCGGCCTGCTGAGACCGGACGATCGGCACCCGTATCATCGGACACCCATGGACATGGCATGGGCCTGCAATGACATCTTCAAGATCATCGAGCATCAGCACCGGTTGACCCTGATCGACGGAATATGGGGAGTCGAGGGCGCGACCCATGCGGGCCCGGTCTGTGAGCCCGGTGTGATCATTGCCTCGGAAGACCCGATCGCAGCGGAGGCAATCGGAAACATGATCATGGGGTATCACGCCCTCGAATCAGCCCAGGTGCAAATCGGCATGAAGGACGATCTCGGCACGGGCGAACCGGACGAAATCGATGTGGTCGGAGCCAGGGTCGAGGATGTGAAACACCCCTTTGAGCGATGTCTGATGTACTACGTATCCCGATATCCGAATGTGTCGGAATACTACGGTGGTACGTGTCAGGCCTGCGTATGGCCGGCGGTTGCCCTTCCTGCGGTCGTGGATCCGGAAAAGAAATACGCCGTGGTTGCCGGAGCCAGGGTGTTCATTGCCGACAAGCTGGAGGATCTGGATGAGGTGTATCTCGTAGGTACGTGTGCGTGTGCCTCGAGCCACCAGTTCGAAGGGTACATGGACAAGGTGAATGCGGCCAAGAAGGTGATCAAGATGCCCACCTGTCCCGGATTGACGCATACGATCGAAGAGCCGATGGGCGGTGTGTACGATCAGGCACGGGAGGGTGGATTCCCCGAGCTCGTCCTGGCAGACGGTCTCGCCTTCATCCATCTGCCTGACAGTGTACGGCCCGAGCTCGTCCCGGAAGCGGTCGAGAGAAGGGAAGGGCGGAAGAAGACCTGGCCGTAGCCAGACACCCTCTACGATTTTGCGAATCGGCCCTTGGCGTATTCCGTAATCGTCTGGATCGCCTCTTCGTAGGGCACACGCGTCTGCCAGCCGAGATCTTCTTTGGCTCGGGTGTTGTCTACGTCGTTGTCCCGTCCTGTGAGACCCATCACCTGTCGCGTGACTTCGGTCTCGATGCCGAGCGGCCGAAGCAGTCGATCGCAGAGCGTGGCGAGGGTCCAGGCAACCGGGAAAGGCAGTCTTGCGAACCGCGGGGCTGCACCGATCGCCGAGGCGAGATCAGAGAAGTAGGTCTGCCAGGATACTTCGTAATCGTCCCGGAAATGGTAGGTCCTCCCGACCGCGGCCTCCCGGGTGGTGGCGAGCATGATGCCATCGACCAGGTTGTCGATGTAGACCAGGCTCGCGCTGTGTCTTCCCCCGTCGATCAGGGGGAACATGGGCCTGGCGAGCATCATGGCCGCCATGCCGTCCACCCAGACACTGCCCGGGCCGATCACGTTCGAGGGCCGCACGACCGTCGATACCAGCCCCTTGTCCCGATGGTAGTCGAAAACGAGCTTCTCTGTGTCGTACTTCGCATCTCCGTAGTGGATTCCCGTGTGCTTCTCCGGATCGACTTCCTTGTGGCCCCTCATGTGGCGTGCCACGCCTCCGGCGCCCGCAGCGCAGAAGGAGCTCACGTACACGAACCGGGAGACCTTGCCGACCGAAGCGTCCAGGAGATGTCGGGTCGCCTCGAGGATCTGGTCGTAAAATTGCTCCCGGGTTCCCATGTACCCCACACGGGCGGCCAGGTGGACCACGATATCGATATCGTCGCAAATCCCTGCCAGGGTTGCGGGGCGGGTGAGGTCGGCAACACGGACATCCATGCCCATGTCCCGAAGATACTGGGTGTTCTTCTCTGTCGTGGCCATGGCGGCGACGGTGTATCCGTCCGAAAGGAGCCGCTTGCACAGAAATCCGCCGACGAACCCGCGCGCGCCGGTTACCAGGACCCTTTGATTCGACATGTCGAGTCGCCTCCGTTGATCGGATCGGACCGTGGAAGAGAAGACGTAGCTGTGGGAGAGTAGAATAGGTGGGTCGTATGGGCCTGTCAACACGCTGCTGCGAGCCTTGACTTGGGTGTTTTCGCTCTCTATACTCGAAATCTCTACTTGTATCATTCAGGCAGAACGGCAATGCACTTCCGATCCTCGAAATCAATTCCTGCAAGCCCTGAAAGGGACCTCGCAGCCTCCACACGGCGGGCATGTCTGCCTGCAAGGATCTCCGTACGCCCCGTCATCGTCATTCGCTGAACGAATCGCCGGGCAGATTTTCAGCTCCGTTCAGAGACCTGGAAATCGCCCGATGGGGAGAAGTGCGCCAACATTTGAACTGGGAAAGGCTTTTTGGCCATGAATGCCTTGGAAGTCTGGGAAAACCTTTTCTTTGTCCAGCGTGGCTGGCTGAATGGGAACCATTTCGTTTTCAAGGGGGAACAGAACGTCCTGATCGACACAGGCTATGTGACTGACTTCGAGGAGACCCGCACTCGAATCGAGTCAACCGGGCTCGAGCTGGCAGAGGTCGACCTGATTGTGAATACCCATTGTCATTGCGACCACACAGGAGGGAACAGGCGGATATTCGACCTTTCCGATTGCGAGATCGCCATACATCCCATCGAGAAGGGCTTCATCGATGCGAGGGACGGGTGGGAAACCTGGTATGAGTTCTACGACCAGGAGGCCGAGTTCTTTCCGGTCCACCGAGCACTTGAAGACGGGGAAAGGCTGCGGCTCGACGGCCGGGAGCTCCGTGTCGTCCATACGCCGGGCCATTCGCGGGGGGGCGTGTCGCTGTACTGCCCCGAGGATCGTTTTCTCATCTCCTCGGACGCTCTCTGGGATGGAGATCTAGGCCTGCTGAACACCATCGTGGAGGGTTCGGACGCACCCTCCGTGGCCGTGGAGTCCCTCGAGAGGATCGCCGAGATGGACATAGACAGGATCTATCCGGGTCACGGCGGGGTCATCGAAGAGCCGGCAGAGGCGATCAGAAGGTGCAGGGAAAAGCTCGAATTCCTGTCAGACGACCCGGTCAGGCTGGGCAACGACCACCTGAAAAAGATCCTGATCTTCGTACTCTTGATGAAGAGGGGGTGCCGAACCGACGGGCTTTTCGACTATCTGTCGAAAACCCATTGGTACCCTGCAGTAGTTGACCGATATTTTCAAGGTAGGTATAGAAATAGGTACGAAGCCGTGATGGAAGACCTGCTTGAGCGAAACATTGTGCGAATCGAGGATGGAATTTACTATGCCAACGTCCCGAGATGAAAAACCGGCCCTAGAGATCGAAATCACCGAAGTGGAACTGCCCAACCGGCGCCCCAAGCCGCCGGATGAGGACAAGCTCGGCTTCGGTATCTTCTTTTCCGACCACATGTTGCACATGGATTACCAAAAGGGGGAGGGATGGCACCGGGTAAGGATCGAGCCGTACGGTTCTCTTTCCCTTGATCCGGCCTCCCTGGCCCTGCACTACGGCCAACAGATCTTTGATGGCCTGAAGGCCTTTCGAAGCGGGGAGGGTGCGGTTCGGCTCTTCCGCCCGAGAGAGTATTTGGAGCGGATGAACCGGTCGTCAGCAAGGCTGTGTATGCCCGGCGTGGATGTGGAGTCTACCCTGGAGGCCCTCAGAGCCCTCGTGAGGATCGACAGCGACTGGGTGCCGAAGAAGAGAGGGGCCTCGCTGTATATCCGTCCGGTGATCCTCGCCACTGAGGCGGCCCTGGGGGTCAAGGTTTCGGATGAATACTCCTTCTTCGTCCTCACCGGTCCTGTGGGACCCTACTATGCGGAAGGCTTCAATCCGACCAAAATCCTGGTGACGGATCGCTATGTTCGGGCCGTTCGTGGGGGGATTGGTGAGGTCAAGACTCCCGGGAACTATGCCGCAAGCCTCATGGCCGCCGAGGAGGCCTACGAGCAGGGTTACACCCAGGTTCTCTGGCTGGATGCATGCAGCCGCTCCTACGTGGAGGAGGTCGGGACGAGCAATATATTCTTCTACCTGAACGGTGTGCTCGTCACTCCGCCTTTGAAAGGCAGCATCCTGCCCGGAGTGACCCGGAGAACCGTGATCGAACTGGCCGGCAACTGGGACATCCCCGTGGAGGAGCGCCCGATCTCGATCGAGGAAGTGATCGAATCGATCGGAAAGGGCACCCTGGGTGAGATCTTCGCTTCGGGAACCGCAGCCGTGATCTCCCCTGTCGGCCAGATCGGGTACCAGGGCACGGACTACACGGTGAACCAGGGGGCAGTGGGAGAGCTCGCGCAGCGGCTGTTCGACGAGATCACAGGCATTCAATACGGCGAGCGCCCGGACCCTCACGGATGGATGGTACCGGTAGCGGATTAGCCCGCCTGTGGTGGACGGTCTTCCATCCTGAGTTCCATGACAATGTTGCCCCAGCCCCCACAGCGAACGCCAACGTCGAAGCACCCGACCCGCTTGAACCTCATCTGGTTCGGGTCGGCCCCGGCATAGAAGAGCTCGTTGGCGACGAAGACGCAGGACGCGAACGCGTTCATGGCATAGACACAGACTCGATCGGGGTTGAGCTTGGTGATGAGGTTGCCAGCCCCGTCAAAGGTGAATTTGTCTCCCACCTTGTGCTGGCTGTTGCAGCCCTGGGATTGGACCACTTCGGCGACGATCGTCTTGTTTAGCAACTCGGGAGCCTTGGACAGGATGTCCTCGTTCTTTGGGTCCTTTCGGAACAAGTCCATCTCTTCGTCCGTGTAGCCCAGGTGCTCCTGGAAGAAACCCCATACTTTTTCGTCCACTGCCATGGCTGTCCTCCTTCACGTTTGGGTTATTCAAGAGGTGATGCGTATTTCCCCGTATCGAGCAGCTCCTTGACGAGGTCAAGGAAAGATGCAGGCGGGTCCAGTTCCGGATAGGTTCTGAACAGGGTGGCCATGCGTTCGATCTCGTCGAGCCCTTGAAGGCGGTCCTGTATGTCGACATCGCTTACTGAAGCCCCCCGGGGGGATGCATACAAGGGATTGTCCGGATCGATCCAGCCTACTTTGATGTCGTAGGGGAGTATGCGGGCGCATTGACAGGGATTATCTGGGTTGATGAGCCCGCAGTTCTTGAACATGAAGGCCTGAACCTTGGAGCGCGCGCGCGACACGCGCTTTCGAAAGGCCGCGGGGGTAACGTCCAATATATAGGCGCCCTCTTGGCTGGATATCTCGAAGACCACCCCCAGGATGAACGCGAGGCGAAGATCCCTGGACAGACAGAGCATCGTCCCCTGCATACAGTTGGCCCTCTCCTCTTCGATCAGGTACGCCTGTTCGGGCGTAAGGTCGGGAGGAGGTGTCGTAGCGCTCTGTTCCTTTTGTACCTGGTCCTCGAACAGGGCAAACGTCAGGTCCATCCTTTCTGCCCTGCGCCTGTGGGTGGAGAGGAGATGATTGGCGGCCACACGGTAGACCCATGTAGTGAAGGCGCTCTCCTCCCGATATCCGTCGAGGTGGGTGATCACCTTGATCAGGATCTCCTGGCTGGCATCCTCCGCGTCTGCGGGGTGCCCCAGCATTCGAAGAGAGAGCCCATAGATGCGACCCTGAATGTGTGCCACGAGCTCCTCGAGGGCCTCGCGATTTCCTTCCTTGGCTTGCCTGACCCATGCCTCGATGTTGGATCCCATTGCGCCTCCGGGTTCTCGGGTCTGAGCGTGGGCCTCGGTGGTGTAGAAACGGCCCTTGCTCGCTGATCTGATCTTTAGACGTCCGACACTTCAAAGTGTGACATCGAAACGAAAGATTTTTTTTGTGGGGTCTCAAGCAGGCTTGAAGGCATAGCCCAGGTAGCTCACCCGGGTGTCGGAGCAGAGCTCGAAAACCCAGGGGTCCTTTCCCCTCATAACCCTGGAAAGGAATCCTGGAATGCCGTTCTTCAATGCCAACCCACGGACTTCCCGGTTCGTGAGGCCGCACGCCCTCAGGGCCTCCTCGAGCTCGGGCGGGCGGATGAACATCCTCCAATCGTGGCTGTTGGGCGGGATCTTGCGGAAGACGTATTCCAGGACCCAAACGGCACCGACACGGCTGAGCAAGGTGCGGTTCACGGTCTCGTACAGCAGAACTCCTCCCGGTTTCAGGACTCGAGACGATTCTGCCAGGGCTTGCCGAAAGTCGTCCAGATGCTCCAGCACATCTGCGAGCAGGACCGCATCAAAGACCGATGATGCAAAAGGGAGGGCTTCTGCTCGTCCGGTCATAACGCGCAGACAGAGACCCTTGCCATCGGCGTGGTCCCTTGCCGTGCGAACCGCGTTCGCTGAGAGATCCACACCGTAGACCTCCGCTCCCGCTGCGGCGAATGCATTTGCCAGGAATCCACCGCCACAGCCGACGTCCAGGAGCTTGGCCCCTTCCGGGTCTTTGAGCACGCTCTGGAAATACTGATTTCGCAATCGATTCATACGTAGGAGGAGACCCATGGGACCCTCCGGGTCCCACCAGGCATCCCCGAGTGCGTCGTAGTATCGATTGTCTATGGTCATCTTGCAGATAGAAGAGCCCCGGCGGGAGCTTTATCCCAGGCCCAGCAGGGAGACCGCATTGCCGCCGAGGATCGCCTCCACCTCATCGTCGGTGAACCGGACACCGGACGGTGCGTTGGTCGGCAGGTCTTTGATCAGGGCGATCCATTCCCGGGTGGTTCTCACGACCTGGGCTATGGGGTTGTCCGTGGCAAAGAGCACCTTCTCGATTCCGGCGTAGTCGATCAGGTCGCGCAGGTCCCGGCAGAAGAGGTCGTACCGGCCGAATGCAAACGCGTCCCACATGGCCAGGTCGCCGTAAAGGTTCGGTTGATGGGTGGCCAGTGCTGCCCATGGCCTCCAATCGACCATGCCCATGTGGGCGGCGATCACCTTGAGGTCCGGAAAGTCGACGCCAAGGTCCGCCAGGAGCGAGGGGTCCGCATACTTTGGCCGGGAAGGAGGAGGCAAGGGGCCGGTATGGGAGAGGAGTACCCCCCCGTTCTTCTCGACAATCTCGAGAAGCTTGTAGGATTCGGGTCCCACCGGGTCGAACCCGTAATCGGCGTGGTATTTGAGCCCCCGCATCCCGAACTCCTCGATAGCCTGTTTAAGAAGGTCGACTGCGTTGTCGCGCCTCGGGTCTACACCTGCAAGGGCCATGACCCTGTCTGGATGCTTCTGGGCCACCTCGGCAACGGCTTTGTTCTGCCACTCCACGAGCTCGGTCGTGAAAACCTCGTTGTCGGCATTGTCCACGGCACAGATCACCGTGAAGTCCACGCCCTCTTCGTCCATCGACTGGAGGAGCTTGTCGCCCTCCGGGTCCCCCCACATCTCCTTCGCCTTCGCGACGAGGGACGCGTGGTCCACTTCTCTTCCCATCACTTTGGCCATTCGAATGGGGTCATGCAGGACGCTTTCGATCATTTCTTCGGGCATCATGGGAATCATGTGGTAGTGAACGTCTACGATCATAGTGATATGCCTCCTCTCGGGTTGATTGCACGGAGTGTATGAAAGGCGAAAGTGGGGTGTCAAGGTCTGCGGGGCATTCTCAGCCAGGGCAAAGGGGGAGAAAAGATTGGGCATCCGTCTCCAGAAACCGTGTGGGGGGGCACATGAAGCGGAGCCGGATGCCCGGGTGTAGAGGTAGTCACAAAGCGAAGCAATTCTCCCTCCTGAATGTTAAGGTCTTGTTTCGTCCGGGTTATCTTCCTGTGACGGTTTTCCTGGGGGGCCGGCCCCACGAACTCTGAGGACAAACACGGAATCGAAACATTGTAAAAACAATACTTTATAGATAGAATATGAAGTAATATCTGATACTAGTTTTTCTTGGGCGCGACCTTGGTGCGGGACGCTTTTCCTGCGCAACGAATTCTACCTTGAAGTCACTCTGGGAGGATACTTCGTAGACAGCACCAAAGCGGTGAGCCTTTGCCGCAGCTCGACACACGGACGGTTCATGATAAGATTTCAAATCGGCAAGGAAGGGAGAGGAAGGCCCTGAATCCATGTGCCTACCGACGTCGGAGGAGTCATTCATGCAGACGTATAAGAATTCGGGAAAGACTCATGCGAAACCGATCCTTTGGGGTGCACCGGGATCCTTGTATTCAGGAAAGACGCGTTCTTACCTTGTGAAGAAGGGAATCGATTTCCAGGAGGTCTTTCCTTCACACCCTCGCTTTCAGGCGGAAATATTGCCGCTTATCGAGTATTTCGTGGTGCCCGTCGTCGAGCTCATGGATGGCACCCTGATCCAAGATTCGACCGATACCATTGTCCACTTCGAACAAGAGGTTCGTGAACCGGCGTTGATTCCAGAGACTCCTGTGCAAAAGGCTGTTGCCTGGTTGATGGGCTTCTTCGGGTCGGAAATGTTGCTCACGGCAGCGATGCACTATCGATGGAACTACCTGGACGAAAACAGAGCCTTCCTGGAGGCGCTTTTCGGACGCGCCGTATCCGCCCATAGGGACATGGAGAAGCAGAGAGAACAGGTCGTCCCCACAATGGAGTATTTCAAAGGCTTTCTGGAACCCCTCGGAGTAACTCCGGAAACCATTCCCGTGATCGAAACCTCCTACGAGGAATTGCTGGATCGAATGAACAGCCATTTCTTGCAGTACCCCTATGTCCTGGGCGGTCGTCCGAGCCTGGCTGATTTTGGACTGGTAGGACCCTTCTTCGCACATCTGTCCCGCGACCCTTATCCGTCGGTGCTGATGAAGAATCGGGCGCCCCACGTATACCGCTGGACAGAACGCATGTACGAGGCAGGGTTCGTTGATGGGGAATTCCCGGACCTGGAGCCTGATTTTCTGCCGAATGATCAACTTCCCGAAACTCTGGATCCGATCCTGAGTCATTTCTTCTCCGAGTTCAGTGCCGAGTGCATGGGCATGATCCAGAACTACAATGCATGGAACGAGGTCGACCCGGGACTTCCCTCCGGCACGATCATTCAGAGCGATCCGGGTGCCGGTACGGCGCACCCATCCCTGGACTGGTTCGAGTTTGAGCTGAGAGGCGTACGGGTTCGTCGTCGCGACCATGTGGATGCGGTCTACCATTTCCAAAGGGTCCTGGATGTCCTGGCCGGGCTCGATGAGGAAGGGCACACGAGATTTGATCGAGTCGTGAGCCGTAACGGGGGTGAGGAACTCTTGGCATCTGGCCCAATCCGTCGCATCAAGAGCGAGCACTACAAATTTGTGCTCGAATAGACCGGCCGGAAGTCTCCTGCTGGCATCTTCACAACTCCGAACAGGAAGAGCTGATGGCCTCGAGAACGAATCCTGAGAACGAAGCTCGCGAACTGAGAGAGAAGGTGGCAGATCTCGAACGGTCCCTCAAGGATTTCGAGAGAAAGAGCAGGTTCTTCGAAATGCTGATCAGGAGCCTGCCGGGAGTCTTCTACCTCACGGATCACAGCCTCAATTTCCAGAATTGGAACAAGAACCTGGAGAAGATGACGGGGTATTCCCCTGAGGAGCTCCGGGAGAGGACGATCTACGATGTGTTCAGCGGAGAGGGGTTGGAGAAGATCCAGGAGGCCGTGGGGACCGCCTTTTCCAGGGGGCAGGCCTTTCAGGAGGCGGAGTTGGTGACAAAGGACGGAAGCAGTATCCCACACTTCTTCACCGGTGTGAGTGCCAGGATCGAAGATACTTCGTATCTTCTGGGCATGGGCACGGACCTGAGCGCTCGAAAACGGGCCGAAGACGAATTGCGCGAGAGCGAAGAGTTCTACCGCATGCTCGCCGAGCGCATGACCGTGGGCGTGATGCTCTTCCACGACTTGAGGGTCGTCTTCGTGAATGACGCCTTCTCGTCCATGTTCGGTTATGAAGACTCGGATCAACTCCTGGGCAAGGATGTGATGGACCTCGTCACTGAGGGTTTCCAGGAAGGGATGGGGGATATGGTGGCCGGCTTCGAAAGGGGGGCGTCGAAGGAGAGGTTCTTTCAGGCCCGATGGACGAGGATGGATTCGCAGGAGATCTGGATCGAGGGGAGAGCCAGCCTGATCCAGCTGAAGGGCTTGCCGACCGTGTTCATGACCGTGCGGGATATCACCGAGGCGAAACAGCGAGAGATCTGGATGCAGGAAGAAGCGGATCATCTGCGCCGAGAGAACATCACCCTGCGCTCTTCCATGAAGGATCGCTACCGGCTCGGAAATCTCATTGGGAAGAGCCCTGCCATGCAGGACGTGTACGAGGTCATCCTGAATGCCGCGGCCACGAGCGCGAATGTGATCATTCACGGCGAGTCCGGGACGGGCAAGGAGTTGGTGGCAAGGGCGATCCACGAGATGAGCCATCGCTCGGGGGGCGAGTTCGTGCCGGTCAACTGTGCTGCCATCCCCGAGAACCTGCTCGAAAGCGAGTTCTTCGGCCACAAGAAGGGTGCCTTCACCGGGGCGCACGCTGACAAGCGGGGCTATCTGGACCTCGCGAACAAGGGGACCCTCTTTCTGGATGAAGTGGGTGAGTTGAACCTCGGCCTGCAGGCAAAGCTGTTACGTGCCATTGAGGGGGGTGAATACACGCCTGTGGGGGGGAGCGCGAGCAGGTCCTCTGATTTTCGAATCATCGCCGCCACGAACAGGGATCTTCTTGACGAGCTCAGGAAAGGTGCCATGCGGGAGGACTTCTTCTATCGGATTCACGTGATCCCGATCAAC
This sequence comes from bacterium, assembly GCA_028277985.1. GTDB lineage: Bacteria > Desulfobacterota > DSWW01 > DSWW01 > DSWW01 > S015-6. The sequence goes on along the minus strand of JANQFG010000096.1, from coordinate 45,335 downwards.
GTCCCCCCTCTACGCGAGAGAGGTGAAGACATCCCTCTGCTGCTCGAACACTTCCTCAAGTTCTATTCCGAAGACGGGAAGATGCCGCCCGTTCCGGGTCATGTCATCGAAGTGCTGATGCGCTACGACTGGCCCGGTAACGTTCGTGAGCTGCAGAATGTGATCCAGCGCTACATAGCGGTCAAGAAGCTGGATTTCGCACGCTCCACGACCCTGGAGCGGGATGAAGCCGCTGTTGACGGAATTGGACAGAGAGCCGAGCCCCCGAAGGATCTCAGGCTTCGGGTCCTGGTGGATGATGCGGAGCGTGTGGCCCTGGAGGAGGCACTCGAATCGAGCGGGGGCAATCGCAGCAAGGCAGCGAAGATCCTGGGCATATCCAGGCGGACGATCCTTCGCAAGATTAAGCGATTCGGTATTTCGTAAGTCCATTTGCGGCCCGGAAACAAGGCACATATGTCCCATTTGGGCTGTTTCTGAGTCATCGCTGACATATCTCATAATGATCAATAAAATCAGACGATTATACGAACAAACCGGGAAATAAGTGCGCCAATATTGACGCACCCCCTCCATCCTTCCTCGACCCGGTGTCGAGTCATCACCGAAATTACCTAACAACTCTAAGTAGTTATCTAGCTGCCTCTGGTTGGCACCCTTCTTGCCTTTGCTGGTCCCTACGAGCAGCCCACACAAGGCATCGCAACCGGATTGCCTGGTTCGCAGGCAGGACCGGGCATTCACAGCCAAGAGACGGGGGTGAGACCAATGGCCACATGTAAGGAGTGTAAGTGCTTCTTCGGGCAGGAGGACGGTTCGGAAAAGGGGGATTGCGTGCAGCGAGTCGTAGATCCTCGGCAGGCCTACTACAAGGCGAAGCCCGTGGAGGCGGATCAGGATGCATCGAGTTGCTCCTCGTTCCAGAGGGGTAAATAGGCGGCCCGCCTACAGGGGGGACACTGCTGGATGGTGACTCTTACAGAGAGAAGACTCTAGAGGAGGGAAAAGCATGGCGGAGGCAACCTCAGTAACCCGAGAGGTAGAGGAACTCGAGAAGAAGCAGGAGTGGTGGTGGGCCGCTGAAAAGAAGCGATCGAAGAGACTGGATTACCTGCGAAAGGCGATCTGGAAGAAAGGGTGTATCGGCGGAAACTACAACCCTGGCATCAAGGTGGACATGGAGATGCCGGAGCTGTTCACCGAAATGTTCTTCAGTGACGGAGTGAAGCACGAACAGAGAATGATGCGCAAGGCGAAGTCACTCGCCCACGTGCTCGACAACATCAGCATCTTCATCACGGACAAGGCACAGCTGGTCGGTTACGCCGGAAGCGGACCCCACACGATTGCGTGGCGGATCGACGGCGCAAGCATGATCAACGAAGAGGTGTACAACGAGCCGGGTGTCCATGCGGAGCCGGAAGAGCAGACCCTCAAGCGAGTCTCCGATCTTGCGCAACAGTGGGCAGGGGAGGCTGCGATCGACAAGCTGGCGAACCTGCTCGATCCTGAGGATGCGGTCAAGTTCATGAGCGGCGCCATCGGCTGGGGCACGCCGACCTCTGCGGTGGGGTACTCGACCAAGGACTACGAATACATCCTGACCGGAAAGAGGGGTTTCGAGGACATCATCCAGGAAATCGACGGCCAGATCGAAGCGGCCGAAGAGAAGACCATAGGCAAGCCCGGTCCGGATATCCTGCCCCTGTACAAGAAGATCCAGAACTGGGACGCCATGAAGCTCGTTCTGGAGGCGGCGATCCGGTTTGCGAACCGGTATGCGCGGCTGGCGCGCATCGTTGCCGAGAATTTCGAGAGCGACCCGAAGCGCAAGGAAGAACTGCTGCGGATCGCCGAAGCCTGCGAGCGGGTTCCCGCCAAGACGCCCCGGAGCCTGCAGGAGTCTCTTCAACTGGATCACTTCATCCAGGTGATCAACCGGCTCGAGGCGCACGAGGGCGCCTGGCCGGCGCGGCCTGATTACTACCACGGGCCCTACTACGACAAAGACGTGAACGTGGACAAGACGCTCACCAAGGAAGAGGCCCTGGATCTCGTGGGCGAATTCCTGATCCGCGCGCACGAGATCGGCTTGTTCCTGCCGCGCTTTGCGCGGGAAGGGCTTCAGGGCATTACCGGCACCTGGGTCTGGACCATCGGCGGGGTGAAGCCGGACGGCACGGACGCATGCAACGACATGACGATCGCCCTGTTGCAGGCCGCAAGGCTCGTACGTGTGTCCAACCCGACCTTCGGCTTCCGCTGGCACCCGAAGGTGAGCGACGAGGTGCTGCGCGAGTGTTTCGAGTGTATTCGACAGGGGCTTGGGTATCCCTCCATGCGGAATGACCCGGTTCTGGTCCAGAATGCGATGCACTGGCACGGACACCCTCTCGAGGAGGCGAGGCTCTGGGTGCACCAGGCATGCATGTCGCCCTGTCCGCCGACCAAGCACGGGTACCAGCCCTTCCGCATGGCCTCTGCTACGGCCAATTGCGCGAAGATCGTCGAGTATGCCCTGAACAACGGCTACGACAACGTGGTGGGCATGCAGATGGGTCCGAATACCGGCGACCCACGCGAGTTCACCGATTTCGAGCAGCTCTTCCAGGCCTGGGTGGCTCAGATGGAGTGGCTCTTCAGCACACTGGTGCGTACCGTGAACCTCGGGCGCTACATGGATCCGGAACTCTACGGAAGACCTTTCCTTTCCGCCACCTCGGAGCGCTCCGTGGAATCAGGCCTCGACATCATCGATCCCACGGGGGAGCGTGGAAACTGCTGGATCACGGCATTCACCTGGGTGGAGAACGTAGACAGCCTGGCAGCCGTGAAGAAGTTGGTATTCGACGAAAAGAAGTACACCATGGATCAGCTGATGACGGCCATGGAAGCGAACTGGGAAGGCCACGAAGAGATACGCCTGGACTTTGTCAAGGGTGCACCGAAGTGGGGCAATGACGATGACTATGTGGACGATATCATGCTCCGCTGCCTGCGGGAATGCGCCCGGTTCTCCAAGGAGATCAAGTGCCCGAGCGGAAACAACTGGCCGATCCTTCCGGAGAACGTGAGCGGGAACATTCACTACGCGAACGTTGTGGGACCCCTTCCGAACGGTCGCAGACTGGGCGACGCCCTGTACGACGGCGGGATTTCTCCCGGACCGGGCCTGGACAAGAAGGGACCTACCGCGGTGCTCAAGTCCTGCGGCAAGATCGACCACGTGGCGGACGGTCGGGCCTTCCTGTTGAACCAGCGCCTCTCTCCGACACAACTCGAAGGGGAGAAGGGCTACCAGCTCTGGAAGGCGTACATGAAATCCTGGTCCGAGCTGGGCCTCGATCATGTTCAGTTCAACATGGTTTCCGACCAGACCCTCCGTGCAGCGCAGAAAGACCCGGAGAAGTACCAGGAGGTCATCGTCCGGGTTGCAGGCTATAGCGCCCACTTCGTGGATGTGAGCCGCAAAACACAGGACAACATCATCCAGAGAACGGTTCAGGGTATCGGGTAGGAAAAGACCGGACAGCCGGGCAAGCAGGAAGGAAGTCTCAACGACCTTGCTGCTTGCCCGTTTTGCATCGAAGACAACGACACCGTGGGGGGAAGAAAGGGGAGAAGATGAAGGTAACGGACACGGTGAAGGCGCATCTGAACAACCCACAGAGGATCAACATTCTGAGCACGGCGAACAAGGACGGCGTGCCGAACGTGGCGGTCTTCGGCTCACCTGTGCTGACCGAGGAACACACCGTCTCACTTGTGCTGCGGGACGCGTGCCGTTCCTACGCCAACCTGAACGAGAATCCCTACGCATCCTGCCTCGTGATCATCCCCGGAGACAAACCGTCACAGACCAAGGGCTGTCGGCTCTATCTGAAGGTCAAGAGGATCGACTGGTCGAGGAATCCGATCTACCTGCACAAGAGGGACCAGGACGGTGAGAAGACGTGGGAAGCGAGCTTTGACGCCGAACTGGAGAAGAAGGCGGAAGCACGGAAAGAAAAGGATTGTCACCTGGTCATCTTCGATATCGTGGATGCCCGGCCGATCGTGGATGTGGAATAGGCCGTCGGCCTGTCCAAGAGACCGGTTCCGTCTTTACAACCCGATAGCGCGATGGTTGGCGTGAGGCAGCCTACTCGAAGGTGACAAAGAAAGGTGAGGTCCAGGCCCGGGACCCTTCGCGGTTCTCGACCCGTAGATAGATCGCGTAGGTACCGGGTTCGAAGGAGGCGGTTTCGAAGGGAAGCAGGAAACGCGAAACCTGATCCGCATCCAGTTGGACAAGGATTTCGCCGATCGGTCCGGGCTGGTTCAGTTGCCCCATCCTCACGCAAACAACGGCCCCCCCCTGCATGCCGACGCCGGCCCGGGTGGAGCAGTCTCCAAATACGCTGAAGGTGTTCTCCAGCGCCTTGCGAATGATGACTTCCTGTCCCATCAGCACGACCGTGCTGTCTTCCTTCACCAGGGAGGTGTCGATCCGGAAGGTTGGGAAGGTCCAGTCCGTCGAAACGCCCTCCGGACCATCCAGTAGGTCCGCCGAATCCCCGCGGCCGTCCGTTGCATAAGTCAACCGGGCCCGTACGGACGCCATGATATCCCGGCGTGTGAGGCGGGGGGCCAGCACGTACGTCCGGTCTCTCCCCAAGGATTGTATGCTGTGGGCGTCCGAGTTACCGATCACCCCCAGTTTCCTGCCCCCGTTCAGCAGTTGTCTGTACGAGTAGTAGTGCGGGTAGGTCGGTTCCTCGAGCCCGAAGAGCTCTGCCCGCAGCGGGGCCGGAACATACTGCACGCTGCCTCCCGGCGGGTCAGCAGGTCGTTCCGTTGAATCAGGCGGTGTCGGGAGCCCCAGCCACAGAGCCGTCGCCTCTTCGGCCGTCCCGTTATGAGAAGCGATCTCGTAGCCCGGTTCCAACCAGGTGGCCGCAGTACCGAACCCCGCCGGGGTCTGGTCCGGATCGTTCATGTGGCCGAAATAGTTGCCCAGCCCCATCGTCTCGAGCATGTTGTGCGACGAGACCAGCGAAGGGACCGTAGGCCAAAGCACTAACAGCCGCTTGGACAACTCGTAGACCGACATGGGGCGCAGGTTGCCCGCCTCCGGGATGAAGGAGCAGAAACGATCGGGAAGTGGGGTCTCATACAGGACGATACGGTGGCCGTCTCGATACGGGTACCCGTCGGAGGGCTCTCCCGGATCGTTGACGGGGAGGGGTATCTTCACCGTGTAGCGGCTTTCCGGATCTCCGGATGGGACGAGGTACTTCGTCGTGTTCAGGGAGGAGAACTCGTACCCGTCAAAGACCACGAATCTGCCGTCTTCGTGGAACCGTTCCGCCAGCGTGGCGCAGTACGCTTCCCAGCCGGGCCTGTACGCTGACCACTCCGCGTGGTCGGTCAGGGCATAGAAGTCCAGCTTGGCCACGTCCCTGGCGTAGTTCATCATGGCGTCCGACGGGTCGACCCCGTCCGATATGTCAACGCTGTGGCCGTGCGCGTCTCCCGCGAAATAGATGGATCCGGCGATCCGCTCGTCCCGGGCGAACGCCGGGCGAATCTGTTCCTGCCTCTGCAAGGAGTTGGCCGGTCCGTAGGTGCAGGCCGTCTGCCGCAGGGCGCCGATCCCGATCCTTCGGCTCTGCAGAACGCCGGAGAGAGTCTCGATCATCAGGAATAGGCTGTCCTCGGTACGCGACGAACCGGGGGGAACCTGCAGGGCTCTGTAAGACCGGATGCACAACCGGGCAGGGGCCGTGGTGCAGTAGGCCTGCCCATCACAGTTCACCGCCCACCATCCGGGCTCACAGCTGTTGTCCGGAGTCAGCGGTAGCAGACTGGACTGGGAAGAATAGATGGCATTGTTCAGGGCCCATGCCGTTCCGTCCTGCACCTTCGTGAAGAGGTATCCGCCCGCACCGAACAGGATCCAGACCCTGTTGGAACTGTCGTGAACGAGGGCGGGACGGTTTCGGATGTTCCACAAGCCGATCGGGCTCAGATTCGTGAAACATCCGGAGCCCGCGTCATCCGGGTTCCGGTGGTGTTCACGCAGGTCCCATGTGCTCACAGAGACAGCCTCTTCGGTGCGGCACTCCCCGCCATCGCAGACCGGGTCCGCGCCGAGGGGAACCCTCCAGGAATCAGCGGGCCAGTTCAGGGAGCCCGAGGTCCCGGGAGGTTCGTGGAACATGACGTGGACATCCCGGAAGCCGTTGTCCGGGGCTGTCTCCATGTGCCGCGTCTTGAGCCACGCCACCCAGATGTTGCCCTGCATGTCTTCCATCACGTCCGCCTGCGTATCCTGCATGCCGTCTGTGGTGAGAGCCTCTTCTTCGGAGCAGGTCAGGCTGGAGCGGGGGGAGCATCCGTCCGGGGGCAGTCCACCGTCGTTCAGGTAGACCCTCCGCATCATGATGTTGTAGTTGTCGTCCTCGCGGAGTCCGTCGCCGTCCAGGTCCTCCGGCTCGTCTCGGTAGGAGTCCCACACGACAGCCAGGGCGCACCTCTTTCCGGCCGTTCCGCAAGCCTCGCCGTCGCAGGGTTGAAGGGCCCTGGGACGGTAGTTCTGTCCCGCCGTGCTCAGCAGGAAGGGGGCCGAGCAACCCCCGGAAGTGTCCGAACAATACTTGGCCTCGATCCTGACGGCGTGGGCCTTGTCGGAGGAGACCGTCTCTTCCCAGGCCTCATAGACAACCCAGGCCCCGAACCTCCCGGCTGCCACGTGGGGCCGAAACTCCATCTTCCCCGGATCGCTGTGGAAGGGAACCTCCTCGAATCCCGATGCGATGGACGGCTTCCTGAACAGACGAACGTCCCAGTTGTCGTTTCCATCCATGACGGCCGCGGCGACCCAGGCGGTTCCCGCCGGGCTCACGGAGATTTCCGGAGCGAACTTCCTTGTGCCGGGTCCTGCCAGGAGGATCGTCCCGGCGTCCCACTCCGAAGCGGTGGGCGCCTTGGACCGCACAACGACCTGGTCCTGCCGCGTCTCGGCCTCGTCAAAGTCGACGACCCGGACATAGGCGACCCATACCCGATCGGCTTGAGCATCGTAGGCCGCGGAGGGCTGAGTGAACTGCTGATGAATGTCGCCGGTGATCCTGACGTCTCCGGGAGGATCGCCGCCGGCCTTCACGGGAAGCCGGGCCCCTGCTGTCCATGCAGCTTCGAACGACTCGGCGGAAACGAACACGACGGCACAAGGCGAGACCAGCGCGGCAACCAGCACGGCAAGCAGAGAGATCATGAGCCTCATTTCACTTCGCTCGCCCATAGCAGTTATGGTTTGTCGATAGGAATATTGTTTTGTTTCATAACAGAGTACGGCAGAGGGAACTCTTGTGTCAAAGAGGCGGAGGTCCGATATGTTGTGGGGGCTGCGTGAGGGACGGAAAGCGAGGAACGCAATGACTACGAGGCGGATCATCCGGGACTCGTTCCTCTTGATTTGCCTCGGACAGAGACCTATGCTTGGGTCGCAGGAATCACTGGAGACCGCACCAAATGAAGCTTGCAAGGTGGTACAACAATAGGGATATTCGCATTGAAGACGTCCCCCGGCCTGTTCCGGGACCCGGCGAGATCCTTCTCAAGATCCTTTCCTGCGGGATTTGCGGCAGCGATATTGTCGAGTGGTACCGTCTTCCGCGGGCGCCGCTGGTGCCCGGCCACGAGATCGGCGCCCAGATCGTTGAGTTGGGACACGGTGTCGACGGCCTCGAAGTCGGCGACCGAGTGTTTGTCCCTCCCAAGGTCCCCTGTATGAAGTGCAAGGACTGCAAGGAAGGACACCATCCGGTGTGTTCGGTAGTGAAGGATCGACTGCCGGGCGGACTTTCAGAATACGTGCTCGTACCGGCTGCGCTGGTCGAGCACGGCGTCTATCCTCTACCTGAACAGATCTCTTACGATCAGAGCACATTCATCGAACCGCTGGCATGTGTGGTCAGGGCACAGCGGCTGGCCGGGCTCAGGCAGGACCAGACGGTCATGGTGATGGGTTGCGGGATGTCCGGCCTGATGCATATCAAAGTCGCAAGGTACAGGTGCTGCCGAATCGTAGCGACCGACACCCAGGAGCAACGAAGGCGAGCTGCATCGGAGTTCGGTGCGGATATCGTCCTCGATGCCATGGCTGACGTGCCCTCGGAACTGATAAAGAGGAGTGGTCGCAAGGCGGACGTGATCATCATGTGCACCGCAGCGCCACCGGCATTTGAGCAGGCCTGGCAATGCGTGGACAAGGGGGGCGCGATCATCTTTTTCACGGTTCCAGGTCCCGACAAGGAGGTGACCGCCCCGATCAACGATTTCTGGATGAAAGAAATCAGAATGCTCACATCCTATTATTGCGGGCCGCCCGATATCGCCGAGGCCATGGATCTGATCGGCAGCGGAAAGGTGGGGGTCGAGGATATGATCACCCACCTGCTTCCCCTCGAGGATGTGGTCAGGGGCTTTGAGTTGGTGATGGAGGGGAAGGATTCGATCAAGGTGATCATCAAGCCGAACGGTCTGTGACCCATTCTGAGACGCGTGGCTGCGCTGTGGATACGAGATGGCAGTACATATATATTAACATATTGAATTTACTGAGAATATCTTGCAGGGAAGGGGAGCCCGAAGGCTGTTTCCCACGAGGGGGCGGGGCCGGTCCCCGGAAACGCCTGGAACGGTGAATCCACCAGAGTTGCTTTTACATCAAAAGAGTTGGCTCTACATCAAAAGTATGTTATCTAAAATATAGGAAAGATCGCTAACCTTGTTGAGAAAAGAAACAGTGGGGTGCCGAGCTATGCAGATGACCTTGAAGAAGTTCCGATCCGTGTGCTTCCTTGCAATGGCTTTTCTGGTCTTTGCCGGTTCACCTTGTTTTGCCTGGCAGGAGGATATAACGGACGAGGTGAAAGAAACGATTCAGCGTTTCGAGATCCAGGAACCCCGAGCCGCCGACCTCTTCGAGACCGCATACGGATACATGGTCTTCCCCCGGATCGAGAAAGGCGCAGCCATGGTCGGTGGGGCCTATGGCGAAGGTCTGGTCTACGAGCAGAAGAAGCTGGTTGGAAAAGTGAAGATGACCCACCTCACCCTGGGTGTGCAGATCGGAGGGGGAAGCTACGCAGAGGTGATCTTTTTCGACAATGAAGCGACCATGAATCAGTTCAGAGACATCGAAACGGTCGCGACCCAGCAGGCGGCCGCCTTCGGGCCTCACGACACGAATTCCGCCAACATAAGCGACCGGGCGGGGATGTCGGTCTTCACAATGAAGAACAGCGGCGGTTTCGCCGAGGCGAGTGCCGGGGTGAAGAAGATCACGTTCATTCCCCTCGCGCAGTAGGATTCCGTCTAGACAGACGAATTCGTACCTCTTGCTTGTCTCCCAAGTCTCCTGGGGCTGGCGCGGTCCCGCCCACATGGTTGCCAGGTTAGGTGAGTTTGCGCGCCATGCCGGAGATATTCGCTCCTTGTTTCAACCTCCCTTGACAGCATAAGCATGAAAGGATAGAGGGGTAGGGACCTGTGACGCGGCGGCCTGAAGGGTCTGGAGAAGGGGGGCAGAAAGAAGGGGAGACGAAACCTTGAGGAAGTACTCTCTCGCGTTTATGGTGATCCTGATCGTGGGCTGCTCCAGGGTCCAGCCCCTGCCGGATATGCCCGCCTTTCGGACCAGCGAGGGAGTGGAGTGTGCCCAACACTGCCAGAAGCTTCACAGCTGGTGTATTTCAGGCTGCGTAAAAGGCGAGAACAAGCGGGCCAGGAAGACCTGTTTCTCCCAATGCAGCGAAAAACTCGGGGACTGCTACGGTCTCTGCGTGGTCCAAGACGGACCGTAGCCCGCAGAGTACAGGAACCTCGACGCACCTTGCGGGCCGGTGTCCGGATTTCCGATCATCCGATCCCCTGAACGGTTCTCTGTATGATGTTGTCCTGAGTCTTCCTGCTGATGTCGACGAAGTGGGCGCTGTAGCCGGCCACCCTCACGATCACCTCGGAGTACTTTTCCGGGTCCCTCTGCGCGGCGCGCAGGGTCTTGTCCGAGACCATGTTGAACTGAACATGGTCGAGCCCGAGCTCGGACCAGGTCTTCATGTACGCCTTCCAGAGCTGGTAGCCCTTTTCCCCCTCGAGCTGCGTCGGGGAGAGCCGCTGGTTCAACAGGAAGGCCCGCCCGTCCGCAACGTGATCGATCTTGCCGCAGGACTTGAGCACGGCGGTTGGCCCTTTCTTGTCCAGCCCCGGCCCGGGGGAGATGCCGCCGTCGTACAGGGCATCGCCGAGTCTTCGCCCGTTCGGAAGGGGGCCCACGACGTTCGCGTAGTGAATGTTCCCACTCACGTTCTCCGGAAGTATGGGCCAGCTGTTCCCGCTCGGACACTTGATCACCCTGGAGAAGCGCGCGCATTCCCTGAGGCAGCGAATCATGATCTCGTCTACATAGTCGTCGTCATTGCCCCACTTGGGTGCATTCCTGACGAAGTCCAGGCGCATCTTTTCGTAGCCTTCCCAGTTCGCCTCCATGGCGGTGATCAGTTGATCCATGGTGTACTTCTTCTGGTCGAAGACGAGCTTCTTCACGGCCGCGAGACTGTCCGCATTTTCCACCCAGGTGAAGGCTGTGATCCAGCAGTTTCCTCTCTCCCCCTCGGGGTTGACGATATCCAGGCCGGATTCCACCGAGCGTTCCGAGATCGCCGAAAGAAGCGGTCTGCCGTAGAGCTCCGGATCCATGTAGCGCCCCAGATTCACCGTGCGCACAAGGGTGCTGAAGAGCCACTCCATCTGTTTGACCCATGCCTGGAAGAGTTGTTCGAAGTCGGTGAACTCTCTTGGGTTCCCGGTCCTGGGCCCCATCTGCATGGACACCACCCGGTCGTAGCCGTCACTCAAGGCGTATTCGACGATCTTGGCACAATTCGCAGTGGCCGAGGCCATGCGCATCGGCTGGGCCCCGTGCTTCGTGGTGGGACACGGTGACATGCAAGCCTGGTGGACCCACAGTCTCGCTTCCTCGAGCGGATGCCCGTGCCAGTGCATCGCGTTCTGAACCAGCACCGGATCGTTCCGCATGGAGGGGTATCCCAGGCCCTGGCGGATGCATTCGAAGCACTCGCGCATCACCTCATCACTCACCTTTGGGTGCCAACGGAAGCCGAAGGTCGGGTTGGAAACGCGCACAAGCCTCGCTGCCTGCAGCATCGCAACGGTCATGTCGTTACATGCGTCCGAGCCGTCGGGTTTGACTCCGCCCAGGGTCCACACCCAGGTACCCGTGATCCCCTGGAGACCCTCTCGGCCCCACCTTGGCCCGAACATGCCTACCTCATAGGCACGGATCAGGAATTCGCCCACGAGATCCAGGGCCTCTTCCTTGGTAAGCGTCTCGTCCACATTCACGTCCTTGTCATAGTAAGGGCCGTGATAGTAGTCGGGTCGGGCAGGCCATGCACCTTCGTAAGCCTCGAAGCGGACGAGGACCTGGACGAAATGGTCCAGCTGGAGCGACTCTTGAAGGTTCCGTGGAGGTTTCGCCGGAACCCGTTCGCAGGTCTCCGCGATCCGAAGCAACTCTTCCTTTCGTCCCGGATCGCTTTCGAAACTTTCGGCCACGATCCGGGCGAGCCGCGCGTAGCGCTTCGCGAACCGGATCGCCGCTTCCAGCACGATCCTCATGGCATCCCAGTTCTGGATCTTCTTGTAAAGGGGCAGGAGTTCGGGCCCGGGCACACCGATGGTCTTCTCTTCGGCCTTCTCGAGGTTCTCTTCGATCTCCTGGATGATATCCTCGAAGCCCCGCTTGCCCGTCATGAAGTATTCGTAGTCCTTGCCCGAGTACCCGAAGGCGGAGGTCGGGGTGCCCCAGCCGATTGCGCCGCTCATGAATTTGACCGCGTCCTCCGGATCGAGCAGGCGAGCGAGCTTGTCGATGGCCGCCTCGCCGGCCCACTGCGAGCAGAGCTCAGCCACCTTTTTGAGAGACTCTTCCTCAGGCTCGGCGTGAATTCCTGGCTCGTTGTACACCTCTTCATTCACCATGCTGGCCCCGTCGACGCGCCAGGCAATGGTATGGGGTGCGCTGCCCACATAGCCGACGATCTGGGCCCGGTCCGTGATAAAGATGCTGATGTTGTCGAGCACATGCGCGAGGGCCTTCGCCTTTCTCATCATCTGCTCGTCGTGTTTCGCATCCTCGCTGAAGTAGGTGTCGGTGAACAGGGTGGCCAGTTCCATGTCGATCTTGATGCCCGGGTTGTAATTGCCGCCGATGGCGCCTTTCTTCCAGACCGCCTTGCGCAGGTAGTCCAGTCTCTGGGAGCGCTTCTTCTCCGCAGCCCACCACCATTCCTGTTTGTTCTCGAAGGCCTCGACATCTTTCTGGAACTGCGCAGATTCGGTCATTGGGTCCCCTCCCTGTGACGGATTCGGGTTCGGAGTATTGTCCTCCAAACGTCCATGAAAAGGCAAAATGAATGCCAGTGAAGATCCGGCCGTGCTAAATGGTCGTTATTGTTACGGATAATGAGCGTCTGCAGTCGATTCGACGAATCACAGGTGTGACAGAAATGGGACAGCCGATGATCGGAACAAGAGGTCTAATTCTTTATTATCGTTTGTGTTTTTCGTAGCTGGAACGAGAAGGACAAAATGATCCAGCCTTCTCATGAATGGGTCATGATTGGGACGTCTTGCGGAGAGGAGGATCAAGAGAGGTCGAGCCGTTTCAGCTTCCTGAGCAGTGTCTTTCGTGAGATGCCCAACATCTTGGCCGCTCTGGTCCGGTTCCCCAGACACCGGTCCAGGGCCTTCCGGATGGCGACCCTCTCCGCCTCCATCAGGCTCCCCTCCAGCAAGAGATCCTCTTCCCGCTCCACTTGGATCCTCTTCCTGCTCTCCTCCCGCGTTCCTACATCCGAACCTCCGGAAGGGACGAATTCGAGCTTCTTTACGGCCAGGTACCGCTGAATCGCATTCTGGAGCTCGCGCACGTTGCCCGGCCAGTCGTAGTTGATCATCTCGCCTATGACATGGCCCGGAATCGGCTTTGTCCTTCCCTTCTCGGAGTATATTTTCAAGAAGTGCTCGAGCAAGAGAGGAATATCCTCCTTTCGGTCCCGGAGTGGAGGCACATGGATCGGGATCACGTGGATCCGGTAGAAGAAGTCTTCACGCATGCCGCCCTTCTTGATCTGTTCGAGAAGATCTCTGTTCGTGGCGGCGATGACACGAAAATCGGCGGCGCGGTTCATGGCGCTCCCCACGGGCGTGAAGCTTCCATCCTCTATGGCGCGCAAGAGCTTCGCCTGCAGGTTGAGGCTCAACTCCCCCACCTCATCCAGAAAGAGGATGCCTCCATCCGCCATTTCCAGGTAGCCCTGCTTGTCCGCGTGGGCGCCGGTAAAGGCTCCCTTCTTGTGCCCGAAGAACTCGCTTTCCAGCAGATTCTCCGGGATGGCGGCACAGTTGACCGGCACGAAGGGCTTGTGGGAGCGGGTGCTCATCTCATGGATCGCCCTTGCCACCAGTTCCTTGCCGGTACCCGATTCTCCGTAGATGATGACGTTCGCGTGTGTGGTTGCGGCGCTCAGGACGCGTTCGTAGACCTCCTGCATGGCGCGGCTCTTACCAATGATGCTTCCCAGGCGGAATCGGTCCTTGATCGAAGAGCGGAGGTTGATGTTCTCCTGCCTCAGAAGCTCCGCGTCCTGCTGCATTGCGATTTCTCTCAGCTTCGCCTCTGTGATGTCCCGAACGCTCATGAAGACAGTAGGAAGGCTCTTCCACCGGATGAGCGAGGCTCGACCCTCTACCCAGATCTCTCCGCCGGATTTCGTTCGCCAGCGGGTCTCGAAGGGCTGCTCCTCGGACACGCCTCGTTCGAGGGAATCGAACATGCACTGGGTATAGGTTTCCGATCCGGCCGACGAGAGGGAGAAGGCGTCTTCGCCCAGCAGTTCCCCGGAATCCCGGTGGCCGAGCATGGACACGAGCGCATCGTTCACAAAGACGATGTTCGACTGTTGAGCGAGGAGTACACCCACGGTCATGCGCTCCGCCAGCATGCGGTAGAATGCTTCGCTTTCGCCCAATGCATTCGTCGCATGCTTGAGTGCGCTCAGGTCCGTACCGATGCCGAGGACGTACGAGCTCTCCTTCATCCTCGCGCTCGTTCCGGAGAAGAAATAGGGAATGCGGTTTCCGTCTTTGGTTGCCACATCCGCCTCTACGGTTGCCGCGCCGGTTGCCAGGGCCTTCTGAATCGCTTGCAGAATCCTTTGTGCGTCTCGCCCCACGAACATGTCCATGACCGTCTTCGTGCGGACTTCCTCTGAGGAATACCCGGTTATCTTTTCCAGGTTCTTGTTCCAGTTCTGGAATTTCAGGTTGTCCTCGATCACGTAGAAGACGCCCGGAAGGCTGCGGATCAACATCTCGAAGAATTTGCTCTTCCTCTGGAAGGAGAGCACGGACTGCTCGAGCTCGGTAATCCTCTGCTCCAGGCCCGTGCCTGACGGTGCATCGGTCCGATCCTCACTCATGCAGTGCCTCCACAGCTGGAAAGGGGTGGTGCCGATACGGGTCGAAATCTCGCTCTGCCCAACGTTCCGAACCTGGTCGTTCTGTGTTCCGCCGGGAATATAGCATGAAAGAAAGCGGTGTGCGATCTATGAAGAGCGGCCGTAGCGGATCGGATAGAGGATCCTCTGCCGCAGCAAGCGTTCCAGGACGAGAGGCAGGGTGCGGATGTTCTTCATGAAGAAGAGCCGATCGTAGGCAAAGCACGCCCGAAGAAAATCCTTGGTCTGCTGGCTGCACCCACAACCGATCGTGAAGACCTCGATCGCGTTACGCGAGCAGAATTCGACCGCATCGCTGAGACGCACCCCGCAGTTGGAGGCTCCGTCGGTGATGTGGATGATGATGCTCCGCTGTCGCCTTTCGCGAAGGGTCACGGCGGCGGCCATGATTGCCTGGCCGGAAGGAGTCCGGCCGGAAGGAACGACCGTGTAGAGATCGCCTCCGTGATAGAGCTGTGTGAGGGTGCACCGGTTTCGCTCTTCGTGGTAAGCGTAGATGTCGACGTGGTTTCTCGAGCCCTTGGAGGCCTCGGCAAGGGAGGCGAATGCCTTTTCCGCTATGGGCCAGGGCTTTTGACGGGCGCCCTTGCCGGCCATGGACGCGGAGGCGTCGGCGACGAGACAGATCTGCCACGAGTGCTCGGAGGTGGGCGGCTCCCGGGTCTTGAAAACCTTACCGTCGATCGGTACGCGGTGAAGCCTTCGGGCGTCGAGGTTGCCTTCGATCAGCCCCCTTCGAACGCGCCTCCTTCTGGCCCTTCGGACGAGAGACTCCTGCTCCGTGAATATCTTCTTGAGCTGCTTGACCAGCAATGGATCGGGTTGCATGGCCATCCGGGCCGTTCCTTGCCGGGTGCGGGTCTTCATGGACCCGGCCTCCGGGTCCTCCACGGCGGTGAGGATGACCCTGGTCAGGTCGGTCTCGTTGTCTTCGACCAGCTTGGTGACTTCGTCGGCGAGATCCGGATCCAGGCCTGCTGTCTCTCCTTTTTCGTCCTCTTCCTGTTCCCGCTCTGCATCCTCCGATTCGGGCGGTTCGGGAAGCCGTCCCTGAGGCGCGGCCTCGTCGTACATATTGATCGCATCGGGTGAGGTCGCGAAATCCTCCCAGTCGGAAAGGATCTCTTGCAGGGATGACCATGTCTTCAGGTACAGAGCGACCCTCCTCTCCCTTCGCTCCGCCGGGGAATCGAGTGAAACCAGATCCCGGATAGCGCGCGTACACTCCTGCAGTCTGGCGAGGGGGTCGTCGTAATAATGGTGAAGGGCTTCCGGGAGAGTGCCGGTCGTTTCCCTTGTTCTCCAGGTCAAAGCGAGGCTCTCGGCACTCGGGGGTAGAGCCGGATCCCTGGAGTTCTTCAGGCGGTCGGTCTCCCAGTAGCTCGACAGATACAGGGACCAGACCTTGGGCCGTGCAAACTCGGCGATGTAGATGTCTTCAGCCGCCTGCACGAAAGCCTGCATAAAGGGGGCGAGATTCTCAGGGACATCGGGCGCACCCTTCTCGACCTGTGCAACGACCCACTCTCTCCATTCCAGGGAGGAAAGACCTTCGTGCACTACCTGGCCGACCAGGACATCGAAGGTCTCGGATGCGATCGGATAGGATTGGGCTGCAGCATCCGGGTCCAGGGTGATCGAGTTCGTGTCCGTTGCCTGCATGCCCTTCCAGAAGACCGGCTTCACGTTCTTGCCGAGGTGGCCGGCGACTTTGCGCAGGGCCTTCAGGGACAGGCCGAGCTCGGTCGGGGGGTGTTGTGATAGGTTTCTGCGCCAGTATCGGGAGTAGGTGGCCATGGCGGATTCTTCAGCCGGATGCGCCGTTGGGCAAATACAGGATGTATTGTTCCGCCCTAGTCTCGGTTTCCCCGGTTTCCACCTGGACCGCCAGGAGCAGGGACTCCAGGGTGTCTTTGGAGATTTGCAGGCTGTAGACGAGGGCCTCCCGCAGGGATGCACCCAGGGCGACGAGCTCGGCGATCATCAGGCTGTGGCGGATCGACACGCTGATGTCGAGCTGTTCGTTGTTTCGAATCCCGTTCACGATCCTCAGGACCTCGTCCGCCTGATCCGGCTGAAGACCGGCCTTCCTGACCAGCACTTCCTTCTCGACATCGTGGGGCAGATACTCGAGATGGATGCGATAGAAGCGGTCCTTCAACGCGGCGTCGAGGGCCTCCGTGCCGGTGAACTGATCTCCTTCGTTCATGGTCGCGAAGAAGATGACCTCCGGGGCGACTTCCACGAAACCGAGCTCGTCGATCCAGATGCTCCTGTCTTCCGACAGGACGGAGAAGAGCTCATTCAGCGCATGGGGCGTCTCGGACCGGTTGATCTCCTCCAGATGCACCACGCAGCCCGGCGTCTGGATCGCCCTGGGGAACAAGAACTCCTGGTAGTAGGTCTCGCCGCCCTTGAGTCTCTGTTGCCCGAAGAGCTGGCCCGACTCCAGGAGCAGCCCCACCTGGAAGGTCGCCATGGGTCTCTGGTAGATATGAGCGAACTGGCGGACCAGGGTCGACTTGCCGCACCCCTGATTCCCGGTGGTGAGGATATTGACAGGATGCCTCCGGGACATGTTGTGGAACCGGTCCAGGTTTGCCCTGTCCTCGTCCAGGATGAAGAAGTTCGGGTCCAGAGGAGGGATTCTCAGTTGCTTGGCGTCTTGTGTCATCTCACTACCTTTCCGGTCTCGACGGGGCGCAGAGAAGATTACTTCGCATACTTGAGCAGATAGATCAGGACATACTTGAGCGGCCTCTGCACCTCGGGCAGGGCAAGGGGAAGCTTCTCCATGAAGATGGTAGCGCCGCGCGCGTAGGATCCCTGCAGTAGTTCCTTGTCCGGCTTGACCGTGTAACAGACGATGGGCAGATCCGGGTAGGCTTTACGAATCTGCTGGAGGGCATCGAGGCTGATGTCTGAACCCCGGGCCCGGTCCTGGTACTTGGCAAAAGCCTCCTCGGGCCAGAAGAGGTCCAGGAGAACGACGTCCGGCTTCTCCTTCTCGATCACCTCTTTCCAGGCGTCGATGTCGCCCGACCGCGTCAGCTCGAAGGTGATGTCGGCAAGGTCGTCCGGTTCGGTCAGGGCGCCGGTCACTGCGGTCGCCCAGTTTTCATCCAGGGCCAGGTGTTCCGGAGAGAGCTGCTTCCGGAAACGGTCGCTGAAGATGTCGTCGAAGAACAGAATCTTTGCCTTCATACCTTTATTCCTCCTCTGTTAGATCTTGGGCGCATGGGAAGGACAACACCACGCGGTAAGGATCGTTGTGTCTTCTGACCGTTCCTCCGAGCTGCCGCATCTCGTCCCTGACCTGGGTGACCCCGCGACCCGAAACCGTGGGGTAGGGGGCGCCGTTGTCCTGGAACACGACCCGGATCTTCTCTTCCTCCAGATGTGCGCGGATCGTGATCCTGCCGACCAGAGACGGCTCTTTCTGCTGCCGAGAGGTTATGGCTCTCACGCTGTTGGTGAAAAGATTTTCGAAAATCGCCTCCAGCTGCTGCTCCCGCGCCCGGATGAGGCAGTCGCCCAGCGAATCGCCTTCGTGCTCCAGATCGATTTCGAAGCCGGGCAGGAGGGCGTTCCTCTGGCCCGTGAAGGCCTTGAGCCATTTGAGCAGCAGGATGTTCTTCTCCCGGACCCTTAGGACCTTGCCCTGGTCGTGGAGTTCATCCAGCAGGCTCTCGAGCCCCGACAGTGCCGTTCCCACGTCAGGATCCTGGAAGGCATCCGGGTACTTCAGGGCGAGGGGGCCCTTCAGGCCTGCCAGACAATAGTAGCCCGGGTTGTGAATCTTCAGGCTCACGTCGGACAGGTAGTGGATCACCCGCTCGTTCAAGAGGAAGGATTTGAGCAGGGAGTTGTACAGGTCGAGGAAGGGGTTCATGTGGAGGAACTCCCAGAACCCTTCGCGGTGAGATCCTAGAACGATGGCCCCCAGGTCCTGGCCGAGCAGGTGGAGCGGATACGCCACGTAGGAGCGCACCTCGTCGAGACAATCCTGGATGAATTTCCGATCTCGCTGTTTCACACCCGGAAAGTCTCCGATTCTCTTTTTGAAATTGAGAAGGCGAGAGTCGCCTCCCTCGCCCTCCACAAAAAAGGGCAACTCCGTATCCGTGCTCAGGATGCTGCCCGAAGACGGCACAAAGTCGTTCAGCAGGACTTCCCGGATCTCGTCGCCCTGCCACACGAGGGCCCGGTAGTTCGATGCCTTCAGCTCCCCTGTCTTGAAGAAGGCGAGGCCGAGATCGGCTGCGGACAGCTTCATGTATGCCTCGACCGCGTCCCGATAGTCAACCGGCTGATTCGAGGCGATGAGCCTTGACAGGGCGAGGAGCTTCCTGTGGGCGGTATTGATGGCGATCCTGTTCTTCACGTCCAGGATGTAGTCGATGACGAGCGAGCCGTATTGTCGCCCAAACGCGTCGATCAGGTCCTTGTCTTCCTGGTTGAAGGCTTCTCTCTCCCGATACCGCCCCAGTTCGATGGTGCAGAAGATGTCGTGGCCCCTCTTGATCGGGGCGATCATGATGCTCGCCAGGGGGGCCTTGATCTCATCCACGTACGTCTTGTTCATCGTCAGGTAGACATCGAGGAACGGGTTCGGATTCTCCTCCGTACCCGGCTCCCAGATGTCCTTCACAAGAATGCTCTTGCCCGAGCGCATCACCTCGCCGGTGAACCCATGGTACGGGTCGAACAGATGAAGCTGCGTCTCCTTCCGAAGCCACGGCTGTCCGTCCTTGAGGGTGCAGACTTTTTCGACCCTGCCGCCTTTCGGCAGGAGGTTGACGTGCCCGATATCCGCTTTGACCTCGTCCACGAGGAGACGCAGGACCTCGTAGAGGATGAGGTCCACAGCAGAGTCCTCTCCGGAAAAGGCAAGGGCGGGGATCCTCTCCGGAAGCCTGACCCAGCGTACCGTTCTTTCGAGTAGACTCGCTACATTCGGCATGGTTCTATCGATCCTTTTCCTTACCAGGCCGGAAGAGCCCTAGAGAGGCATATTACCATGCCTCTTGGGCGGGCGCTCCACCTTCTTCCTCTCGAGCAGCTTGAAGGTGCGGACCAGGTAGGGTCTCGTCTCGGCCGGGGTCACCACTTCGTGTACATTCAGGTTGGCGTTGACCTCGTAGAGCGGATTCGCATAGGTTTCCTTGTATTCGCGCAGTTTTTCTTCCAGATACTCTTTCGTGGCCCCTTCGTCACGGCTGTGGATCAGCATTACGGCCTGTTCGGCTCCAAGGATGCCTGTCTCCATGATCGGCCAGTAGAGCACCCGGTCGGACCCAAGCCCCGGAAGAACGCCCATGCCCAGGTTGCCTCCTCCATAAGCCTTCCTGAGGACGACCACGACTCGTGGTACGGTCGCCTCGCACAAAGCGTAGAGCACCTTCGCGCCGTGTCGGATGATCCCGGCGTGTTCCTGGTTCGATCCGGGCATATAGGCCGGGGTGTCGACGAGAAGGAGCAGAGGGATGTTGAAACAGTCGCAGAATCGGATGAATCTCGCCTGCTTGTCCGAGCTGTCAACGGTCAGACATCCGGCTCTTACCATGGGCTGATTGGCCACGATGCCCACGGTCTTGCCGTCCAGTCGGCCGAAGCCGACGATGACCTCACCGGCAAACTCCGGCTTCACCTCGAGGAAGTCACCATTGTCGATGATGGCGCGGATCACATGGTGCACGTCAAAGGGCTTGTTGGGCGCGGTGGGGACGATATCGTTGAGATCGTCGCAGGTCCGGTTCGGGTCGTCCCCGGTCGTGTAGACCGGAGGCTGATCATCACAGTTCAGCGGCAGGAAGCTGAGCAGGCGCCGGATGTCGCTCAGGAGCTGTCTCTCGTCCTTGCACCGGAAGTCACACACCCCGCTCTTCTCCGCATGAACCTTGGCGCCGCCCAGGTCCTCCATGGTGATCTCTTCTCCGGTCACCATCTTCACCACCCGCGGACCCGTGATGCACATGTGACTCGAGTTGTCGACCATGTAGATAAAATCGGTCAGGGCGGGCGAATAGACCGAAATGCCGCTGCACGTCCCCATGATGGCCGAGATCTGGGGAATGATTCCGGAGGCGTGGGTATTCGGGAAGAAGACCGAGCCTCCGTGCTTCTCATTGACAAAACCGAAGTGTGTGCGCTTCTTGACGCTGTACCAGTCCAGGTCACGAGAATTCGGGATCCTTGCACCGGGACCCTCGTTGAGGCCGATCACCGGGACCCGCATTTCCAGGGCCTGTTCGATGGTTCGATACATCTTGTACCCGTGCTCGAGGCCGATCGATCCTCCGAGGACCGTCCGGTCCTGGGAAAAGACGAAGACGGGGCGGCCGTCAATGGTTCCGTTTCCACAAACGATCCCATCACCGGGCAGGCCAAGGGCATGCCCCGCAAGCATGTTGAATTCCATCAGGCTGTCAGGGTCGAGGAGGGTCTCCACGCGTTCACGGGCAGTGAGCTTTCCCTCGGCGTGGTGCTTCGCGACCTTTTCCGGCCCGCCCGCCTGGCGCACCTTTTCCCGGGCCTCTTCGAGTTCCTTCAACCTCTTTTCCAAAAAAGGGTCCATTGTGCTCCTCCTCCCCCCTGTGAAAATCTCCGTATGCGTCGTATCGCAGTCACATTATCTGCCGTCGTAGAAACGGCAGTCCACTGTATTCCACCCAACCTAAGGCCAAAGGATAGGGTGGGGGATCAGGGATCAGGGGGCAGATGTCAGACCCAATCCCCCCCCACATGTCTTCAGGGGGAGGTATGGGGCCTGATCCCCGACCCCTGGTCCCTGACCCCTCAACAAGCGCCCTTGCCGTTCAGCCTCGTTCCGTGGCGTGTGCCTTTGCTGCGCTCTCAGCCTCCTGGACCGAAGCATACCCATGGCTCTTGACCATGTTCTCATAGATCGCCTCGGTCAGGTTCCGCTCATTCTCCTGGCTCTCCGAAACATCCTTGTAGAGATGGGCCAGCGTTTCGGCCGAATAGGTTTCCAATTCCCCACGAAGGTAATTCACGAAGGATGCGGTTTCGAGCCCCTCGTCTCCTTCTTCCAGAGGACGTCCACGCCTCATCAGATAAGGGTATTTCTCGATCATCTCCTTCTGCCAAGCCACCTGGATCGTCACGATCTGTTCGATCAGGTTCTCCACCAGGATGTCCTCCTGGAGCTTTGGGATCAGATTGTCCATGCGGGCATATTTCAGAGTCATCAGGTTACGGCCTTCCTCCACAGCCTTCTCGAGATCTTCCCTGTACGAAGCCAGGGTCTGCTCCGACCAGACGGAAAACTGTGCCCCGCGGGTTGCACGGAACCCGTCCGGATCCTGCTGGCAGGAGACCGGCTCCTGGGCCTGTACGGAGAGAAACATTCCGAGCTCTGCTTCGAGGATTTCCTGTATCAACGCTTCTTTGGCTCCCATGGGTCCTTCCTCATGCTGAGTGGGTCGTTGTGTTCCGATACCACGCGTAAGTCTTCTGCATCCCCGCCGTGAAGGATGTGTATTGAAAGCCAAGGGTCTGGCGCACCAGGTCCCCGGAATAGATCAGGTGGCTGTCAAGGGGGAAGGGAAGGGGAATGCGCCTGGCGTCGATCTCCTCGACCGTCATGGAACGGGTCTGTATGCGCCTTTCCGTGATTGCCTCGAGGACCTCGACCAGCCTGGCGTATGAGATCAGCTCCTCTGCAGCCAGGTTGAAGGCCTTTCCGAAGGTCACAGGATTACCCATCGCCCGGTTGATGATCTCGGCCACGTCCCAGACCGAGACGAACTGGAACAGGGCGAGGTCGTTGTCCGGAAGGATTACGATCTGATTCTGGTCGATCAGATCAAAGAAGTATCGCTCGCGGGGAGCATAGTTGTAGGGACCGTAGATGATCGAGGGGCGAAGGCAGGTGTAGGGGAAGTCAAGCTGCGCCGCGTGCGTCGTGACCGTTTGCTCGGACAGCCATTTCTGAAATCCGTATCCGGCCGCCGGGCCAAGTTCGGGTTGAGGGGCGGTGAGTTTGGCTCCGTTCTCACGAATCGGCAGTGCCCGCGTGGGCGCGTAGACCGAGGTGGTGCTGATATAGATGTAGTGACCGACCGATCCGCGCGGTAGTGCAAGGATCACGTTCCGCAGGTCCTTCGGCGTATAGCCGCAGAAGTCGACGACCGCGTGCCAGGACGACGAGGGGAGTGCCTCCCGCAACGAGCCGCTCTGGTTCCTGTCGCAAACGATCTCCTGTACGCCGTCAAGGCCCAGGGGGCGGTTGCCGCGGTTCACGACAACGATACGGTATTCCGGATCGGCGGCGAGGGTCTCGACGAATACCCTGCCCACGAAGTAGCTGCCGCCGATAACGAGTACGTTCTTCATGGCGTCCTATCCGTTAGCCTACCCACACGTTGCGTTCCCTCAGCGGGCCGTCCTGGATCGTTGCCTGGATGACGGGTCCATGGTCCGGCAGAAAGGTGCTTCCGTGCGTGGAAAGCATCTGACGGCCGAGTTCCTGGATCAGGGCGGCGCAGATTTCTTCGATCCGTTGTTCCTTCTTCGAAAGGTCCGTCTCTGCGATCAGATCACCGATCCTGTCACGCATCCAACCTCCCAGGATGGGAAGCTCCCCTACGGCCCGGTGCATCCACTTGTAGAAAGGGGTGTATCTGCGATTCAGGAGAAACACGATGGATATCGCATCTGCACAGAACTTGGTTTCTGCGTACTGGGCGGCGAACAATTCACCACGCTGCACGCACCTGGGAAAATTGTACTGGCCGGCCTGCCCGAGCGTCATGCAGCGGGCGGCGATCTTCTTTCGTCTCACGTCATCCGGGTAGAAGGCGAGAAGGCCCTCTCTCCATGCGGTGAACTCACCCAGAGGGTCCCGGAAGACCTTCCCGTTCGTGCAGGCCGCGAGCGAGTTCTCCGGCAGGAACAACCAGGTGTCCAGATCCTGGGGGAGCCGGTCCAGGCCGAGGAAGCGCTTGTAGAAACCCGGAATTTCGAATACGCCGAGCCGGCCGTCGCCCCAGGCACTGATCTGTCTTGGGCCGCAACCCTCGAAGGTCTTCGGAAGCTCGTCGAGGGCGGCCTGGAGTTTCCCGGCGATGTCCTGGAAATCCTCCGGGTTCAGCCACACGCAGAACCCGGGGCCCCAGTCGTGGTCCCGGGAGATGGAATCATCGAAACCGAAGCACTCGGAGCCATCGCCCACGAGCCCGGTGGCCAAACGCTCCAAGTAAGGGGCAAAGGCGTCCTTGAGCATTGGAAAGCCCACTTCCTCGAAATACCGTTCGGCTAGTTCCAGCCCCTTCATCTCAAGAATTCCCGGAAGAGGTGAGAATCTGGATGTTCTGTTGCGCCAGTGAAGCCTTCCGATCCTGGCCTAGGGATTCGTAAAGCGCCTTTGCCTTTCCGAACCACTCGAGCGCGGTCGCTCGTTCCCGCTTCATTGCATGGATGTATGCGATGTTGCTGTACTGGTCCGCGATGCCGATGGATTCGCCTTCGTCTTCAAAGATTGCGAGCGCCTTCGTGTAGCTCTCGAGAGCCGCCTCGTGCTCTTCCTTGTCCCGGTAAACCGAGCCCATGTTCCCCAACTGCCATGCCTGTCCTGTCCGATCGCCCAGTTGATCACACAACCCGGCCGCCTCCTTGAAGGTCTCGAGCGCCCGGTCGCGCCGCTTCAGGGCCACGCAAACGTGTCCCAGATTGTTGAGTAGCACCGCCTTCCTTCTCGGGTCTGGAGCCGGCTCGAGGAGGGAGAGGGCCCGGTTGAACTGTTCAAAGGCCCCCTCCATATCGCCCTTTTCGATACACTGCCTGCCCGCGTCGTTACAGGCGTCCACCTCTTCGATACGGTTCGGATCGGCCATGGGACCTATCTCCCCTTGAAGACAGGTTCGCGCTTCTCGAGAAAGGATGAGAATCCTTCCATGAAGTCTTCGCTCTGCTTGCAGACCTCGAGCACGTAGGACTC
This sequence comes from bacterium, assembly GCA_028277985.1. Lineage (GTDB taxonomy): Bacteria > Desulfobacterota > DSWW01 > DSWW01 > DSWW01 > S015-6. The sequence goes on along the minus strand of JANQFG010000096.1, from coordinate 20,783 downwards.
ATAGTCCAGTGCCTGGGCGAGATCCCACTTGGCAAAATTCTGCAGGCCGCGCTTGGCAAAGGCGATCGGTATGGGCGCGTTCTTCGCTATCCTCTCGGCGAATTCGCGTGTGACCTGGGGAAGCCCCTCATGGGGCACGACCCTGTTCACCATTCCGATCGCAAGCGCCTCCTCGGCTCCGACCACCTCTCCGGAAAAGATCAGCTCGGCCGCCTTGGCGTACCCTACGAGCCTCGGAAGGAAGTAGATTCCGCCCCAGTCGGGATGTACGCCGCGCCGCACGAAGACCTGTCCGAATCTCGCTTTCTCGCTTGCGATTCGGATGTCACAGGCCAGGGCGAGGTTGCAGCCTCCACCGGCTGCCACCCCGTTCACCGAGGCGATCACCGGTTTTTCCATGGTATTGATGGTCAGCGCCGCCTTGCACATGGCGTGTCGCTCGCTGGAAGCCACCTGTTCCAGGGCCTGGGTCGTGCCGGAGACGAATTCGTTCACATCCCCGCCCACGCAGAACGCCTTGCCCGCACCGGTGATGACCACGGCGCGCACGTCCCGGTCCTCGGCCACGTCGTCGATGACCTGAACGATCTCCTGCCGCATCTGTCCGGCAAAGGCATTGTACTTTTCCGGTCGATTCAGCGTTACCGTTGCCACTCCGTCCTTCTTGTCGAGCAAAACATGTTCCCAGCTCATCTTTCCCCTCCTCCGAAGAGATTCCCGAGTCGTTCCGAGATACACACGGCCTGTTCGACCAGTTCCACGAAGACTTGCTCGAGGCCCATGACCTGCTTCACGACACCCACACTCTGACCGCAGGGCATGGTGGCGTTCTCCCTGTTACCGCCCTCCGTAACATAGCTCGAGTCGCCGGATTGCTTCAGGAACTCGTCCGCTTCCTCTTCTCCCATCTTCTCCACCGTCTCGGTCGCCTTGTTTCTCAGGACGCGGATGGGCATCTCCTTCTTTCCGAGAATGAAGGTCTCGTCGCTCGAGGCGAGGCAGACCCTCTCCTTGAAAAAGGTGGGTACCGCGCATTCCGAGGTGGCCACAAAACGTGTCCCGATCTCGACCGCTTCCGCTCCCAATGCAAAGGCCGCAACCAGGCCGCGGGCATCGCCGATTCCTCCTGCCGCGACGACCGGGATGTCTACCGCGTCCGCAATCTGCGGGACCATGCAAAGGGTCGAGACGTCGTTGCGGCCGATGTGTCCGCCTGCCTCGAAGCCGGTGACGACGACTGCATCTACGCCCGCGGTCTGGGCCTTCATGGCCATGCTCTCGTTCGACACCTTGTGAACGACCCGGAGACCCGCCTCCCGGATTCGTTCCATCATCTTCGCAGGGTTGCCGGCAGAGGTGGTCACCGTCTTCACGCCCATCTCGATGGCGATTTCCAGGGCATCGAAAGCATTGGGCCTGTAGATCGGAATGTTCACGCCGACGGGTCGATCCGTGAGTTCCTGTGCGCGTTTCAACTCGGCCCTGAGTTTGTCGTTGGATAGCCCCGAGGCGGCCACCTGTCCAAAGCCTCCGCAATTGGAAACGGCCGCGGCCATCTCCCCGAGCGTGATCATCCGCATGGCGCCTTGAATGATCGGATAGGTGGAGCCGAGGATGTCTGTCATCCGGTTCTGCCAGCGTCCGCGAGTGCTTTCGCTGGAGGAAGCACCGTCCCTTCGGAGATCTGTTTGTCCGCTCATCTAAGCCTTCCCTGTGTCTAGGGTGGATTTCAGGCCCGCGTCGGAGAAGTACTGCTCCTTGAGCTCCGACTTCTTGATCTTCATCGTGGTGGTCAACGGGAGGTCGTCCATGACCTGCATCTTTCGAGGAAACTTGAACCTGGCCACCTTGCCCTCCAGGTATTCGCCGATATCCTCGAGGGTGATCGACTCTCCCTCCGCCGGTACGACGAAGACCAACCCGGACTCCCCCCACTTCTCGTCCGGCACCCCTATGATCGCTACGTTTGAGATCTTCGGGTGTCCGGCAAGGATCTTCTCGATCTCTGCGGGGTAGACGTTTTCACCACCGCTGCGATACATGTCCTTGGCCCGGTCCACGATATAGAAATAGCCCTCCTCATCCATGTATCCGAGGTCTCCGGTGTGGAGTTCCCCGTCCACGAGGGTCTTTGCCGTCATCTCCGGCAGGTTCCAGTAGCCCTCCATGACCGTGGGCCCCCTGGCCATGATCTCTCCGATCTCCCCCGGTGCCGCGTTTCCGCCGTCGGGCCCGGCGATCCAGACGTCGGTGAAGAACCCGGGCTTGCCTATGGAGCCGACCTTCCGCTGCACCGCCTCTGCCGGCATCATCATCATCAGAGAATTCTCGGTCTGCCCCAGCCCCTGTCGCATCTGAAGGCCGCGTTTCCCCAGCTCTTCGAAGAGGCTCGGGGGGGTCCGCTCCCCCCCTCCGAAGACGCACCGTACACTGCTCGTGTCGATCTCGTCCAGCTTCCCGGTCTCGAGAATCATTCGCCACATGGTGGTCAGGGCCAGGACGATCGTGCCCCGGTAGCGTTCGATGTCCTTGGCGAACTCGGCCGGATCGAATCCCCGGCGCATGACCGTGGTCATTCCGGCGCACAGGGATGGCGTGGCCACGATGAAGAGCCCACCGGAATGAAACAGCGGCATCTGTGCCACGAAGACATCATCCGGCCGGGCCTCGGTATAGAAGGCCACCTGAAAATTCTTGAAATAGGTCTGCTTGTGCGTAAGCACGGCCCCTTTCGGATTGCCCGTCACGCCGGAGGTATATACGATCGCCAGGGGATCGTCGAAGGCGACCGGCCTTTCGGGGACCGGTTCGGCGGCGGGCTGCTCATTTCGCAAATCGTGATAGTCCTTGGCCCATGGTGGACATTCGGGCCCTTCGGAACCGTCGGGTGAAGGGGCGTCGCTCTTCATGAAGATGAACTTGTCCGCCTCGACCTTCAGCCGGGTGCGGATCTCCTCGATGTTGGCGATGAAGCTGTCATGGAAGACGAGCATTCGGGCGCCGGAGTCGTTCAGCTGATATTCCAGCTCGCGGCCCACGAGCCGAAAGTTGAGCGGAACGAGAATGGCGCCGAGCTTTGCGCAGGCGAAATAGACTTCCAGGAACTCGACGCAATTCAAGAGCACCGCCGATACGCGGTCGCCGTTCCGGATGCCCCTCTTGCGCAGTACGTGGGCTGCCCGGTTCGCCCCCTCGTTGAGCTGCCTGTAGGTGATCGGCTCGTCCTCGAAGATGATCGCCGCCTTGTCGGGCGACATCTCCGCCCGTTTCCGGATGATGTAGCCCACGTCCCAGTGTAGGGTCATTCGCCCAGACTCCTCTTATTCCAGTGTGTCATCTTGGTCGGCGAGCACCGGTGTGTAGACCGGCAGTACTTCGACGACATGGATTTCGTATTCCAATTGCCTGCCCGCCCATGGGTGATTCCGGTCGAGATATACCCAGTCTCCGAGATAACCCATGACTGTGAACAGCTCGCTCTCCCCGTCCGCATTGAGGCGCCTGTAGCGACTCCCCACAACGCAGTCTTCCGATGGAAGCTGGCTGCGGGGAATGCGGATCACGAGGTCCTTGTCCCTCTCCCCGTATGCCCGATCCGGGGGTACCACGATCGTCTCGGACTGTCCTGCCGTACGGCCCACGATCCCCGCCTCGAGGCCGGGAGGCAGGTCGCCCTGTCCGAAGACGAACTTGAAAGGCGTCTTTTCGTACATGTCATCCAGGACGTTGCCTTCCTCGTCCCGAACGACGAAATTGAGTGTGACAACCGTGTTGTCTCCGACGACGAGACCTTCACCGATTCCATCGGGGAGCGGGTGTTTCGGTCTCGCCTTCGATGTTTTCGCGATCTCTTTCGTCATCTGCTCCCTCAGCTCTGCTCTTTCGGAGGCAGGATGACCTGCTCATCGGCCTTCGCTTGGCGGCCCGTCCCGTCTCCGAAAAGATGGGGTTTGTTCCCATAAAGGAATGTATGTCTGAGGAGCCTCTCGATGGCCCTGGGAAGCTGCCCGTAGTGATCCACGAACTGTATGGACTTGCCGTACTGACGTTTCATGGCATGACGGTCCCTGTAGGCGCAGCCCAGGGTCACAAGATGGATCTTCTGTTTGCGGCAGTATTCGATCCCATACTGCACGTCACAGCCGAGGTTCGACTCCCCGTCGGTTACGTGGATGAGGAGGTTTCGCTTGCGACCCTTCGGCATGAAGTAAGCCACGGCAATGATGGCCTGGCCCGAGGCGGTCTGGCCGCTGGGAGGAACAGAGAGGAGCTGTCTGTCCCGGATCAGCTGCGAGATCATGCAGACCCCGTCCACCTCGAAATAGGCGTACGCCTGGAAGTGATTTCGTGAGCCTTGCAGGGATTTGTGCAAATTCCCCACCGTGTTCTCCACCATTCGCCACTTGCTGCCGCGCATGGAGCCGCTCGCGTCCATGAGCAGGGTGACGTTCCAGTCCAGCTCGGGCAGCTTCTCTTTCTGATGGAAGCAGCGCCCTGAAACCGGGGCCCTGTACAGGCGGCGCCGGTCCACCTTTCCGCTCAGGAGTCCCCGGTTCACGATGGTCTTTCGGGCTGCGTAGTTGAGGAACATCGCGCGCAGCCTCGCCACAAGGTGAGGGTCGATCACCGGGCGGGACGGGATGCTGAAATCCCAGCGGGACGTGGGCACCACATCGTCGTTGTCATGGCCCACGATGGACTGGATGATGGGCGTGATGTCCGGCGAGTTCAGGGCGAGCTGGAGCTCGATCTGGTGCATCACGTAGGGGGACAGCTCCCTCCTGGGCGTCGGCTTCTTCGCTCCGTCAGCGGGTGTCTTCTTCTGTCCGGCCGTGGGGGGATACCATTTGAGGGTCTTGTCTATGACAGCCAGTGAAGAGAGCGCCTCCTGGAGAGACTCCCATGTGTCGAGATAGACCTGGGCTCGCTTCTCGCAACGATCCGTCACTCCTTTGCCCAAGTCAATGATCTCTCGCAACCGGTTCGTCAGCTCCGACAGTCTGCAGAGGGGCGCCTCATAGGCCGGGTCCGATTCCAGGCCGCCGTTGTCTCCCCAGACCGAGGTCCACCAGAGGTAAACCAGGGCATCCAGGGAGGGGGTCCGCGGATGGATCTTGGACCTGGCCTCGGCAAAGGCCTGGTTGCGTGCCTTGGGCGTATAGAGACCGAAAACGGTCTTGTCCGCCACCAGATCGACGTAGATGTCCTCGGCTACGCTTACGATCTTCTGCAGCCGCACATTGGACATACCGCCCAAGGTGCGGATCGTCGGCTCGAGGAGCTTCCAGACATGGTCGCTCCACTCGGTTCGATGGAGGGCCTCATGGGTGACGAGGCCGATCACCGAATCGACCTTGTCCGGTGGGACCGGGTACTGGCCCATGAGCACGGAGGGTTCGAGAATGATGGCGGCGCCTCCCCCACGCGACATGCCGGTGTACTCGATTCTTCCCACATTCGGGCCGAGGTGTCCGGCCACCTTGCGCATGGCGCGCAGCACGTTGGCCAGCTCGATCGCCTCGAAACCGGATCGATTCAGCCTCCAGTATTCCGATATGCCGTCTGTCTGATCGTGATTCGGAGTCATAGGCTCCCACTTGCTCCCTGTTTGATCCCTTGTTGTGGAGGCGAGGCGTGGGATGCTGCCTCCTGCCCCCTGATCCCTGTTCCCTATTCCTTATGCCAGGGAAGCCTTGCGTTCGGGTTTGACCAGAAGATGGCCAGGTAAAGAGAAACGCTCAGACCGCCCGCGGCGAAGGCAAGCCAGGTGGAAGCGGTCCAGGCATCCCAGTGGCACCCCCTGCCGATCAACACACCTGCGACGAGATTTGCCCAACCCCAGAGCACGTTTGTAACGGCACTCGACTCGACGGAAAAGGGGGACATGTGTCGTTTTCCGCAGATTCCTTGAACCAGATGGGGGATTGCGTTGAACAACAATGCGGCGGAAAAGAAGGCGCCGATCAGGATCATCATTTTCCTCCTCCCCTTTCTTTTCTGTCGGAGATCGGCCCGAGTTGAAATGACTCGATGCCGGAGAGCATGTCCTCTGCCACTGAATAGGGATCCTGTTTTCCCTTGCCGATTTGGTCCACCGCATCTTGAAGAGCCCCGTTGCCTGCCCATTCGGAACGGATGCGATGGAAGAGCTCCTGCTCCATCAGGGTGAGAATCTCCTCCTTGACGCGTTCCGCATGGTCTCGAGTCTGCGCCTCCTTTTCTTCCTTGAGCCGGAGGAGCAGGTCTACCAGAGACTCGATTCCTTCACCGGTGACGGCTGAGGTCTTCAGAACGGGAGGGGCGCTTTCGTCCCCTTCCTGGGAAATCTCGAGCATGGCCTGGATATCCGAAACCACTTCGTCCGCGCCGTCCCGATCCGCCTTGTTGACGATGAAGAGGTCGGCGATCTCCATGATGCCGGCCTTGAGGGTCTGAATCCCGTCCCCCAACCCGGGCACGGAAACCACCAGAACGTGGTCTGCCGCCCTGACCACCTCGATCTCATCCTGACCCACGCCCACGGTCTCGATCAGCACGATGTCCTTGCCGAAAGCATCCAGGATGCGGATCACGTCCCGGGCCCCCTGGCAAAGGCCGCCCAGGGTGCCCCGGGTCGCCATGGAGCGGATGAAGATGCCATCGATCGTGGCGATATCCTGCATCCTGAGACGGTCCCCGAGGAGGGCGCCCCCTGAAAATGGGCTCGAGGGATCTACCGCAATGATTCCAATCTGGAAGCCCCTTTTCGAGAGACCCTCTGCGATCCGGTTGGTGAGGGAGCTCTTGCCGGCCCCGGGAGCGCCGGTGATTCCGAAGACAACCGTGCCGCCGGTTTGAGGGAAGATCGTCTTCATGGCGTCCTTCCACCCCGCTTCCCGGTTCTCCACTCGAGTGATCAACCTTGCCAGGGACCTCAGATGGCCCTGTCGGACCCCTTTCACGAGTTTGTCAAAAGGTATGGCCATGTTTTTCTGCACCTTCAGCTTCCGAAGTGAACGGGCGAATATCGCTCCTGAGCCGGGTTTCCCATGTCGGGCCTGATCGGCAGGACCTCGAAGTCGGGTTCCAAAAAGGCAAGAAGAATGCCAGCAAGGGGCGGGAAGAATTAACCCATTGTTTTTATTGAAGAATAGTCTATATCAAGAGGATAGACATCAGGAGCAGGCAAGACGGCGGTGGGACACTTGTGCCACAAGACCAACCGGGCATGGAGCGGAAACGCTTGTATTCTGGGGATGTCGGCAACAAGGGACAGGGATGGCTCTACGAGCCCTAATGTGGGTCAATTGTGACACGGAAGGGGTGGCGTGTCTCAGGACATGTCCAGCCTTTTCATCTTTCTGAAAAGGGTTTTTCTAGAGATGCCGAGGGCTTTCGCAGCCATTCCCTTCTTGCCGTTACAGAGTTCCAGGGCCCTTCGGATAGAGGCCCTCTCCGCATCCTCGACGCTCTGATTGAGCCCGACGGTCCCGTCCGAACCCGGGATCGCCGCAGAATCGCCGGCTTCGAGTGGGTCGCGGGAAGGAGTGGAGGAGGGGATGAACTCGAGACGCTTTACGGCGATGAAACGCTGAATCGCGTTCTGCAGCTCCCGCACATTGCCGGGCCAGTCGTAAGCCATGAGAGACTCGAGGACCTGCCCAGGGACCGAAGGGGGATCCTCGTTCTCGGAGTAGTGTTTTAGAAAGTGCTCCACCAGGAGTGGGATATCTTCCTTGCGTTCTCGAAGGGGAGGGACATTGATCGGAATCACGTGGATCCGGTAAAAGAAGTCTTCGCGAATGATCCTCTGCCGGACGTGCTCCAGGAGGTTGCGGTTCGTCGCGGCGATGATGCGAAAGTGAGAGACCTTGTTCACGCTGCTCCCTACCGGGGAGTAACCGCCTCCCTCGATGGCCCGCAACAGCTTCGCCTGAAGGTTCAGGCTCAACTCGCCGACCTCGTCCAGAAAGAGGGTGCCCCCGTCGGCCCGGTCGAGATACCCTTGCTTGTCTGCATGGGCTCCTGTGAAGGCCCCTTTCTTGTGTCCGAAGAATTCGCTTTCCAGGAGGTTCTCCGGGATGGCGGCGCAGTTGACTGGGACAAACTCCTTTTCCGAGCGGCTGCTCATCTCGTGGATGGCGCCGGCGACCAGCTCCTTGCCGGTCCCGGACTCGCCATACACGATCACATTCGCGTTCGTTGCGGCGGCGTTCAGGATGAGCTCGTAGACTTCCTGCATGGCGGGGCTCTTGCCGATAATACTTCCCAGGCGATAGCGGTCTTTGATCGAAGAGCGCAGGCTGATGTTCTCCCTTCGGAGATGTTCCGCCTCCTCGATCATGGAGAGCTCTCTCTCCTTCGTATCCGTGATGTCTCTGGAGGTCATGAACACGGTGGGCAGACCCTTCCACTGGATCAGGCTGGCCCTTCCGGTAATCCAGATCTCACGGCCCGCCTTGGTCAGGCAGCGTGTCTCGAAGGATCTCTGTCGGGAGAACTTCTTCTCCAGCACGTCGAACATCTCTCTGAAGTACATCTCGAATTCCCGCGAGACCAGCTCCCCGATATCTTTCCCGAACAATTCGCTCGCGTCGGTATAGCCGAACATGGACAGGAGGGCGTCGTTGGCGAAGACGATCTTCGAGTTCTGGCACAGCATGGCCCCCACCGTCATCCGTTCCGCCAGAACGCGGTAGAAGGTCTCGCTCTCCCGAAGCGCATCCTGCGTCTGTTTGAGCTCGGTCAGATCGATCCCCATGCCGAGCACATAGGAGCCGTCTTCGATCTTTGTGCTGACGGCGGAAAAGAGATACGGGATCTGGTTTCCGCCCTTGCTGGTCAATTCCGCCTCCACCGTGACCTCTCCTTTCGAGAAGGCTGTGCGCACCGCCTTCTTGATGCGCTTCAAGTCCGCACCGGAGAAGAGCTCGTTCACCGTCATGTGGAGCAGTTCGTCCCTGCAATACCCGCTCACCTTTTCCATGTTCTCGTTGCAGTTGAGGAATTGCTGGTCCTGGTCAAAGGCGTAGAAGACCCCGGGGAGGCTTCTGATCAACATTTCGAAGAACCGCCCCCTCTTTTCGAGCTCCATGACCGTCTTCTGAAGATCCATGATCTCGTGCGACACCGAAGGCGACTGTTCTTCTCGATGAGCGCGTTTCTCAGACATCCACGGCACTCCTTTCTTGGGGAGGCAGGGTTTGCCCTGCGCCCTGCGCCCTGATCCCTGCCGACCTACTGTTCCCAGGTTCTGTAGATCTCGTCCGGATGGTCGAAAACGTAGGAGATTCTCCTTCCCGCGTCTTCTCTGACCGCCTCCCGGGTCGCCTCGTCGTACTCCTGCGAAGCCATCCACCGTTCGAGGAGCACGCCCCCGGGTCGCCACATCTCCATGGTCTCTCGTTCCGTGACCCAGGCTTTCATCTTGATTCCGAACGGAGTGAGGATCTTCCACACATCATCGCGGTTGCGCCGGTCGCAGTAGACCATCATCACGCACTCCTCCACGCCGAGGTTCAGAGGTGGTGATCGATCGTATTTGATCACGGGGATTTCCTTGCTTTCCACGTAGGGATCGAGCTTCTCCGCCAGCCCGTCCAGCCAGGGCCTCTCTCCCAGCACCAGCCACTTCCCCCAATACTTGAGGATTTCTCCGTTCGTCATTTCCTTTCCGTCGTATACCGTGTAGCTCCTTCCCATCAGCACCAGGGGATGATAGACAAAGATGAATTTCGAATTCGGGTCGTCGATGATCATGGTCGCTATCCCCCGGCTGCGAAAGGTATGATGCCGATCTCGTCACCATCGGCGACCGTCGTAGAGAGCCCATCGAGGCTCATCACGTTCTCGCCGTTCAGAAAGATCAGCACGGCGGAAATCTCGCCCTCGTCATTCAGCAGGCGTTCGCGGAGGCCCGGGAACTGGCCCTCCAGATGTTCGATGCATTCTTTGAGGTTGCTCCCGCCGCAGGTGGCCTCGTCGCTGCCCTGGAACCAGCTTTTCAAGGAGCCCGGCACTCTCACTGTGATTGCCATTTGTTTTCACCTTTCTCGTCGGGTCAAAGGGTGGAGGTCAAAGGTGATGTGTGCCTCAGCCTCGAGTCTCGCAGTGTACTGCCCTGATGTCAACCGATATGTCCCCCAATTGACCCATCGTGACCCTCGTTGTGACCCGTGTGGGTCATGCCGGGATCAGACAACAAAAACATGCACTTACACAGGCGGAGTCCAGGGGTATGGGACAATATTGACTCAAGAGGCTGGCCAGCATCAATGGAAAGATGGGGCGCTCCCGAGCTTTTTCGTTTGGTAAATCAGCTAGTTGAAGGTCTGAGAGCGCGTTTGGCACCCTTCTTGCCTTTTTCCTTCTCCCTTGAGGCGGCCGGATGGGCTGTCGAGATGGCTGGGTGTACAACGCAGAGAATGGAAGAGCGGAGGGACTGGATGAGCGAGGAGCGAAAAATCAGGGTGCTCGTGGCAAAACCGGGCCTGGATGGCCACGAACGCGGGGCTCGAGTGGTCGCATACGGGCTGAGAGATGAAGGGTTCGAAGTCGTGTACACGGGCCTTCGGCAGACCCCGGATCAGATTGCTGTGGCTGCCCTTCAAGAAGACGTGGATGTGGTGGGTCTGTCCATTCTGTCCGGAGCACACGTGTCCTTGACGGACAAGGTGATGGCCCGCCTGAAGGAGCACGGGGCAGACGACATCCTGGTGCTGGTGGGTGGAATCATCCCGGAAAAGGATATTCCCGCCTTGAAGAATATAGGGGTAGGGGAGGTGTTTACCTCCGGGGCCTCGATCCCGATGATCGCGGAATATATCCGTTCCGAGGTCAGCAGTGAAGGGGCAGGGTAGTCGAGATACCTGGCGGCAGGACAGACGAGGTCACCTTTTGCAGGGGAATTGGGATGTCAAAAGACACGGATAGAATCGATAGGGTTCGCAAAGCGGAAAAAGAGTGGCAGGAGAAGGTTTTGGACCCGCGGGTGGAGCGGTTCAAGCTCCCCGAGAGTCCAACGCGATTCTACACACCGGCGGCGAGAGACGGTTTTGATTTTCTCGAGAAGGTCGGTTTCCCGGGACAGTATCCTTTCACTGCCGGGAACAACCCCTTCGACTTCTGGAGGGCCTTTGCAGAGCAGAGCGCCAAACGAGGCCACCGGCCGGACTGGGGTGGAGGCGGCAGCGTGGGGAAGTACGGGGGATTCGGGACCGCCTCGGACTATCGGGACTACCTGCTGCGGATGCAATCGATCGGCCGGACGGGGGGACCGAACATGGCCTTCGACCTGGTCACACAGTGCGGGTATGACTCGGACAGTCCCGAAGCGGATGGCGAGGTTGGCCGAGTGGGTGTGGCGGTCGACTCCTTCCGGGATTTCCAGATCATCTACGAGGCGTACACCGGGGATCTGGAGATGGACAAGGTGGCGTCGAACTTCACGATCAACGCTCCCGCGGCCGTCATCATCGCCATGTATGCCGCCATGGCCGAAAAGCGCGGCATTCCCCTGGATAAGCTCCGTGGCACGCCGCAGAACGACATCCTCAAGGAATTCATAGCACGGGGCACCTACATCTACCCGCCCAGGCAGTCGCTCAGGCTCTTCCGGGACATCCTCGTTTTCTGCACCGAGCATATGCCGAAGCTCAACATCACCAGCATTGGGGGCTACCACATACGCGAGGCAGGCGCGACCCGGACCCAGGATCTGGCCTTTTCCATGGCGAACGGCGCAGCGTACCTCCAGGCAGGCGTGGATGCAGGTCTCGACGTGGATGCCTTTGCACCCATGTTCACCTTCAACGCCTTCGGCGGCAGCATGGAGATCTACAAGGAGATCGCGTTCCAGCGGGCCGCCCGGCGGATGTACGCCCGAATGCTCAAAGAGAGGTTCGGGGCGAAGAACCCGAGGAGCATGATTATTCGTCAGCCCGTGACGGCACACATCGGGTGCTCTTCGACCACGCTGCAGCGGCCCTTGAACAACCATACGAGGGCCGTTATCGGAGGGCTTGCGGGTGGGATGTCCGGAGCCATGCCCTTGAGCTTCCCGCCCTTTGACGAACCCCTTGGGCTTGGACACAGTCTCGAGGCGGTTCAACTCAACCTGGATGCGACCCGGATCATGATTCACGAGGCGAAGATCGCCGACGTGAACGATCCGTGGGCAGGTTCCTACATGATGGAGGCCCTGACGGACGAGATCGAGGAGGACGCCTGGGCCGAGTTCAACAAGATCGAGAAGATGGGAGGAGCCGTAGCCGCCATCGAAAGCGGATACATGCAGAAGGCGGTTGCAAAGAGTGCCTACGAACGTCAGAAGAGGATCGAGAGACAGGAGGATTTCGTAGTAGGCGTCAACTGCTTCAACGACGAGAACGAGATCGAAGTGACCGTGAATCGGGCCGTGGACGATACCTACGACGAGGAGTCGATGAACTCGGCAGAGGATCGGCAGAGGGTGGACCTGGCTCAATTGAAAAAGGAGCGGGACGGCAGTGCGGTCCAGAAGGCCTTGTCGGTGTTGGAACAGCACGCCGGTGACGAGGCGGTGAATCTGATGCCCGACATCATAGACTGCGTCAAGGCGGAGGCGACGTTGCAGGAGATCTGCGATGTTCTGCGGGGCGTTTTTGGAGAAGCGCAGCCCGTCAAGATCTAGTTTGGCTTTGCCTTGGGAGGGGGAACGATGGGAGATGGGAATACGGGATTGACGGCCAGATTGGGGAGCTTCATCGCCGGGACGGACGCGAAAGAGATCCCCGATGAGGCGTTCGAACACGCAAAAGTAGCTTTTCTGGACTGGGTGGCGGTGACCGTGGCCGGCAAGGATGACCCCCTGGTCCTGAAACTGATCGAATACGCGAATGCCATGGGTGGCAACGAGCAAGCCACCATCCTCGGGTACGGCGTGAAGAAGAGCGTGAGCCAGGCGGCCTTGATCAACGGATCCGCCTCCCATGCCCTGGACTATGACGACACCCTCGAGGCCTTCCTGGGGCATCCCTCGGTCACTCTGTTCCCGTCGCTGCTCGCCCTTTCGGAATGGAAGGAGAAGGCGGGCGGGGACTTTCTGGCCGCGTACCTGATCGGGCTGCAGGTTGGGATCACCATTGCCCAGTGCGCGGGCATGGAACACTATATGGCCGGCTGGCACGGAACCTCTACGATCGGCCATCTTGCATCCGCGGCAGGTTGTGCGTGGCTCCTCGGGCTGGACGCACAGCAGTCCGCGTATGCCCTGGGCGTGGGGGCCACTCAGGCTTCCGGCCTTAAGAGGGTGTTCGGCACGATGTGTAAGCCCTTTCACGCCGGCAGGTCCTCACAGGCGGGCCTCATGTCCGCCCTGCTTGCGGAGCAGGGCTTCACCAGTGCCGAGGATGCCCTGGAGGGGCCGCAGGGGTTCTTTGAGGTCCTGAGAGGAAGCGGCAACGACGAACCCGTGAACCGTCTGGGCAACGAGTGGGGCGTGGGAGACCTCTCCCAGAAATATCACGCCTCCTGCCACGCCACCCATTCCCCGCTGGAAGCAACTCTTGCCATCGTGGAGAAAGAAAAGGTCCCCCTCGAGGAGATCGAGGCGATCCGGGTCCAGTCCTCTCAGCTTGCCTTGAGTGCAGCTTCGAAGACGGAAGCCGCCACAGGCCTCGAAGGCAAGTTCAGTATCCCTTACTGCGTGGCGAACGCCCTGATCACGGGCCAGACCGGGACCCAGGCCTTCACCGATGAGAAGGTTCGTGATCCGGCGGTCAACGAGCTGATGAAGAAGATCAAGGTTGCGCAGGACCCCGAAATGAAAACCCTGGAATCCCGTGTGGAGATGGAGACAAGAGGCGGAAAGATACACAGCGCTCTTGTCGACGTGCTGAAGGAAGTCCCTCCCCTGGAAATCAAGCGGGAAAAGGTGAAGAGCAAGTACCTCGACCTGTGCGAGCCCGTGATGGGGGCGGACAAGTCCGGGGCGCTGGCCGATCAGATCCTTGGCCTGGAGAAATTGAAGAGCGTGAGGCCCTTCGCAGAGAGTCTGTAGGAAGCGACGGGACGGACGTCAGGAGGGGACATGGAAGAGAAGGTCTTGATCACGGACATCCAGCGGTTCTCCGTCAACGACGGCCCCGGATTCAGGACGAACGTATACCTGAAGGGTTGCATGATGAGGTGCCACTGGTGCCACAACCCGGAAACCATCGACTCCCATCCGGAGTTGTACTGGAAGAGACGGCTCTGCGTGCAGTGCGGGGTCTGTCTCGAGGCCTGCCCGAGGGACGCGATTCTCCCCCCCATACCTCCGGAAGAAACGCAGCAGGAAGAGTGTACATACCACAAGATCGTCCGGGATCGATGCGATCTCTGCATGAAATGTGTGGACGCCTGTCTCTATGACGCTCTGGAGATCGTGGGAAAGCCGATGACCGTGGAGCAGATCCTCGACGAAGTGGAAGAGGACAGGCCCTTCTACGATAACTCCGGTGGCGGCATGACGCTGACGGGCGGAGAGCCCACGGCGCACGCCGACTTTGCCGGCCGGCTCCTCGAACAGGCAAAGACCCGTGGCTTGCACGTCTGCATGGACACGAATGGGTGCGTAGACTGGGAGATTCTGAAGGGCCTGATCGAACACGTGGACATCGTGTTGTTCGACCTGAAGCATATCGATCCGGCGGAACACAAGAAGCGGACCGGTGTGACCAACGAGTTGATCATCGAGAATCTGGGACTGCTCTCCGAGACTGGGAAGGATATCTGGGTGCGGATTCCGGTCGTGCCGGGTTACAACGATTCCATCGAGTTTCACACCAGCGCGGCTGACCTGCTGGCGAGCATGGGAAAGGGGATCGTCCGGATCGACCTGCTTCCTTTTCATAACTGGTGTCAGGACAAGTACGGGTGGTTGGGTATTGACTGGCCCCTCCAGGAGATCGAGTCCATGGACCCGGCCTTCCTGGAGATTCCCGCGGACATCTACCGGAGCAAGGGCTTTGAGACCACCATCGGCGGTTCCGGGTTCGAGAGCGGGGACGAGGCACTGAGTTCCTGACAGGTTCGATGGAAACCAGAAACGGCCGGCCCGGGGCGCCGGCAGGAACAAGATAACCGGTGGCAACACAAACAGGGGGAGACACTATGGGACGAAGAGACCAGTGGAAGCAGGCTTCCAACAAGATGTTCGGCGAGATTACCAAGAAGAAGAGCTTCGAAGAGAGGGAGAAGGTGCCGGATGTCGCATGTGGGCTGTGCAAGAACTTCTCGGAGAACGCGTACGCGTCGGACGGACGAGGGGTCTGCAAGACCCTGAAAATCGGATCCGACATTTCCGTGGACCCGGCCGTGTACGTGCTCGACGGGGATACGGGGCTGATCACTTTCTTCAATACGGAGGCGTCGAAGTGCAGCCATTTCTCCAAGATGGAAATGATTGACAAGGACGGGACAGAGTGTGCGGACCCGGCCTTTCGGCGGGCGCAGCGACAGATGGAGAAGAAGTAGACCGTTTTGCATGACACTGTTGAAAAAGAACACCTGGGGGATACCCAATCTCTATTCATGAAAGGAGGTGACGACAATGGCGACGTGCAAAGAGTGTAAGAACTTCTTCGTATTCGAAGACAACCCGGAGAAGGGGGACTGCGTGCAGCGCGTGGTGGATCCGAGGCAGGCCTATTACAAGGCGAAGCCGGTGGCCGCGGAGGAGGATGCGTCGAGCTGCGGTTCTTTCCAGAAGAAATAGCAGGACACGAACCGAAACGAAAGAAGTGGGGGGGGACCACTTGCTCGTGGTCTTTAGAATGTAAGGAGATAGGCCTATGGCAGCACCAGTAGACACTCAAGAGATTCAGGAACTGGAAAAGAAGCAGGAATGGTGGTGGGCCGCCGAGAAGAAACGCTCCAAGAGGCTCGACTACCTGAGAAAGGCGCTTTGGAAGAAGGGTGCCATCGGTGGCAACTACAACCCGGGCATCAAGATCGATCTGGAGTTCGCCCGGCTGTTCACCGACACGTACTTCGGCGATGACGCGAAGCACGACGAGCAGATGATGCGGAAGGCGAAGGCCCAGGCGAAGGTCCTGGACGAGATGACGATCTTCATCACGGATCAGGCCCAGCTCGTGGGCTATGTGGGGAGTGCACCTCACAAGATCATGTGGCGTATCGACGGTGCCAGCATGATCAACGAAGAGGTGTACAACGAGCCCGGCGTCCACGACGAGCCGGAAGAAGAGTCCCTGAGGGAGGCGGCGGATATCTGTGCGCAATGGGCAGGGGAAGCGGCGATCGACAAGATCGCGCGGCTTCTCGACCCGGAGGACACGGTCAAGTTCATGAGTGGAGCGATCGGTTGGGGCACCCCCTCCTCCGGTGCGCCCGGGTACTCGACCAAGGACTATGAGTACTTCATGACGGGCAAGAGGGGCTTCGAGGACATCATCGCGGAGATCGATGAGCGTGTCGAAGAGGCGGAGGAGAAGACGATCGGTATTCCGGGCCCTGAGATTCTTCCGTACTACAAGAAGATCCAGAACTGGGACGCCATGAAGCTCGTTCTTGAAGCGGCCATTCGTTTTGCGAACCGGTACGCCCGTCTGGCGAGGATCGTCGCCGAAAACTACGAGAGCGACCCGAAGCGCAAGGAAGAGCTTCTGCGTGTCGCAGAGACCTGTGAGCGCGTTCCTGCCAAGACCCCCCGGACGCTGCAGGAATCACTGCAGCTGGACCATTTCGTCCAGGTCCTCCTCCGGTTGGAGGCCCATGAGGGTGCATGGCCTTGCAGGCCGGACTATTATCACGGCCCCTATTATGACAAGGACGTGAACATCGAAAAGCGAATCACCTCGGAAGAGGCCCTGGACCTGGTCGGCGAGTTTCTGATCCGGGCCCACGAAGTCGGGCTCTTCTTCCCCCGGTGGGCGAGGGAAGGTCTGCAGGGGATCACCGGCACATGGGTCTGGACCCTCGGTGGTGTGAAGCCGGACGGCAGCGACGCCTGCAACGACATGACGATCGCTCTGCTCCAGGCGGCCAGGCTCGTTCGTGTATCGAATCCTACTTTCGGCTTCCGCTGGCACCCGAAGGTGAGTGACGAGGTGATGAGAGAGTGCTTCGAGTGCATCCGTCACGGCCTGGGCTATCCGTCCATGCGAAACGACCCTGTGCTCGTCCAGAATGCGATGCACTGGCACGGGCATCCGCTCGAAGAGGCTAGGCTGTGGGTGCATCAGGCCTGCATGTCTCCCTGTCCGCCGACGAAACACGGGAACCAGCCGTTCCGGATGGCGGCCGCAACGGCGAACTGCGCGAAGATCGTCGAGTACGCTCTGAACAACGGCTATGACAACGTCGTCGGCATGCAGATGGGCCCGAAGAGCGGCGACCCGAGGCAGTTCAGCGACTTCGAGCAGGTGTTCCAGGCCTGGGTCGATCAGATGGAATGGCTGTTCAGCCTGCTGGTGCGGACAGTGAACTTCGGCCGTTACATGGACCCGGAATTCTACGGTCGTCCCTTCCTCTCAGGCATTTCTTCCCGGTCGGTGGAATCGGGTCTCGATATCTGCAGCCCGGAAGGGGAGCGAGGGAACGCCTGGATTACGGCCTTCACCTGGGTGGAGAACGCGGACAGCCTGGCAGCGGTCAAGAAGCTGGTCTTCGATGACAAGAAGTACACCATGGATCAGCTGGTCACGGCCATGGAAGCGAACTGGGAAGGCCACGAGGAGATGCGTCTCGACTTCGTCAAGAATGCTCCGAAGTGGGGCAATGACGACGACTATGTGGATGACATCATGCTCCGCTGCCTCAGGGAGTGCGCTCGCTTCTCCAGGGTTCTCAAGTGCCCGAGCGGAAACAGCTGGCCCATTCTTCCCGAGAACGTGAGCGGAAACATCCACTACGCGAACATCGTAGGCCCCCTTCCGAACGGACGCAGGCTCGGAGACGCCCTGTACGACGGCGGGATTTCTCCCGGGCCGGGGCTGGATAAGAAGGGGCCCACTGCGGTGCTAAAATCCTGCGGCAAGATCGACCACGTCGCGGACGGTCGCGCGTTCCTGCTGAATCAGCGGCTTTCTCCCATGCAGCTCGAGGGAGAGAAGGGCTACCAGCTCTGGAAGGCCTATATGAAAACATGGTCCGAGCTGGGGTTGGATCACGTGCAGTTCAACATGGTCTCGGACCAAACCCTGAGATCGGCACAGCAGGATCCGGAGAAGTACCAGGAGGTGATCGTTCGGGTGGCCGGCTACAGCGCCCACTTCGTGGACATCAGCCGGAAGACCCAGGACAACATCATCCAGAGAACCGTCCAGGGGATTGGCTGAAACGGTTGTGGATTCCGGGCAGGGAGGGGGAAGAACCTCCTCCCTGCCTCATCACACTCTCTTGATAGGAACAGGAGGTTGTCATGAAATGCATTGCATGTGGGCACGAGGCGGCCCTGAAGGAGTTTCGGTATCTTTACAACGCGCGCATCGACGCCTCGATGACCCTGCGACAGTGCCCTCAGTGCCAGGAGTGGCTCGCGGTGGACGAGGTCACCGGTGAAGTGCAGCAGAAAGTGGGACCCGGCGAGGCTCCGTGGGGAAAATCTGCAGGGATAGAAGACCTTGCAGAGGACGCCAAGTAAGGCTACCGCGAAGGAGTGGATGATGGATCTTACCTGTCGCACGTGCGGCTACGAGGGCGACCACGGCGAGTTCAAGCGCCTCTGTGCGAATTGTTGACCCGCCACCGGAGAGTCTGATCTCCGGCAGTGCCCCAGGTGTGGGGCCGAGTGTGTGTTTTCCCGTACCGAGTCGCTGGAACAAGAGCCTGACCAGATGAAGGAACTCTCGAGAAGACTCGCGGAGATTCCGACCACCAAGGATCCGGCCGTTCTGGAGGAGGCGAGAGGAATCATCTCGAGACTGCACAGCATGAACCGACGGTGGAATATACCCGAGCTGAAGCAGTTTCTGCTTCAGCGTCAGAAAGAACTCTTCTATTAGGGTTCCGGGACCGGAAGGGGAAAGGGCAAAGACGATCAGGGATGCATTCTTGAGGTCCTTGTCCTTTCCTTTCTCTCATACATCCACGGGGTGACGCTGAATCGACCTGTTCTGCACGTCATCCTTGTTCTTGCTTGTGGGGTGCGAAACCCTCCCAGCCGAGACGGGTGCGAGGTTTTCCACGAAACGCCGGCCTTTAACACCATTCTTCCTCCGTCCATGTTGGAGGCTTAACATTCATTCCTTTGCTCTGACCCTTTAGGCTTTCGCCTTCCGGCGAATACAGCATGGGCGACAGGATGAAGGAACCGTCGGAAAGAGAGGCTTTGATGAGCGGATTCGACCTAGGCTTGACCGTCCCGGACGCGGAAGAGCATTTCTTTCTTCCGAAACACGTGATCGAGAATCTGGAGCGGATCAAGCTCCTGGCCAAACGTCACCCGGTCAACATCCTGGTGGCGGGCAAACAGGGGTGCGGCAAGTCGACGCTGGTACGTCAGTTTGCGGCGCGTAACGGAAGACCTCTCGCCAATTTTCAGATCGGGATCCTGTCGGAACCGGGTCAGCTGTTCGGCGAGCATCGGCTGAAGGACGGGGAAACATACTACCAGGAATTTCTGTTCCCCAAGGCGATACAAACACCGGGATGCGTGATTCATCTGGAAGAGATCAACCGGCCGGAGCATCCGAAAGCATTGAACATGCTTTTCTCGGTCTTGGCGGAGGACCGCAGAGTATGGACGGATGAACTCGGGTTGATCAAGGTGGCGGACGAGGTGGTCTTCTTCGCGACCTTGAACGAGGGAGAGGAATTCGTGGGCACGGAGATGCTGGATGCAGCGCTTCGCGACCGGTTCTACGTGAGCCTGCTCGATTATCTGCCCGCCGAAGTCGAGACGAGAGTTCTGCATCTCAAGACGGGCATCGAAGAAACGGATGCGCTGACCATCGTCAACGTAGCGAACAAGCTCAGGGGGAATACCCAGGAGCCGATGGTGGTTTCCACGAGGCATACCCTGATGATCGCGGAGATGATGGCGGTGGGCGCCTCCTTCGAGGGGGCCTTCATCAACAGCCTTCAAGTGAGTCGCGACGTCCTCGAGTCGGTGCTGCTCTCCCTGCACGTGGAGCTCCAGCTCACGGCGAAGGGGGACGGGAAGATGTATGAGCTCTTTTAGTTTCCATGAGGAGGAGAACCGGTGGAGATCAACGAGAAGGTAAAAGGGTACCTGCAGGCAGAAGGACGATCGAACGTACTGGCGACGGCTGACAAATCAGGGAATGTGAACGTGGCGGTCTTCGGGTCTCTTGCGCTGGCCGACGACGCTACGGTCATCGTCATGGTGGGGGACAACCGCAGCTACGCGAATCTGCAAGAAAACCCTTCGGCGACCTGCCTGGTAACCCTGCACGGGAAGACCGGGATGCAGCAGGAGGGATGCCGTCTCTACCTCAAGGTGCGATCCATCGAGGACGAGGGGGCCATGTTCGACCAGATCAAGGGAAAAGTGAAGGCGAAGGTTGGGGACGCGGCGGAGATGCTCAAGCATCTCGTATGGTTCGATATCGAAGACGTACGGCCCATTCTGGATATGGGGCAGGGCGTCTAGGGTTGTTCTTTTTCGAGGAAGGAGTTCGGGAGAATGTCGGTACATTGGAATGTGGGCTATATCGTACAAAAACGCGCGGATATGTCGCCCGACAAGCCGGCCATCATTTTTGAGGACGAGCCGGTCACCTACAGGGATCTGAACGATGGGGTGAACCGGGCGGCACATTTCTTGAGCAAGCGCGGTATACGCAACGGTGATCGGGTGT
>JANQFG010000141.1 GCA_028277985.1 bacterium | reverse complement strand
CACTGGGTCTATGCTGCTTCGGCACCAAATCCAGTGCCTTAGCCAATAGGACATTTTCGCGTTGCAGTTAGTAGGACATTTTGCCTTTGCTTAAACATCCAAACGAGATTCGGGCCTGTGCCCGAATCTCGGCCGCGGAAGCCCAACGAGATTGGGGCTATGCGCCAATCTCGGCCGCGGAAGCCCAACGAGATCGGAGGTACGACGATCTCGGACACGAGAAACCCGACGAGATTGAGGTCTCCTCAATCTCGGAACAAGCGACATTGAAAAGTGCGAAAAGGGAGAAACAGTGCAAGGGCCGAGTGGAACGGAAGGAAGAGGGCAGGGTTTCCGGAAGGCGATACTCGTCAATGAGCATTACGTAGTGCACGGTGTTCCGGCAATCGCAGTGCCCGTTTTCTTTCCCGTGGAGGTCAGGGTGATGGTCGGTCGAGGCGCCGGCCTCGGGGTCTCGGTCCGCACCGCGACAGGGGAAGATGCCCGGGATGCGGAAGACGCAGACCGGGTCGAGGCGGTCCGCCGCATCATGAAGGCGATAGGCCTGTCGGAGACCGAGAAGAATGTTCGGATTCAGTGTTCGGAGGACCTTTCGGGTTGGGGTGGGTTGGGATCGAGTGCAGGCTTCTGCGTTGCCCTTGCGCGCGCCCTGTGCCGGGCGCTGGATCACCCTTGCACGGACGAGGAGATCAATCGGGTCGCCTATGAGGGGGAGAAGGTCTTTGCGGCCAATCCGTCCGGCATCGACAACACCGTTGCAACCTATGGGCGGCCTCTCTGGTTCGTACGGGGAGGGACCCCGCCGTGGGAATGGATTCGAATCGACCCCTCCCCCCTCTGGCTGGTCATCGGGAATTCGGGAATGCCTTCCCGGACCCGTGTGGAGGTGGAAAGGGTTGCACGGTTCAGCGAGGCGCGTCCCGGGCTGTTTGCGGAGCTTGTCAGAGATGCCACGAGGCTTGGCCAGGATGCGCGTCTTGCCCTGGAAGGCGGGGACGGCAAGGGGCTGGGCGCTCTGATGAATCAGGGGCACTCCATGCTGCAGCGGGTAGGAGTTTCGAACGAGAGGCTCGACGAGATGGTTGCGTTCTGCAGGCAGCAGGGGGCCCTGGGAGCGAAGTTGACCGGCGGCGGCGGTGGAGGATGCATGCTCGCGCTGGTGGATGATGGATCCTCGGGCGAGGCGATGGTGAGCGGACTCGAGCAGTTGGGGTACCGGGCGATCTGTGTTCCGCTGGCCGACAAGGGGGATCAGCCCTGAACGGGCTTCCCGGCATCGATCGCCGGCGTCAGGCGCATTCTATGCGGGTTCCTACGATCTCCCCCTGAAGCACCCGACTCACGTTTCCCTTCACCGTGGCATCGAAGACCTGTCCCCTTGCCCCTGCGGTTCGCATTTCTTCCAGCTTCTTCCGCATGCCTCCGGTCACATCCGTCACGGTGGAACCGGTGACGCCATCGGGCAGACCGGCAGAGTCCAGCAGATCCACCACGGTGCATAATTCCGCCCCCGGGTCCTGGGTCGGGTCCGCAGTGTAGATGCCCTTTACGTCGGTGCCGTGAAGGATGCTGTCTCCGCCGAGGCGTCGAAACAGGAAGCCGGCGGTCTGATCACCGGACAGGATGGAGCACCCCTGCCGGCGGTCGAAGGCGGGCACGCCGTTCAGCACCGGGACGATGCCGATGCTCAAGAGACCTTCCAGGGCCTCCGTGTCCAGGGAGACGAGCTCTCCCGCTTCCATTACGGCGCTGGCAGAGGGTTGGCAGGGAAAGGCGGGCACTCCGGCCTGCAGCAGGTGTCGAACGACGTGAGCGTTCAAGTCGCTCTGGAGCCGTTGTGTTTCCCCCATGGCCTTGCGCTGATGCTCGTCGTGTATTCCGTGATGGATGCCGGTCCTCTGTACGATCGGATGGCCATAGGAGCCGGCGCCGTGAATGATGACCAGACGGGACCGCCCGGGCTGCCAGCCTTCGTTGACCTCCCTGGCAAGCCTCCGCATGCGAGGACCCCGCAGTCGAGGACGCTCGTCTTTTCGGTCCGTGATCACGGACCCGCCGATCTTCAGAATGATCAGGGGCTTCTTTTTCGGCATGAAGGGTGCCTAATCGTCCTTGCCCGTGGGCAGGCTCCTCTTGTCGATCAGATCGGCCAACAGGCCGAGCATGCCGACCTGGATCCCTGCAAGAAAGAGAAAGAGCGTTGAATCGGTCATGTTCTGGATCAGCAGGATGTCGATGAAGATCATCTTCAGAAGGCTCAGCCCGATCATGGAGAGGCTCAAGGGTATGAAGATCTTGAGCGGGGCGAAATAGAGAGCGGTTCGAACGACCAGTGCGAAGAAGTTCACCGTGTCATGGATCGGGCGGATCTTCGATTTGCCCTTTCTCGTCTTGTAGTGTGACTCGATGTACTTGATCGAATACCCGTTCGTGAGCAGTGCCATGGTCAGGGTGGACGTGAACGAGAAGCTTTCGGGCAGAATGTTGAAGAACTTCTTCGCCACCGTCTTGTCAAAGATTCGAAAGCCGGAGTTGAGGTCCGGGATGCGTGTTTCAGAGAGGAAGTTGGCGAGCCGGTTCAGGATCCACTTCGCCGGTCTTCGGATCAGCGGGATCTTGGCGCCCTTGCCGGTCCGGGCGGCCACGACCATGTCGAAGTTCTCCATCTGCTCCATCAGCTTCGGCAGGTCCTTCTCCTCGTAGGTCCCGTCCGCGTCGACGATGCAAACGTGCAGGTATTGAGAGGCCCGGACCCCTGTCTTCAGGGCTGCGCCGTACCCCCGGTTCGTCTCGTGCTGGAGCACCCGAACCGGCATTTCCCGGAGGGCCTCCATGGTCTGATCCTTTGACCCGTCGTCCACCACGATGACCTCGTAGGGCACACTCGAATCCTTCAGTGCAGCGAGGATGCGGTCCACCACCTCCCGGATTCCCTTCTCCTCGTTGTAGGCGGGGATCACAACCGTCAAGCCTCTTTCCGGTTCCTTTTTCAAGCCTGCTTCGCTCCTTTCTTACCCTTCCTGGAAACCTATTCTTCTTCGAATACTTCTGCAGTGAAGACGAGAAACTCCGTATCCGGATCCTCCCAGTCATCGCCCGAGAGGCCCGCCTTTTGAGCCAGATGCCGGAGGGTCTCCGGTAGATCCCAGCCCTGTTCCGGGGCCACCTGGGGCAGGAATACCGCCTTCTGGGATCCCCTCTGCAGGATGATTCCGTGTCTGCCCAGGATGATGTCGTGATAAGAGTCGACGGCTGTCGGAGGCGTGAGGGCGGAGACCTCGATTTCGATCGTGGTAAGCTCGTCCGGCTTGACCGGGGAGAAACGGGAATCCCGGGTCGCCGCGTTTATGGCGTTCTGCTGAACCGTTTCATAGAGAGGTTCGATGGGCTGGATGTAGCCTATGCATCCGCGCAACTTGCCGTGGGCCTTCAGGGTTACGAAGGCGCCCCGGTGCTCACGAAGGGCCGGAGTGATTTCGTATTCTCCGCCTTTCGGGTCCGGGGCCTTTCGGTTCCTGACGTAGCCTTCCACCGTGTCCCTGGCAAGCCTGATCAGGGTAGCCTTCTCGGAAGCGCTCAAGGATTTCATGTTCGCTTCCGAAGCGAGGGGCGGCTTCGCCTTTCTTTTCATCGTTCTTGTTCCCCCGTGGCTCGAATCCTTCGCGCTCGCCGTCTGTTGCCAGCGGGCGGGGCGCATAAAGGCCAGGGAGCAATAGCTCACCGAGTTCCGGTAGTCCCCTGTCAACTGCCCCGAAGTCGCGTAGGAAAGGCTTACGGGTCGGCTGTCCTCCGGGAGTAGCTCGAGGAGCAGGGCGATCGGAAGCCTGCCGCAGACGGTGATTCCGGTCGCCTTCTGATAAGCGAGAAAGCCTCTTCGGTCCAGGCTGCGGATCTTTGCAAGAGCCCCCTCGTCGAGACCGTGGATCTTTTCGGCGACCCCGACCCCGTGAGGGAAAGGAACGTACGCGAATCTCCGGCCGTAGTGTGTGAAATCGGAACTTACTATAAGCAGCGTTTCATTATCAAGGACCGTTCGGAGGCACCGGGTCAGTTCCGGGTAGTCGCTCTCCTCGAGTTCTCCCACCAGCAGAGGAAGGATCCGGGGTGGTGATTCGGGAAAGAGGACCTGGAGAAAGGGCACCTGGATGTCCAGAGAATGCTCTCGCTCGTGGGCTTTCGGGTGAAAGCCCACGAGGGGGCATGCGTCCATGATTTCCCTGCCGGCAGGGTCGACGGGAACCCGGCCCAGGGGAGTCTCGTAGAAGGCGTAGTCTGCGAAGGAGATACCGCGAAATCGGGCGTGGTGGCTCGGGCCGATCATCACCACCCGTTCGGGTCTCCGCATTCCGACCCACCTGTATGCATCTGCGGCCGTGCGCCCGGAGTAGACATACCCGGCGTGAGGAACCAGGACCGCGATCAGGCTGCCCGCCTCGTCCGGATCGGGAGCAGGGGCCTTTTCCAGAAATCCCTGCAAGAGGCGACGTAATTCTTCCGGGTCTTCGGGATACCAGGAGCCCGCGATGGGGGAGGGGTGCACGCGGGCACGGGGTGCCGGGGCCGACGAATCGCTTTCGCGATCTCCCTCGGCCTTCGCACCCTTCTCGGATCCGTTCCCGGCGGTGCAGCAGCTCAAGAGGAGAAGCAGAGTGAGAAGGGCTGTTCTGCGGGTCTTTCCTTCCATCTTCGCTCTTCCACGAGTTAGGGGTCAAACCTACACATTTGACAAACTGAGCTCCTTCAGTGCCTTTGTCGTGAGAGGTTCCCCCCGTCTCAGCCCGCTACGACTTTTTGTCAAATGTGTAGGTTTGACCCCTTGGGGCTGTGGGGCTGGGGCCCCTAGAGGCCTTCCTGTAGAAAGAGCTCCGTGTTCTTCGACACCCAGTCAAAGAGCTTTTCGACGCCCTCTTCCGGAGACGTGCGCGGCTCCCAGCCGAAGTCCTGTTTCGCCTTGTCCACATTGCAGACGAAAACCGGCTGGTCGCCGGGTCGCCAGTCGTCATACGTGTACTTGAGCTTTCGGTTCCCGTGCCCTTCCAGGGCGGCAATCAGGTCGTGGAGGCACATCTTGTTCCGGGGGCCTCCCCCCAGATTGTAGATCTTGCCGCTGGTCGTCTCGATCTCCCGGAGGGCCATCTGGTACGCTTCCACGAGATCTTCCACAAAGAGCATGTCCCTCACCTGCTTGCCGTCGCCGTAAATCGTGATGGGCCGGTCGAGAACGGCCTGGATCGTGAACCAGGCGACCCAGCCCTGATCCTCGATGCCGAACTGACGGTAGCCGTAGATGCAGGACTGGCGGAAGGCGACCGTCCGCATGCCGTAGATCCTTGCGTAGTCCCGCACGTACTGGTCGGCCGCCCCCTTTGAGCAACCGTAGGGGGAGTGAAAATCCAGGAGCCGGTCTTCCGGTATGCCCTCGGGGAAATCCCGGTAGGCGTATCTTCCGTCCTCCTCGACGATCTTGACGTCCTCCATTCCGCCGTAGACCTTGTTGGTCGATGCGAAGATGAGGATCGGGTCCGCCTTGGACAGACGGATTGCCTCGAGCACGTTGAACGTGCCGAGGGCGTTGATCTCGAAATCCTCTCGCGGATCGGTCACCGAAGTGGTCACCGCGACCTGGGCCGCCATGTGATAGACCACATCGACGTCAGGGTGGGCCCGAAAGACTTCATCCAACCCTGCGGACTCGCGGATGTCCCCCTCGAAGAACTCGACCGGACCCAGGGACTGGAGCCATCGAAGGTTCGAATGGGTCCCCTTCCTGGACAGGTTGTCAAAGACAAGAACCTCGTCTTCCTGGTCGAGGAGCCGCCTGGCGATGTTGCATCCGATGAATCCCGCCCCGCCGATGATCAATGCCTTCATGTGGAACCTTTCCCTTCAAAACTTCAAGCCAGCCCCTTTGCCTCCAACTCCGCCTTCGCCTGCTCGAAATAGTCGACCGCCTCTACGGTCTGGGACCAGCTGATCAACGCCTCCATCCCCTGTTCGAAATCGATCTTCGGGGAGAAGCCGAGGAGGTTCTGGATCTTGGAGTTGTCCGCATAGCAGTGGCGCACGTCCCCCTTTCGGAACTTCTCGGTTACGTCGGGCTGAATCGACTTGCCGTAGGCCTGTGCAAGGATCTCGGCCACGCCGCGAATCGTCAGGGCCCTGCCGGTCCCCACGTTGAAGATCTGGCCGTCCGCTTCGCTTCGCTCCATGGCCAGCATGTTCGCCTCCACGATGTCCTCCACCGACACGAAATCGCGTGTCTGCAGCCCGTCCTCGTACACGACCGGAGGACGGTCGTTCTTGATACGGCTCATGAAGATCGCCGCAACCCCCGTGTAGGGGTTCGAGAGGGACTGACGCGGACCGTAGACATTGAAGTACCGGAGAGAGACGACCGGAATCCCGTAGGTCTTGCCGATGAGCAGGCACATCTCCTCCTGGTCCTTCTTGGTGATCGCGTAGATGGAATTGCAGTTGAGCACTGCCTCCTCCGGCGTGGGGATCGGAGTGACCGAGATCCCGCAGACCGGGCACTTGGGCGCCCAGTCCCCGGCCGCCATCTGCTCTTCGGGGCGCAGGGCAGGGCGGCAGGCACCGCACTTTGCGCATTCGTACAGGCCTTCACCGTAGCTGCTCATGGAGGCTGCCACGATCAGCTTCTTCACGTTGTGCTCGTTGTTCACGAGGACGTCCAGCAGGGTCGCGGTGCCGCCCGTGTTCGCCGTCACGTATTGGGCGATCTGATACTGCGACTGGCCGACCCCCACGGCGCTCGCCTTGTGGAAGATGACCTCTGACTTTCCAATGGCCGCCTTGAGGGCCTCCGCGTCCCGCACATCCCCCCGGATGAATTCGGCCCGTGGGTTCAGGTGGCGCGGCGGTTGGCCTTCGGGATGCACCTGGGGGTCCAGGTTGTCGAAGATCGTTACCTCGTGGTTCCTGTCGACCAGGGCATCCACCAAATGAGAGCCGATGAAGCCGGCCCCCCCTGTCACCAGAATCTTCATCACACCTCCCTTTACAGAAACTCCTGGTAGCAGACCTCGAGCCTCTCCGAGAGTTTCTGCCACGAATACTTTTCTTCCGCAAGCCGGCGGGCGTTCCGTCCGTACTCCTCGGCCCGCTCCGGATCGGAGAGGAGCTCGGAGATCGCGCCGGCGAACTCCTCCGGGCTGTCTCCGGCCAACAACCCGATCGGCTCGTCTTCGGTGAATACGGCGCGCAGGTCTCCCACAGGCTGTGTAACGATGGGCCGGCCCGCCGCCATGTAGTCGCCCAGCTTGATCGGCCCCCGACCGATGTTGCAGATCTTGTTTGTGAACGGGAGAAGCAGAACATCGGCGCACGCCAGGTACCCGGGAAGCTCCTCAAAGGGGACGATGCCCACCTCGCGTATGCCGCGGGTGATGTTGTTTTCCTTGCACAGCTGTTGGGTGATCGGATACTTCTGCCCCACCAGCAGGAGGGTCACCTCGGGGAAGCGTTCCTGCACGAGCGGGAAGGCACGAATCATACATTCCACATCGTAGTTGATGAACCCGATGTACCCGATGACCTTCCCGTCTTCGGGCAGGCCCAGGGCCTTTCTCATCTCTGCCTTCGGCATGGGGCGGATCGTTTCCACATCGGACCCGGACGGGATGTAACGCACTCGCTCCCGGTCGAGCCCCAGGGCTACGGCCCGGTCCTCGAGAGCCCTGCTGGTTACGGTGACCGCGTCCGCGTGGTGGCGAAAACCCTCTTCCAGATAGGTCTCGATCGGGCCCATGGTCCATCTGAGCAGCCTGCCCCTTTCCTGAACGATGCCGCCCCGTCCCCACCAGTCCGCCCAATCCGACAGGAACGGCTTGTTCCGGGCCTTCTTCATCGCAAGGGCAGGGAAGATCACGGCCGGTCTGCAATCGAAGCCGTGGACCAGATCGAAGCCGTTCTTCCGGACCGTGTAGGAGAGGCGCCGAAGCGTGTCGTACGGATCCCATCCGGTGCGTCCGATGCCGGTCAGCAGATCCGGTGATTCAAGGATTTCGACGCCCTGGAGGGTACCCTTGTCGAAATGGAGCCGGTTTCCCCCTGAAATCGTCACCAGGGTGACTTCGTGGCCGCTGCGTACGAGGCATTTGGCGAAATGAAAGGCCCGGAAGAAAGTCCCCCGCCATTTCACGTTGTGATTCAGCATCAGGATCTTCATAGAGTTCTTCCTGTCAGCCCCAGACGATTTCCCGTACCCGTTTCAACCTGCCCTTGAGGCCGGCGAGGCCCTGGCCTCGTGCAAGCCGGTACAGGTAGCGGGCCTGGCGAGCGATCCACTTCGGGTCTCTGATCTTGGCGAAGAGCCACCGGGCCGGTGCTCGCTCGCAGAAGGTCTGTATCTCCTCCAGGGAGATATTCGGAAAGGCAACGACAGCGCTCCGGGAGCCGTCGTAATCCTCCCAGTTCCGGCTCTTCAGCCGACCTGCCTCTTCCATTTCTTCAAAGTACCTCGTGCCCGGGAAAGGGGAGGTGATCGAGAACTGTACCGAGTCCACGTCGAGATCCTTGACAAAGGAGAGGTTCATCTCCATGGTTTCCCGGCTCTCTTCCCAGAGGCCGAAGGTGATCGTTGCATGTGTCTTGATGTTCCGTTCGCTGCACCAGCGCGCCACCTGCCGGACCCGGTCCAGATCGACCGGCTTGCCCAGCCTCTCCAGGATCTGGGGGGCTGCGCTTTCCACGCCGAACTTCATGCCCACGCATCCGGCGTCTGCCATGGCATCGAACACCTCCTGGTCCGGAACCACCGCGTCTCCCATGCAGGACCAGGGAATCCGGAAGCCCCGGTTCCGGATCTCCCGGCAGATGCCGAGCACCTGCTTCTTGCTGATCGTGAAATCATCGTCGTCGAAATAAATCTCTTTCGCCCCGAACCGCTCCACCGCATCCTGCATCTCGTCCACCACGCGTTCCGGGGTGAAGGTGCGATACTTGCCGTCCTGGTACATGACCTGAACCCAGAGGCAGAAATCGCAACGGAAGGGGCATCCGCGACTCGCGTGCATCTGCACGGCCGGCCGGTGCTGGCAGAATCCGTCCCAGTACACGTGCGGGTCCGGCCGGGTCGGTGCGGGGAACAGATGGCGGGCCGGGAAGGGCAGCTGATCGAGCGGGTCGATCGGCTGATACTCCGACTTCAGGACGATCTCCCCGTTCCGTCGCCAGGCGATTCCAGCCAGCGAATCCAGATCCTCCCCCCCTGCTTTCTTCGTGACCAGCTCGTGGAGCGTGTTCTCGTATTCGTACAGGAGAACGTAGTCGACCGCCGCCTCCTCCTCGAGGACTTGCCTCGGGAAGGTGGTTGCGTGGGGTCCGCACAGTGCGATCTCGGCCCCGGGCGTGATCTCCTTGATCTGCCTGGCGAGGTGAAGGTCGCGCTGATGGGTGGGCGTGGTCGTTTCGTAGACGACCAGGTCGGGACGCTCATCCCGGACAAACGAAAGAACCGATTCCACCGGTAGATTCTCGGCAACCGCGTCCGCCACCGTCACGGGAAGGGAAGCCCGCTCCAGAATGGCCGCAGCATAGGCCAGGTAGAACGGAAAGGGGATATAGCGGCCGATCTGGCCCGTCGGTTTCGTATAGCTGGCCGGCCAGCGGCTTCCGGATCGGACGAAGTAGCGCTCCCGCTTCCGATCGACCGGTTCGGTGAAAAGGGGATTGAGCAAACACGTCTTCAGCATGGTTCTCTTCCGTCGAGTTGGCCCAGGACACTTTCGTAAACGTCCAGTGTCTTTCTGGCGGTCTTCTGCCAGGAAAACCGTCCCAGGTTCTTCAACCCTTCTTCCTGCAACCGTTTCCGCAGGGCCGGGTCGTCCAGTATCTTTCCGATCGCCGCCGCGATCCCGGGCACGTCGTCCGGGTCTGCAAACAGGCCCGCCGATCCGACGACTTCCGGCAGCGAGCTGTGGGATGAAGCGATGACGGGCAGTCGATGTTCCATCGCTTCCAGGGGCGGAAAGCCGAAGCCTTCGTAGCAGGAGACATAGAGAAGGGCCGTCGCCCTCTTGTACAAGATCGGCAGGTCCTCCTGGCCCACGTAGCCGATCCTGTGAATCCTTCTTGAGATCCCGAGCTCTTCGGCCAGGTCGATCCAGTCCTGCTCGAACCGGCTCTCCCGGCCGGCCATGACCAGAAACAAGTCCTCCCGTCCGGGCTGCTTCAGGGCTTCTGCAAATCCCTTGACCATGTTCCCGAGATTCTTGTGAGGAAGCGTGGCTCCCACGTACAGGAGAAACCGGTCGGGCAAATCAAGGCTCCTGCTTTCCCTCGGCCCGGTCGATGGGCCGGGCCCCTGAAACCGGTCGTCCAGGGCCTCGTGGATGACGTGGATCTTCTCCGGGGCCACGGGGAAGCACTCCTGTATTTCCCGCCGGGTGGCCATCGAAACCGCAAGGATCGCCTCGGCATTCGACAGGGCATAGCGGTATGCCAGCGGATAGAAGACACGATAACCGACCCGTAAGGGCAGGGGTCTTCGGTCCCCGATGGAGGGGACGCGTAGGGGCTGAAGGTCATGGACCGTGACGACAAACGGGGTGCCCGGGAACAGGGGCGAGATCGGGAAATGGGCATGCCAGAGGTCCAGACGGAGCCCTCGAACCCTTCTCGACATGGCCAGGAGGGAGGCGAGGGTGATCGGAGCGTAAGGAACACGTACGTAGGTTACATTTTCCCCGCCTGGCAGCCTACCGGTGTAATCGTCGCGTACAACCACCGAATAGGCGTTCTTCTTGTCCTCTTCGAGAAGGTGGGTGATCAGGTTGTAGCTGTAGCGTCCAACCCCGGTGTTCTCGTTTTCCAGGTATCTCGCGTCGAGTCCGATGCGTGCCATTCGATGTCCGGGAGCCTCGCGCCTTCGGGCCTGTCAAGAGCGGGCCCGCACGTGCGAGCCCCTCGTGAAAGGAGCCGCTAGAAGAAATATTTACACTCGATCAGGGTCTCCGGAGTAACGATGCATCTCTCCAGGTCTTCCTTCGTGGAGATCACCGTGTCCGAGAAGACCATGCATTCCTTGATTCGGATCGGTGCGTTGACCGTGACGCGGTTCCCCAGAACGGCCTGCTCCAGCTCGACCTCCGGATGCATGAAGCAACCCTCCCCCACCAGGGATTTCTTGCCCTGATGCTTCAGCTCTTCCAGGCTGCACAGAAGCAGATCGTGGGGGAAAGACACATTCATGTCCTTGTGGACGATATTCGACACGACGACCGGGAAGCCATCGTCTACCAGGATCTGGATCGCGTCCGTGATCTCGTACTCGTCGCGCATGGCGGTCCTGGGCGTTCGACGGATGGCATCGAAGATGTGGAGATCGAAGAGGTAGAGCCCGCATCCCTTCAGAGGGTTGGTCACGTAGCGCGGCTTCTCGATCACCCGCTTCACGTACCCATCCTCGTTCATCAGGACGGCGAAGTTCCGCTTGATCGCCTCCGGGTCCTCCTCCTCCTTGACCGCAAGAACCGCGCTCGCCTTCTTTTCCACGAGCTGATCGATCATCACCGAGAGGTCTTCGGTGATGAAGAAGATGTCTCCGAGAAACAGCAGGAAAGGGGAGGTGATGTAGGGTTCGAGTCGGCCCATTGCGTGGGCGATCCCGAGGGTTTCTTCCTGCTCCACGTAGCGGATCTTTACGCCCAGGGCTTCCCCATCGCCGAAATGCCGTGCGATCGCGTAACCGAGATGCCCGATCACCATGATGATTTCGGTGATGCCCGCCCGCTTCATGTACTCGATCTGATACTCCAGAATCGGGCGATTGCAGATGGGCAGCAGGGGTTTTGGGAAACGCTGACTGAACGGGGCCATCCTGGTGCCCTTGCCCGCGGCAAGGATCACCCCCACCAGGTTCTCTCTTTTCATCTACAGGACTCCCTCTCTAAGAGACCGAAATCGTCCGCCCATTGGCCTGTTCCATCCATCGGCCGTTTTTTGCTTTCCCTTGAATAAGAAGATCCTGATAACCGTCTGCCGTGGCAGCAGAAATCCCGCCGCACGCGGAAAACAGACGCCGGCTGAGCTGTCGTTCAGGAGGGATCCCGTTTCGAAGAGCGCTCGAGCTTCTTGCGGATGATGGTCTTGAGCATCTTGAGGGCCGTTTTCGCCAGATGGAAAAAGCTCACCGAGTGCTTGCTTTCCCCTCCCTCGCGCTGGAAGTATTTTACCGGGATTTCAACGATCTTGACCTTCTGTCGGAGCCCCTCGGCCATCATCTCCGGAGAGAATTCGGGCCCCACGTCGGTCAAGCCCCCTCGGATCCGGCTGTGCGTCTCCTTCCACAGGGCCCGGTAGGTGCACCCCACGTCCGTGAAGCGGGTCTCGTTCGTAAAAAACCACATCATCTGGAGGATCTTTGCCCACAGCACATTCGCCATGCGGATGATGAACGTCATCCTCGCGCCCTGGTCCACCATCTGCTTGGTCGTGCGGGTCCCGATCACCATTCCGGCGTCCTCGATATAGGCGAGGAACTTCTTGACGTCCGAAGACCGGAAGGAGCCGTCCGCTTCCGACAGGATGAGAATGTCGCCCTCCGCCTTTTCCATACCGGTGCGAAGGGCGTTTCCATAACCCTGTTTGGTCTCGGTGATGACCCGGGCACCCGCCTGGTTGGCGATCTCGGCGGTGCGATCCTTGGAGTTGTTGTCCACGATCAGGATCTCGTCCAGCGCCTCCTCGGTCTGAAAATCCTGGATTACGGATGCGATCGTTTCTTCCTCGTTGTAGGCCGGGATGATCAGGCTCACCTTGAATTCTTTGTACATGAGGACGAGCACTCCTTGCGGCTTTTTCCTGGGAGAACGGCGCACTCCTGATTCGAAACACAAATCAATAATATAACACAACTTGGCTGCTATTGCACACTTATTTCATCCGGTCACGGGCCGCTCCGGGCGTCTCAGTCCCCGGTCGGTGCCGGGGCGGCAGGGGATGCTTTCGTGATCTGAAAGATGCGAATCTTGCGACCGTTCGGAGCTCTCTCTTCGTGAAGAAACCGGATGTCCTCCGGGAAGCTCTCTTGCTCGAGCAGGAACGTGAACTGCGGCCGCGTGAGGATGAAATACTCGTCCACCACGAGATAGCCGATGTCGTGATGCCGTGCGTAATGCACAACGCCTGGCAGCTCTTCGTTCGGCAGGGGGTGCATCAGGCGTTTGGCATAGTAAGAGACTTCCGGCTTCCTCGACAGGATCATCGCGTCTTCGGGCAGGTTCTTGTCCATCCATGCCCCGGCGGCCTTGTACTCGACGGGATACTGCACGAGCATCTTCGCCCTGATCGGCTTGGCGACGAGAAGCGCGACGAGGGGCAGGGCAAACAGGAGCCCGGGCAGCAGCGTGGGCCATCGTCTCGGGTGCCCCTTCTGCCCTCTGATGTTGGCAGCGCTTTCGCGGAACCAGTCCTCCAGGGCGATGACCCCGAGGGTAGCCCAGAGCAACAGGACCGGCGTCATGGGGAGAAGATACCTCGGCCAGATCCTGAAAGTGAGGAACACGAAGAAGGGAACACACGCGACCCACAGGAAGATCTCGTTGTCGAGCCTGGCGCGATCCCAGGGATCCCGGAAGAGTCCGATGAGCACGAAGCCGAAGAGAAAGGCGGGGAAGACCTTCCAGGAAATCAGGGTGGAGATGAAATTCCAGAACTGCAGGAACGAGCCTCCGACCAGGACCTTCGGGTTATCGAGAATCATCCCGATAACGGTCTTGTCCCTCACGAGCACTTCGGGATTGAAGAACTCGGTCTTCTCCTCGTTCAGCCTGCCTGCAAGGCTTTCGCGCTCCTTCAGGCCCATGTTCCCCACGAGAAGGACCAGCTTGGTTTTTCCGCTGATGCTCAGCTCTCCGGACGATTGCTTGATGAACAGGGGATAGGGAGCGCTGATCAGGATGCAGGACAGGGCCATGAGAAGGAGGTTGCGCAGGGTTCTTTTCTCGAAAAGGGAGCGCTTCATCGCGAAGGTAAGGACCGCGAAGGAGAACAGGACCAGGGGAAACAGGATGCCCTCGGAGCGGGTGAGATAGGCGAGGCCCAGGAGCCCGCCCGTAACGGCGAAGTCGACGGCCCGGAGTTCCCTGAGCGCCTTGTGGAAGAAGAGAAACGTCGTGACCAGTAGAAACGTGTAGAGCGGCCCGGTCATGGATCCCCAGAAGAAGGAGAGCAGCAGACCGGGAAAGAAGGAGAGGAACAGAGCGGCCCTGCGTGCCACCCGCAGGCCGTAGATCCTTCGGGCCAAATAGAAGTAGGGGACGACCATGGCTCCACCGAACACCACGTACGTGAAGTTCGTCCCGATTTCCAGGTTCTCGGTGAACAGGGAGAAGAAGCCGGCCACGATGGGCAGCAGGGGAGGGCACATGGTGATCGGGTGGTCCAGCAGCTGGAACCCGAGCCCGTGCCAGACGTTCTTGCCCAGCAGAAGATAGATGACCTCATCCGTTCCGACCACGTCTTTGAACTGGATCAGCAATAGCCGGATGGCCAGTGAGAACAGGAGCAGGCCGATCAAGAAGGGCGTCTGGGAGGGTTCACTCTCCTTCGGGGAAGAGGCCGCCTCCACGATATCGGGCTCTGCGGACGTCTTGTCCGGGCTCATTGATCCGCCCTGTAGTAGTAGGTCGGGCCACGCAGGAACCGGACTTTGTTCAGGGTGATTCCGAGGATGTTGCAGTTCATCAGGGTGAGCGAGCGTTTCGCCCAGGCCGCCCTTTCTGCGGTGGTCGCCCCGCTTGCGATCACCCAGAGGGCCGTGTCGGCCCACTGTGAGAGGGCCACGGTTTCAGGCGCTTCGAGGAGCGCGGAGGAGTCGATCAGGACCCAGTCGAATCCCTGTTTCAGCGCCTCCATGACACGTGGAACCGCTGCGGATTCCAGAAGGACCGAAGGAACCGAGGGGCAGGGTCCCGCAGGCAGACAGAAGAGGTTGTCCACATCCGTCTCCCGGATGAACTCCTTGGGGTCCCCTCCGGTCTCGAGCAGGTTGGACAGGCCCTCGGCGTCGCTGACCGAGAAGGTCTGCCCGAGGCTCGGCTTGCGCAGGTCCCCGTCCACGATCAGCACCTTCTGGCCCCGCTGGGCCAGCGCGATGGCCAGGTTCACGGTGAGGGATGTTCTTCCCTCCTTTGGGCAGGCGCTCGTCACCAGGATCGTTTTCAATTCTCCGGCGGTTCCCGCGTGATGGATGATGCTGGCCAGATGCTGAAGGAACTCCACATAGGGAAGCTCAGGACGAACCAGAGGCGCCTTCACCAGGGACTCGCTCCTCCCGACCCGCGAGGTGCGGCAATGGGGGAGGATGCCCAGCAGGGGGAGCCTCAAGTTGTCGTGTATGTCCCGCTCGTTCTGAATCGTCGTATCGAAGTAATCTCTCACGTAGCAGAGGAACAGCCCCACCAGCAGGCCGACCCCGGCTGCGATCGGCAGGAAGAAGGCTCTGTAGCCCGCCGGCTTGTCGGAGGGGATCGCCTTCTGAATGATCTGCAGCGTGTC
The DNA here is from genome assembly GCA_028277985.1 of bacterium. Lineage (GTDB taxonomy): Bacteria > Desulfobacterota > DSWW01 > DSWW01 > DSWW01 > S015-6. Next base: position 50,613 of record JANQFG010000141.1, on the reverse strand, counting down.
CTTCGGATTGGCAAAGCCCTGGAGGAGGATCGTCTCCTTCAAACGGCTCAGCATGCTGTCGTAGAGCACCCGGTTCACCTTGGAGGCGTTGAGGAGTTGCAGAAAGCGGATCTTCTCCTCGTCGGCCCGGATCACCTCTGCCTGAATGTCATCCAGCTCCTCTCTGAGGGAGGCCTCCTGCGAGCGGGCCATCTCGTAGGCGAGCTTCAGCGACTCGATCGTCTTCAGCACCTCGGCCTGGATGCGCCCCTCGATCTCCTGAATGGTCGAGTCCATTTCAACCATGCGAGGGTGCTTTTCCATGTACCGTTCGCGCATCCGGGCCTGCTCCGTCTTCATGAGATTGAGCTGGCTGTTGAGCGAAGAGATCTGTGGATTCGAGGAGAGGACCATCGGGGCGTGCTTGAGCTGATCCGGATCTTCCTCGAGCCTCCTTGCATCGAGGTAGGCGGTTTCCGCAGCGAGTCGGGCTATACGGGCTTGGGTAAGGCTGCTGTTGAGCGCGTGGAGCTTCTGGAGAAGGATGTTCTCCCTGTCGTCCACGGAGATCAGGTTCCTCTCCTTCTTGAAGTCCTGAAGGGCCTGGTCCGTTTCGATCACATCCGCGTCCAGGGTTTCGAACTGCTCCTGCAGCCAGTTGAGGTTTTCCTGGATCCGCACAGCCCTGTCTTCAAACAGGATGTCCGTGTACACCTCGAGCAGCGTGTTGACCACCTCCGCCGCCCTCTCGGGGTCCTTCGCGGTGAAGCTGATCTCGATGACGTTGCTGATGATGGTCGGCTGTATGACCGAGACCTTTTCCGCAAATGCGTCTGCGGCCATGTCCTCTGTCACCGTTCGGGCCTTTCCCCCGAAGGGGGACTTCTTCTCTTCCCCGAGGCCATAGTCCTTCCAGAGATCCAGGCGGTCCATCACCCTTTTGGCCACGCGTCTGGACTGGAGGACATCGAACTGGGTGTTGCTGAAGAGCCTCTTGGACACCAGATCGAGCCCTTCCGAGTAGACGATCTCCGACATCATGGTCATGGGCGACAGGGGAGGGGGATTGAGAACCACCTTCGCCATCCCCGCATAGTTCGGGGGTGTGCCGAGAACGTACAGGCCCGTCAGTCCGACCACGAGGACGAAGAAGATGATGGCTGTCCACTTGTTCTTTCGAACGATCCTCAGGTGATCCCGGATGTGGACGGGCGGGAAGTCTTCGGGACGATACATTCTCTGCCCTTCGGTTCCAGTCTTGTTGGGGTTGACCCGAATCAGAAGAATCTCTCGGGAATGATGATCACGTCACCGGGCATGAGGAGCACATCCTCCTCGAGCTTTCCCTGTTTCGTGATGCGCACCGTATCCACGAAGAACACACGGCTTCCGCCGTTGGTTTTCCGAATGATCTTCACCTTGCCGCGTTTCGCAATGGGCGTGAATCCGCCCGCCTTCGAGATGGTCCCCATGAGGGTGTCGGCATGGGTGATCCGATAGGGCCCCGGCGTGGCCACCTGCCCGATCAGATGAACCACGTCCTGCTTGTATTCTTGGAGGATGATCTGGACGTCGGGCTTGACCAGATACCCGTCCCGCAGTCTCGCCTCGATCGCATCCTTCAACTCGACGGCGGTGAGCCCGGATGCTCGCACCTGCCCGATCAGGGGAAGCTCGATGAAACCTTCGTTGCTCACTCGGGCTACACCGGTCAGGTCCGGCTCCCCGTAGACCAGAACGTTCATCACGTCCCCGGTCCCGATCCTGTAATCGGAAGTCGTTGAAGACTCCAAAGGGGGTGGTTCGTCTCCGGTCCCGATCCCGTAGTCCGAGGTGGGTGAAGACTCCAAAGGGGGCCCTTCGTCTCCGCCCTGGAACTCCAGGGAGGCGGACGGCGCCTCCGTCGGCTCCACCGGTTCCGCCTGGCGAAACAGGCTGCAGGAGATCGGTCCGAAAATCAGTATGAAAAGCAGGAGGATGACCACCCCTGTTCGCGGCGGCCTCAGAGCATATTCAAGGTCTCTCACCAACGGTTTCCTTTGCCGGTTTCCTCTTTCGACGGATGCTACATGGGAGGGATCGGCCAAAAACACGGTTCCACTTTAGAAGGTTGCCATGATTCTCAATCGAATCCTGTGCCCTGTGAAATCATTGTAGCCCAGATCCCCCTTGCGCGCAAGAAACTGATAGATCATCGACGCTTTCAGCCAACTCTGCAAGTTGTACGACACGTTTGCCCCGGCCCTGTACTGGTAGCTGGTGGGCTCCGGCGCGTTGTCGAAGTTGCTTTGCCGTATGCGAAAGGACCCTCGGATCCCTGTGTACCACTTGGTCCGGATCCGGTGGGTCAGGGACCCGGCAAACAGGTAGTTGAACGAGACGTCTCCGCTGCCCCCGATCTCCTCTCTTGGAAACCGGCTGAACTCTACAAAGGCATTGGTTCGGGGAGTGAGTTCAGAACTTAGTTTAAGTTCAACGAAGAACTCATTGAAATCATTGAGTTGTAGAGGGATTATTTCCGGCGGGATGTCCAGGGCCGAGAGCTCGAGCTGGGAGCCCTCGTAGCTGCGCATCTGGTAGGAAAAGGTCCCTTCGAGTGTGGTCTTCGGCACGCCCAGGCCGAAGACATACTTCCTGGCCGTGAGGATCCGCTGGAAGCGGAGCTGGGCCTCATGGAATGTGGCGTTCCTCGGGTCGCTGTCCACCCGGATCGCAAAAGGCACCAGGTCATCCAGAAATGACCCCCTCAGCCCGAACTGATCCAGGTTGCCCCGGACGAAGCCGATGGAGTAGCCGGCGGTGAGCACGGTCTTCCGGTTGAAGGGTTTCGACACGAAGACCCCCACCGAGTGGACATCGAACCCGACCCGGTTGGAGTCGATTCCCTCCAGCTCCAGCTCCAGGAAACCGGGCAGGCCCGCCTCCTCCAGCAGCCCGGTGAAATCGAAGTCATCCAGGAAGAAGAAGTAGTTCGAATACGTCACAAAGGCGAGATAGTCTGCGTAGAAGTTGTATCCAAGGGTCACGGCCGCCTGGTTCACTGCATAACCCACACCCTGCGCGCGCAGGGCGCGGTTGAAGTCCGCAACCTCGTACCGGAAATTGTTGATCGAATTCGAGGTTCGAAAATGGTTGTCCACCCGGAGGTACAGGCCGCTCGGCAGACGCAGGTCGCCGGCGAAAAAGAGATCCTGCTCCACCGAGTTAAACTCCGGGTTGTCCATGAGGTTGATGAACATGGGTTCGTACTTCAGGTAGAGCCCGTATTTACGAACCTTCATGGAGCTCAACACGGCGCTTTCGACCGGTTGGCCGATCGGTATTTCCTGCTTTCCCCTTCCCGCGTAATCGCGTTCCCCCATCTGGCGAATCCTGAGCAGATAGAGGTCCAGAAGCAACTCATGGGGGATCCCGTGCGGGCTGCCCACTCGCGGCAGCCGGGTGGGGACCTTCATGCGGCCCCACTGCAGAGAGATGCTCGGCGCTTGTCTGAAGATGACGTCGGAGAGCTTGTCGGGAGTGAGGCTGATGTTGTCGTTGTAGGTGACCTCGGTGAGAAAGGAGGGGTGGATTTCGAGCGATCCGATCCGGAGCGTATTCGGCTGAAACCCGCCGGCCGGCATCGGTACGGCCGCTGCTCCCCCGACGGCGAGCAGAAGGAACCAGAGAAGCCGAATCCTGGCCGGTCGTATGGGCCGCCGCAGAGCCGGTAATCTAGAATTGCATAAATACATATTGATTATAGTATATTATCCGGAATATCTAAAGTAAAGTATTATTTTTGATTTCCAAGGTTCCGGACCTGCGGCACCGGAAGAAAGGCATTCATCTCATCGACGTATTTCGCAGAAAGCCCCTCCCAGGTGAACTCCTCTTCAACGCGTTGCTTCCCCGCGAGACCGAGGCGGAGTGCCAGCTCCCGGTCCGAGAAAAGCTGAAGGATCCTCTCCATCAGCTCCTTCGGATTCTCCGGGTCGACCAGGAAGCCGGTTCTTCCGTCCACCACCACCTCGGGTGCGCCGCCCGCCCGCCCGGCAATCACGGGCTTCGCGCAGGCCGATGCCTCGAGGAATACGATCCCGAATCCTTCCGTGGCAAACACACCGTTGGGGCCCACGATGTCCCGGTTCGGCATGACGAACACATCGCATGCATGAAGCAGCGATGTCCTTTCCTGATCGGACACTTCCCCGGTAAACGTGACCATGCCCTGAAGCGAAAGTTCCCGCACTCTCTGCTCCAGGGGCTCCCTCATGGACCCCTTGCCGACCACAACGTAGTGAAGCTCCGGAATGCGCTCCTTGAGGCCCGCCAGGGCGTCCAGGACGACGAGGTGGCCCTTTCGGGGGAACAGGCGGGCGATGGTCAGCAACACGAATTTTCCGTCGAGGTTGAATTGCCCGCGGGTCTGTTCCAGGAGGGTCCCCGAGGCCGCGTCCATCTCGAACTCTTCGGGCCGGACACCGTTGTGAACGACCCTGAGCCTCTCGGCAGACACCTCGCACCGCACCAGGCATTCGGCCGTGTGGCCGCTCACCGCAAAGACGCGGGCAGAATCGTTCAGGATCTTCTTGTACAGGAAATGCCGCCTGGCACTGGGAGACAGATTGGCGTCCGACCCGTGGGCTGTGATCACGTAGGGCACTTTCCGGAAACGTGAAACCAGATGGGCTGCGAGGGCCTCGGGCCACCAGGTGATTGCCCAAAGGACACATCGCTCTCGACCGCCGGGCAGGCCGCGCAGGACACGGCTGGTGTCCCGCGCCATGGCAAGAATCTTGGGCGGCAACCGCGTAAAGAGGTACCGCCGCGACCATCCCCTCTTCACCAGCTCACTCATATCGAAGCTCTTGAATCTTTCGACCCGGTAGTTCTGCGGAGGCGCGAGAGGCGAGCCCTCTGCCGGGTAGGTGAGCACGGTTACGGAATGCCCCATGGCTCCCAGATGATCGGCCAATTCGTGGGTGTAGGTCGCAATGCCGCCCCTCTCGGGAAGGGTTTGGCAAGCATTCAGCAGGATGATATATAGAGGGTGCTGCAAGGGCTTTTCCTCAGAAAGCGCGGGCAATTAGAGGAGGGGTTCTGGGCGTCGTCCGGTCTCCTATGATAATAGAGCCACGCAGCCATCAGTCAAGTCGGCCCCTCGAAAGGCGAAACCTGGGATGTCCTCAAGCAACCTTGCCCGAATCCGGAAGGCCGTACGATACGACGTACGGAACCTCGTGTATCCCTTTCTTCATCCGCGCTACCTCCTGCAGGGAATCTTCCTGTTCAACGGAAACCGGATTCTTCGACATCCGTCCGCCCGGCTCATCAAGGATGGAGGCAGGCTTCAGTTCGGCTGTTTCTGGGACGTCTGGAAAGGCAAGGGGGGCATTGTTCTCCATGAGGGTGCGTGCCTGCGAATCAAGGGGAACGTGGTGATCGGTGACGGGGTCATCATCGAGGTGCACGCCGGAGCCACCCTGGAGATCGGTGCCGAGACCTTTATCAACCCGAATGCCCGGGTGATCGCGCTGGAGTCGATTCGAATCGGTGCGGAATGTGCCGTGGCGTGGGATGTGCAGATCATGGACGGAGACCGGCACTTCTTTCTCGACGCGAACGGAAGCCCGGAAAAGAATACGGCGCCCATCGAGATCGGAGACCATGTCTGGATCGGTGCAAGGAGCCTGATTCTCAAAGGGACTCGAGTCGAGGACGATGCGGTCATCGGCGCCGGATCCGTTGTGTCGGGACGCGTGGCCGCAGGCACCGTGGTTGCCGGGAATCCGGCTGTCGCCCTGCGCGAGGGCGTGCGTTGGACAAAGTAGCCTCCCCGCCCCGCGCCCAGCAGGGGGTCAGGGATCAGGGGTCAGGGGGCAGGCCCCGCCCGGCCCATCCGATGGTGTAACGGACATAAGTGCCCGCCGTGGGCCAGAGAGGAACCTCTGCTTGTCGCCCGTCTTCTCCCGCATATGGAATCTACTGGACAGGTGGAAATGGGTTCTCGCCTACACGGCCCTCCTGCTCCTGACGCTCTATCAAACCAGGCGTTTCCTCAACTGGCTTGCCGAGCGGGACCTGTCCGGGTTTCTCGGGATATCCCTGCTCGTCTCCGGCATCGTTTGTCTCATCTTCGTCGTTCGCCGGATTCGTCGAATCCACGGCGGGTTCACCACTTCCGCGGGGATTCGTCTTCTCGCGATTCTGGGTCTCTATCTATGTTGCATGCTCGCCGCCACCGAGCTGACGGCCGACCGTGTGCATTTCGTGGAGTACGGCATCCTCGGTATCCTGTGCTTCCGGGCCGTGAACCCTTCCCATCGGACAGGCAGGCGGGTGTTCTACGCCATGGTCGCCGTCTTTGCCATCGGCCTCCTCGACGAAAGCATACAAGGGCTCCTGGACAATCGTTACTTCGACGTCCGCGACATCGTCATCGATCTCCTGGCAGGATTCCTGCCCGTGCTGGGGCTGTTGTGGCTGCCCCTGTATGCGGAAGGTGCGAAGGAAGGGGTCGTAACAGAGGCGGAACGGCCGGTCCCGGAGACACGAGGTACTCCTCGAGGTTTGAGCTCCCAGGACGGCTGGGTTCTTCTGGTTGCCCTGTGTCTGCTTCTGGTCGTGGTCTGGGTGGGCAGGGTCTCGTGGAACCTGGAGCCCCTCTACGGGGAATGGGAGCGGGAGAATCGATGCGGCAGATCCGAAAGGATGCGGATCGGCAGCGACGGGACCATTCTGTGGAAGGACGATGCCGGAGGAAGAGGAAAGGGAACGTATCGGATCCGGGGCAACCGCCTGGACGGCCCCCTGCTGGATGTGGATGTCCTGGAAGGCGAAGGCTCGGATGCCTGTTCCTGGAGTACGGGCGAAGTCAGGCACCGGTATTTGCGGATCGAGCCCGAGCGGCTCTTGTTCACCATCGAGAGGGAGTATCCTTTTCGGCGCGTTCCCCCTTCACCCCGGTCCTAGCCCGTGCCCGTGCCCATGCCCCAAGCACAGAGGACAGAGTGAAGAGAACGAAAGGCCAAGTGAGGGGGCAGGGATCAGGGGGCAGGCCCGGCCGCCCCGGCCCAAAAAGAAGCGGGTATTCTCTCGATGGCGGGAATCCATGAGCGACGCCTACCCAGCGCCCTCGCAAGCCAGCTGCTTTTCGATTTCCGCTTCGATCCGGGCAACCCGGCTCTGCCAGTGATGCCGGCGCGACTCTTCGATCCGGGCCTGCCAGGTCTCTTCCGCGTCGGGTCGGTCCACCTCTTCCAGTGCCCGCCCGATCTGGTCGGAGAAGTCACGGCCCCTTCCGACATAGATGAGGGAAGGGTAGTCGCCTGTCGGAGGTACCGGGGTGGAGACGATGGGAAGGCCGGTGGTCAAGTACTCGTACATCTTCAGGGGGTCCATCGAAAGGGTCAACCGAGACTCCGTGTGGGGGATCAGCAATACGTCGGAGGCGCGGAGGATCTCGGGTATCCGGCCGTGGTGCACGAGCCCCGTCCATTCCAGGTTCGGGACGTGGGCGAGATCCTTCCTCCTCTGTTCGGCATCCCGGGACATGGGTCCGACCAGCTGAATGCGGCACTGCGGCCGCTCCAGGGCGATCTTCTCCAGCAGTTCCAGGTCCACCCGCTCGGCCACGACGCCCACGTAGGTGAGAACCGGGGGACTTTCCCTTCGCGATTTCCTGCGGACCGAAGGGGGATCGGCAGGAAGGCTGAATAGCTCTCCGTCCACCCCGTTGGGAAGATGGATGACCGAAGCCCTTTTCGCCTTTTCCTGGAACTTGTCTTTCAGGTGGCTCGAAACTGTGAAGATGAGGTCCGCATGCTCCATCACCGCCTCGTACCCCGAGCGGATCCGTTTCCCGAGATGCTGGAAGAGAGACACGGATTCCCAGTCATCGATCGCGTCGAAGATCCGGATCGAAGCAGGCGTCCTGTCCATGAGGTACGCCTTGTGGACGTTGGCGATCCAGAGGATCGGCGGACCGGCCGGATTCCGTATCGCTTTGCGGACCAGACCGGCCGTGTACCGTCGCTTCAGGTCGTCCGGTCCCACCAGGAATCGAGAGGGATTCAGGAGTCGGACATTCGGCTCCTCATCAGCCTTTCGAAGACCGCCCCGAAGGGGAAGCGCCCGAAACCGGTCCAGCCTTGGAACCGCGAAGCCCTTTTGCAGATGGCGCAGATAGTTGGGCTCATTCAGCACGTACATGTTCGCGCAGCGGATCGACCGCGCGAGAAAGCGACAGAGCTGCGCGCTCCGGGTGCGGAAGCCGTCCCAGCGCCAGAGGTGCCAATCGCCGTATCCGACGAAGAGCATGTCCCAGGTCGCGCTGTGTGGAGGCGTTGTCTTCATGTTCCCTGCGCAGGAGGGGGAGGCAAAGGGGCGGCTCCGTTTCCAGGGGGTCCGTTCACACCCGGTCCCTGGTACTCCTCGTCGAGTCGGGGAAAGTGAAACAGCGCCAGGCCCACAAGGAGATGGATGACGATCGGAATGACATGGCAGCTCCAGACGTTCAGGAAGATCCCGAATATGGCGCAGGCAAGATAGGCGGCAAAGATGCCGTGCGTGAGGTCTCTGAAGAAGGGATCCACCAGCCGGGCGCCCATGGCCAGAAGGGCGCGCATCGTCTCCAACACGATCGCGATGTACAGTATGAACCCTGGGAAACCGAGCTGTGTGCCCACTTGCAGATACCAGCACTCGGTGTTGAAGCCGCCGGTAAGGGTTGCGGCAAACCGTATGCCGACCCTTCCGGTCATTCCGAGCCCGAGTCCCAGGGGATTGTCGAGCATCTTCTGGAATTGCCATCCATAGGTGGACATATGGACGACCAGGCTGGATTCCTTACCCGAGAACAGGGAGTGATACATAAATGCCCTACCGGCCGGAATGCTCAGGAGCAGCGCCAGCAGAATGAGCCCCAGGACGAAGAAGACCGAGAGCGTGGCGAGAAGTCTCTTCCTTCTCCATGCGAGCCCCAGGGTTCCGACAGCCATGCCGATCCATGCGGATCGCGTCGTGGTGTAGATGAGCGCCAGCAGGATGATGAAGTACTGGAGCTGTTTCCGGGGCCGGTTCTCTCGTTCTTCAGGAAACAGATAGAAGGGCTGGAGCACGAGCAGCCAGACCATCAGGTAGGCACCTAGGCTCAACGCGTCCTGGAGAATCGAAATGGCCCGGACAAAGGTCAATCCGCCCGGCAGAACCCTCTGGTAGTTCGGGTCGATGTAGGTGTAGCCCCAGTCCGAGAACATTTCCACGCCGTACCCGAGGGTCTGCAGGAAGCCCATGCCGAAGAACTGGGCCTGGATGCATCCGAAAGCAGCGATGCCTGTCGCAATCCATGCGGAGATGGTCAGGTACTTCTTCAGGTCCTCTTTTCCAAAGGGGATGAACCGGACGAGGAAGTAGTAGAAATAGAAGAGAACCTGCTCCTTGACCCCCCACATCCCCATCATCAGCTTTCCTGCGGCCACGGCCCGTATGAAATAGACGAGCACGAGTGAGAGGTACAGCAGGGTAAGGCCATCCAGTAGGGTGGCCGAGAAGAGGATCCTCCGTATTCCTCCGATCTTTCTCCCGAACATGGCGATCAGGACCAGGAGCTCGGTCCAGCGCGAAAGACCGAACATGACCAGCTGGCCTACCACCTGGTAACGCAGGAGCTGGATGCGGACAAAGGGGTAGAGAGGCAGAAAGGTGAAGATGAGCAGCAGAGCCCATTTTCCCTGTTTGAGGATCAGATTGCCGATGATGCCGAAGATGATGACACCCGCAGCGAAGCTGAAGGTCAGGGGGGGCCGTTTGTGGGTCGTGAGGTAGAAGAAGATGTAGGCGACAAAGAACAGGAACACGCCGAAAGAGATTTCACGAAACCATTTATCCCGGTCTATCCGAATTCTGTTGAGCACCCTTGAGGATCCCGTCGCGATCGAGTCTGTGAAGCAAAGCCCAAACAAAACCAAGCTAACACATGGAAAACCGGCGAAACAAGCCGGTGGGAGCGTGCCCCTTCAGCAGTGCTTGTCGGACCCGATCGGTCGAAGCTTGAGAAATCGATGTGCGGCTTCTCCCCGGACATGGCGATGGAAATGGGGGAGACAAGAAGATTATATCATATTTTACTTTAATAAAAATCTATAAAATATTGATTAATATAAATAAAATTAAATGTTTTCAAGCAAGATCTCGCACCGCCCCGGCGATCAGAGGTACCCGAGCTTCTCCAATCGTTTCATGACCTCTTCTTCCTCTTCCTGGGAGAACGATGCTGCGAGATCGTGATCGGCCCCGACCAGCTCGGTCCCGTAGTAGGCAGGGGCGGCACCATCGCATGCCTCGAGGAGACACCTTCCGTCCAGGCCTTCCGGAATCTTCAGCCCGCCCAGGGCCAGGGAGGTAGGCAGCACGTCGACCAGTGCGGCCTGCTCAAGGGATGCCGGTGTTTCGAGGCCCCGGCCGGCGAAGAGAAAGACTCCTTCCTGGTTGTGCTCGTGCTTCAGATCCGGGGGACCGACCGGGCCGTTTTCGTGTAGCCCGGGTTCGAGGTGCCATGATCCGGGATCCCGGATCACAGCGTCCGGGAGCTGTTCAAGGAGATCCCCGTGGTAGATGTCACGGGAAGGGGACAGGCGGATCGGGCGATGCTGCTCTCGCCGGGAAATCTCGGCCAGCCGGTCCGCCATCTCACCCAGCGTGGACTCCGATTCCCCCGGCGGCACCACTCCCTGGGATTCCCGGCCCTGAAGGTTGAGGAAGATATCGCCATACTCCCCCGGTCCGAGAAAGGCCTTGCTCTGTGAGTAGTCGATCGGTAGAAAGGCAGGGTATTGAATTCCGGCGGGCAGCAGGTTCCTGAGGAACTGGGGCATCCACTTCTTGATCGAGCTCAGCCCGGCCCGCTGCAGGATCTTTCGAAGGGCGAACCCCAGCTGCTCTCTGCCGCTCCTCGTCGCCTGTCCCTCCGCCAGCGTCAGATACCCTTCTCGTACGAGCCATTCGCCGAAATAAAAGACAGGGCCCTCGATGATGTTGATCCCATGGTCGCTGACCACCACGTGTCTCTCGCCCAGGGGGAGAAGCTCACCCAGGTTCCTGTCGATTTCCTGGTAGACCTTCTGGATTTGCTTCTCGTTCAACATGGCGTGGAGGGCCATGTCCGGAAGGTTGTAGACCACCATGCAGACCTCGGGTCCGTGTTGCTCGATCAGGTGCCTGGTCACGCGAGTGCAGGCTTCCGCCTGCTCGAAGGCGAAACGAAGGAATCCGTGGATGCTCGAGAACTCGCTCGGGTGGTGAACCTCCGGCCGGTAGCCCATGTCGAGGATTTCCTGCTCGAGCCCGGGCGGCGAGGTTTGCAGGGCCGTGAAGCGGCCGGTGATCCCGAAGCAGACGGCCTCGGGAACCGGGCCCGGCCATGGAACATTGACGACCCCGCAGGTGAGCCCCTGCTCGGTGCAGTAGTCCCACAGGGCCCTGGCAGGCGTCCGCTGAAGGGTCACCGGGACGAAGGAGTAGTCCTGGCGAAGGAAGAAGCCCAGCAGCCCGGTCCTGCCCGGGTTGACCCCGGAGCAGATCGAGGCCCATGCCCCCGGCGTGATGGGCGGATGGGTGGAGGAGAGCGGCGTCAGAACCCCTTCGGTAAGGAGCCGGGAGAAGTTGGGCATGTCCGACGGGTATTTGCGAATCAGATTGTAGTCCAGCCCGTCGAATCCGATCAGAAGAAGCTTGGCTGGGTTCATGAAGGCCTTCCTGTGAGGGGTTCCCGTGGGGACGTTTTGTGAAAAGTCCCAAGGATTCTATGATTAGCACATCCGGAGTACCATGAGAAGCAGGGGGCGGCCACAGGGCCGAACGAGGCACCGCCCGGAGTTGACATATTTTCAGGCACCTTGCTAGATTCCAGACGAATCCCTGGATTTCCGATTCTTTTTTCGCCTTCCCAGGAGGAAACTGCTCATCACTCCAAGAACCCGGCTTCGCCGATTCCTCGGCTGGATCCACTACTTCTTCCGGTTCGAGTTGCTCTCCTCGCTCGGCAATCGACTCTTGAAGATGAAGTACGGCCGGAGGGTAAAGAGAATCGGCAGGGATGTCTGGATCGATGTAGGCGTGCACATGAGCGGGCGGGAGATCTGCGTGGACGACGCGGTCTACGTGGGGCCTGATTGCAGGCTTTACGGGGCCGGTGGGATCTGGATCGGCGAGGGGACGATCTTCGGCCCCGAGGTGACCGTCCTGTCGACCATGCCCCGTTACGAAGATCCTACCTGTCTTCCTTTCGAACCGGGGGCCGTGCCCATGCCGGTTCGGATCGGTAAGGGGGCCTGGATCGGCTACGGGGCCCTGTTGTGTCCGGGCGTCCAGATCGGAGAAGGGGCGGTCGTCGGAATGGGGGCCGTTGTGTCGGAAGACGTTCCGGCCGGAGCCGTTGTGGGGGGGAATCCGGCAAGGGTCATCCGGATACGGGATGCCGATCACATCCGCTCACTCCTGCACGAGGAGAAGTTCTTTGGGAGTGAGCGTTCACGGATGCTCCGAATGAGAAGAATGGACCTGCAACGCGAGCCCGATTAGGAGGATCTATGGGGTGGTTTCGGCGTAGGCAACGCGATACGCGGCTCCATGCGACCGTGAGTCTTGGCGAGGGCGTTCGCATCGCCTACCCTGAGCGGCTCGTTCTGGGCAAGCATGTTTCGATCGGCCGTGACGGCTACCTGCAGGCCCGCGGCGGGATCACCGTTGGGGATCACAGCATGCTGGGGTCGCGCGTGGTGGTTCTCTCTCACAATCACAACTACCTCAACCCTACCCGGCTGCCTTACGATGAGGAAGAGATCGTACGCCCGGTCGTCCTGGGTCGCTACGTCTGGGTGGGGATGGGATCGATGATCTGCCCGGGCACGACCATCGGCGATGCAGCCGTGGTCCTGATGGGTTCGGTCGTTACGAAGGATGTTCCCCCCATGGCGATCGTCCGGGGCAATCCCGCGACGGTCATCGGAAACCGGGACCAGAAAAGCACGCAGGAATTGATGGACAAGGAATGCTCCTTCATGGCCATTCACAAGACCCCTCCCGAGGATCTCTGAGAGCCCCCGCCCCCCCCCACGCCCCACCGGTGGCGAGTGGCGAGTGGCAAGTGGCGAGTGGCAAGTGGCGAGTGGCAAGTGGCGAGTGGCAAGTGGTGAGTGGCAAGTGGCGAGTGGTGAGTGGCCTCCCCGTGAGCCGTTGCTGTGAAGTCTTTTCCCCTGGTCCCGAACCCTGTCTCCGGGCACGCCTTTCTTGCGATTCCTTCCGGGCCTGTGCTAAATAGAACGGATGCGTTTTTCGTGTTTCGCAGTACGGATGAGAAACGGGGGGGCGGTAAAGGGGAGACCATGGCATCGCGCAAGTACAACCCGGATGAGATAGAGAAGAAGTGGCAGGGCCTCTGGGCGGAGCGGAATCTGTTCCGTGTCCTGGAGGACCCGGACAAGCCGAAATACTATCTCATGGAGATGTTCCCATACCCGAGCGGCAACCTGCACATGGGGCACGTCCGCAACTACTCGATCGGGGACGTGTTGGCCCGGTTCAGGCGCATGAGCGGCTGGAACGTGCTTCATCCCATGGGCTGGGATGCCTTCGGTATGCCGGCCGAGAATGCGGCCATCGAGAGCGGGGTGCATCCGGCGATCCACACGGAAAACAACGTCCAGAAGATGATCCGGCAGTTGAAGAGGATGGGCTTCAGCTACGACTGGGACAGGGAGATCAACACCAGCACCCCTGAGTACTATCGATGGGAACAGTGGCTCTTCATTCAGATGTTCAAGAAGGGCCTGGCCTACCGGAAGAGCTCGGAGGTCAACTGGTGCGATCAGTGCCAGACCGTGCTCGCCAACGAGCAGGTGGAAGCAGGAAAATGCTGGCGCTGCGAGCAGGAGGTCGATCCACGGGAACTGGAGCAATGGTTCTTCCGCATCACGGAATACGCAGAAGAGCTTCTCGATGAGTGCTCGCGGATGGACGGTTGGCCCGAGCGGGTGCTCACGATGCAGCAGAACTGGATCGGCAGGAGCGAGGGCGGCACCATCCACTTTCCTCTCTGGGAGCGTGAGGGCTCGATCGAGGTCTTCACCACCCGTCAGGACACGCTCTTCGGCGCAACCTTCATGAGCCTTGCCCCGGAGCACCCCCTGGCCACGGAGCTTGCCATGGGCACGAACCGGGAGGCCGAGGTTCGCGCCTTTATCGAGAAGACGCGCAGGCAGGACAAACGAAGCCGGACCTCGGCGGATTACGAGAAGGAGGGCATCTTCACCGGGTCTTATTGCAGAAACCCTGTGAACGGCGAGCGGATGCCCATCTTCGTGGCGAACTTCGTGGTCATGGAGTACGGCACCGGCGCGGTCATGGCGGTCCCGGCGCACGATCAGAGGGATTTCGAGTTTGCCAAGCGTTACGATCTTCCGATCTGGGTGGTCGTCCTGCCCGAGGGAGTCGACGACCTTCCTGCCGAGTCCATGGAGGAGGCGTTCGAAGAGGACGGCGTGCTCACCCGGTCGGGCCGCTTTTCCGGCCTCGAGTCGGCCGAGGCGAGAAAGCAGATCACCGAGTCCCTGGAGGAGAAGGGTCTCGGGAAGGGAACGGTGCAATACCGCCTCCGGGACTGGTGCATTTCCAGGCAGAGATACTGGGGTGCCCCGATCCCGGTCATCTATTGCGATGCGTGCGGCATCCAGCCGGTTCGGGAAGAAGACCTTCCCGTGGCTCTGCCCATGGACGTGGACTTCCAGACGAGGGGTTCCCCTCTGGCGGCCCACCCCGAATTCGTGAAGGCCACGTGTCCGAACTGCAACGCCGAGGCACGACGCGAAACCGACACGATGGACACCTTTGTGGAGTCGTCCTGGTATTTCGATCGGTACACCTCCCCCCACTATGACAAGGGCATGTTCGACCCGGAGAAGATCGACTACTGGATGCCCGTGGACCTGTATATCGGCGGTATCGAGCACGCGGTCCTGCACCTGCTCTATTCTCGCTTCTACACGCGGGTCCTCAGGGACATGGGGATGATCAAGGTCAGCGAGCCCTTCGACAACCTGCTGACCCAGGGAATGGTGATCAAGGACGGCGCAAAGATGTCCAAGTCCAAGGGCAACGTGGTCGACCCGGACGCCATGATTCAGCGCTACGGCGCAGACACCACCCGGCTGTTCAGCCTCTTCGCAGCTCCGCCGGAAAAGGATCTGGACTGGAGCGAGCAAGGCGTGGAAGGCGCGTTCCGGTTCCTGCAGCGGGTCTGGCGGTGGCTGGAGGAATGGGGGGACGAGCTGGCCGGGGTGTATCCGCATGAAGGTCGCCTGCCGTCCCGGGAGCCTTTTGCAGGCCTCTATCGCAAGGCCCATGAAACGATCTACAGGGTGACTCGGGACATCGGGGAGCGGATGCATCTGAACACGGCCGTGGCCGCCATCATGGAGCTCGTGAACGATCTCTACCGGATCGAGCCGGCTCACGTTCAGGAGGAGGCTGCCGACAAGGCCGTCCTTCGATTCGCGATCGAGACGACCCTGATTCTCCTTTCTCCCTTTGCACCCCACATCACGGACGAGCTCTGGGCCGGCATGGGGAACGAGAAGCCCCTGCTCGAGATGCCCTGGCCTTCCCACCGGGAGGACGCCCTTCAGAAGGAGGAGGTCACCCTCGTCGTCCAGGTCAACGGGAAGGTTCGCTCCAAGTTGCAGGTCCCCAAGGACGCCGCACAGGGAGAGATCGAGAAGCAGGCCCTGGCGGATGAGAAGATCCAGCGTTTCCTCGCCGGGAGCTCGCCCAAGAAGGTCATCCATGTTCCCGGCCGGCTCGTCAACATCGTGGTTTGATATGCAGGTCCGGTCGAAAGGGAACCCTCCGCTCACACTCGTGCTTCTGGCCGGTCTGAGCCTCCTCGCCGTGGCGGCCTGCGGGTACAAGCTCGGTGCTCCTTCGCCCGAGCCCGGGCTCGTCACAGGAAGCATTGCGGTTCCCATGTTCAAGAATCATTCCCAGGAACCCCGCCTGGAGAATCTCTTCACCGAGGCCTTCCGGGACCGGATCCAGGCCCTGCCGTCGGTATCCCTGAGCCCGAGCAAGGGGGCGGAGGCTCTACTCAAGGGAAGGATTCTGTCCGTGGAATCCTACACGGTCGCGGTCAACGAGGATTTCTTCGCCATGCAGTACAGAATGCGCGTCGTGATGGCCCTTTCCCTGGTGCGGTCCGCCAATGGCGAGGTCCTCTGGCGGGACGACCGCTTGCAGGAGGAGGTATCCTTCTACGCGAGCTCGGACGCGCTGCTGTTCAAGGACAACCGGGAAGAGGCCCTGGTGGAGCTGTCCAGAAGAATGTCCGAAAGGGCGGTGGACCGGCTCCTGCTCGGGTTCTGAACCGCCTGAATTCTTCTTTCCGTCGAGAGGTGGGAGCCTAAATCCGTGGCAAAACGATCCCCAGGAGATGGAGCGGCTGCGTGGAAGAGCTTCGAGGCCCTCCTGGACGCGGAAGCCCTCTCTCCCTTCTTCGTGCTCTATGGAAAGGAGCGATACTTCATCCAGGAGGCCGTGGCGCGGCTGAAGCAGAGGGTCGTTCCGTCTCCGGACATGCACGAGCTGCTCTTCCGCTCGGTGGTTGCATCCGAAGTGAGCGGGGCCGAGCTTGCAGACCTCGCTCAGAGCGCTCCGTTCTTCGACGGGACCCAGCTGATTCTCGTCCGGGACGCGGACAAGCTGAAGGAGGCGGACCATAAGGGGCTCCTGGGCTACGCGGAGGATCCGGCCCCTTTTACCCACATGGTGCTGCTGGGCGGGGAGGATGCCCCGAAGGGTTCGCTCTTCACCCTCTTGAAGAAACGTTATCCCAAGGCCTGTCTGGGCTTCCAGGGGCTGAAGCGGGCCGCATGCTCGGAGTGGGTTCGGAAGATGGCCAAGGAAAAGGGCCTGGCCAAACACCTGACCCCGGAGATCATGGAGGGGTTGGTGGAGACGGGCCAGGCGAGCCTCGGAAGCCTGGAGAGGCAGCTCTCGATCCTTGCCCTGTATGTCCAGGATTTGGACAAGAACCGGATATCGGATGAGCTGCCCTTCGGGATGCCGGAGATCGCGCTCCAGCAGTCCTATCGGTTCACGGACCCTCTGCTGCAGGGGGAGCTCGACCAGACGCTCGAGATCCTGGACCGCTTGATCGGCCAGGGCATCTCCCCCCTGGTGCTTCTCTCTCGAATCGCCTGGGAGGTTCGAAAGCTCTGGCGGCTCAAAGACGAGATGGACAGAGGCCCGGTTTCAGACAACTTCCTCAGGGCCATACGGGTTCAGCCCTTCAAGAAGGCGACCTACTCTTCGGTAGCCGGGCGGTTGTCCTGGGAGGCTCTCAGCAAGATGCTCATCTCGGTGGGCGAGACCGAGCTCAAGCTGAAATCGAGCCGGCTCGATTCGCAGATCCACCTGGAGGAGCTTTGCGGGCGGATCACCCGGTTGATGGCGGTCGGTCCGGCGGAGGGGTTCAGGCGTTCGGGGAGGCGGTCAGGAAGGCATTGACCTTGCGTCGCAGCTGAGAGACATGGCGGGCAGCCTTGTTCCTGTGGATGACGCCCTTGGATGCGGCCTTGTCAACGATGGAAATGGTCTTGTCGAGAATCGATTTCAGCTCTTCCGCATTCTGGGCTTCGAGGGTCTGCTCGAACCTTTTTAGTGCGGATCGAAGTGTGGTCCGAATGTGTCGGTTCCGGATTCTCTTCTTCTCGTTCTGGCGAATCCTTTTCTTCGCTGACTTGTGATGGGCCAAGATCTGACTCCCCGTCTTTCGTTTTGCCTGTAAAGGTAAGCGGTTACGCTGCAAGGACTTGATTTTCTAGAACGAGATATATTAGCTGATTTTGTGAAACATTGTCAATGCCCAAGTCTCCAATGCATTTCAACCTAGGAAATGGGAACCCGAGCGATGACGAATTCCAAGGCTTTGCGGGCAATCGAGAAGGTCATGGTCAAGGGCAAGCAGACCCTGCAGAAGGGGATCGGGCTGACCGGCTACCAGCTGGTCAAGGCCTCCGCTTGCGAGGGCCCCTACGAGAAGATACACGTCGGCACGAGATATGCTCCCTGGAAGGAGGATCTTCCCTTCAAGGAAGCCTACGAAAAGATGCGGTTTCATTCCCTGGTGGATATACACAGGTGCTACGAGCTGTGGTCCCTGGTGGAACAGAGCGCCAAGCTCGCCGAGGGAGCGCTGATGGAGGTGGGTGTCTGGAAGGGCGGGACCGGGGCGCTCATCGCCAAGAAGGCGGAGCTCTGCGGAATCAAGGGCAAGACCTACCTGTGCGATACGTTCACAGGCGTGGTCAAGACAGGGGCCAAGGACTCGGGGTACGCCGACGGGGAACATGACGATACGTCCCTCGAGATCGTGGAGACCCTGCTCAACCGTGATCTCGAGCTCGCCAACGTGGAGATCCTCCAGGGGATCTTCCCGGAAGAGACGGGTCATCGAGTGGAGGGGGAGTCCTTCCGGTTCTGCCACATCGACGTGGATGTGTATCGCTCGGCAAGGGACGTGTTCGAGTGGATCTGGGACAGACTGGTGGTGGGGGGGATCATCGTTTACGACGACTACGGTTTCGAGAGGACCGTGGGGATCACCCGGCACGTGGAGGAGGTCAAGGCAGAAGACGACCGGGTGCTCGTCTACAACCTGAACGGCCACGGAATTCTCATCAAGACCCGATAGACCGGCTCCGCTGCCGGTTGCTCAGAGACCGAAGAGCGGCTGGAGGTGCTCCCAGCAGTCGGCCAGAGGGACGTTTCGGCATACGGGATCCGAGCAGGGTCGATAGTAGCAGGGATTGCAGGCCAGATCCCTGTGGAGGATCGCCTTGGTCGTACCGTCCAGGGGGCTCGACTCCACGGCGATTCCGTCCGCGATTTCCCTCTTCGTGTAGGGGCTCCCCGTATAGGCTCGCCATTTTGTGTGCTCACCCATGGTGTACAGGGTCACCGAGGATTTCGGCATCGAAAGCAGATGACTGTGGCCTCCGTCGTACCCCATATACCCCCGGCAGCGATCATCCAGAACGAGCGACAGATACTCGAACAGACTGTGATGGGTCTGCACCCAGGAGACCTTCTCGTTCTTCACATTTCTCTTGAGCCGATTCATGGTTGCCTTGGATTCATCGTCGATGACCACGACCGGGACATCCGGGCGATTCAGGAAGTCGACGATGCACCCGTCGTGCAGGAGCCGGTCCTCTTTGCCTCCCACATGAAAGACGACGAAATCCCCCTGGGGCAGATCGAAGGCGTTGTCCGCAGGCTCTGCAAGGAAGTTCAGGGCGTCGGTTTTAGGCAAGAACGAGAAGGAGGGGTCGAGGGCTCGAATGCCCTGGTAGTATTGAGAAATGGGTGAGGCGCCCGGGTCTGTAACGACGTACCGACGGAAGAGCAGAACGTTCAGTAACGGGACCACGAAGTGCCCCAGGAACGGTGTGGCCAGGAACCTCGCGTCCGCGTCCGCCTCCAGGATGAAGTCCCGGCGGATCGGCGACAGATCCTGAAGAAGAAAGAGATCGTAGCCGGGCGTGCCGCCCTTCAGACGGCTCCACAGGAGTCGCAGGGGGAAGAGGGTATTGAACAGTAGGATGCCGCGCAGGAATTCCGCGAAGGAATCTTCCTTGTAAAAGGCAGGGTTGTCGTAGACGACCGTATCCAGACCGGCTCTGCTCAGAATGAAATCGTTGTAGGGTGAGCTGTAGACCGAGAGCTCGTATTGCTTGTGCATCTCGAGAAACAGGGGCAGGCAGACAAAGGCATCGCCGATCCGGTCAGCCCGGAAAGCGGCTACCCGCCTGACTTGCACGTCCCCCGCGGGCTTGAGCCGTTTCAGGATACGGGCGTCCAGGGACCGAACCCAATCGAAATAGGCACCCAGGTGGAGCCTTCTCTGTCCGAACCGTATCGCCATGGTTGCCCCTTCCGAGCGCCCGGATCGCAGGAGGAACGCACACTCATGCTCGTCCCGCCATGTTACATCAGAATTCTGCGAAGAGCGAACCACCCGGGGCGATGCTTGTCTCTGCCGAATTCCCTGTGATAGATTTCCCGGACTTCTTGTTTTTCCTCGACATGGGAGCCGCAAACGAAGATGTCCGAAGACAGGTCGATCGCGCGGCCGGCAGGTACGGTCGCCTTCTTCACCTTCCTGAGCAGGATCCTGGGCCTGGTCCGGGACATGGTGGTCGCCTTCACATTCGGTGCCGCCTCCCATGCGGACGCCTTCTTTGTCGCCTTCCGGATCCCGAACATGCTGCGCAGGATGGTCGCCGAGGGGGCCCTGACCGCCTCCTTCCTCCCGGTCTACGTGGATCACCTGGAGAACCGGGATCCGGAGGAAGCCGAGAAGGTGGTCAACATCGTCTTCACGATTCTCACCCTGGCCCTCGCGCTCATCACCGTTCTCGGCGTAACCCTGTCCCCCTGGATCATCCGGCTCTTTGCGCCCGGCTTTCTGAGCGTCCCCGGTAAGTTCGCGCTGGCCGTTTCCCTGAATCGTATCGTGTTCCCCTACATCTTCTTTGTTTCCCTCGTGGCGCTCTGCATGGGCATCCTGAATGCGAAGCGGCACTTCGCCGCGCCGGCCGCATCACCCATTCTGTTGAATGTGTTCATGATCCTCGGGGCCCTGTGGCTCTCCCGATATTGCGATCCCCCGATCTTCGGGCTTGCCATCGGTGTGGTGGTGGGCGGCCTGTTTCAATTTCTGCTCCAGTTGCCCGCCCTTGCGGCAAAAGGCGTGAGGTTCCGACCGAGCCTTTCCTTCCGTCATCCCGCGGTGCGGCGAATCGGCCTCCTCTTTCTGCCCGCCGCCTTTGGTGCGGCCGTCTACCAGCTCAACATCTTCGTCAGCAACCTCCTAGCCTCCTTTCTGCCCGAAGGAAGCATTTCCTATCTGTGGTACGCGAGCCGTTTGCTCGAATTTCCCCTCGGCGTGTTCGGGGTCGCCCTGGCGACGGCCGCCTTTCCGAGCCTGAGCCAGCAGTCCTCGAGACAGGACACTTCCCGCTATCTTCAGATCTTCGAGGACACTCTCGGCTTGATCACCTTCGTCACGCTGCCCGCCATGGTCGGCCTGATCTTGCTGCGCCTGCCGATCGTCGAGGTGCTGTTCCAGCGTGGCGCCTTCGACGCCACGACCACCCTGCGCACGGCGGATGCCCTCTTCTACTACTGCCTCGGGTTGTGGCCGATCGCCGCGAGCCGGATCGTGGTTTCAGCGTTCCACTCGGTTCAGGACACCCGAACCCCGGTCAAGCTCTCCTTCATAGCGTTTGTTGCCAACGTGATCCTCTCCCTTGTCCTGATGGGTCCGATGCTCCACTGCGGGCTGGCCCTCGCAAACAGCCTGTCAGCCATACTGAACGGGGCATTGTTGTTCTATTGCTTCAGGAACAGGATGGGCGTGTGGGGGCTCGGATGGGCCGGGAGCACAGGGGTCAAGGTGGTCATCGCGGCCGCGGTGATGGGCGCAGGCCTCCTGGCGCTCGAGCCGGTTCTGGGCTGGGACGAGGCCTGCCCGTTCGGCCAGAAGTGTCTCCGCCTGGCCCTGCGGATCGCTGCCGGGGGAGGGATCTACATGCTGGCCTGTTTCGCTCTGAGGGTGAAGGAGTTCGACACGATCAGGAGGTCGGTTCTGAGGTCGGCTCAATAGTAGATGGACGCATTCCAGAATTTGTGGGCATCCGTCCGGATGTGCTTGTGGATCAGGTAGTCGAATGCCTCCGGCTTGAGCGTGGTTCCGGACTGGTTCCAGAAGACGCCGATAAAGCCCTTCTTGAGCGGGGTCGGGTTCTGGAACCAGCGCTGGAAGTCGGGTGACCAGCCGTTTTCGAGAAACGCCTGCGAGACCTCCATCCCCTTCGAGGCAATATCGTTGATCTTCATGTAGACGTCGTCCGGGATGAACGTCCGGTAGTCCCAGACGGCCACGTGCATGTTCGGATAGTTGGCGTAGTCGTTGATATAGTCCGGCGTATTGGTCCAGGTGTCGTGCCAGATAATGGTGCGGACATTGTTGGTGCTCAGCAGCGTGTAGGTCTCGTTGACCCACTGGCGATGCATGGTCCCGCTCCGGGGACCGAAGGCCATATCCTCGTCCATGCCGATGTGAAAGTACTGCAGGGGTTGAACCGGGGCGAACGCATCGACGATGTCCTGGAGCACATCCTTGTAGATGACCAGGTTCGCCGCGTCCTGGGCGAGCATGTACTCTTCGGTGTACTCCACGGGGTTCTCGGTGGTTCCGATCCAGCCGTTGGATGAGGAAGAGCCCGTCAGGAACGGGACCACTTCCAGGCCGTAGTCGTTCGCCACCGTCACAAGGTCCATCAGCTCGCTGACCGACATGGCGGTCGTCTGCGGTTCCGGCAGGCTCGACCACGTCACGATGTCCGCCAGTGAGAATAGGACGGTGTTGAACCGGAGTTCGCTCAGATGGTGAAGATAGTCTCGGGCCACGTCGAGATCGATCGGGATGTCCGTGTACTTGTAAGGGTCTTGATTGCCGTCCCCGTCGCCGTCTTCCGGTACGTGATAGAACATGAGGAGCAGGCTGAACGTCCGCATCGCCGCGTCCGGGGAGTCGGTGACCACCCGTGAAGCGAGCGGGTCGGTCGGCGACTTCAGGGCTTCCCCCCGGATCAGCTGCTTGAGCGCCTGGGAGCCGTGAAGCACCCCTTTGTCGCCGTTCCCGGCGACGAGAATGTTGGTCCCGGCGATCTCGAAGGCGTAATTCTCTTCCGGACTGGGGCCCCCGCCGGGAACGGCCAGCCCGAGTTGGGTCACCAGGGTCTGCACACCCGGATTGGAGACCTCGGTTCCGATGACGATGGCGTTGTCCAGGACCGTCTCCGTCGTGTAGGGCTCCACGGTCAGCTGAAGGCCGAGGGAGTCCTCGATCTGGGCCCGCAGAAGCTCTCCGGCCGTCGCATCAGTGGTTGTAGGGGTCTCGGGCAGGATGACCCGTGTCTCCGCGGTCACCTCGAAGGGATCGGAGAGCGTCTCCAGGTCTTCCTTGGGAGGAGGGTAGATCGGAGATACGGCACAGGTCCGGTAAACACAGTAGTAGTCTTCAGCACACTCGGCCGCACCCTTGTCGCAACATTCCCCCGGGAAATTACCATCGGGCCGAATGCACATGTAGTCGACGCACTCGAGACCGGCCCTGCAGGCTTTGAGCGGGTTGTTCAGCTCGCAGTAGTTGCACACTTCCATTCCATACTCTGTGCAGCCGAGCATGGCGACCGTCATCGCCAGGGCCAGGAGTGTGCTTCGTGTCTTCAGGGCGCTTCTTTGTCGGCTTCGGTCAGACATGGATCCCGCTTGTCGGAAAAGGAGGAAACGCCGAAGAATCTATCAGGTACGCACACATTATATCACACTCGATTCGCACGTACAACAAAAAACGTTTGGAACGGAATAATCATCTTGAAAGGGTTCTTCGAGAGATCCCCAGCCGTCGGAGGAGCCCTGCGACACCGGGAAACCTCCGAAGGCGCCACGCCCGCACGATCCGCATCCAGACCGTGGGACGAAGCATTCGGAGGGCTTGCTCCGGTCCCCGGGGCAGGGCCTCTATCAGGTCGTCCCCGTGCTTCTCGGCCAGAACCAGGGTCGCGTATATCTTCCCACCCCCATACGTTCCCCCGATCTGCCTGCATTTGAGGATTCGGAGCCCCTCCTTTGCGAAGAGCAACTCGAAGGAATGGGGCGTGAAGAAGTTCACATGGGTGACCGGGTCATGGCGAATGTCGACCCCTCCCCAGACATCGATCGGAACCTCGCCATAGAGGATCCCCCCTTCCTCGAGCAGCGAGGCAAGGTCTCGCACGGTTCGACGGGGATTGCCCAGATGCTCGATCACATGGTTGCAGAGGATCACGTCGTAGGTGGTTCCGGAGGGGAGCTGGTCCAGCGTGTCCCCCATCTTCTCGATTCCCGGGAGGGGCTCGAGGGTGTAGTCCACCAGGTGACAGACGTGCCCTCGACTTTGAAACGAGGTCAGAAGCTTTCCGTTGCCCCCTCCGAAATCGAGCACGCGCAGGGGGCCGTTGCCCTTGTGGCGCGCGACGCTCCTGTAGATCCTCTCCGCGCGCTTTGCATCCTCCTGTTGTGCCTTGCGGGTGGGCTTCTGTCCTCCTATGTCCCGTTCCTCACGCTGCAGGAAGCGGTACTTCGCATCGATATCCTCTTCGGAAGGCCGCGGCGAGAAAGCCACGAACCCACATGCCTTGCAGAGTACGGTGTGCAACACCAGCTCGGTCGCATCCGGGAACCATACCTCGAAGAGCACTCTGCGCCGCAAACCCACGTATTCCCGCAGGGTGCCGAGGCTCGTGGGAATTTCATCCGACCTGCCATAGTGGAACTCGTCGATCGGCTGCCAGCGATCGGCGTCACATACGGGGCAGGGGAAAGAGCTGAGCAAGTGTGAGATCTCCTCGGGTTAGCCGGTCCGTTTGATCTCTTCCCACAGACGGTCCATCTCTTCGGGCGGCAGGTCCTCCAGGGCTCTGCCTTCGGCGCGAGCACGCTCTTCGAGAAGCCGAAACCGGGCGAGAAACTTCTCGTTGCTCTGCTGAAGCGTCTCTTCCGGGTTGTGCTTCAGGTTTCGGGCCAGGTTGGCGAGAGAAAAGAGAGCGTCGCCAAGCTCCTCCCTGACCCGCGGCCCGGATTCATGATCCAGGGCCTGCTCGAGTTCGTCGACCTCTTCCCTGATCTTTGTCAGGACCGCCCGGGGCTCCGGCCAGTCGAGGCCGACCTGCGAGGCCCGTTGCCCGAGCCGGTAGGCCCGCTGGAGGGCCGGAAGATGCCGGGGAACCCCCTCCAGGTGAGACCGGGGCGTGGATCCCTCGGCCTGTTTGATCTTCCACCAGTTCTCTCGCACCTCTTCCGGATCCTCGGCCGAAGCGGAACCGAACACATGGGGATGACGGCGCACCATCTTGTCGTGAACGGTTTGCACTACGTCCTGCAGTCCGAAATCCCCCTTTTCCTCTGCCATCTGGATGATGAACACGATCTGGAACAGGAGATCGCCCAGCTCTTCCCGCAGCTTGGCAGGGGGTGAGTGGTCGATTGCATCCAGCACTTCATAACACTCCTCGAGCAGATACTGTTTCATGTCCGAGACCGTCTGAGCCCGGTCCCAGGGGCACCCATCCGGGCCCCTGAGGGTGCGAACCAGATCTTCCAGGTTTTTCAGGCAATTCATCGCGTTTTTTTTTCCTTTTGCACAAGAGATTGCCCATTTGTGCCGATCTTACTCATGATTCACATTAGTGGCTTTCCAAGGGGTTGGCAATAGAGCCGCGGGTCGCGCGGCCAGGAGACGGAAAAACAGCGGGATACTGCTTCCAGCCGGCCCCCGGCCTCTTTATTGTAGAACATTGTTATCGATCGAAAGGTCCTTCCGGGTGAAAGGGTACACCCTTTGAACCGATCGACCCAGAAACTACGGGGGTTTTCCTCCCTTCTGCTCGTCTGGTTGCTGGCGGCAGCAGCCCTGCTGACTGCGGCACCCGTGATGGCCCAGTTCGTCCTTCCCGACGAAGACGATATGTCTTCGCGCGGATCCGGGCGGGTCCCGAGCCCGGAGGACGTGAGGCGGGTGACCCGGGGAGACCAGGTCGGCCGGGTGGTGGTCATCCATGAGCCGTCGGAGCAGGGGGAAGCAGGGACCGGGGAGGGCTGGTTGCCGGACGAGGGCCCCTCGGACTGGGAGGAAGAGCCCCAGTATGTGGAGACGGTGCCCCCATCGGGTCGGGACTCGATGCCGTCGAACTATCGTCAGCCCGACGGAATCGTGGTGGAATGGGTCGAGGAGGGGGAAGAAGACGTCCGCGAGACCTACCCGGCCAGGGTGTACCGGACCGACATGGATCCGGTGCGCCGGACCGAAGAGGTCCGCCGGGTGGAAGTCCGCCCCCTTGAAGCCCGACCCGACGAAGTCGAGGAGAATCGCGAGAATCTGCAGAGCCTGGAAGCCGTGGAGAGCCGAGAGGCTGTGGAGACGGAGCCGGACGCTCTGTTCGTCCAACTGCCGCCCGCCGAGAAGGTATCCTTCGACCTGAGCGTGGGCGGTTACCGTTTCCCCGACGATCTGATGGAGCCCCATTGGGCCCGGTTTCTCGATGTCCTCGAAGAGGGGTCGATCGCCTCCCTCCAGTCGGCTCTCAACCGGCTCTATGAGGCGAAGCTGGACACCGGGTTCCGCAACATGCCGGATTACGCAACCCTGCTGATGCGCCGGGCCAGCCTCTCACTCGAAGCAGGGGAATTCCTCGAGGCCCGGCTTCTGGGAGAAGCGGCCTACAACCTGGCGCCGGAGTACTATCCGGTAGCCTTGACCCTGTCCCAGATGGTTCGCAAAGATCCGCAGCGGGGCTTTCTGAGCTCGCTCAAGTGGAGATGGGTCTCGCTCAAGCAGATGTTTCAGGATTTCATGTGGCAATTCACGACCGCGGGCAGGGCGTATGCCCTCGTTCTGATGACGCTGTACCTGTCCTTCCTCGCTCTTGGGTTCTATTTTCTGGGCCGGTACGCCGGTGTCCTGCTGCATTTCGTGAAGGAGCGGACCCCCTTCGGACCGCTCGGCATGGCGGCCGTGGGCAGTCTGCTGCTGGCAACCATGCTGGTTCTGCTCTTCCTGCCCGGCCCGTTCTGGGTGACCGTGTTTCTCGGATTCCTGGCAGGCAGATTCGTGCGCAAGTGGGAAAAGGCCTGTTTTTCGGTCTTTCTGATCGTGTGGGCGGTGTCCCCCTGGTTGTTCAACCAGACCGTCTGCTTCTTCTCTCCTCTGTCCGAGGCGACCCATTCCATACAGCGATGTATCCGGGGGGAGTGGGATGCTGCCGGCGAAGAGTCCCTGGCTGCGGCTTACCGGGCATATCCGGAGTCGAGGGATCTTCAACTGACCCGGGCCCTGGTGGACAAGCGAAGGGGTAACTACGACGAGGCGAAGCGGATTCTGAAAAAGGCGCTGATGGCGCACCCGCACACGGGCAGGCTCTGGAACAACCTCGGGAACCTTCACGCCATCCAGGGAGAGCTCGACGAGGCGAAGTCCGCCTACCGTAAGGCGGTCCTGTACGGCAACGGCTCTGCAGCGCCCCATTACAATCTGAGCCAGCTTCTCCGCAGGGAGTTCTCCTTCCTCAAGGGAGCGCAGGAGTATCAGACCGCCCGAAAAATCGATGCGGAGCAGGTCGACTATTTCACCTACATCCACAGCCCGAACCCGAATCGATACTTCATCGATGAAGAACCCCGCAAGTCCGCTTTGTGGCGCCACGCTTTCTACAGCAGTCCGGAAACGGAGCGGGCTGCCGACGATGTCTGGCGTTCCACTGCCGCCGGGATTCCTCTGCGACAGGCACCCTGGGTCTTCCTCGCGCTTGCGGCGGTCTACGTAATGCTGGTTTCCCGTCGAAGGAGCGGGCAGGAGCCGTTCGCATGCTCGGGGTGCGGAAAGATCGTCTGCGCCAAGTGTGATGTGGGCGCAGAAGTAGGGGGTCTGTGCTCTCCCTGCTACCAGGCGCTCTACCAGAGGGAGAACATCTCGAAAGAGCGGAGACACGGCCAGATTCGCATGATGGCGCGTCACCAGTCCAGACGGTCCCGAAGGCTGCTCATCCTGAATCTCCTCCTGCCGGGCCTCGGGTTCAGTCTGCTGGAGGAAAAGCCGCGGGGCCTGCTGATGCTGCTCGGTTTCTTCTTCCTCGTACTCGTTGCGGGTTTCTGGAGCAGCATGCTGCCCGTGCCGATGACGGTCTGGGAGACGAGCGGGACGGCTTCGAGGATCGTGTTCGCTGTCCTGCTGATTGGTCTCTACGTGTTCATGCAGCGCAAATTCGTGGATAAGATTAGGGCGAGGAGATAGAAGGCCATGCCGTTGAGAGGTGACTTAAGAGAATTCGGAGTACCCGAGATCTTCCAGCTGCTCGAGCAGCAGGCGAAGACAGGGTGTCTGAACCTCAAGACGGAATTCAGAGAAATCGAGGTCTACTTCCGGGAAGGTATGGTGGTTGGGGCGCTTCCGAGCGGCAAGGACCCCTGGGATCACCTGGTCGGGATCCTCTTCCGTGTCGGCTACCTCTCGGATGAAGACGTGCGGAGGCTCGAAAAACGACAGGTGAACGACCTGACGAGCCTGAAGGAGATTCTTCGCGGTGAAGCGCTGCTCGGGCCGAGGGAAATCGATGTGCTGCTGCGAGAGCACATCGAGGAGATCCTCTTTCCCCTGTTCCAGAAGCGCCGCGGGGATTTCTTCTTCATCCAGGACAAGGCCCTTCCCTCCGACTGGGAACTCCGGGAACCCCTGGCCCCTGAGCCGCTCGTCCTGGAGGGCCTGCGCAAGTCGGACGAATGGCCTCTGCTCAAGAAGAGGATCGGCTCCTTCCAGGAGGTGCCGCAACGTCAGCTGGCCCCGAGTGATTCCGGCCGACTTCCGGTGAAGAAACGAGTCCGGGCTTTCCTGGGCCGTGTGCGGGGCAAAGACGGGGAACAGGGCTCCGATTGGGAGGAGGAGGATCTCCTTGCAGAGGGAGAGCCGTCCCTGACCACTGCAGAGAGATCGGTTTACAGCCTCATCGACGGACGGCGCAACATAGAGGAGATCATCCATATCTCCCTTCTCGGGGAGTTCTCCGCCTGCCAGGCCTTTCTATCACTCATGGACAGGGGTTGGATTCGCTTTGCCGCGCCCGAGACCGCGGCTCCGAGCGACCGCGTGACCACCAGGGTGACGAGCCACAGCGAGAGGGCGAATCTGATCGGCGGAGCCCTCGCCCTGTCAGGGGCGGTGGTGTTGCTTCTGACGATCCAGTTCGCGTCGCTGGATCCGGACGCGAATCGGCTTGGCGTTGTTCCGATCGTTCGGGAAGAGGCCCCGGTCTGCCGTCTTCTCAACCATGCGCAACGGGATCGCGTTCTCCAGGCCCTGAAGGTGTACCGGAGAGAAAAGGGACACTACCCGGTCGAGCTCTCCAACCTGGTGGAGGAGAAGCTGCTCCTCCGCGAGGACCTCTCTCTCTGGGGGTCCAATCGCTTCTCCTATGTGACTGGCCCGGACGGCGACTACCAGCTCCTCATCGCCCCTTCGAACTAACTCGCGTCCCTTACCCCTCCCGCCCCCCCATCGAGTGACAAGTGGCAAGTGGCGAGTGGCCCGCTCCGCAGTCGAATGACGAGTGGCGAGTGGCAAGTGGCAAGTGGCGAGTGGCTTTCTGCCGGCAAACTGTCGCCGCAGTTGATCCTGACCCCTGACCCCTGATCCCTGGCCCCTGACTTTGCCCTTTCACCTTTCACCTTCTGTTCGCACATCTTGCTTACCCTCTTCAAAAATGTTCAGATGGTACCGGAACGCAAGAAATCCGGAGACGAGATGAGCACGAAGGTGCTGGAGGTCTGTTTCGAGGCCCCCGCGAACATACAGGCCCTTTACGGTCCTGGCG
The DNA here is from genome assembly GCA_028277985.1 of bacterium. Lineage (GTDB taxonomy): Bacteria > Desulfobacterota > DSWW01 > DSWW01 > DSWW01 > S015-6. Next base: position 21,133 of record JANQFG010000141.1, on the reverse strand, counting down.
ACGAGAACCTGAGACGGGTCGAGAAGGAGCTCGGTGTGGAGCTCGCCGCCCGCGGTGAGACGGTGCGGATACGCGGGGAAGAGAGCTCGGTGGACCTGGCTTACAGGCTCCTCGAAGAGCTCTACCAGATTCTGCAGAAGGGGTTCTCGATTTACCCGACCGATGTGGATTGTGCCGCCCGCATGCTCAAGCGGCACCCGGGAGCGGATCTGAAGGACGTCTTCCTGGACGAGGTCTATCTGGCGCCCACGAAACGTCGCATCACGCCGAAGAGCCTCGGACAGAAGGATTATATCGACGCCATTCGCGGCAATGACATCGTTTTCGGGATCGGTCCGGCCGGGACGGGCAAGACCTTTCTCGCCATGGCCATGGCCGTGTCGGCCCTGATGCGAAGGGAAGTCATGCGCATCGTCCTCGCCCGGCCCGCCGTCGAGGCCGGGGAAAAGCTTGGCTTTCTGCCCGGTAATCTCTACGAGAAGGTGAACCCGTACCTTCGGCCTCTCTACGATGCGCTTCACGACATGATGGACTACGAACAAGCATCCCGGATGGTGGAAACCGGAGAGATCGAGGTTGCGCCTCTTGCCTTCATGCGAGGCAGGACCCTGAACGACAGCTTCGTTATCCTGGACGAGGCCCAGAACAGCACGTCCGAGCAGATGAAGATGTTCCTGACGCGGCTGGGCCTGCACTCCAAGGCGGTCATCACCGGGGATGTCACCCAGATCGATCTGCCGGCGGACAAGGTCTCCGGCCTGGTCGAGGTTCAAGAGATCCTCCGGGGCCTGAAGGGAGTCTGTTTCAGGTATTTCAGCGAGGAGGACGTGGTGCGGCACCGGCTCGTTCAGGAAATCATCGGGGCCTACGACCGGGCGGACAAGTTGAAGGGAGCAGGGAACAAGGTGCAGAAGGTCAAAGGCGAAAGGTGAAAGGGCAAAGTCAGGGGTCAGGGGCCAGGGATCAGGGGTCAGGATCAACTGCGGCGACAGTTTGCCGGCAGAAAGCCACTCGCCACTTGTCTCTTGCCACTTGTCACTCGATGGGGCACGGGTATGCAAAGAGGGCGGAATGACTGACGGGCGGCGGGTGCTGCTGTCGAACCGGCAGCGGAAGGTCAGGGTCGACTCGAAGCGTCTTCAGGAGGTCGCGGCCCTCGCGCTGGAAATGCTCGACTTCGAAGAGGCGGAGCTCTCGGTCCTGCTCGTGAGCGACCAAAAGATCCGTGAGCTCAACCGGCAATATCTGGACCGCGATCGCCCGACCGATGTGCTCGCCTTTGCCCAATGGGAAGGCGGCGGCGAGACCGTGGATCCCACCTGGCTGGGCGATGTGGTCATCAGCACGGAAACGGCCAAAGCCCAGGCGGAGCAGGAAGGGGCTGCACTGAATCAGGAGCTCGACCTGCTGCTGGTCCACGGGATTCTCCACCTGATAGGATACGATCATACCAGAGGGTCCAAGGAGGCGGCTGCAATGGGAAGGAAGCAGAACCGGCTCCTTCGGCGCATTCACGAACGTTTTCCGCCCTGATGCTTGCTTGCCGGAAAATCGGTAAGGCACCGGGGAGGGGAAAAGGAACCAACGAGACGAGGAGGGTTTTCGAATGGAACTCAAGGAGCGAACTGCGGAAGTCAAGATGATCTCTGAACGGCTACGAGGTTGTCTTTGACTTAGAGGGCCGGCAGTCGCGACTCGATCAACTGGAAGAGGAGATCTGCAAACCGGATTTTTGGGACCGTCCCCAGGAGGCACAGGTCCTGCTCAAAGAGAGGACGGCCGTCCAGCGGATCGTGGGACGTTGGAAGGAACTGGAAGAGCAGATGGAGGAAGCAGAGGCCTGCACAGAGCTTGGCGAGGAGGCCTCGGACGAGGAAATGCTGGCCGAGGCGGTCGAGCTTCTGGAGAAGCTCAAGGACAGCCTCGAGTCCTTCGAGTTCGAGATCACCCTGGGCGGGCCGGACGACGACAAGAATGCATTCCTCGTCATCCATGCCGGCGCAGGTGGCACGGAGGCGATGGATTGGGCCGAGATGCTTCTGAGGATGTACAGCCGCTGGATAGAACGGAAGGGGGGCGAAGTCGAGGACTACGACCTCCAGCCCGGCGATGAGGCCGGCATGAAGAGCGCCACCATCCTCATAAAGGGTCCTTACGCGTACGGGTATCTCAAAGCGGAGGTGGGCATTCACCGGCTTGTGCGGATCAGCCCCTTCGATGCGGGCGGCAGGAGGCACACCTCCTTTGCAGCCGTATTCGTCTACCCCGAGGCAGAGGAAGAGGAAGAGATCGACATCAAAGACGACGAGATGAAGGTGGAGACCTTTCGTGCGAGCGGCGCAGGGGGCCAGCACGTGAACAAGACCGACTCGGCGGTGCGGATCACCCATTTCCCTACCGGGATCGTGGTGCAGTGCCAGAACGAGCGATCTCAACACAAGAACCGCCAGCGGGCCCTGAAGATCCTCCGTGCGCGTCTTCTCGAGATGCGAAAGGAAGAGGAAGCGAAGAAGCAGAGCGAGATCTACCAGGACCAGAAGGATATCGCCTGGGGAAGCCAGATTCGCTCGTACGTGATGCAGCCCTATCGGCTGGTCAAGGATCACCGCACCAATTTCGAAACCGGAAACGTGGATGCGGTCCTGGACGGAAACCTGGATCACTTCATGCAGGCCTATCTGCGCAGCCGCTAGCAGCGCACACCGGGGCAATGCGCTCCCATTGTTTTAAAAAGCCCGCCTGTCTGAACCGCAAAGGAATATTCTGCTTGTCTTTAAGGGGGTTAGGGGAGGGGGCTTGACCCCTTTCCGCTGAACCCCGAACCCTGCTTTCCTTGACAAGGCGGAAAGGTTTGAGCTATCTAAGATAGATTTTGACCCAAACCCGCATATGGGAGCGAAACTCCTTTGCCAGAGCGGAGGAAGTTTAGCGAAATGTGCGGGTTCCGTGCCTTTTCATGGAAGGGAAACGTACCGCCGGACCGGCTGTGGACGGCCCGGTTTTTTGTAAGGAACTTTTATTCATGGGAGCCGAGGACGACATCAGGGCTGTTCGCCTGACCAAGCTGGAGCAGTTGCGGGAAGCGGGGAGGGCCCCCTACCCGAACACCTTTCGAAGAAACATCACCATCCAGGCCATCCAGGAGCGTTTCGACGGGGCCTCCTCCGAGGACCTCGAGGCGCTGGAGGAACGGTTCGCCCTGGCGGGCAGGGTCATGTCCATGCGGGATTTCGGCAAGAGCTGTTTCCTGCATGTCCAGGATGAATCAGGACAGCTTCAGCTCTATCTGCGCAAGAACATCATCGGTGAAGAGGCGTACGATCAGTTCAAGCGAGGCGCGGACATCGGGGACCTGTTCGGCGCGGAGGGGCGGCTGTTCCTCACCCGCACCGGCGAGCTCACCGTCCAGGTGGAACGATACGAGATCCTCACAAAGGCGCTCCGTCCGCTGCCCGAGAAGTTTCACGGCCTGAAGGATATCGAGCTCAGGTATCGGAAGCGCTATCAGGACCTGATCGTCAATCCCGAGGTGAGGGCCACCTTTCGCATGCGGGCCGAGATCATCCGCAAGGTTCGCAGTTTCTTCGATCAGCGCGGTTTCCTCGAGGTCGAGACCCCGATGATGCACCCCATCGCCGGCGGGGCCGCGGCCAAGCCCTTCGAGACCTTTCACAACGCGCTGGAGCAATCCCTATACCTGCGGATCGCGCCGGAGCTCTACCTGAAGCGGCTGCTGGTCGGCGGCTTCACCAAGGTTTACGAGCTGAACAAGAACTTCCGGAACGAAGGCCTGTCGACGCGGCACAATCCGGAATTCACCATGATCGAATTCTACGAAGCGTATGCAGCCTACGAGGACTTCATGGCCCTCACCGAAGAGCTCATCTGCGGATTGCTCGATGAGCTTCTGGGGAGCCGCACCCTCACGTACCAGGGGATGGAGCTGGACTTCTCTCTTCCCTGGAGAAGGGTGAGCATAGAGCAGGCTCTCGTGGAGGACGGAGGTTTCAGCCAGGAGGAGATCGGGGACCCGGCCGCCCTCAAGGCGGCCTGTGAGCGTTGCGGGATCGAGGGGCTGAAGAACATGAGTCAGGGGGAGCTGCTCGTGGAGCTGTTCGAGCAGACCGTTGAGGAGAAGCTGATCCAGCCGACCTTTGTCATGCAGTACCCGGTCGAGGTGTCTCCTCTTGCCCGCTCGACAGAGGGATGTCCGGAAACGGTGGATCGCTTCGAGCTGTTCATAGCGGGGCGAGAGGTTGCCAACGGTTTTTCCGAGCTCAACGATCCGGAGGAACAAAGACGCAGGCTGCTTGGTCAGGTAGAGAAGAGACGACAGGGGGATGACACGGCCCAGGAGATGGACGAAGACTTTGTGGAAGCCCTTGAATTCGGCATGCCGCCGGCGGCAGGAGAGGGGATCGGGATGGACAGGTTGGTGATGCTCTTCACCGATTCCTCTTCCATCCGGGACGTGATCCTCTTCCCGCAGATGCGGCCCGAAAAGGGCGCACCCAGCAAGGAATAAGGTTCCTTAAGCCTCTTTCTTCTCCCCTTTTTTCCCGGAGGCCCAAACAGGATCGTGCGATTCGAAAGGCACCTTGCGGTTCGTTACCTTCGATCCAGACGGCGCTACGGCTTTGTGTCGGTGATTCCCCTGCTCTCCTGTCTGGGAATCGCCGTAGGCGTCATGGCCATGCTGGTGACCTTGAGTGTAATGGACGGGTTCGAAGAGGATCTGAAGGAGAAGCTTCTGGGAAACATGGCGCCCATCACCTTGAAGCGAAAGCAGATGAACGAGGACCATGTGCAGGAGCTTCGAGACCGTCTGGCAGGGGTGGATGGTGTGCAGGGATTGAGCCCCTACGTTCGGACCCAGGTGCTGCTGCTCTCGACCGGCAGGCCCGTCGGGGCGACCCTGATGGGCATCCAGCCCGAATCGATTTCCCGGGTGAGCCGTCTGCCCGAGCAGATCGTGGAGGGACATTTGGATGTGCTTCGGGACCCGATCGAGGCGGGAGGGCCCTTCCCCATGGAATGTGAAGGGAAGCCGGCGATTCTGCTCGGCCGGGAGCTGATCGGCAATCTGGGATGCTTCTACGGAGATCCGATACGGATGGTCTCGCCCGTGGGGATCGAGACGCCCTTCGGGGTCATGCCGATCCAGGAGACCTTTTGCGTGGGGGGGGTCTTCCAGACCGGGCTGTACGAATACGATGCGACCTTTGCCTACGTGTCCCTGGGGCAGGCCCAGTCGTTTCTCCGGATCGGGACCGAGGTCAGCGGCGTCGAGGTGGGAATCGCAAAGTATGAGCACGCCCGGGAGAGGGCGGAAGAGATACGGGCCGTGTCCGGAGACGCCTACAAGGTCGAGGACTGGATGCAGAAGAATCGCAGGCTGCTCTCCGCCATGCGGCTCGAGAAGATCACGGCTTTTGCCGTCTTGACCCTGATCGTGCTGGTTGCCGTGCTCAACATTCTGAGCTCCCTGGCCATGACGGTGACCGAGAAGAGAAAAGAGATTGCGATTCTCAAGGCGCTTGGCGCGACCCGGGGCAGGATCCAGGGGCTGTTTGTTCTCCAGGGAATGCTCATCGGATTGACCGGGACGGGGATCGGTGTGCTGGCGGGCGTCGGGTTCTGCAAAATTCTGGCGCGATACCCTCTGGTGACGCTCCCCCAGGACGTCTTCTATCAACTAACGTTGCCGGTTCGGATGAACCCCGTGGACATCCTGTCCGTCGCCGTGGCTGCTTTGTTGCTGAGTCTGCTGGCAACTCTGTACCCGGCGTGGAAGGCGGCCCGGGTGCTTCCGGCCGAAACCTTGCGGTACGAATAGCGGATGGCTTCCTACGAGCTAAGGGTTGGGCTTCAGTATTTGAAGGGTGGGAAGGACTCCGGATTCCTGTCCGTGATGCCGTGGATCACCGTGGGGGGCATCCTGGTAGGGGTGATGGCGCTCGTGCTCGCTCTGTCCTTTGCGTCCGGGTTCGAAAGCGTCTTGAGGGACAAGATCATCGGCGTGAACGCGCACCTGCTGCTCCTTCGCTTCGACGGTGAGATGGACGACTGGCAGGAGGTGAGGAAGAAGGTTCACGAGCTTCCCGAGGTGGCCACGACGATGCCCTTCTCCTACCACAAGGCCCTTCTCAGATCCGAAGCGGACGTGCGAGGCATCGTCGTCCGGGGCGTGTGGCCCGAGTCGCTGCCGGAGATGTCGGACTGGCAGCTCGATTTCTCGTGCGGAGGATTCTCGTTTCCTGCCGAGGAGGCGGGTTCCGGGACCGAAGGGGCCCCTCCTGCGACGCCTATCTGGATCGGGAACGTGCTCGCGGAAACGCTCGAGGTGAGTTGCGGCGATTCTGTTCGGCTCGTTGCCATGGCCGGCCAGGAGAACGAGGCGCCGGCCGCCACGGCCCTTCGGGATTACCGGGTGGAGGGCGTGTTCGAAGTCGGCATGTATGAATACGATGCCTCCCTGGCATTTCTGTCGCTCGAGGAGGCTCAAGGCTTTTTCGGGATGGGGGAGAACGTGACCGGTCTCGAGATCCGCCTGGGTGACATCCGGGAGACGGACCGGGCCGAGCGCGAGATCCAGGAGCTGCTGGGCTATCCCTTTTGGGTCAAGAAGTGGAGCGAGATCAACCCGAACTTCTTCTCCGCCCTGAAGCTGCAGAAGATCGTCATGTATCTCGTGCTGGTTTTGATTATCCTGGTCGCGGGCTTTAACATAATCAGCACCCTGATCATGAACGTGCTGGAGAAGCGCCGTGAGGTCGCGATCCTGAAGGCGATGGGTGCCACGCAGCGTTCCATCGGGAGGATCTTTCTCTGTCAGGGATTGCTGCTCGGGTTGATCGGCACCCTCCTGGGACTGGTTCTGGGCTACGTGCTCTGCAGGGTGGTCGGGAGCTACCCCCTGATTCGACTGGATCCGGACATCTATTACCTGTCGCATCTGCCGGTGGAAGTCCGGTCGATCGAGTTCATTCTGGTCGGCCTTTCCGCCCTGGTGTTGTCCGTCCTTGCCACGGTCTACCCGGCGCGGCAGGCGGCAAAACTCGACCCGGCCGAGGTGTTGCGGTATGAATAACCAGACGCCCGACCCGGCGGGCCGAGCGGCTCCGGAGGAAATCCTTCTGCAGGTGAGCGGACTCACCAAGGATTTCGAGCTCGGCGGCAAGGAGATCCGCGTTCTCAAGGGGATCGACCTCGAGATCCGAAAGGCGGAGACCATCGCGATCCTGGGGGTGTCCGGCGTGGGCAAGACGACCCTGCTGCACATCCTGGGCGCCCTGGACCGTCCTAGCCGGGGCCGGGTCGTCTATCGCGGGGAGGATCAGTCCACCCGGCTGGACAAGGAGCTTGCGCGTTTTCGCAACCAGGAGATCGGGTTCGTCTTTCAGTTCCACTACCTGCTCTCCGACCTGTCCGCCCTGGAGAATACGATGCTTCCGGCGTTGATCGGGGGGATGCCCAGGAAGCAGGCGGCCCTCAAGGCGACCGGGCTCCTCGAGGAACTGGGGCTTTCGGATCGCGTGGCCCATCGGCCGGGCAAGCTCTCCGGAGGAGAGCAGCAGCGGGTTGCGGTGGCGCGGGCGGTGATCATGGACCCCCAGATCGTGCTGGCGGACGAGCCGACAGGCAACCTTGATACCGAGAGCGCGCAAGTTGTGGAGGATCTTCTGGTGAGACTTCGCGACACACGGGGCATCGCCCTGGTCGCGGTTACGCACAACCCGAGATTTGCTGCCAGGATGGACCGGCAGATCCGAATGCACGACGGAAAGCTGGTGGAAGCGGAAAAGCCCGAGTCTAACTCAATCAAGGACGGGACGTAGGCGAACCACACGTGATCGAAATACGCATGCGGAATAGACGCAATCCCTGCCGGATTCTCTGGTGGCTGCCGATGTTGCTGGTGATGACCTCGAGCGTGGGCCTTTGCTGGGCCCAGGACGACGGCCTACCTCCTTTGGGGCCGGACGTCGAAGAGGGGGGAGTCCAGCCCGTCGAACAGGAGGAGTTGCCTCCCGTCGAAACGCCGGAAGAGGCGACGGAGGAGGCGCGACCCGGACCGGAGGCCCTGGCGCCCGCGGCAGCCGAACCCGAAGAGGAGCCGACACCGGAGACCCGGGAGGATCCGTTCGCTCCGGAAGTGACGGCCATCGAGGTCAAGGGGGTCCAGCGAATCGAGCCGGATGTGATCTTCCTTCGGATCCGGACCAAGGAGGGGTTCGGGCTCAACCGAAAGACGATCCGAAACGACCTCCAGGCGATCATGGCGACCGGGTACTTCCGGCAGGCGACCGTGGAAGCCCTTCCTTTCTCGGGGGGCGTGAAGATCATCTATCACGTGGAAGAGAGACCCACGATTCGGGAGGTCCGTTACGAAGGCGTCAAAGAGCTGCAGGAAGAGGACCTTCAGGAAGTCGTCACGATCAAGACGAACACGTTCCTGAACATCGGGGCCCTGAAGGAGAACGTGGAGAAGATCCGCAAGCTCTACGCGAACGAGGGATACTTCCGGGCGAACGTGGATTACGAGGCGGAGCCTCACGACAACAATCAGGTCAACGTGGTTTTCAAGGTGCAGGAGAACGAGGAGATCAAGGTCCGGAAGGTTTCCTTCCTGGGGAACAGCAAGTTTTCCGACAAGAAGCTCGGCAGCATTCTTCAAACCAAGAGGAAGTCCTTCTTCTCGTTCATCACGTCGGCGGGCGCCTACAAGGAGGACGTGCTCAAGGATGACCTCACCCGTCTGACCCTCTGGTACCTCGATCACGGCTATCTGCAGTTTTCCGCGCAACCTCCCCTCACCCTTTCCAACGAAAAGGGGATGTATGTCTTCTTCGTCCTGGAAGAAGGCGAACAGTACACCGTGAAGAGCATGCGGTGGGAGAACGCGACCGAGGAGGAGGAGATCATCCTGGCCGGGTCGCAGACCCTTCTGCCCGGTCAGATCTTCAGCCGGCAGCGCCTCCAGGACGACATCACGGCCATGACCGACTACTACGCGGATCAGGGCTACGCCTTTGCCGAGATCATTCCTCTCTACTTCCCGGATGAAGCCTCCCTGACCGTGGACGTGATCTACCGGGTACAGAAGGGACAGAAATACTATGTGGGGGACATTCGCATTGCCGGGAACACCAAGACGCGAGACAAGGTGATCCGGCGGGAGATGGCCCTGATCGAGGGAGACCTGTACAGCAGCTCCATGCTCCGGTTCTCCAAGGCGGAGGTGGAGCGGCTGGGCTATTTCGATGCGGTCAATATCAATACGGAGCCCGGGGCGGAAGACAACCTTCTGGACGTCGTGGTGTCCGTGAAAGAAGGGCAGACCGGAACCCTGAGCGGCGGCGCCGGCTTCAGCTCCACCGACCAGTTCATCCTGATGGCGAACATCACCCAGAGCAACCTGTTCGGTCGAGGACAGGTCCTCTCGCTGAACGCGGAGATCGGAGGGACGCGCCAGAACTTCTCGCTGAGCTTTACCGAGCCCTGGCTCTTCGATATTCCCCTTTCCGCCGGATTCGATGTGTTCAATACGGAGCGGGTCTACCAGGACTTCACACGCAGATCCACGGGAGGCGCCCTGCGCCTCGGCTACGAGCTGCGCCAGTTCGTGCGCGGGAACGTGATGTACAAGTACGAGGACGTGGAGGTCAGGGACGTCAGCCAGCTCGCCTCGATCACCCTCCAGGCGGAGGAAGGCAGAAGCACCGTGAGCTCGGTGACCTTCTCCGTCGTCCACAACACGCTCGACAACCCCATGTTTCCGCTGAAAGGCTGGATGAACATCGGCACCGCGGAGTTTGCCGGAACCATCTTCGGAGGGAACACCGATTTCGTGAAATTCCAGGTCGACACGGGGGTCTACATTCCGGTCATCTGGGACACGACGGTCCATCTCCGTGCAAGGGCCGGATGGGGCAAGGGCCTCGGGGGTGACCGGCTGCCCGTTTTCGAGCGGTATTTCGTCGGAGGCATCAGCACGGTCCGGGGCTACGACGTTCGTTCTCTCGGCCCGGAGGTGGACGATGTTCTGATCGGCGGAAACAAGGAGCTGATCTTCAATATCGAGCATATCTTCCCCATCGCCCCCTCGCTCAAGCTCCGGGGTCTCATCTTTTTCGATGCGGGAAATGCCTTCAGCGAGGACGAGGGCATCAAGTTCCAGAACCTGCGGTTGAGCACGGGCGCCGGCATCAGGTGGTTCTCCCCGATGGGCCCGCTCACCTTTGTGCTCGGATTCCCGATTGACCGCGAGGAGGGTGAAGACCCGTCGGCAGTACAGTTCTCGATCGGAACGCCCTTTTAGGATATAGATATAGAGACAGCACCGAACGAATAGAGAACACCAAAAGGAGGAACAGGCTTATGCGACGACAGGGAATCATGCTGCTCACCATCATCCTGGTGGGGTCTTTGATCGGAACGGCTTCTGCAGCCGACTTGAAGATCGGCGTAGTGGATCTGCAAAAGGCGATGGAGCTTTCCGAAGCCGGCCAGAAGGCGAAGGCGCTCTTCCAGAAGAAGGTGGATCAGGTGCAGTTGGACCTGAAGACGAAGCAGGACGAGCTGGCCCTGCTCAAGGAAGAGATCGACCGGCAGAGCGTGCTCCTGAGCGACGAGGCCCGCATGGAGAAGCAGAGCTCGTACCAGATCGGGCTGAAAGACTTCAAGCGGCTCTACGAGGACGCCCAGGAGGAGCTGCGAAGAGAGGACGCCAAGCTGAGCGAGAAGATCCTCAAGGATCTGCAGGCTGTGATCGAGGAGTACGGTGACAAGGAGAAGTTCGACCTCATCATGGAGAAGACCCAGAGCGGACTGCTGCACAGAAACTCGAGCCTCGATATCACGAGCAAGATCATCCTCCTGTACGACGATTCGAAGAAGGGCAAGTAGCGAACAGGGGAGGTGAGACATTGGCCAGGATGACCCTCGAAGAGTTGGCCGACCTCCTCGAAGCCACCGTGATCGGCGACAAGAAGACGGTTATCACCGGCGTGGCGGGGATCGAGGACGCCCGGGAAGGGGACCTCACCTTCGTTGCGAACCCCCGGTACCGAAGCAAGCTGGATACGACCGGCGCTTCGGCAGCGATCGTCCCGCCCGACGTCGAAAAGGCTCCTCTTGCCCTGCTGGTGACCCCGGAACCTTACGTGGCCTTCACCCGGGCGCTCGAAGTCTTCCATCCCAGGGAGCGGCCCGAGATCGGGATCTCGCCCGAAGCATGGGTCGATCCTTCCGCCCGTCTGGGAAAGGACGTGAGCATCTTTCCCTTTGCCTTCGTCGGCAAGGATGCGGAGATCGGAGATCGCACCCTCGTCTACCCCTTCTGCTACGTAGGGGACCGCGTACGCGTGGGCGAGGATTGCTGCCTCTATTCGCATGTGAGCATCCGGGAGGGATGCCTGCTCGGTGATCGGGTCATCCTGCAGAACGGCGTGAAGCTGGGGTCGGACGGGTTCGGCTACGCACAGCGGGACGGCCGGCACCACAAGATTCCGCAGGTCGGTATCGTGCGCGTCGAGGACGATGTGGAGATCGGCGCGAACACCTGTATCGACCGGGCCACCATGGGCGAGACCCGCATCGGCAGAGGAACCAAGATCGACAACCTGGTCATGCTGGCGCATAACGTTCAGATCGGTGAAGACGTGATCCTGGTCTCCCAGGTGGGCATCTCCGGTTCCACGACCGTGGGAGACAGGGCCATCCTCGCAGGCCAGGTGGGCGTGGCCGGCCATCTTCGGATCGGCAAGGAGGTTCAGATCGGGGCAAAGTCCGGCGTTCACTCCTCGATCCTGGACGGCAGGGTGGTTTCCGGCATTCCGACCATGCCCTATGAGACCTTCCTGAAGACCATGGCGACGTTGAAACACCTGCCCAAGATGCGCGAGAAGCTGCGAAAGCTGGAGAAGCAGGTGGCGGCCCTGACGAAAGAGAGCGGGCAGAGCGACCCTGAGGAAGAACCCTGAGGAATGAGGGAGAAGCAAGTGGGTGTCACACTCGAATACCAAGAGATCCATGATTTGCTTCTGCACAGGTATCCTGTGCTTCTTGTGGACCGCATCCTGGAGATCGAGGAAGGAAAGAGGATTGTCGGGCTGAAGAACTTCACCATAAACGAGCCGTACTTTCCCGGGCACTTCCCAGGGAACCCGGTGGTTCCGGGAACGGTCCTGATCGAGTCCATGGCCCAGGTGGGGGCCATCTTTGTCGCCAGGTCCGTACCTTCCACCCGGGGCAGGGTCCCCTACCTGGTCGGGTTGGACCAGGTCAGGTTTCGCAGGCCGGTCCTGCCGGGCGATCAGGTGATCCATCATGTGGAGATCTTGCGAAGAAAGAAGGATCTCTGGAAAGTCAAAGGCGTTGCAAAAGTGAATGACGAAATCGCCATGGAGGGGATCCTGCTGGCGGTTCTGTTGCCCCCACCCCCTAAGGAGAAGGTATGATACACCCCACGGCCATTGTTGAAGAGGGAGCCGATATACACGAGAGCGCAGAGATCGGGCCGTATTGCATCGTGGGTCCCCATGTGAAGATCGGGGCCGGGACCAAGGTGGGTCCCCATTCGGTGCTCGACGGCAGGACACAGATCGGGGAGAACAACGAGATCTTTCATCACACCTCGATCGGTGCGATCCCCCAGCACGCGAAGTACCGCGGGGAGCCGACAGAGCTCACCATCGGTTCGGGCAACATCATACGGGAGTTCGTCACCATCCATCTGGGCACGGTGGAAGACCGCGGGATCACAAAGGTCGGAGATCGAAACCTCCTGATGGCCTGTGCGCACGTGGCGCACGACTGCACGCTCGAGAACGAGGTCATCCTGGCGAACTCGGCGATGCTCGGGGGCCATGTCTACGTGGAGTCGAATGCGATCCTGGGCGGGATGTTGGGGGTGCACCAGTTCGTCCGGATCGGCCGGCGCGCCATGATCGGAGGCATGTCGGGCGTGCGGCTCGACATTCCGCCCTTTACGAGGGCATCGGACAACCCTGCGAAACTATATGGACTGAATACCATAGGCCTGGAACGGGCCGGGTTCTCCGCGGACGAGATCGGTCGGCTGCGAAAGGCCTACCGGACCCTGTTCCAGTCCGGGGAGTTGCTCGAGGACGCATTGAAAAAGGTTCGGGACGAGCTGGGGGATGACCCGAACGTGGTAGACTTCGTCGAGTTTCTGGAGAAGAGCGAGCGAGGGTTCTGCCGGTAGTGGGACGAGAGGAAGAGACACTGTAGGAAAAAGGGCGGCCCGAGGATCGTGCGGCCCGAAAGGAAGCGAGGAAAGGTGAATCGGCTGCGCGTGGCCGTGGTGGGCGCCGGGTACCTGGGCAACTTTCACGCCGAGAAATACGCTGCCATGAACGACGTCGACCTGGTCGGGGTCGTCGACATCGACGACGTCCAGGCGCGTGCCGTGGCGGAGCGGCTCGGGACAAAGGCGTACGGAAGCCCGGAGGAGATCTACTCCCTGGTGGATGCGGTGAGCATCGTGGTGCCCACGTCGAAACATCATGCGGTGGCCAGAGAATTCATCAAACGAGGCGTGGACGTGATGATCGAGAAGCCGATCACCACGACCCTGCCCCAGGCCACCGAGCTGATTCGTATGGCAGAAAAGCGCGGTTGCATCCTTCAGGTGGGGCATCTGGAGCGTTTCAACGAGGTGTGGAAGACGGTCGGCTCGGCCATCGATGAGCCGAAGTTCATCGAAGCCCATCGGATCGGGCCCTTTCAGGCCCGCGGGACGGATGTGGATGTGATCCTCGACCTGATGATTCACGACATCGATATCGTGTTGAAGTTTGTGTCTTCCCCGGTGAAGAGCATCGATTCCGTGGGCGTGCCGATCCTCTCGCCGAACGTGGACATCGCGAACGTGCGCATGCACTTCCAGGACGGTGCGGTGGCAAACCTGACGGCCAGCCGCGTGAGTCTGAAGAAGACTCGGAAGATCCGCTTCTTTCAGCGGGACGCCTACGTATCCGTGGACTACGATGCCGGCAAGGTCCAGGTCTTCCAGAGGGTTGCCGGGTCGGATGGGAGTGCCCCCGAGATCGTCGGTGGTGAGCAGGAGGTGGGCGAGAGCGATGCCTTGCAGACCGAACTCGAGGCCTTTGTCCGGAGCGTGCGCACCAGAGAGCCGCCTGAGGTCGGAGGTGTCGAGGGCAAGAAAGCCCTTCAAATCGCGCTGCGGATCATACGCAAGATGCGTACCGGCTAGATCGCAGCCCGCCCTGGAACTCCCTTCTCCCCGTTGTCGAACCACGAAGTGCCATGGAGAGGCCATTCGCCACGGACAAGCCGATGCTTGAGAAAAAGATCCTCATCATAGCCGGAGAGACCTCCGGGGATCTCCACGGCGCCCGTCTCGTCGAGAACCTGCTGGAGATGAGCCCGGGGCTCTCGGTGTACGGCATCGGGGGGGACGAGATGGAGCGGGCAGGCGTGCGGCTCCTCTGTCATTCCTCCGAGCTTGCCGTGGTCGGGCTCGTGGAGGTCTTCGGCCGATTGCGTACCATCCTGGGCGCCTTCCGCTCGATCAAGCGGAGCCTTTCCGAGGACCGGCCCGATCTCGTGGTGCTGCTCGATTTTCCGGACTTCAACCTGCGCGTGGCCCGACAGGCCGCCAAGAGGGGCATCCCGGTCGTCTACTATATCAGCCCGCAGATCTGGGCCTGGCGTCGCAGCCGCATTCGACAGATCGCCCGGGACGTGACCCGTATGATCGTGATCTTTCCGTTCGAGGAGAACCTGTACCAGAGGCACAACGTTCCGGTTACCTATGTCGGGCATCCGCTGATGGACCGGTTCGATCCGGAGGCGGCCGAGAAGGATCCGGCAGAGGCGTACGGCCGATACGGCCTGTCCCCGCTCTATCCGGTCATGGGGCTGTTTCCCGGAAGCCGGGCCAGCGAGGTTCGTGCGCTCCTGCCCGTCCTGCTCCGTGGCGCCCGGTTGCTCCATCGGCGATTTCCAAGGCTGCAGTTTCTTCTCGGACAGGGTCCCGGGCTGGGCGACGAAGTGTATCAGGAGATTCTGGAGAAGTCGGAGGTTCCTCTGGTGTGCACGCGCGAGGGGATCGGGCCGGGCACGGCCGTTTGTGATCTGGCCCTGGTCGCATCGGGAACGGCAACGCTCGAGATGGCGTTGCTCAGGATACCGATGATCGTGGTGTACCGTGTTTCCCGGTTCACATTCATGCTCGCACGCCTGCTCGTGCGGGTGCCCGTGATCGGGATGGTGAACCTCGTGTCCGAGAAAGCGGTCGTTCCGGAGTTGGTCCAGGGAGAGTTGACCGGGAAGAACCTGTACGAGGCGTGTGTGCCCTTCTTCGAGCATGCAACATATTATACGCAGGTCAAGAAAGAGCTCGCCAAGGTGCAGGACCGGCTCGGCGAGCCCGGTGCGTCGGCACGAGCTGCCCGTGAGGTGCTCGAAGTGTTGGAAGGCAGGGATCAGGGGTCGGGGATCAGGGATCAGGCCCGGCCCCGGCACCCAGCCGTTGCCGATGTGCTCGAAGACGGGTTCGGTCAGCGTTAGATAGGATGCGGAGATGGATCGTAAGCAACGAAAAGAACTCAGGCGAAAATGGCTGGCCCGGCTGCTGCCGCCCGTTGCCACTCTTCTGATTCGACTCATCTCGTTGACGCTTCGCCTTCGGATCCACGTGGCAGAAGAGACGTGGAAGATCTTCGAGGCCGGAGAGCCGGTGATCTTCGGTTTCTGGCACGGCCGGATGATCATCATGCCTCCGGTCTGGCGCAAGGTGTGCGGCAAACAGGGGAAGCCCGCCTGGATCATGGTCAGCCAGCATTGGGACGGCGAGTTGATCACTCGAACGGTGAAGCCTTTCGGCATTCTTGCTGCCCGTGGTTCGACTACTCGAGGAGGGCGCGAGGCCCTTCAAGGCCTGATCGAAAAGGCCTGCCAGGGCCACACGATCGGGATCACCCCGGACGGACCGAAAGGTCCCCGGTACACGGTGCAGCCGGGCGTGGTGCGCATCGCTCAGCTTTCCGGCATGCCGATTATTCCGCTCACCTGGGCGGCCCAACCCCGGGTGGTCGCATCGAGCTGGGACCACTTTCAGATCCCACTTCCCTTTTCTCGGGTGTCGGTTATCTTCGACGAGCCTTTCAGGGTGCCGGCCGGCGGGACCGAGGAGGAATACGAAGCCTGTCGCGCCCGCCTCGAGGAAAGGATCGGCAATGTCACCGATCGCATGGAGGCCGAGGCCCAGGCACGCAGAGAAGAGGGAGGGCTGGCTGCGCTCGGCAAATGGTGCAGCGGGGCCGTGAACCGCATCGAGGAAGGCCTGCGCAATGCCCTTCAGAAGCTGTGGACACCTTCCTCCGCGAAGAGTACGGGGAGTCTTGTCCTCGGCATGTTGCTGACTCCCCCCTCATGGATCTACAGCCTGGTCCTTCGCTTGAGAAGGGAACTCTACCGTAGAGGAATCTTAGAGACGAAGCAGGCCGGACTCCCGGTCATCAGCATCGGAGGAGTCAGGGTAGGCGGCAGCGGGAAGACCCCCTTTGCCATGTGGATGGCCCGAAAGCTCACAGAGCGTGGATCTCGGGTGGTTCTGTTGACGCGCGGGTATGGGCGGCAGAGCAAGGAAGACACGATCCTTTTGACCCCGCAGGAACTGGCCCGGCAGGATCCCCGCGACTGCGGAGATGAACCGTATCTGCTGGCACAAAACCTTCCGGACGTGACGGTTGCCGTCGACGGAGATCGTGTCAGGGCCACGACGTTGGCGAAGCAGTGGTTGTCCCCGGATCTCTTCCTGATGGACGACGGATTCCAGCACCGCAGGCTCGCCCGGGAATTCGACATTGTCCTCGTGCCGGGCGAGGAGAACTTGTCCGAGGCGGCGTGCCTCCCAAGGGGACCGTTGCGCGAGCCCCTTTCCGCCTTGACGGATGCCGACGTCGTCGTGTGTGTGAATTCAGACGGCGGGGGCCAGGACAGTCCGGAGAAATCGAGTGCACCCTGGTGGCAGTCCCTAGAGCCTGACGTGCCGGTCCACGTGGCGCGGCTTGTTCCGGTCGGGCTCTCTCGCGTAGAAGACCGGATAGGGGTCTATCTGAAGGATCTCGCGGGCAGAAAGATCGCTGCCTTCTGTGGTATTGCGCGACCGGCCTCCTTCTTCAACACACTCGAAGGAATGGGGCTCGAGGTCGGCAGCCGAAGGGAATTCCCTGACCATCATCCGTACTCGGAGTCGGACTTCGAAGAACTGCTGGGCCTTCTCGCCGAGTCGGACTATCTCGTGACCACGGAAAAGGACGCCGTGAAACTCCGCAGCTACGCACTGCCAAAAGGCAAGGTCCTGTACGTTCGGCTCGACCTGGTTCTGGAGGATGAGCCTGACTTCTGGCAAAGGCTGGAGTCAAAGGGGGTACTCTTGAAGAAACAATCTCGCCAGGGCGAGGAGAGCGCATGAAAGACTTTGCGGATCGCCTCCTCTTCCTGCTCGCCTATCCGTTCTTGACCCTGTTCTCCTATCTGCCACCGGTTTGGGCCGTACGAATCGGAGGAGTGCTCGGGAGAATCGCCTTCTACGTGGACGCGAGGCATCGGCACATCAGCCTCACGAACCTCAAGGCCGCATTTCCCGATCTCTCGCCTTCAGAAAGGTGGGGGGTTGCCAGAAGGACCTTTCAGAACCTGGGCAGAACCTTCCTCGAGATACCGGGGCTCGCCAGACGAAAGCCGGAAGACATCCAGCGATACGTCCGATACACGGGGATCGACGACAAGGAGAAGTGGATCCGGGCCAGCAGAGAAGGGGGAGCCCTTCTGCTGACCGGCCACATCGGCAACTGGGAGATGATGGCCCTATCCTTCGGCTGGCAGGACGAGGTGAATCTCGCTTTTGTTGCGCGGCCACTGGACAACCCCTATTTCGACCGTTGGGTGAACAACCTTCGCTGCCGAAGCGGAAACCGGCTCATCTCGAAGAAGGGTGCCCTGCGGGGCATCTCCCGAGCCCTGCGGGAAGGCCGTTTCGTCGGATTGCTGATGGACCAGGGAGCAACCGGCCGCGACGGGGTGTTCGTCGATTTCTTCGGTCACCAGGCAGGCTCTAACGTGGCCCTCGGTTTTCTTGCCAACCGTTTTGATGTTCCGGTGCATCCCGTTCATATCGTCAGGGACGAAACCGGGGTCGGACACACGGTGCACATCGGGGACGCGGTCCCAATTGCGAGGACGGGTCGGAAGAAGCTCGACATCCTGGAGAACACCCAGCGGTTCCAGAAGGCCCTGGAAGAGATCATTCGGCAGCACCCGGAGCAATGGTTCTGGATGCACCGGAGGTGGAAGGGGTCGTCCACGGTCTCTTACGAGAAGAGAGAGAAGTGAGCCCATGAACAAGGGACGCAAAGCGGTCTTCCTGGACAGAGACGGCACTCTGATCCAGGAAAGGGGCTACCTGAAGGATCCGGCCGAGGTCGCGCTCGAGCCAGCTGCGGCCGAAGCGGTGGCCAGGTTAAGGAAGAATGGATTTGCCGTTGTCCTGATTACTAACCAGTCCGGCGTTGCAAGGGGATACTACACCGAGGACGATGTAGCCTCGGTCCACAGGAAGGTCGAAGCTCTTCTCGAAGCCGAAGGGACGGGCCTGGACGGCATCTACTACTGCCCGCACTACCCGGAAGGCGAGGTAGAAGCCTACACGAAGGTCTGTAATTGCAGAAAACCGGGAACCGGCATGCTTCTGCAGGCCGCAGAGGATCTGGACCTCCGAATCGAGGGTTCCTACGTGATCGGGGACAAGCTCACCGATTCGGAAGCGGCCCGTCGTGAAGGGATGACGGGCATACTGGTGAAGACGGGGTACGGCGACGAGGAGTGGAAGACGTGCCTCCAGGAAACGGACCCGCAGAGACCTGACCGAGTGGTTCTGGATCTCAGCGAGGCCGCCGACTTCATCCTCTGGACAGAAAGGTTCCTCGCGGCAAAGGGGCCGGGCAACGCAGGAGGGGAGGGGCCCTGCCTCTGGAGTTCCAAGTGGGTTTCCCAAAGGTTCCTCGAGAAATGCCTCGAAGCACATCGAAAGCGTGGAGAGACCATCGTCCTGGCCAACGGTATCTTTGATCTCATTCACACCGGCCATGTGGGATACCTGCAGTCAGCCAAGGAGCAGGGCGATGTTCTCGTTGTCGCTATCAACGACGATCGATCCGTCCTTGAACTCAAAGGCATGGGCCGGCCCGTACTGCCCATCGAAGACCGCCTGGAGATCGTGAGCGCAATGAGCTGCGTCGACTATTGTGTGGTCTTCAATGATCAGATGGTAGGCCGCCTGCTCGAGTCCATCAAACCGGACTTCCACGCAATGGGGCCCGGCCAGGAAGCAGCCACCTCCGACCTGATCGACCGAATCAGAACGTTGAACGAACGAGGCTAAGAACCAACTTGATGAACTCAAGATGCTCAGTTGGGGGTCAGGGGTCAGGGATCGGGGGTCAGGCCCAGCCGCCCAAACGGTTTCGGCATGATCGATTGTAGATAAGATGTCTCAATAAGTTACCTCAGGGCTGTCAGCATGGAAGAAATACTCATCGTACGAACCAGTGCTCTCGGCGACATCCTTCACGGCATCCCGGTAGCCGCCGCCTTGAAGGAGAGGTTCCCGGAGTGCCGGATCACCTGGGTAGTGGACGAGCGCTACCGAGAGATCCTGGACGGCAACCCCTGGGTGGACCGGCTCGTAACGATACGATTGAAAGGGGGGATGCGGTCCCTGCTACGTGCCGAGCAGAGAAGGAACTGGATAGGTGTTGTCCGGTTTTTGCAAAAGGTCCGTTTCGATGTGGCCATCGATCTTCAGGGATTGATGCGAAGTGGCCTGATCACCTTCTTAAGCGGGGCTCCGGTTCGAATCGGCTTTCCAAAGGATGAGGTGAGAGAAACACTGAACCGCCTTTTCACCAACCTCCGGCCCCAGGAGATACCCCCACGCAGCCACGTGATTGACAGAAACCTGGCACTTCTCCATCCTTTAGGAATCTACAGTAGAGAGAAGCGCTTTTCCCTACAGGTGCAGCTCTCGATCGAAGCCGAAATGCAGCAATATCTGCTCGGTGTTGATGGAGGGAAAGGGGCTCTTCGAGTGGCCGTGAATCCGGCCGCCGGGTGGATCACGAAACAGTGGAGTCCTCATCGATACGCAGAGATTGGGGACAGGATCGCAGAGACCTCGGACGCAACCGTCTTCATCCTCTGGGGACCCGGAGAGCGAGAGCTTGCCGAACAGGTCAAGAGACACATGCAACAACCCGGTCATCTGGTGCCGGAGATAGGCCTTCCGGCCCTGGCGGCCCTCTTGAAAGGATGCGACCTGTTCATCGGAGGGGACAGTGGGCCCATGCACCTGGCCTCTGCCCTGGGTGTGCCGGTCCTGGGCCTGTACGGCCCTTCCGATCCGGCCAGAAACGGGCCCTTTCGGGACACCGACCGGGTCGTGACCGTTGCCGAACCTTGCGGTCCCTGCTACAAGAGAAAGTGCGACCAACCGTCGTGCATGGATTCGATACCCGTGGATAAGGTCTGGCAGGCAGTGACCGAAATGGTCGACCGCCTCAAAGGAACATGAAGAAAGGAGAGACATGTCCATCGACGCCGAACTTCTGGAAATACTGGCCTGCCCGAAATGCAAGGGCGATATCCAACTGACCGAGCAGGAAGACGGACTCATCTGCGATGCCTGCAAGCTCAAGTACCCGATCAAGGACGACATCCCCGTCATGCTGATCGATGAGGCCGAGAAGCTCTCCTGATCGCCCCGTCTTCCCCGTCCTCTGACCACATCCGCCTCTTCGCCGCATATCCCTCTCCAGGATATGCGGCTAATCTCACCTCTCTTCAGTCCTTCCTTCTCCCCAAGCCATCCCTCAGTTAATCCCTTGATATTGATACAGATTGTCCTCTTGACATTCGCCTGACTCCCATGATACGTAGCGACATACATAACAGCTTTCCAACCTTCAAAAGCGGTATAATACTTGTTGAACTAAACCGCTTCGCGGTAGCCATTTGGGGGCAGGCTTTCGAGTCTGCCCCTTTTTGCTTCTGATGGGGAGATCCGATGCCGTACCCTTTCCTG
>JANQFG010000044.1 GCA_028277985.1 bacterium | reverse complement strand
CCCTCATTATTCACGCTGAAGGTGAATTGGGTCTGTAAGTCGGTGCCTCCTGTGCTTAGAATACGGGAGTAGTGAGAACCCGAGCTCTGCACACAGGAGGACACCGAATGGGTGAAGCTAATCTGGACGTCATCAGCGGTCAAGAGACAGCGATCCGTCCGACGTTCAACGGTGCAATCAGAGTCGAGGCGCGGGAAGAGCGACTGACTGCTGATGCGGGAACGGTCCTGGCACGTGAGATCATGGACCGGATGGGCTTGATCGAGTGGCTGGAGGATCGGCTGTGTGACAGCCGATGTCCCTGGTTGATCAAGCATCCCCTCGTCGAACTCCTGCGGACACAGATCATGCTGCTGATGCAGGGGTGGACGGACGCCGACGAATCAGACTTTCTGCGAGAGGATCCGGCTCTCAAGCTGGCCGTGAGCCAACGCAAGCAGGACGCGCCGCTTCGCACGCCGGACCGTGCTTGCGTGCCGGATGGTCTGGCCAGTCAGCCGACGCTGTCGCGTCTGTTGGCTGCGATGGCCCATCCACATAACGCGTCCGTTCTCCAGGAAGCCAATCTGTTCGCTGCCCAGCAGCGGCTCCGCTGGATCAGCAAGCGCAAGCGTCTGGAATACCTGACGCTGGATGTGGACAGCCTGCCGGTGAAGGTGCACGGACACCAGGCCGGCGCGGCCTACAACGGCTACTATCACGAAGTCTGCTATCACCCGCTGATCTTTGGTTCAGCCGATCTTGGCAGCCTCTTCGGTTCCGTCCTGCGCAAGGGGAACGTCCACACCTCCAATGGTGCGGGAGAGCAACTGGCCATCTACCTCGACTGGGTGGAAACCTACCTGGCTGACAGCATCACGGTACGGGGGGACGCCGGCTTCCCGGGGGACGAACTGCTGGTTCCTCTGGAAGAGCGCAACCACTCCTATGTCTTTCGCTTCAAGCAGTACAGCCCGTTGGATAGCCTCGCTCAGCAGTGTATGAACCACTTCCTCAAAGACCTGCACGACAGGCCCGATGAGGTGAGAGAAGAGGAGTTCCGGTGCTATGAGACGCGCTATCAGGGCGATGAATGGAGCCATTCCCGGCGGGTGGTGATGGTCATCGTCCCACCGAAGGCCAACGACTTGCTGCCTCGCCACTTCTTCCTGGTCACCAACTTCAGTGCCGCCACGATGCACGGCAAGCTGCTGGTCGACCTGTATCGAGACAGAGGCAACTACGAGGACTTGCTGGGACAGTTCATGTCCACGCTGACGCCTCAGTTGTCCTCAACGACCCGCAGCAAGACCCATTACCGAGGGCAGGAGCCCCAGCAGCGATACCCGTCCCGTGATGCCTTCGCGACCAATCAGGCCATCCTGTCACTCAACATACTGGCCTTCAACCTGCTGGGCACGATCGGACAACTACACGACCGGGCTCACCGACGCCCCGGACGTCCAAGGAAATACGGACGCTCCTCAACACGCATCACCGTGGACACGGTCCGCCGACTCTACCTCAAGGTGCCCGCGCGGGTCACGCTCCATGCCCGCAGGGTCTGGCTCACCATCAACAGAAAGGCTGCAGACCTCTGGGACCGCATCTGGTGCTTTCTTGACCGACTGGGCTACGCACCAGTCCCCCCGTAAGCGTGGGGAAGCCAACCGGTCTGCCAAACTGAACCAGACATACTTACACCGATAACGGTCACCCCGGGACTCCCTGCTTCCGGAGCGACAAGTCCCAACGTGCGCCCAAGACATCAACTCGTACACGTCACCACCGCACTTCATCCACCCCCTGAACCAACAGAGCGCTTCTGTTCGCGATATCGAGGCCTCCGGAGCCCCGATCTCCACCGTTAC
>JANQFG010000007.1 GCA_028277985.1 bacterium | reverse complement strand
GGAGCGGGCGATCCTTTCGGCCAGGGAATCCTTCGAGAGCGGGGTCTGGCGAAACATGGATCCGTCGGAAAGATCCAGAATCATGCTCGACATCGTCGGGAAGTTCAAAGAGAAGGCGATGGATTTCGCCACCCTGGAGACCCAGAACATGGGCGCTCCCTTCTCCCAGTCCCTGATGATGCTCGCCACGAGCGCGCAGAACCGCTTCGAATGGTTCGCCAAGGCGGCAAACCGGGTCTTTGAGGAGCCGATGCCCATGTTCCGTGGCCCGGCGGTCGCTTTCCCATACATCCGAAGAGAGCCGATCGGCGTCTGCGCACAGATCGTCCCCTGGAACGCACCGATGATTCTCGGTGCCGCCATGCTGGCCGCTCCTCTTGCGGCGGGCAATAGTGTCGTGATCAAGCCTTCGATCCTCACACCCTGCACCCTGCTCGAGCTCGTGAAGATCATCGACGAATCCGAGATGCCGAAGGGCGTCGTGAACGTGGTGACCGGGAAAGGGCAGACCGTGGGGGAGCGGATGGCCTCCCACCCGCTGGTGGACAAGGTCACCTTCACCGGGTCGACGCAATCCGGAAAGCGTGTACTCTGCCTCGCCGCGGAAACGATCAAGAACATCACCATGGAACTGGGCGGCAAGTCGGCGGCCATCTTCCTGGATGACGTGGACCTGGATCTCGCCGTGGATGCATCGATCTGGGGATGCTTCATGAACGCGGGCCAGATCTGCTACGCCACCACGCGGGCCCTCGTGCCGGAGAACCTCTACGACGCCTACGTGGAGAAGATCACGGAGAAGGTCAAACGCATCAAGGTCGGCGACCCGATGGATCCGCAAACCACGATGGGCCCCCTGGTCTCGGAGGACCAGAGAACGAGCGTGGAGGGTTACATCGCCGCAGGCAAGAAGGAGGGCGCCACGCTGGCGTGCGGCGGCGGAAGGCCCGAGGGGCTGGACAAGGGAGCTTACGTGGAGCCCACGGTATTCACCGACGTGGACAACGGCATGACCATCGCCCAGGAGGAGATCTTCGGGCCCGTCCTCTGTGTCATCAAGTACAGCGGCGACGAGGAGGCGGTCCGAATTGCCAACGACAGTAGGTACGGGCTGCTGGGAGCCGTCTGGTCTAAGAACATCGAACGGGCCATCGCGATCGGCGAACAGCTCCGGGTGGGCAATGTCTGGATCAACGAGGTGCACTTCATGAGCCTGGACCTGCCGTACGGAGGCTCCAAGCAGAGTGGTATCGGCAGGGAACGAGGGCTCCAGGGCTTGCTGCACGACTATACGGAAACCAAGAGCATCCAGATCGACCTCGGCCATTCCCGCGAGCAGCGGGCCTGGTACGACCTCATCGTGCCGAAGTAAAGGAGACGAATCCCATGTTCTACGAATTTGACATACCCGTGAGACTTGTGATCGGTGAGGGCTGTTCGGCCCAGCTCGGCGAGTCCCTGTCCACCGCCGGAGCGAAAAAGGTCCTGCTCGTTCATGACAAAGGCGTGGCGGATGCAGGCATCATCGCCCCCTTCATTGAAAACATGGAAGCACAGGACATCGAGGTGGCCCGGTTCGAAGACGTGGTGCCGGATCCTCCGTTGGAGGTCGTGGAGGCGGGAACCGACGTAGCGGAAAAGGAGAAGCCGGATGCCTTCGTCGCCATTGGTGGCGGCAGCTCCATCGACACGGCAAAGGCCGTGAACGCAAACTACACCAACCGGGGTACGTTGAAGGATCATGCCCTCAACCTGAATGGAATGCAGATCCTGCCCTACGACAATCCCCTGGAACCCCTGTACGTGATTCCGACCACTGCCGGGACAGGGAGCGAAGTGTCCCCTTCGGCCGTGGTGACAGACAGGGACCTGAAGCTCAAGCTTTCGATCGCATCCAAGGATCATTATCCGAAGGTGGCGCTCATCGATCCTGCACTCATGGTCGGCATGCCGCCTCCCATCACGGCGGCCACCGGACTGGATGCGTTCTCGCATGCTGTCGAGGGACTCATGGGTGGGTTGAGCATCCTGATCCCTTCTCCCATGCGCCTCTCCTTTTCCACGACAGCGATCGAACAGGTCCTGCAGAGTCTGCCCGCGGCAATCGCGGACGGGGAGAACATGCAAGCAAGGACCGGCATGGCGTACGCTGCATTCCTGTCTCTTCTGGGTGCTTACGGCGGGCTGAGCTTCGGCCATGCCGTGGGCCATGCTATCGGCGAGGTGTGCGAGATCCACAATCACGGATTCCTCTGTTCCTCGATCGTACCGCAGACGGTAGAGTACCTGGCCGATTTCATTCCGGACCAGATCGTATGGCTGGCGTCGCTGTTGAAGGTGAATGCCGACGGAACATCCGTCAAACAGGGGCTGAAAGGCTTCTTGAAAGAATGCGGACTGCCGCCCCTGAAAGAGATGGGGATGGACCTCGCCATGGCCAAAGAGGTCGCTCACCATGCGACCCTGGGGCAGTATTACCTCATCGCTCCGAAGAAACCGTCGGAAGATGAAATCGTGCAGTGGCTTGAGGAAGCCTACGAGGGTGCGTGAACGGAATCCACGTATTTTGTTGACTCCGGCACCAGGGAAATAGACATGACGCGCCCGATCGAGTAGTAAGGGAGAGGGGGGAGAGTCACGATGAAAATCAAGGCGGCGGCAGTTCAAACCGGCCCGATCGAGGGAGATCCTGAAGGGACCCTGCAGCGTTCGCTCGATTGGCTGGATAAAGCAGGGGCTCAGAATGCCAAGCTCGCAGTCTTCCCGGAGTTGAGCTACCCCGGGTACAACCCCCTCCTGGCGGCAAAGGCCCAGCCGGACCGATACGACGAGCTTATCCATATCCTGAAATCCCTGGCCGAACCGATCCCTGGGCCCGCAACAGAATGTCTGTCGGAGAAGGCGAAGAAGTACGGCATGCACATCGTCTTCGGTATCATGGAACAAGGAGAGGGCGACAGGCTTCACAATTCTTCGGTGCTCATCGATGCAAAGGGCGAGGTCCTGAACGTTCACCGCAAGACCATCCTTACTCCCGACATCGAAACCCCGGAGCTCACGCCCGGGGACGAGCTGAAGGTCACCGAGACCGAGCTCGGCGTCATCGGGCAGCTCATCTGTGCCGACTGCAGCTGCCCGGAGACATCCCGCATCCTGGCAATCAAAGGGGCTCAGATCCTCTGCCTTTCCATGGGCGGCTTCCGGGTCCACTGGAAGGAGAGAGAGCTCATGGATCCGGTCATGGAATACTCCCACGCATCCAGGACCCGCGCCGTGGACAATTCCATGTTCATCGTCATGGCGAACCAGACCTGCACGGCGAGCGGTTTCGAATTCCTAGGCAAGAGCCGTATCATCAACTACTACGGGGATCTCCTGGCCATGGGCAGCGAGGGCACGAACAACGAAGAACTCCTCGTAGCGGAAATCGATGTGGATGAGCTTGCCGAGCTTCCCCTGAAACTCATCTCCCGGCGCAGGCCGGAGATCTACGAAGACATCCTCCTGCCGAACGAGGAGGCCGCCAAGGTGTCGGGGGACTTCATGGTCTCCTCCGACGAAGGATCCTGACCGTTGTACGGGAACGGAGACCCGACGGGCTGAAGCAACGCGGGATGGACAAGGAGGATCGGATGCTCGATTACATTATCATTGGTGCAGGAACAGCCGGATGCGTACTTGCCAATCGCCTGACTGCTTCAGGTCAAAACCGGGTCCTCCTTCTCGAAGCAGGAAGAAAAGACAACAGTCTCTGGGTGAACATGCCTTTCGGTTTTACACAGCTGCTCGACAACGAGAGTTTTGCGTGGCTGTACAAGACGGTGCCGACCCGTAGCTTCGCCGATCGGTTCCTGACGATGACGCAGGGGAAAATGCTGGGCGGCAGCAGTTCGATGAATGGCAATATGTACGTAAGGGGACATGCGAACGACTACAACGGATGGGCTGCGGCGGGCTGCACCGGTTGGTCCTGGGAAGAGGTGCTCCCCTACTACAAGAAGTCCCAGCATTTTGCGGAAGGGGACCCAAAGTACCACGGACATGACGGCGAAATGGGGGTGAGTTGGCACCGAAAGCTGGAGAGTGTCACCGAGGCCTTCATTGAAGCCGCCCAGGAGGCAGGCATTCCTTTCAATGAAGACACGAACAATGGAAACAATCTGGGGATAGGATATCCGCAAGTAACGATCTATCAAGGGCTGAGGCAGAGCACCGCGTCCATTCTTGAACCGGCCATGAACCGGTCCAATCTGAACATCAGGATTCATGCGCAGGTTCTCCGTCTTGTTTTTGACGGCAACCGTGTAGTCGGCGTTGAAGTCAAGACCGAAGGGGGAGAAAAGGAAATCGTTCGCTGTGAAAAAGAAGTGATCCTGTCCGCCGGTGCCATCGGGTCGCCCCAGATCCTTCAGCACTCAGGGATTGGCGATGGGGAACATCTCAATTCTCTGGGTATCGATGTCCTTGTCGATTCTCCGGCCGTCGGAAAAAACCTACAGGACCACCTGAGCGTACCCCTCAAGTACCGCATGGCATCCGCCTCTGACAGCATCAACAGGTTCTTGAGCAGTAAATTCAGAATGCTGGGCCAACTGATACGCTGGAAGCTGGCCAGGGAAGGTGTGATGGCAAAACCGGTAACAGAGGTGATGGGGTTCTTTAAAACCGATGAGGCGCTATCATGCCCGGACATCCAGATAGGGATGAAGCCCTATTCCTTCAATGTTTCACCTGAAGGAGACGCAAGAATCGATAGCTTCCCCGGGATTTCAGTCCAGGCGTTTAACGTGAATTCATACAGCCGGGGTGAAGTCAAAATCAAATCGAATGATCCTGAAAAACGCACCGAAATCGACATCAACTATCTGAGTGATGGCCGAGACATTGCTGCGACTACTCGTGGCCTGGAACGGCTGCGTGAAGTGATGAAGCAACCTGCCATCAAAAGGCTCGGCCCTGTCGAAGTGGAGCCGGGAGAAGAGGTCTCTCAGCCATCCGATTTTGAGGCGTATATCAGGAAAGCCGCTGACACCATCTATCATCCCGTCGGAACCTGCGCCATGGGCGGCGATGAAAGTTCCGTCCTTGACCCGCAGCTCAAGGTCAGAGGTGCGGAAGGATTGCGTGTCGTCGATGCTTCGATCATGCCGAAAATCACCAGCGGCAATACGGCCGCTCCCACCATCATGATTGGAGAAAAAGGCGCTGATCTGGTCCTTGCGGACAGCTAATGGGTCTCTGCTCATCGCCTGGATGGACAATAGGAATACGATATCGTCGCAGGCGCCGATTCCCTCCCGAGAATAATCTTGATATCGTGGGCTATTTTCGCTAGCCTCAGGCCAGGCATTCCACAGACGAGTCAAGAGCCATGCCGATCATCTACAGAATATTTCCCGACCGAAAGCTCGCCTACATCAGGGCATGGGGAGAGGTCACAGCCGAGGAGATCGTCACGGAAGGCGCAAGGATGTTTGCTGAACCGGAATGGGAGAACGGCTTCAACATCCTGTGCGATTATCGAGAGATCTCCGAGTTTGATCTCGACAGGGAAGACGTAGAAGAAATCGTGGCTTCCGACAAGAGGAATGAACCCCTCCTTGACGAGAGCAGATGCGCGGTGGTCGCAACGGACAACCTTGTTTTTGGGATTTCCAGAATGTGGGAAATTCTCTCCCACGACACCAGGCTCACGAATATGGTTTTCAGAGACATGGACGAAGCCATGGCCTGGCTGGGGCTTGAATCGGATTTCCCCTTGAGCAACCACGAGGAGCATTGACAGGTCTTACACGCTCCTACAGGCTCTCGATGACCCGTTTCATCTTCTACCTCACCTGTTCGCCGACCTCGGCCGGCCTAGGATTGTCCACTGCCTGCATGGTGGGAAACCTGTTTGACAGAACCTCGCCGGTTTATCTATTGTCCGAGACAGAGGTCCGCATTCCGCAGCTGCATTCGTACCGGTGGGAAAGGTGAAATGGCCTGGCGCAGAAGGCTTTTGATTCTGATCCTGATCATGACCATTGTCTCTCTGGTGATCACCGGAATCACGATCTTCATCCTATACAACGTCGCTTTCCAGCAGTCGGAGGACCGCCTGGTGGAGACCGTGAAGACGCAAGCCCGGCTGATCGAGGCGATCGCCCGATTCGATGCGACTTACAGCGAGCAGGATTTTCCGGGCGGTTCCGTGAAAGCTACGCTGAGTCAGATCATCGACGCTCATGAGCACTATGAGGGATTCGGCAGGACAGGCGAATTCACGCTTGCCAGACGAGAGGGGAACGACATCGTGTTCCTCCTGAGTCACAGGCACGAAGAAGGAAAGCACCCGAAACCGATCTCCTTTGACACGGATCTCGCAGAACCGATGCGCAGGGCCCTGTCCGGGGCGTCCGGGACACTGATCGGCCTGGATTACAGGGGCGCCATCGTGCTTGCAGCTCACGAACCCCTGGTCGATATGGGCTGGGGAATCGTTGCCAAGATCGACCTTGCAGAGATTCGGGAGCCCTATGTCCGGGCCGGTATCATTGCAATCGGCTGGAGCCTATTCGTACTGCTCCTAGGGGTAATCCTCTTCCTCCGCGTGATCAACCCAATGGTCGCCAGGCTGGAGGAGAGCGAAGAGAGGTTTCGCCAGATCGCGGAAACCATCCAGGAGGTCTTCTGGCTGGCCGCACCGGATTGGAGCAGGGTACTCTACATCAGCCCGGCCTACGAGGCCCTTTGGGGTCTCTCCTGCGAGAGCCTTTACGAAGATCCTCGTTCCTGGTTGGAACCGATTGTTGAGGAAGACCGGCAGAAGGTGATCGACGATCTCAACAGGAGAAGCACCGGCCAGCCCACCCCAGCCGAGTTCCCCGAATACCGCATTCTTCGGCCGGACGGGTCGATCCGATGGATCCTCACGCGGTCTTTTCCCATTCGAGACGGAAATGGAAACGTTTTCCGGATCGCCGGTCTTGCGGAAGACATCTCCAAGCGCAAGCGAGCCGAGCACGGGCTCAAGAGGGCGCGAGATGAGCTCGAAGCGCGCGTCGAAGCACGGACAGCCGAGCTCAGCGTGGCAAACGAGAGCCTGCTCGCGGAGATCGAAGAGCGGAAGTCAACCGTACGAACCCTTCGACAGGTCAGGGACAGCCTGGCCGAAGCTCAGCGGGTGGCCCGCCTGGGAAACTGGGACTGGGACATCGCGAACAACAAGCTGTCCTGGTCCGACGAAATCTATCGAATCTTCGGGTTGAAGGTCCAGGAATTCGGAGCCAATTATGAGGCCTTTCTCGCTTCGGTCCATCCCGACGACCGGCAAGGGGTGCAGGAAGCGGTCGACAGGGCACTACAGGAGAGAATACCCTACAGCATCGACCACCGGATCGTTCTTCCGGACGGCTCGGAACGCATCGTCCACGAACAGGCTGAGGTCACCTTTGACGAGCACGGCAAGGCCGTCCACATGATGGGCACCGTTCAGGACATTACCGAACGGAAGGCCGTGGAACAGGAGTTGAGAGCGTCCCAGGAAGAGCTGAGGCTTCTCTCCGGGCAACTCCTGGAGGCGCAGGAACAGGAGAGAAGGAGGGTCGCTCGGGAACTTCACGACGGACTTGGCCAGACCTTGAGCGCGATAAAGTTCAGAATCGAAAACACGATCGGCGTGTTGAATACGGAGGAGCAGGCCGAGAGCGCCGACGCGCTTACGAACCTGGTTTCCATGGCCCAGCAGGCGGTCGAGGAGGTCAGGAGAATCTCGAAGAACCTGTGGCCCTCCATTCTCGACGACCTGGGGCTCCTGCCGACCATCTCATGGTTTTGCAGGGAATTCGGAGAAATGTATCCGGCTATGAGCATCGAAAAGGAAATACCCGTTGAGGAAGACGACGTGCCGGGCTCGTTGAAGATCGTCATCTATCGGATCCTGCAGGAGGCGATGAACAACATTGCTAGACACAGCCGGGCAAATGAGATCTCTCTTTCTCTGAACAAAGAGGATGGGCTCCTCATGCTCACGATCCGTGACAACGGCGTGGGGTTCGACGCGGAGCAGGCATCATCCCCGGAAGGTATCGATCGAGGTCTGGGCCTTGCGAGCATGAAGGAGCGAACAGAGCTCACGAACGGCATCTTCATGGTCGAGTCCCTGCCGGGCGAAGGGACAAGGATCCTTGCTTCATGGAAAGACACATAGGGAGAACGGCAACATGGAAGGATCCTCTTCACAAAAAGTCGAGGCCGCCTGTTTGATCCTGGCCGGAGGTCAGGGAAAGAGACTCACGCCGGACAAGCCCCTGCTCGAGATCGACGGGAGGCCGATCATCGAACGGGTCACAAAGGTGGTCTGTTCCGTATTCGAGGAGGTCCTTCTCGTAACGAACACACCGGAGAAGTACCGGTTCCTTGGTCTCCCTCACGTGGTCGATGAACGTCCCGGCTATGGTCCCCTGATGGGCATCTGCAGCGGGCTCGGCCGTATCGAGCACGAAGTGGCCTTCGTGTGTGCGGCGGATATGCCCTTCCTGAACGAAGAGATCATTCGTGCCGAATTCCGCGAACTCGGTTCGTTCGACATCGTGGTCCCCTATCCAAAGGGGATGCCGGAATTCCTTCACGCCCTTTATCACAAGCGGTGCCTGCCTGCCATCCGGGAAAACCTGGGAGCGGATCTGTTCAAGATCGAGATGCTGGCACAGCGATGCAAGACCCGTCGGCTGGAAGAAGAGTGGTTCGTCCGGAACGGGTGGATGGGCCTGATTGACCGCGTCTTCACGAACATCAACACCATACGAGACTATCGACGCTGGACCGATCAACGGGAAGAGAGGGACGAGTCGAAGCAAGAAGCGGCATCCCTCTGGCAGAGGCCGGGTGCAACGGGACCGGACGCGCTCCGGTCCCTTGTGCCGGAGGTCCTCCAGGAGATCCGCAAGACCCTGACCGAGCAGGAAACCGCCTACCAGCACAAGTCGGCCAACGAAGTATTTGCCAGCCTCTGGACCCACAGTTCCAGGGTGGGTCGAATCGCACACCACATAGCAAAAGAGGAAGGTTGGGACACCGAGCCTTCGCTGCTTGCAGGGCTCATGCATGACATGGGGAAGTTCGCGCACGGAGAGTATCACGAGGACGAGATCGCGGAAGAAGAGAAGGCGGTCCGGTTCACGGAGAGCATCCTCAAGAACACGATCTATGAGAAGTGGATCCATGAGATCAACCGGGCCCTCCTTTCTCTGTACCGCGAGGAGGAGGAGGTCAGCCGGATCGGCTGTGTCGTGTACGACGCGGATCGTCTCGACAAGCTGGGCTATATGGGGGTGGCGCAGTTCTTTGCCAAGAACGCGCTGCGCAGGCATTTCCTGGACGATGACATGATGATCCGGGCCAGCATCGAATTGACTTACGCAAGACATGCCCCGGACACACTCAAGACGCCGACCGGCAGGGCACTCGCCCGGGAGCGAAGCGACCGGACCCGCAGGTTCTACACCGGGCTTCTGGAGGAATGGACCAAGCTCGGCCTCGGCGACTTCCGTATCCTGGAGGAGGACATCGAAGGGATCGCCTGTGTGCTCGTGGTCCCCCGTGTGTGCTCGTGCGGTGCCCAGCTGAATCTGGAATCCGATATCCGGGAGTCCGTGAAGTGCAGGTCCGCCGTGGTGACGTATATCTGCACAGGCTGCAAGAGCAAGAACGAATTCTCCTTCTGTCTCCCGAACGTCAAGGGGTTCCCCCCAAGACGAGAAGACGGTTAGGCACCGACAGGGACCCCGTTCCTTGACACCCTTGTCTTTCATTCCTATTCTGGCCTCGCTGAGAGGGGCTGGGTCGATCCAGGGGTCAGGTCGTCATTCTACATTTTCGCATGCTTGCCGGTTAGCATTCGGGATGTAAAATGTAGAATGACGACCTGACCCCAGAATACCAACCATCCGATTCGATCCGAGACCATGGTTCGGGAACGCGCATGTTGACATCTGAAACCGATGCGACAAGGGCGGGCACATCCGTAACATTGATAGGCGTTCTCGCAAATTCCGTGCTGATCGTCTTCAAACTGGCGGGCGGGATTCTGGGGCAGAGCCAGGCACTGATCGCGGACGCGGCCCATTCTGTCTCGGACCTTTTCTCCGACGCCGTGGTCCTCGTGGGTATCAGGACCGGCAGAAGGGCGGCCGATCACGATCATCCCTTCGGGCATGGCCGGTTCGAGACATTGAGCTCAGGGGTGGTCGGCATCCTCCTGCTGGGGGCCGCACTGTACCTGGGTGTCGAGGCCGGCTCGAGCATCTACCACCATACCGAATCCCATCCCACATGGCTGGCCCTGATCGCGGCCGGTTTTTCCATCCTCGTAAAGGAATCCCTGTATCGATACACGATGCACGTGGGTCGACGCATCAAGAGCCAAGTGATCATGGCCAACGCGTGGCATCAACGCTCGGATGCCCTGTCTTCGGTGGCCGTGTTCATCGGCGTTGCAGGAGCGAGACTCAATCCCGACTGGCACATACTGGACGCCTACGCGGCCCTGATCGTCTCGCTGCTCGTCCTGAAAGTAGGTGCCGAGGTTCTCTGGCGCTCCCTTCAGGAGCTGACGGACACAGCGCCCCCACCGGAAGTTCTGGACAAGATGGGACGGTGTATAAGCGGCGTAGATGGTGTACTGGGCCACCACGACTTGAAGGTCCGAACCTCGGGCGGCCAGTACCAGATGGAGGCCCACATCGTGGTCAACGGCTCACTGACCGTGATCGAGGGGCATGGAATCGCCAAGGCGGTCGAGTTCTGTCTCAACGAGGAGATCGAAGACCTGAGCCAGGTGATCATTCATGTCGATCCGGACAGGAGACAGGCAAGTCGAGTCGAGGAAGAAGAGTAATCAGGACTTCTTTTCCGTGGGATAGTCGGCCTCGATCCACGCTTTCCAACCACCCTTGAGCGCGTAGACCTCTGCGAAGCCGGATGCCATCAACTGCTTTGCCACATGGCCGCTCGTGCCTTCGCTGTCGCAGGAGCAGTAAAATACAAGGGTCTTGTCCTTCGGGTAGTTCTTAGCCCAGGTGCTCACCTTCGCGGGATCCTCTCGCCGGGCGCCCTGGATCTTGGAGTCGCAATCCTCCCAGTCCTTCCCCACCCTCACGTCCACCACGATCAACCCCTCATCCCCCAGCTTCAGCTTCAAGGTCTCCTTGGATATTGCTGTGGCGGCTTTTTCAGGGGTCTCGGTCGCCTTCTGGCCCGAACAGCCTGAGAACAACGTAGAGGCAGAAATCACCAAGAAGAAAGCCATGGCAACATACATGATTGTTTTTAAATGGTTTCTTTCCATTCTTTCGTTTCCTTCTCCTGGTTCCGGGATTCATTCACCGTCTGGCGGCTTAGATGCGTTCGGGCCGAAAAACGTCTCGGCCGCGAGGGTCGGACTTTCCTCGGGCCTCAGCTCGAGCAAGACGCTGATTTTCTTATATTTTTATTCCGGGGCGGTCTGATGGAAACCTATCGCTTTGAATTGATCTCTAAGATACCTGAAAGGATTTTGGAGAAACTATAGTATACTGAACTACTATAGTTCTGTTTTCAGCATTCGGACTCCCTTCTTCTCCCAAGCGTGTCCAAGGAGCATCAACCAGTGAGCCAGCAAGACCTCGTTTGCGAAAAGGTCCTCGGGACCGTGGATTCTTTGGACGTCTTCCTCGAGCAACTGCGCGCCGACCCCCTCATCAATATCATCCAGGACGGAATCGTCGTGATCGACAGAGACAAGAACGTCCGCTTGATGAACCAGTGTGCCCAGGATCTGCTGCGAATGCCCGAAGAGGAAGCCGTCGGAAAGCCCTGCTGTGAAGTGATCCGAAGCGACGTGTGTGGAGACAAGTGCGACCATTGCCTGAAGCAGCCGAATACGCGTTTCATGGAGAACTTCAACATCGATGTCCTGACCCACACAGGCGAGGTCATCGCCTGCTGCATGCACACGGCGGTGATCTTCGACCACCTGGACAAGCCGGTCGGCTACATAGAGCACTTCCGCGAAATGGGCCAGGTCCGTGAGATCATCGACCAGCAGTCCGAGTTGTTGTCACTCTACTCAAAGGAAAAGGAGCGGATTCAAACCCTGATCAACAGCATCGAGGACGGTGTCTTCACGCTCGGAAGCGACGGCCGTCTCAGAAGCTTGAGCCCGCGGCTCGAAGATTTGGCCGACTGTACCGAAGAGGATCTTCTGGGCAAGAGCTACACAGAGATTCTATCCCTGTCATCTTCCGAAAACCCTTCGTCCGACCCTTTTCCGGAAGGGCTGCAGAATGCATCGCCCATTCGGGACCATCGATGCGAGATCCGCACCACCCAGGGGGCCTTGGTCCCGGTCCTGCTCAATACGATCCCTCTGAAGAGCCCTGATGGGGAAGTGATCGGTCTCATGGGCATGGTTCGCGATCTTCGCGAGCTGGAGGGCCTGAAGAAGGAGCTGGAGGACCGCTACAGCTTTGCGAACATCATCGGCACCGGTCCCCGGATGCAGGAAATCTTCGATCTGGTGGAGCGTTTATCGGACACGAACACGAATGTCCTGATCCAGGGAGAAAGCGGCACCGGAAAGGAGCTGGTTGCCCGGGCTCTTCACTATCACAGTCCGCGCAAAGAAAAGCCCTTCATGAAGATCAATTGCGCGGCCCTGCCGGACCCGCTTCTGGAGAGCGAGCTTTTCGGCTACGAGAAAGGGGCCTTCACGGGTGCTACCCAGCGCAAACCCGGAAAGTTCAAACTGGCGGATGGCGGAACCGTGTTTCTGGACGAGATAGCCGAAACCTCGGCGGCCTTCCAGGCCAAGCTCCTCCGAGTGGTTCAGGACCTGGAGTTCGAACCCCTGGGCGGGACATCGGCGGAGAAGGTGAACGTGAGGATCCTGGCAGCCACGAACAAAGATTTGAAGACCGAGGCCGAGGCAGGGCGGTTCCGTGAAGATCTCTACTATCGACTCTGCGTGGTGCCGGTGCATATCCCCCCATTGCGGGAACGCAAGGAGGACATTCCCCGGCTGATCGATCATTGCCTGGAAAAGGTCATCAAGAAGTACCCCACCAGAACCGGAGACAAACCGGTCTTTGCACCTCAGGCGATGTCCGCCATCATGGACTACGACTGGCCGGGAAACATCCGAGAGCTGGAGAACGCGGTCGAACGTGCCGTCGTCTGTTCCACCTCCGAGATGATCCACGCCTCTGTCCTGCCAAGGGAGGTGAGGGAACCTGCGCCTCAAACCACTGCCTCGATGGACCCCATTCTCTCTTCACAGGACGAGCCTCTGGACTGGGACCAGGTCGAAAAGATTCGAGAGACCCTGACCCAGTGCAAGGGCAACAAGACCCTGGCCGCCAAGATGCTGGGCATGAGCAGGACGACCCTGTGGCGAAGGCTCAGAGAAATCGAGAGAGCTTCGCCTGCCACCTGTTGACCAAGGCACGCCCCCGCCTGAAGGCCCCACCCACCGTTCAGGCGTTCCACTGTTTCACGAAACACTGAAACACTTCTGTCTTGGGTCAAATCGACCCTGATCCCGAGAAAACTTATAGGAATTGAAGGATTACGACTGATCTCAGCATAGACCCGTTTCACGAGGTGTTCCACGACCTCTCCTGCTCGTTTCATCTCCCCGTCGCCCGCATCCTGCTCGTTACGGAACGAAATACAAATAGAAACAAATAGTTAACCGATGTGGTGAGCGATCCCCATCGGATTCCAGCCCCCTGGCACGTCCCTTGCTCATGGGCATGTAATCCTTGCAGCATCCCTCCGGATACGAGAGGAAGACAAAACCTCAGACGCGCTCAATGAGAAAGAAAGGGGAGGTAACGGCAGTGAAAACTCACAGAAGGCATCCACTCGGTTCGATTATGATCGCTTCGCTCCTGGGGATCCTGGTACTCCCCGTCCTTGGGGCAGGCCCGTTCGAAGACGCGGTCCCAGTGGCATTTGCAGAGGAGGATCCGAAGGAGACTCTCGACAACCTTCGGGAGGAGCTCGATGAGCTCTGGGACTACATCGACGAGCTCGAAGAAAGGCTCGTGGACGAAGAGAAGAAGAGCGCATGGGACAGGGTGCATTTCTATGGAGACTTCCGGGTCCGGTACGCCTACGAGTACTGGAAACTGCCCGCCCAATCGAATTTTCCCACCTTCACCGACTTCGTGAGGATCGGGACCCCGGAGCTCGCCGACCAAACGCTCCGGGGTATCATCGGCTTCCTGTTCGCGAACCAGCTCCCCCTGCAGTCAAGGGATCCTTTCACCCTGGCGAACGATCAGAGCTTCCAGCTTCGCTTCCGCCTGAAGATGAAGGCCGAGGTGACACCGAGAATCCAATTCCAGGGGAGGCTCAAGGTCTTGAGCGATTTCGGGACCGGAATCGTGGACCCGGTCTTCAACGGTTCCCCGAACACGGTCTTTTACAGCTTCAACGCGTCCAACATCCCGTCCGATACGGTCGTGCGGCTGGAGCGTGCCTACGTGACCTGGTTCATCAACAAGACACCCCTCGTGCTGACCATTGGACGCCAGGCATCCACCGAGGGACCACCCCGGCACCAGAGAGAAGACAGGGTTCGCCAGGGAACACCGCCGGCCCAGCTGATCGATGCCGAAGTGGACGGCATCATGCTCGGCTGGAAAATGAACAAGACCTTCGAGTCCCTGCCTCCCACGACCGTCCGCATCTGCTACGGTCTTGGATACGAGGCCGGTTTCGGCGGGGGCGGCCGTGTCCAGAAGTCTACCGTCAATACAGGTATGTTCCGTTTCGTCTCGGTCGAAGGTATGAAGGACATGACGGTCCTTGGCGGGTGCGCCGACACCCAGTTACCCTTCCTGTCGGACAAGACCCTCCTGAGCCTAGCCTACTTCCGCGGAATGAACATTACCGACATCTCCGGCGGCATCACCGTGAACTTCCCAGACCCGTGGGATTCGAACCAGCAGAGGGTCACGGCTACCCAGAATCTGGGCGACATCGATCTTCTTGGGTTCGTCGTCATGTCCCGGAACCTCGGGATCGACTGGTTCTTCTCCTTCGGAATGAACATGTTCCACCCGAACGGAAAGGTCTCCAAGTACGGGTTCGGGTCCCTCGGGAACAACGACCCGAAGTTTGCCTCGCAGCTGGGAAGCGACCCCAATGAGGATCCGTCCAGGG
The DNA here is from genome assembly GCA_028277985.1 of bacterium. Lineage (GTDB taxonomy): Bacteria > Desulfobacterota > DSWW01 > DSWW01 > DSWW01 > S015-6. The sequence continues at coordinate 129,062 of JANQFG010000007.1, read as the reverse complement.
ACCGTACCGGCTACTCCTTCTGGGTCGGCGCAAGTATTCCCATCCAGGCGATCAGGGGCAAGCTCGGGCTTGAGTACAACTATGGATCCAAGTACTGGTTCAGCTTCACCCAAGCCGCGGATGACATCAACAACAAGATCGCGACCCGGGGCCACGTGATCGAGCCCTACTACCTCCTGAACGTTCACAAGAATGTGGTGGCCCGGTTCGGATACCAGTACTACCGCTACAACTACAGTCTGAGCGGCTGGCATCTTGGAACGCCCACGCCCGTCGAGGACGGCGGCGTCTACTTCTATCCGACGCCCAAAGAAATCCACAACATGTACCTGCAGATCGAGTTCAGGTTCTAGAGAGATCATCGAAACCCTTTGAAACAGGAGGAAACAAGAGATGACCGTGCGAAACGAGAAGGGAGCTACGAAAACGGGAAAGGCCTCATTGATTCTGTTCTGCGCGACCCTGGCTGCTATCTTCCTGGCCACTTCCACCCTTTCCACAGCCGTCCTGGCCGAGGAGAAGAAGGGAAGCGACAAGCAGGGGAAGTTCCTCTTCCGGTCCAAATGTAAGGAGTGTCACTGGCCTGAGGAAGAAGGGGGCGACGTGACACCCATGACCTTCACGCAAGCCCAGTGGAAGAGCTTCTTCGACAGATACAAGCACAAGAGGAAGAAGGATGTATGGCACGATGTGTTCACAAAGGAGGAGCTTGTGCATATCAAGACTTACCTGATCAACCACGCTTCGGACAGCGAACAGCCCGAGACCTGCGGCTAGACGGCTCGGCTTCGGACAGCAAACCCTCCTGACAGAGAACGGAGAAATGCTTTGAAGGGGCACGAAGAATCCACGAAGAGGACCGAAGGCCGGGGCCGACTCGGCAAACTGGGTGTGAGCCGCAGGGGGTTCCTCTCCCTCGCCGCCGGAAGTGCAGGCCTGCATGCCGCATCCAAGGGCTGGAAGATCCTTCCCGGAGAGGCGCTCGCGGACCTTGGCGACCGAGAAGCTTCCAAGGACGTGAAGGTCGTCCCCACGGTGTGCGGCGTCTGCACGAACAAGTGCGGCGTGCTTGCACGGGTCGAGGACGGAAAGGTGGTGAAGCTGGACGGCCAGCCGGATCACCCCAAGTCCAAAGGAAGGCTCTGCGCGCGCGGCCAGGCCATGCTTCAGGTTACCTATGACCCGAACCGGCTCAAATACCCATTGATTCGGTCCGGGCCAAGGGGATCGGGCCAGTGGCGAAAGGCGAGCTGGGAAGAGGCCCTCGACTACACCGCCGAGAACCTCCTGAAGCTCAAGGAGAAGTACGGGCCGGAAGGGGTGATGTTCAGCTCCACCGAAGGATTTCAAGAGCATTTCTTCATGGATCTCTCCGAGGCCTTCGGCTCCCCGAACACCTTCCGGCACCCGACCCAGTGTCTCGTGGCGAACAATGTGGCCTTCTTCCACACCTACGGGACCGTCCCCGTGCCGGATATTGCAAACAGCTGTCTGATCATCATGGCCGGTGCAAACCGGGCCGAGGCGATCATGACGCCGGACACGATCGATCTGTTCCAGAATCTGCACCACCGGAACAAGTTCATCTACATCGATCCGCGCTACACCGTAACAGCCAGCAAGGCGGACATCTGGGTGCCGATCAAGCCGGGAACCGACCTGGCCCTTACCTTGGGCATGATCCATGTGATGATCACCGAAGGGATCTATGACAAGTCCTTTGTGGAAGAGCACACCCACGGGTTCGACAAGCTCGAGGAGCACATTCAGCAATACACCCCCGAATGGGCCGCCAAAGAGTGCGAAGTGCCGGCAGTGCAGATCGTGGAGATCGCCCGCATGTTCGCCAACGCGGCCCCCAAGTGCGTCTTCTATTTCGGGCGCAGAAGCTCCTTTGACCGCAACCAGACCCAGTTTCGAAGGGCCATCGCCATCATCAACGCCCTCGCCGGGAACTGGGACACCATGGGTGGCATGCTTCCGCCCGCGTCGGCCCGTCTCGGATACACCCTCATCCCTCCCTTTCCGGACCATGAGGCACACCGGATCGACGGGCTGCCCGAATCCTATCCGCTGAACAACACGAGGGACGGCGTCTACCATGCGGGGCGCGCCAGCGTCCTCGAGGGGAAACCCTACCCGGTGAAGGGATGGATGATTTACAAGCAGAACCCGCTGCACGGCATGCCGGACCGGGCCAAGACCCAGAGGATGATCGATCAGATGGAGTTCATCGCGGTCATCGACATCCTTCCCACCGACATGGCGTGGCAGGCGGATGTGATCCTGCCGGAGGCGACCTACCTCGAGCGGGAGGATCCCCTGCACACGGAGAAGAGCCTCAAGCCGTATGTCTCCTACAGGCAACAGGCGATCGAGCCCCTCTTCGAGACCAAGCCGAATTTCTGGATCATGAAGGAGCTAGCAGAGCGGCTGGGCCTGGGCCAGTACTTTGACTACGACATCAAGAAGTACATCAAGAACCAGATGAGACGATTCCCTGCCGAGGCGAAGCAGGCCCTCAAGGAGCGGGGCGTGTGGGTGAAGCCGGGCTATCCCAGGTATGGAAAACACCGGGCCCGAGGTAAATTCCGAACACCCACGAAGAAGATCGAGCTCTATTCGACCCGGTTCGAGAAGTACGGCAAAGACCCCCTGCCTGTTTATGAGTCCCTGCCGGAGCCCCCGGACGGCGAGTACCGCCTGCTCATGGGCCGCAACGCTTACTTCACCCATGCCGCCCTGCAGAACAACCGGTGGCTCCTCCATCTGTATCCGGAGAATCGCCTCTGGATTCACCCCGAGGAGGCCGCGCGGATCGGCGTTCGAGACGGGGACATGGTCGATCTGACCAGCCCTGTCGGCAAGGGGACCATGAAGGCATATGTAACGGAGGCGATCCGACGGGACTCTGTCTACATGGACCACGGCTTCGGGCATACCTCGTCCGGCCTGGAGGCGGCCAACGGACGCGGCGTGAGCGATCAGGTGTTGATCGAGGACGTGGCCGATGAGATCAGCGGCGGGGTCTGCTACCACGAAACCTTTATCACGGTCCGGCCCGCAACCTGAATGGGAGGCCATTGAAGCAAGATGAAACAGAAAGCCGAAAACCCGAAGAAGCGATTCGCCATGGTGGTGGAGTTGAAGAAGTGTTTCAACTGCAAGGGGTGTGTCGTCGCATGTCGGGCCGAAAACCGGGTGCCTCTTCCCATCTCGAGGAACTGGATCGAAGAGTCCGGGGTCCGAGGACGGTATCCCTTCCTCGGCATGACCTTCGAGCCGGCGGCCTGCAACCACTGCGAGGATCCGCCCTGCCAGCGGGTATGTCCCACCGGAGCGACTTACCAGAGCCCCGAGGGGATCGTTCTGGTGGACAATCGGAAATGCATCGGGTGCAAGTACTGCATCCTGGCCTGCCCCTACGACGCCCGAAGCGTGAACCATCACGATCGGGTCATCGAGAAATGCACCTTCTGCAAACAGCGCCTGCCGGAGGGGCGCATTCCGGCCTGCGTGGAGACCTGCATGGGCAACGCGAGACACTTTGGGGACATTCTCGATCCGAACTCGGAGGTGTCACGACTTCTGGCCGAAAAGGATCGATTCGTGAAGAAGAAGGAAGCCGGGACGCGGCCCGCCTTCTACTACGTCTATTAGCATCAACCTCCCGGAGGCGTGAACCATGGAACTGTTTGATTGGGGCTGGCTGATCGTTATCTATCTGTTCTTCGGTGGGCTCGGTGCAGGCGCGTATTTCGTTTCCGGCCTGGCCACGTACCTGGGGGACGCAACCACCTACCGCAGCATCGCGCGATGGGGCGCCTATCTGGCCCCCTTCCCGATCATCATCGGGTCCGGCCTGTTGATCTTCGACCTCTTTCGTCCCTGGAATTTCTACCGGCTCTTTCTGACCATCGAGTTCACCTCCCCCATGTCGATCGGCTCATGGATTCTCATGGCCTTCACCGGGGTAAGCCTAGCGAACGCCTTCCTGTGGCTGCCCAGAGAGACCAAGGAACGCCTCTTTTCGAGGAAATGGCTGAAGAGATGGAAGGGGCTCTTCGACTGGTCCTGGGCAGTGGGAACCCAGGCAAGGCTCCGCAGCATCTTTGCGGCCCTCGGCCTTCCCCTCTCCGCCGGTGTGGCACTCTATACGGGTATCCTTCTCGGCGCGATCCCGGCCCGGCCCTTCTGGAACACGCCGATGCTGGCCCAGCTCTTTCTCTTCTCCGGAATCTCCACCGGAGTGGCTGCAGTGATCGTGTTGACGGCCTTCACCAGGGAACACGCCCTGACCGGGGATCAGGATGCGAAGCTCCTGTACACCCTCGACATTCTGCTGATCTGTCTGGAAATCCTTATCATCGTCCCCTTTCTACTGCATGCATATCTGGCCACAGCGAGCATCCAGAATTCGCTGCATCTGATTCTGGGCGGACCTTACACCTTCCTCTTCTGGGGAGTGGTCGTCTGCCTGGGCCTGCTGATCCCTCTTCTGGTCGAGATCTACGAGATCTATCCGATGCTGTTCAAGAAGCACATGCATCACAGCAGAGCACTGGAAGTGATGAGCGGGATCCTGGTCCTGGTGGGAGGACTGACCCTCCGGTACGTGTTCGTGTTCGGAGGACAGCTCTCCGCGTTTGACCCGAAGGTGGCTTCCCTCGGGCTGGGTATGCCGTAACCGAATAACCAGACAAGACCTCGGGAAGATACTGAACATGTCGGAATGCAAAGCCTACAGCAGCCAGCGTAACCTGGGCCACGCCCAGAGCCCTGCCCCTCTCGCACCCGGCCAGCGAGCCGCGATCTATCAGGAGCTGGCTCACCTCTTCCGGACCCCTTCCTGGGATCAGGTTCGGCGCTCACTCGACAACGTACTTCTCAAGCATCCGAGGTTTCTGCTGGACAGCAAAGATGCCCACTTTCATCCTGCCAAGGAGCTGGACCGGCACGAGAAGGAGTCTTATCGTTTCGGGCTGGAGGCCTTCCAGACGGAATACGTTCGGCTCTTCGTGAATTCACGTGAAGGCGTTCTGGCCCCACCTCATGCATCGTTCTATACCGAGGGCACCCTGTGCGGCTTCGCCGCCCGTGAGGCGCTCGCCCATTACGAACGGTTTCGAATCACTCCGAACACGTCCGAGAACGAACCACCGGACCACATCAGCTACGAGCTGGAGTTCCTCTCGTTTCTGTGCGCCATGGAGCAGGAGGCGATCGACGAGGCCCGAAAAGACGACGCAGACAAACTCAGAGAAGCGGAAGCAGACTTCTTCTGCAACCATCTCTTCCCCTGGGCGAACCGATTCTGCGATCGAGTCGTGGAGAACAGCCGCCTCGCCTATTTCCAACTCGTGGGTGTTTTTACGAAGGGATTCCTCGCTCACGAGTGGACCCTTGTCGAGAACAGACAGACCTCATAGAACGGAGACAAAAATGGGACACTCGCGCTTTCTTCTTACCAGCATATTATCCCTCTTCCTGGCCACTGGGTTCCTACTGATCGGCTGTGGAGATGACGAGGGGGGCACGGTCACGGTCGAGCTGGGGCAGCTCTGTGCAGAATCCCTGCAGGCCCTCAACAGCCAAGGCTGTGAGGACAACGCCTATGCCAACGTCGACGATCTGAAGGTATGCGTCTCGGGCTGTGGTCCCGCGGACCAGCAGTGCCTGGACGGATGTTTCGCTGTGCCGGGAAGCGGCTTCTCTGCTTGTTCGGGTGACGTGGAGCTCCTCTTCACCGGGCAGTGCGGTGATTGCTTCGCTGACTGCGGGTTCGACTTCGTGGGTGACGAAACGGACCCGGGCTGTCTCTTCGATCCGAATCCGGCCACCTCGGGAGCCGATTGCCTGGACGACCTCTACGGCTGTGTGAACACGTGCTGACACCTTCCGGACAAGTACGATCTCGTATCCTACCTTTATCAATATGAGAAAAGTTGCTTGCCTGAATTGAGAAAAGGCCGAGATACGGCACCTTTTCCTGAGGCTTGCCCTGGCCTGACAGAACAGCTTCTCAGAAAATTTATCATTCTAAATCAAATGTTTAAAAGGCCGACAGATGGATGAAACGACCACCTGGCATCCCTTTTGCTCCTTCAACGGAACCAGGTTGGAATCAAAGAAGAAGGGTACCCGGCAATGTTCAGCCTCATCGACTCTGTGAGAAGCCTGCTCAACAGCGTCTTCTCCTATTCCTCGCAGATGAAATCACGGTTGGCGGCAATGCAAACGTCCGGATTCACGATGGAGCATGTCCTCATGCTCACGTCCCTGGCGGCCATCCTGCTCCTCGTCTTCATCGCCATCAAGATCAGTCGAAACGCAGACCGGCGAGAGAGGGAGATCCATCAGCGAAACAGCGTTCAAACCAGCCATCGCCAGATCAAGATGCTCAACGACAAGCTGCAGAAGCTGGAGGAGCTCAACCGCAGCTATCTGCATCTCGTGACGAACATCTCCCACGTCGTGAAGAAGATCAACGCGAAGCAGAGCCTGGAGGAGATCGTTTTCATCTTCTCCCATCTCGTCAGGAACATCGTCGAAACCGACACGGTTGAATTCTACGTGTTCGATCAGCCGAACAACCTGCTGAAGCGCATCCCGATCCGCGGAGGAAAAGGAAAGGCACTGCCCACCTGTCCGATGGGCAGAGGGCTCGTCGGTCGGGCTGCTTCCGACGAGGTCATCACCACAAGAGATTACTTCAACAGGCAACAGGGCAGCGTAGCCTCGGATGACGAGAACCTCTGGATGGCGGCCCCCATCATTTACGAGAAACGCCTCCTCGGCGTGATCGCCATCGGCAAACCGAAACTCTCGGATGGCGCGAACCATCTGCTGCGGATCATCGCGGAGATTTCCGGGGTGGCCCTGTACAACCAGCTCTTCCTGACGGACGCAAAACAGAAGGCGGACACGGACCCCCTGACCGGTCTGTACAACCGAAGGTATTTTCACCAGATCGCACGCAAGTACGTTGAAAAGGCTATCACGGATCAGACGCCGATTTCGGTCTTTCTCTTCGACATCGATAATTTCAAGCATTACAACGACTCGAACGGCCACGAGGAAGGCGACAAGCTTCTGATGGAGTTGAGCCAGCTGGTCCAGGATTACACGCGCAAGACATCCGTAGTGGCCCGTTACGGCGGGGAGGAATTCATCGTTCTGCTGCCCGGCATTTCAGCAGCGGAGGCGTTCAAGTATGCGGAGAGGCTCAGGGAAGCCATCGCAACCCATCCCTTCCCACATCGTGAGAATCAGCCCTTCGAATTCCTGTCGATCAGTGGGGGAATCGCATCCTTCCCGGATCACGAGCGATCCATCCAGGGCGTGATTCGCCTGGCGGACGAGGCGCTCTACCGGGCCAAGGAGGCAGGGAGAAACCGGGTCACGGTCCACAACTCCTCCCTGACTTCGGAACGAGAAAGGGCGGCCGCGTCCTTCATCGATGACTCGGAGGACACCCTTCCAGACCCGTCTTTGCGTGTGATTCAGTAGAGGTATCTGGACAGCAACCAGACGAGATCGTCGATCCGCCCGCTGAAGAACAGGCACCCTCCGACCGCTCCGGCTATCGAGAGTAGAAACAGGAAGTCCCGCAGGGGCCGAGGGGCGACCGTGCCCGTTTGGGCCGGACCGGCTGGCTCCGGTTCCTCCTCCAGGATCGTCGTCTTCTCGTTCGAATCCAGGAGGCCGTCGATCTCTTCGATCACAAGATCCGGCCCCATGGTGAGCGACCCCCTCCTGCACATCAACATCCTCGCCGCAAGATCCTGTACCTCCAGGGGGAGGGCAAAGAATCGTTCGCTCGGCACCAGGTCGTCCTTCTCCCATCCCGGAAGATCGCCGGTCAACATCTGATAGAAAAGGACGGCCGTTGAGAACATATCGGCACGAACCGATTTCGGCTCCGCCTGCAGACAATACGCCTCAAAGGCATCCCCTTGCTCATAGAACCCGAAATCGGCTATCTTCACACGCCCGGACTCGCTGAACAGGATCTTGCGGGGTTGAAGGCTGCCGTGGACAACTCCGTTCGCATGGGCGAACAAAAGCCCTTCGCAGATCTCTCGTGTTGTCTTCAAGGCCTCACCGACCGGAAGAGGCTTGATAAGGCGATCTTCGAGGCTCCCGCCGCTCAAGTACTCCATCACGACGATGAAGAAGCGTTCATTCTTCGAAACGCCGAGAACATTGGCGATGTTGCTGTGTTCGAGTGTGGTAAGACGCCTTGCCTCCTCGCTTCCGGCCTTGCTGCTCGGCCTCTTCTTGATGACCAGGAGGCTCTGGTTTTCCCGGTTCTCATAGAGGTAGGTCGCACCCTCTTCGCCCTCCTGCATGACGTCGAGGAGAGCGAACTTCTCGTCGGTCCTGGAGATCCCCTGGCTGGCCCGCTCCCGCTGCGAGCTGTCCAGGTGCGCCCCCTGCAGCAGCTTCAGCAGCGTCTCCTTGACTTCGTCTGCGGTGGCGGGACGCTTCTCAGGATCAGGATCCAAGCAGCGCAGGATCAAATCTTCCAGCGGCTCGGGAAACCTCGGAAGAACCTCGGATGGAAGCCTGAACCGCCCCATCGGCCGGATGCCCGTGAAGAGCTCATAGGTGAGGGCCCCCAGGGAAAAGAGGTCGCTCCTCGCCGTCACCGCCCTTGAGTCGGTCTGTTGCTCCGGAGACATGTAGGGAAGGCTTCCCATGACCAGGTTCGTCCGGGTGTTCACGGGGTTTCGGTCCTGGCCGTCGACGAACTGGGCGATGCCGAAATCAGCCACCCGCGCGTTCCCGTCCGAATCGATGAGCACGTTCGACGGCTTGATGTCCCGGTGGATCACGCCGTTCCGGTGGGCATAGGAAAGGGCCTTGCAGATCTGGATGACGAGATCCAGCTTCCGGGTGAAGTCCAACCTGCCGACCCGGATGGCCGCCTGGAGGTCGATGCCGTCTACGTACTCCATGACAAAGAAAGGCCTGCCGTTCGGCGTTGTCCCTCTGTCGATGACATGAATGATATGCGGATGATTCAGGCGGGCGATGATCAGGGACTCCCGGTCGAAACGCTCCACCAGCAGGGGATGGCTCCCGATATGCCTGGAGATCACCTTGATCGCGACCAGGCGGTTCAGAGAAGCCTGCAGGCCTTTGTAGACAATGGCCGTTCCGCCCTCGCCGATTCTCTTGAGCACCTTGTATCCGGGAAACGATTCCCCTCGGGAAGGGTTCTCGACGGATCTTTTGACTTCGGCTTCCACTTTTTCTAGACTCCCGTGAGGATGGCCTTACATCTATCTATATAACATCGGGCTTTGCTCGGAGGAGCTTTATAGCCTGGCCGGGCGACCCGATGGAATTAGTGTTAAAACCGCCTTATGGATCGCTAGCGGAAGGACAGCAGGTCGTGTTCGTCGACTGCCCGAGGTGCCAGACCAAATACTTGCTCGAGAAAGCGGATGAGGAAGGTGAATTCCAGTGCATGAAGTGCAGCGAGCGTTTCATGGTGATCGGCCTCCAGGATGACGCACCCACCCAGATCAGCCGCAAAGACAAGACCCTGCTGATTCCGGAAAACAAGCGGATCTATGTGGAGATCGTGAAAGGCTCCGAATCGGGCAAGGCCTACCAGATTCTCAAGCCGATTGTAACCATCGGGCGCGGCAGTCAGGCGGACATCCCGCTCTCCGACGCGTCCATCTCTCGAAAGCACTGCGTCATCGAGATCTCACCCGAAAGGACGGTTCTCCGGGACCTCGGGAGCACGAACGGGACCTACGTGTCGGGTCAACGGATCGACTTCGCCTATCTCGAGGACCGCTCCGAGTTCGATCTGGGCAACACCCGGATCCGCTTCCTGGAAATATCGAAGTAATTTCTGAAAATTTCTTTTGACAAAAAGACTTTATAGATCTATACTCCCTCTCGATCCGACCTTCAACCGCACCTTGACCATGAGAGGGGGAGTCATGATCCCGAGGCAGGGCGGACTCACGGCATGTTTCGCCATCCTTGTCCTTGTCGGTTCGATCCTCTTGGCATGCTCGACCGAGCAGCGGATCTTCAATGCCCTTGGCGTCGGCATTGCGGCCACGGACGTGGAAGGCAACCCGACCGAAATCCTGATTTCCGACATGGGCGGCGAGCTCCTCGCCTGCCCGGAACCGAATGACAGCAAGATCATCACCATCGACCTCGCCGGCAACATCCTCTGGAGCTTCGACGCGTACGGTTCTGTCCTGGTGGGGGCCCACACGGCAGAGTTCAACGATGCTCGAGATCGGCTCATCATCACGGACACGTGCAACGACCGGATCCTGATCATCACCTATCCGGGAGGAGAAATCGAGTGGGACAGCAGTGCGGCCTGCCCGGAGCTCGACCTCCTGGAACCGAACGCGGCCAGATTCCTGGACAACGGGAATCTGCTGATCACGAACCGTGACCACCACGTCGTGATCGAGGTCGACCCTGTCAGCTGCGGTATCGTCTGGTCTTTCGGCGAATGGGATATCCACCGGGGCCGGAAGAGCTATGACGACCCGATCCATCTCCTCGGGCCCCACGAGTCCTACCGGCTCCCGAACGGCAATACGCTGATCGCTGATTCGGGAGAGTTCGTGGCCGGGGACTCCCGCATCATCGAAGTGAACCCGGCCGGCCAGATCGTATGGAGCTACAAGAAGATGACGGACTGTACCGTCAAGGGAGAATACCCGATGGAGTGCCCTTCCCTCGAGTGGGCCCGGGACGCATATGTGGAATGCGGTGATCCGGCCTGCGACACGGGAACCGTTTACGTTACCGGGATCCACCAGACCGTGGCGGTGCCGAGGGACCTGAACGCGGAGCCCTTCCCGGGAGAGGATGCGCCGAGAGGAAGAATCGTTACCGCCCAGATGCAGCACGGCGGCGGCTTCTGCTACGACGCGGACATGGTTCACCAGTGGCAGGGGGACACGAACGGTGGGCTCGGTTTCTATCTCGTGAGCAACCACGGCCCCTATGCCTGGGGAAGCTGGGTGCGCATCGTGCCCTCGCATGTTCCCCATTCCGATTCCGGACACATCTGGGAAATGAGAGGATGGCGGTAGCCCCCTTCCCTTCCTTTTTGGTTCTCAGCTTGCATCCGTGCGCCCAACCCAATAGTATCTGAGTTGATACCGTTTCCGTGCATCGAGCATACGAGGGAAGCAGCATGTTCAAGCGGTTTCAACCCCCGAAGGCGCCTCCCCCCTTCCCCCCGATCGAAGAAGACATCAGGTGCCCGCAGTGCGGGTTCAATCACGACGGTTGGGCCTTTGAGCCGGGATACGCGAAGCTTTGTGTGAAATGCGGCGTAGCGCTGGAGGCTTACGTCGACCCGGAAGAATCCGAAGGGAAGAACAACAAAGGGGCGGGCTTCTTCGGCAAGGTGCTGGGCGGAGTGTTCGGGAGGAAGAAGGAGCAGCAGGCTGGGGAGGAAACCGGAGAAGAGCAGGACCCGACAGGCGCAGACCTCGAAACTCACGAAGAATCGCCTGTCCCCGAGGAGATCACCGCCGGGGCAACAGAGACGGCTCAAGAGCCAAGCGGACCGACATTGCCCCCTGAAGAACCCGAACAGGAAACGGATGATACCCCGGAGTACGCGGACCCTTGCGCCGCGCCCTCGAACCCGGAAGCTGTGCATGTGGGCGCCTGCAAGAGGGAGGGTCGACTGTTCGCGGAGCAGGGTCGCTACGAGGAAGCGATCGAGATGTTTGAAAAGGTGGTCGCCTTCGAGCCGAACGATGTCGACACCTGGTGCGAGCTTGGCAGAATCCACTACAAGGGCACCCAGGATCTCTCGAGCGCCATCGAATGCAGCCGAAAGGCACTCGAAATCGACGAGGATCTGGTCTCGGTGAAGTGCACTCTCTGCCTCGCCCTGCTGTTCGACGGTCAGTACGATCTGGCCAAGAAAGGATTCCTCGAGGTGATTCGCTCGGTCCGAAACAGCAGGGACTACGGCGAGGAGTTCCAGGAAAACTGCAAGGCCCTGCTGCACGACTGTCTCGGCGAGCTGTATGTCTCCAAGAAGGAGGCCTCGGGCGAGCGGCTCGCCTGCATCAAGGACATCATCGATCTGCTCGAGATCGAGAAGATCTATTTCCACTAGAAGGGAGGCATATCATGGCCAATGACACATACAAGCAGCTGAGGGAACGTCTGGATCAGTACGCTGTCGGATTCGGCGAGACAGAGTCCGGGGTGGAGATGAAGATCCTGAAGAAGCTCTTCACCGAGGAAGAGGTCGGGATGTATCTGGATCTCACGCTGGATCTCGAGTCGGCCCGGGAAGTGGCTGAAAGAACGAACCGGGATCCTGAAGAGGTGGAACAGGTTCTTCAGGGGATGATGAAGAAGGGACTCGTCTTCCCAAGGTTTCCCAAGAAGGAGGGGGAACCCTTCTACTATGCAGCCGCACCGTTCATCCACGGCATCTTCGAACATCAACTCAAGAGGATGGACAAAGAGCTGGCCGAGCTCTTCGATGAGTATGTCCAAGGCGGTCAGTTGGTCACCAAGCCCATCATACCTTTGCGAACCGTGCCTGTGAGCACGGCCGTCCCGGAAGGCAAGTCCGTCGCGCCCTACGACGATGTCCGAAAGATCATCAAGACCAAGGACCGGATCAGTCTTTCCGACTGCGTCTGCGTGGTCCAGCACAAGGCAGCCGGACACGATTGCGATCAGCCGCTCGAAGTCTGCATCGGGTTCGACTTCTACGCGGAATATTACGTAGCCACGGGCATGGGCAGGTGGATCACTCAGGAAGAGGCCCTGGCAAAGCTGGACGAATGCGAGGAGGCGGGCCTGATTCCCCAGTTCTCCAACAGCGAGAACCCGGAGGCGCTGTGCAACTGCTGCGCCGAATGCTGCGGCGGCCTTCGGCTGCTAAAGCTCTCGCCCCAGCCCGGGTTGCTGGCTGCCACAAACCACTATGCCGTGCTGGATCAGGACTCGTGCACGGCTTGCGGCGTCTGCGTGGACAGGTGTCAGATGGACGCGATCACCTTGGGCGACGAGGTCGCGGAGCTCAACCGTGACCGTTGCATCGGATGCGGGCTGTGTATCTCCACCTGCCCGGAGGATGCGCTGAGACTCGAGGAGAAACCGGAGGCGGAACAGCAGGTTCCTCCGGAAAGAACCGATTTCATGAAGCCCTCCTCAGAGTTCGAGAAGAGGTTCCGATAGGATCCGGCTTCTTCGAGAACAGGCGGGAAGGTGGTACCGGAGCCTTCACTAAGAAACGGGCCCATGGAGAGACTTGCTGAGATTCTTCTGCGGTACCGACGGGTCCTGCTTCTTTTCCTGATCGCGCTCTCCTGCTTCTTTGCCGGCCAGCTCAGGTTCTGGTCCGTGCGAAGCAGCATCGACGAGAATCTCCCGAAGTCACACCCCCAGGCTCGCCATTTCGAGCGGTTCCTCGAGGAATTCGAGAATCCGGACCTGATCCTGGCGGGGCTCCAGGCCGATGACGTTTTCCAGCAGGAAACCCTGGAAAAGATCGAAGGGCTCACCCGTGAAATCGAGAAGGTTCCTCATATCCAGCGGGTTACAAGCATCACGAACGTCCCTCATATCCGCGGCACCGAGGAGGGCATCGAGGTCCGGCCCTTCCTGGAGGAGATCCCCTCCTCCCCGGAACGACTGGCCGACTACCGACGCCTGGCCCTGGAAAACCCGCGGTACGTGAGAAACATACTCTCACCGGACGGCACCTTCGCGTCCATCAATGCTCAGATGGAGTGGAGCGCCGGTGACGATACCTTCCGGTTCGAGGTCGCGAGGACCATCCGCGAAATTCTGGAACGCGCGGGTTGCGTCGAATGCTCTCTCACGGGGCTGTCGGTGATCGCGGAGGACGGACTCCAGAGCATCCTGAAGGATCTGAAAAACTACCTCTGGATCACTCCAGTCCTCATCTCCCTTCTTCTGATCGTCCTTTTTCGCAGCTTCCGGGGTTTCTTCATCCCCCAGTCGGCTGTCTTCGTGAGCGTGCTCTGGACCCTGGGCCTGTTCTTCGCGTTTCGTCGCTCCTTTGCCATGACGACCACCATGCTTCCGGTACTGGTAAGCGTCATCTGCCTGAGTAACGTCATCCACATCCTGACCCGTTACTACGAGGAGTCACAAAGAAGCGTGGACCGCGGCGCCGTTGTGAAGAAGACCATGGCCCGTATGATCCCTCCCTGTTTTCTCACCACTACCACCACGGCCGTCGGCTTCGGATCCCTGGCAATGAACGACATTCAGCAGGTTCGGGAATTCGGGGTCTTCTCCTTTGCGGGAATTCTCTTCGTCTACCTCGTTGCCGTCACCCTTGCGCCGATTGTCCTCTTCCGGCTTTCCCTTCCGGGGCGATCCGTTCAGAACCGATTCGCCTCGGGCATTGTGTCCCGGATGCTTCATAGAGCACAGAACCTGGTGGAGCACCGTCCGAAGGAGACCCTGGCCGTCCTGGGCCTTGCATCCCTGCTTGCTGTGGCAGGCATTTTTCAGATTCGGGTGGAGACGCAGGGAAGCAGGTTCCTGGCCCCGGAAGCCCCTTCCATCCAAGGGCTCAAGGCCTTTGCAGAGAATCTAAGCGGTATCATCACCGTCGAGGTTCTGGTACAGGGGGAGCCGGGCAGTTTCAAGGAGCCCCGGCCACTCACAGAGCTCGATCACCTCCAGCGTGAGGTCGAAGAGATGGAGGGGGTGCAGAAGACCCACTCCGTGGCCGAACTCGTGAAAGAGATCAATCAGGTCGTCCACGCAGGGAAGGATGCCTTCTACCGCGTCCCCGACCGGAGGGAGCATATCGCTCAGTACCTCCTCCTGCTCGAGGTGTCCGGTGAACAGGAGCTCGTTTCCCGCTTCGTGAACGATGACTTGTCCACCGCGCGCCTGTCCGCCAGGGTCGCCTCCATGACGACTGCGGACTACCGTGCCCTGCTGGACAAGATCCGGACGGCCGCCGCTTCCCACATCTCTCCGCACCGGACCGTGCAGCTCACGGGCACGGTCGTACTTTACGCCACGGTCGTGGACACACTGACAAAGGGACAGATCCGAAGCCTGGGCCTCGCCTTCCTCGTCATCACCTTCATGATGACCCTCTACCTTCGATCGATTCGCATCGGCCTGATCAGCATGATCCCAAATCTGTTCCCGGTTCTGTTCGTTCTTGGCGTCATGGGATGGGGCGGCATCCCCCTGAACGTCGTCACCGTCATGATCTCGAGTATTGCCCTCGGCATTGCGGTGGACGACACGATCCACTACCTAGCAAGGTACCGTTCGGAATCTCGGAAGACCGGGGACCGGGTCGAGGCGATGCGCAGGACCATGTTCCACACGGGGCGGGCGATCGTATTCACCTCGGTCGTGATGGCCGGAGGATTCTGGATTATTTGTATGAGTGACTTCCGGCCGAACATCTACCTCGGGCTCCTGACAGGCGTTGCCATGATCGCCGCCCTTCTGGGCGACCTCCTCTTGCTGCCCATCTGCCTCCACCTCTTCGGATCCAAGAAGGACTAGGGCTGACTTGCCATGCCGAAGTGAGACTCTCTAGCTCATCGAGCGGGAAATCAAGGGGAACCCGTGAGACCGGGTAGAATCCGCAACAGGATCACCACTATCATGGGTATGAGGAGAAGCGTCAGGGCATTCAACGCTCCCGATGCAGCAGGCGTGGAAGATCCGGAAGCTGAAGCCTCTGCATTGGCCACACCCAAGTAGCCTGCCACGCAATCAGGATCTTCATCGTCAACAAACCCATCGCAGTCTTCGTCAACGCTTCCGCTGCAGATCTCGGTGGCGCCGGGGTTCACGCCCGGGTTGGAATCGTCGCAATCGACTGCCGTATGCGTGCAATAGGCACTGCCCTCGATTCCATAGCCGTCCTCGTCCGCATCCCCGGCCCCTTTGAAACCGGACCCGCATCGCTGCAATCCCGGCGATGGTACTTCGTTTTAGAAGGAATATCAAGGGCAATTTGATAGCCGCGGTTCAGTACGTTCGGATGCCGAGAGGGCCGGTGAAGAGGAAGGAGACCGCGAGCGCGAGGAACAGGCTCGGGGCAAGGATGGTGCCTGTGAAGTGAAAGAGAAGGGCCGCGGCGAGGCCATGGGCCGAGAAGACGGCAAGGGCAAAAAGGAAGACCACCGGTAGGAGCGCTATGGACTTGGAGCGAAAGGTCGCGGCGTAGGAGACCGATGGAAAGAGGGGCAACACAGCGAGAGTAATGCCGATCGCTGCAGCCGTCCCGTACGTGAGCGCGGAGAGAAGCACCTCGAAGACGGGGCCCATCGCTGCAAGCCTGCTCTGAATCATACCGCGAAACAGGGCCTCTTCGGCCAGGTAGCAGACGAATAGCGATATCAGCAGCACCGCGAATTCTCGCAAATGCACCACGGGCCAGAGAGTGCTGAACCGGTTCACTCGAGCCACCAGATTCCATCCGCACACGATCCAGAGGAACAGGGCTCCTGCGGCAACGAGACCTGTCCACACGACCGGTGGATCGAGCCCCAGGGCCTCGACGCAGAAGCCGCCTCGGGTCCGCGCCCAGAACAGGAGAAGGGTCAGAACGGGCACAAACACCACGGACCTGGACGCTGCGATCAGGGAAACGATATCGGCTCCCCAGTGAGGGGTGAAAGGCCCAAGTCTTATGCCGCGCGCCAATGGGATGGCAACCGACGAACAGAGAAGGAACGCGGCGATCGCCGGGATGGGCATACCCGCGCACGGAGGCGCAATCCGGATCGCGCTCTCCTCTGGCACGGACGCACCGAACAGGCAAACTGCGAAGCAGAGAGTACTGACAGCGTAGAACAGAACGGTTGCTTTCCGGGTGGTGCGAAAGACAACAGAACCCGGCCTACGAGGGGGCTTCGCCGTCCCCTCCACACCGAGGCTCTCCCGCAGCCACTGCTCGATCGCTGCAAGGGTGCGTCTTCGGGCGAGGACGCTGAAGTGATTCGCCCCTTTGATGACCTCCAACCTGCGCGCAGATCGGTCCGAAAAGCTCCCGTGTGTCTCTCCCGGCTCGAGGCTCGCCTGCCCGGCCGCCTTTGCGACGATCTGCCGGGATCTATTCATGTCGGTGAGCGGATCTCTCGATCCGACCAAGAGCAGATAGTCTGTCTTGGCATCAGGCCCTACACGCTCGATCACGGACCGCTCTTCAACCGCTTCGGGATCCGCGACGGAAAACTGTCTCGACCATCTGAAAAAGGGCCACCACCTTCCTACGAACCTCTCAAGAGGGCCGAAGACAGCCTCGACCGCGTCGCCAAATCCCTTCCAGCAGAAGATCGCGATCGTCGTCTTGATCCGGTCCGATGGCTGCTCGAAGCCTGCCCGGGTCGCCGCGATACCGCCTAGGGAATGCCCGAGTACACCGAGCCTGTCCGGGTCGATGTCTTCTCTGTCGCGCAGAAAATCAATCGCCGCCCACACGTCGTGCTGCTCCGATTTCCCGAAACTACTCGCACCCCCTGAATGCCCGTGACCGCGGAGATCGATGGCCAGGACGGCAACACCGAGATTCGCTACCCGCCTACAAAACCCGAGGTAGACCTCCTTGTTCGCGGTCAGGCCCGGGCAGAAGACCAGGCCGGGCAGTCGCCCCGAGCCGGAGGCCCGCGGTTCGAGGAGCAGGCCGCTGATCCGGACCGGATTCTCGTCGTACGCGGACGTATCGAACTCGACCTTTTCCACGATCTGCCGTTTTCCGCGGATCGAGACCTGGACTAGACAGGCCACGACCAGCAGCACGGTTGACAGCAGGAAGAGGATCGCCATGCCTTACGTACTCTCGGCGTCGAGCTTCTCGATCGGATAGGGAAGCGGAGCCTTCTCGGGGATCGGCTGGATGTACTGCTCCCGGAAGGAGGTCGACTGCATCCGGCATTCTCGTCGATGATCGCAGAACGCCGGGTGCGCGGCGAGCTTGTTCCATAGATGTTCGATGGATTCCGTCCTCACGTTGCCGAAGGATATGGGTGTGAAATCGCAGGGTGTGAATTCACCGTAGGCGGTGACATGAAACTGATACGTGCCTGCGAGGCATCCGAAATAGGCTGCAAAGCCGGAGGGGCTGTTGGTCCAGGACTGGGTAACGATGCGGGGCCGGCCACGGAACTCCCGGTTCAGGGTCACGGCCTGCTCCATCAAATCCTTCCGCGTCAGTTCATCCATCAGGGCCTCGTCATCGTGAAGCAGACGGCCCGTGGGAATCACATCGAACACGCTGATCTCGTGAACATCCCATTCGGCCGCAAGGGAAGCCAGGTGACCAAGGCCTCCTTCCTTGACCGACTCGTTCGTCGCGTAAGTGGACAGTCCGACCAGAAGGCCAGCCTCCAGGGCAGAGCTCACGCCCTGCTCGACCTCCTGGAAGGACCCATGCCTCTGGCGAAGCCGGTCATGCTTGAAGGGATCGGCAGAGTCGAGGCTGAGTTTCACGGCCTGCAGGCCAGCCGACTTCAGGGAGACGGCCCGTTCCGGGCTCAACAGGGCCCCATTCGTAAAGATCTTGGAAACGGCCTGCGCTTCCGGCACGGAGGCGATGAGCTGCTCGAGATCCTCCCGGAGCAGGGGCTCGCCACCCGTAAAGGTCACGTTGGTCATTCCCATGGCGAGGCCGGCCGAGACGACTTTTTCAATGTCGTCTCTCGAGAGCGGCTCGGCCGACTCGGAGAAGTCCTCTGCGCTGCAGTGAATGCACCTGCACTGGCAGTCGTGGGTCACGGCGATCGTCACGGCCCGGGGCGTGCGCAGATTGAAAAGCTTGTCGCGGAAGATGCCCTCGAGCAGCCGGGCGTCTCCGCCGCTCGGGATGGGAGGCAGGTAAAGGGAATAGACGTTTCGCCCTTCATGGACCGCGATCGGGCCGACGCGGTTGAACCAGTCGTAGTAGAGCTCGATCAGCGGGGCATAGAGATCTCTCTCCGGGCCCAGGACCTCGAACTCGATCCTGTCGCCGACCCTCTCTGTCTCCACCCGGAGCGCGGCCAGTTGCGGCGTGTTCTCAAACGTGTAGAGCATCCGGTTGAGCCGATCGCTGGCGGTGGTTCATCGAGTAGAAAAAAATTTATGGGAAGTATAAGTGGGAAGACCCCCGCGGTCAAGGAAGAAATTCTATTCCATCTCGAGATCGACCCCGCGTTCGGCCGCCCGCTTCAGGACCCGGGCATCATCCATTCCAGAACGCCCGACTTCAGGTCGACCGCTGCCTCGGGGCAGATCTCCATGCAGCAATAGCATCGGATGCACTTGTCATAGTCGTAGCGGGGAACCTTCTTACTTCCCTCCGCCTTCTCGATCGCGCCCGCCGGGCAGATCGCCTTGCATTGGTAGCACAGGGTGCACTTCTCCACCTGGGGCACCGGCTTGCTCGTGAAAAGGTTGCGGAAGCCCTTCCGGTTGAAGGGCCAACGGTCGTACGTCGCCGTCGACATGCTATGCTTCGACGGTTTGAAGTTCTCCAGTCGCATGCGGTCGATGTCTTCGCCCACACACTCGATTTCTGTGGCCGATGACACGCCCAGTTTCCTTTCCAGGCCCCCCGCTACACTCGGAATCTGCCGATAGTCGAACCCGAGCAGGTCGGCTGCCACAAAGTCGGTCGCTACCGGGCTCGTACCGGCCAGGATTGCACCGATTTTCCTCGGCGTCCCGGAGGGGCCGGGGCCTTTGCCCTCCTGTCCCACCACCCCGTCCACCAGATGCAGAATCGGCTTCTGGCTCTTCATGCCGTACAAAATCGCCTCGTTCAAATCCAGAATCATCTCGGAAAATTCGACCGTGCCGGACGCCTTCATGTGCCACTGCGACTTGTCCAGCCCCGGAATCAGCCCGAACAGGTTCTTCGCGGCACACGTGATGGCCGTCAGGCCGTGGGTCTTGAGCTTGGGAAGGTTGATGATGATGTCCGCGTCGAGGGCAGACCCCAGCACCTCGAATCTCTTGAACTTCCTCTCGTCCGGATTGAAGATCACCCCTTTTCGGCCGTTGGAAGGAATCATCACGTCCAGTTCTTCCACGATCGGCCCATACTCGCCCTTCTTCATGACCCTCTTCACGGACTCGACGGCCGGAGACTCGACGAGCACGACCCTGCCGCCGTGATCCTGAACGATTTTTGCCACGGCCCTGAAGAAGGCAGGATGCGTGATGATCGCCTTTTCCACAGCAGAGGCCATCAGGAAGTTCGGCTTCAACGCCACGTTCTTGTTCTCGAAGCTTGCCAGAGGAAAACCGATATTGGCCAGGCTCTGGCCGATCGCGTCCTCCAGGAGGTCGTTGCGATACTCCGTGCACTTCACGAGAGAAACGGGAACCATGATTTCTCCTTAGGTAGCCGAATCGATCCTGTATTTGAAATAGTCGGGCCTCATGAAGATGTCCACGAACTGGAAGGGTTCACCCGAAGAGAACCAGATTCGTGCGCTCGCGCGAAAGAGAGGTCCGAATACGCCTGTATTCAGGGCCGCCGCCACGTCCGGGTCGGCAGGAACGCTCTCGAGGTAGGATTCTCCACGGCCGGTTTTCAGGCCCGATTTCTTCGCAACGAGCTTCTGCAGCCCCTCCCGGGAGAGCTCTTCCATGCTGAGGTGACCTGCCACGTCCGGGAGCAGGTAGTTCTCCAGGAAACAAGCAGGATTCTTCCCCAACATGCGGGTCCTTCGTATCACGGAGACGGTCTCCCCCTTGTCCCGCTGGAAGAACTCCGCAAGATCGCGGGCGACACGGGTCTCCTGGATCTTCATCTCCTCCATTCCGTGAGGCTTCACCCGATACTGTTCGATCTGCCTGACCAGCACCTGGATGTCGCCCGAGACGATCACCTGCTTGGTCTGGGTCACCTTGCTCGCCACGAAGGTCCCCTTGCCGCGTTTTCTGATGAGGAGATTCTCCGATTGCAGATTGGCGAGAGCGGCACGGACCGTGATCCTGCTCACATCGAAATAGATGGCCAGGTCCTTTTCCGGAGGCAGCTTCTCCCCGGGCTCGAGCTGTCCGGAGAGGATCTTCTGCCGAATCAAGGACTCGATGCGGAGGTAGAACGGGAGCTTTTCATGTACGCTTGTGTTCGGGATATTCAATTGTTTTTACTCCATTTATCATATAAAAAGTACTATTATCATATAATTATGATTTTCAGATACAATAGCTCTGACACTTCGGTGTGTCAAGGAAATTCGTCAATGAGTGAAGCATTGACAGTTCTCGACCGATGACCTAGACTTCGGGTTACACATAGTCTTACTTCGTATTAGGAATGGCCAGAGGAGGAACATCTTTTGAGAACGACAAAGCTTCTGACCGTATCGATGCCCCCTCGGCTCTACGACACTGTGACAGAGCTAGCGAAGCTGGAAGACCGTACCAAGAGTGAGCTGATACGAGAAGCCGTGAGGCAATATGCCTGGTCCCGCAACTTGCGACGCATTCAGGACTATGGCCAAGAGAAGGCGGAGGATCTGGGGATCGTCGAGGCAGATATCGAGACTTTGGTCGATGATGAGAGAGAATAGGCAAGCATGCTCAGAGTGGTGCTTGACACGAACACTATTGTCTCGGCGTTGGTTTTCAAGGGCAATCCCGGAGAGATTCTAACCTTGGCCAATCAAGGCCACCTCGCGCTCTTCACCTCTCCTTTCATAATCAACGAGACCCAGCGGGTGCTGGCAAGGAAGTTCCGCTGGCCTCCATCAAGAATCGGGGAGGCAACCCAGCTCCTCAACGAGATTGCCGTCGTTGTTCATCCCACTGTTAAGGTTGCGGTCATTTAGGAGAAAGAATCTGACAATCGCATATTGGAGGCCGCCAAGGAAGCCCGTGCCGATTTCTTGATCACCGGCGATACCAAACACCTTCTACCCCTTGGGGAATGGGAGGGAACAAAGATCGTAAGCGCAAGAGAGTTTCTCGAGTTTCTTGGATAACCCGGCCATGACCATCTGTCACCTGAATTTCAACAAGGGATTCCGGGGATCCGGTCGCCAGACCGAGATCCTGATTCGGACCCTTGCTCAGAGGGATCTGGAGCAGCGCTTCGCGGTCCGTGTCGGGTCTCCTCTCGGCGAGCGGCTCTCCGGCACCGCCGGACTGGAAATCGTGGAGCTGAAAAAGCCCTTCTTCGTACACACTCGAGTGTGCAAAGGGGTTGATCTGGTCCACGCTCACACGAGCCAGGCTGCGCAGCTGGCCGCCGTCGGGCACATGATTCACCGAACGCCCTACATCGTCACTCGCCGGGTGGACAACCCGATTCGCAACAACATCATCAACCGAATGACCTATCGACATGCGGCCCGCGCCGTAGCCTTGTCACAGGTCATCCGCGATCGGGTAACCGATCTCCTTTCGGATTTGGACGTGGCGATGATTCCGGACGCCCTGGCCGAGCTTCCGGTCGACCCGGGCGAAGTGGACCGATTGCGCAAGAACTATAAAGGCAAGTTCCTTGTCGGCCACACGGGCGAGCTCTCGAACGCCCACAAGGGCCAGCTCTATCTCATACATGCGGCCCGACGGCTGCAGAAAGTAGCCCCGGACCTGCACATCCTCCTGATGGGGCACGGCGAGGATGAGGAACTGTTTCGGAGGGAAGCCGAAGGCCTGAACAACGTCGAGCTGGTCGGGTTCGTCGACAACGTGGGCGACTATCTCAGCATCCTTGACGTCTTCACCTATCCCTCTCTGCATGAGGGCATGGGTTCCGCCATCATCGATGCGATGGATTTCAGCCTTCCCGTGGTGGCCACGAACGTGGATGGAATCCCGGATATCGTGGATCATGGGAGGACAGGGCTGCTCGTCCCCCCGGCGGACGGCGAAGCCCTTGCAGACGCCTTTCTGGAAATCTACCGCAATCCGGAATTGCGCCGGGGCATGGGCCAGGCCGGAAAGCAAAGGGCCGCCATGTTCTCACCGGAGAGTATGGCAGACCGATACCTCGAGCTGTACGAGCCATTTCTGCGGGCCTGAAGGCCCCCCTCACTTGTCGAACAGGCTCGCGAACTTTCCGTAGCCTTCCTTTTCCAGGTCTTCTTTCGGGATGAACCGCAGGGAGGCGGAGTTGATGCAGTAGCGCATGCCGGTCGGCCTGGGGCCGTCGGGGAAGACGTGACCGAGGTGAGAATCCCCGTGCCTGCTCCGCACCTCGACCCTCGTCATCCCGAGACTCACATCCTTCTCCTCGACGATGTTCCCATCCACGAGCGGTTTCGTGAAGCTCGGCCATCCGGTACCGGAGTCGTATTTGTCGGTCGAGGCGAACAGGGGCTCGCCGGAAACGACATCCACATAGATGCCTTCCTTCTTGTTGTTCCAATACTCGTTGGAGAAGGGCCTCTCGGTACCCTCTTCCTGGGTCACCTGGTACTGCAAAGGTGTGAGTTTCTTCTTGATCTCTTCCTCTGAGGGCTTCTTGTAGGTCCGGGTTTCACCTTTTGCGCTCTTGCCAGCCATCTCCTCCCCCCATGTCTTGTTCAGGTAGGCCTCACGTCCGGACCCGTAGCGATACCGCTTGTAGTGCACCGGGCTCTTCTTGTAGTAATCCTGGTGGTATTCCTCCGCCCTGTAAAACCGGGTGGCCTCCACGATCTCGGTGGCAATGGGCCGGTTGAACTTGCCCGAGCCCTCCAGTGCCTTCTTCGAGGCCTCCGCGAAGCCCTTCTGCTCCTCATCGTGATAGTAGATGCCGGTCCTGTACTGGCTCCCGCGATCGGCGAACTGCCCACCCGGGTCGGTCGGGTCGATCTGCATCCAGAAGACGTCGAGCAACTCCGCATACGTCACCTTGGAGGGATCGTACAGAATCTGGATCGCCTCTGTGTGGCCCGTGGTCCCGGAACAGACTTCCTCGTAGGAAGGATCCTCCTTCTGTCCGGCCGTGTATCCGGACGCCACTTCGATCACCCCGTCCAGTTTTTCGAAGGGCGGCTCCATACACCAGAAGCATCCTCCGGCAAAGGTTGCCTTCTTGTAGGGGCTATCCGCCTCCACCTTCGGACGGGACTGGTAAACCACCGCAAAAGCCACCGCAAGAACACACACACCGAGCAAAGCCTTCGTAATCATTGCACAACTCCCTTGATGAATTCTCCCCAGTTCCTGAATTGGTCTTCGATTCCGTAGTTGTATATGATTTAGATACTCCAAGTGTGACCGGCGTTTCGCCTGCGGCTCTCAAATTGCCCCACACGCGAGCACGCAACCCGCACGAACCGAGACCGTGAGCCGTGACCCGACAACCCGCAGAAACCCTTCGCATTTTCGAGGATGCCCGCGTAGCCGAATTCCTGGACCGGCCCAACCGGTTCCTGGTCCGCTGCCGGCTGGGAGGCAGAACGGTGAGGGCCTTTCTCCCGAATCCCGGAAGGCTGAGGGAGCTGCTCCTTCCGGGTCGCCCGGTTTATCTCGTGCCGGAGCACGGCCACCCGACACGGAAGACCCAATTCACGATGGTTGCTGTAGAGCGGGAACACCACCCCGTTGTTCTCCACACCCACCGCACGAACGATGTGGCACGGCACCTGATCGAGCTGGACCTGGTCCCCGGCCTCAAGGGCGCCAGGGTGATCCGGGCCGAGGTAAAGTCGGGGAGCAGCCGGTTCGATTTCCTCCTCTCCCACAGGGGTGCGGACGTGCTCCTGGAGGTGAAATCCTGCACGCTGGCCGGAGACCGGGTCGCCATGTTCCCGGACGCCGTCACGGAGAGGGGGGCGAGACACGTCAGGGAGTTGGCGCAGATCGCACGGACAGGAACGCGAACCGCTGTCCTGTTTGTCGTCCAGTGGCCCTATGCGACCACCTTTATGCCGGATTTCCACACCGACCTCGAGTTCACGAGAGCCCTGCTAGAGTGCCGCCGTCATGTGAAGACCAGGGCGATTTCGGTTCGTTGGGATCAAGAACTCGGGCTGCTGCCAGAGGCCCGAGCGCTCGAGATTCCGTGGAGAACGATCGAAAGGGAGGCGGGTGACCGGGGGAGCTATCTCCTGGTCCTCCGTCTGAACCGGACCCGGGTCCTTCCGATCGGGAGGCTCGGGCGCATCCGCCTAGCAAAGGGATTCTATGTCTATGTCGGCTCGGCCATGGCGAATCTCTCCAAACGGGTGGAAAGGCACCGCAGGCTTCGCAAGAGGGCCCACTGGCACATAGACCGGCTCAGGCCTCATGCGCAGTTCATCGATGCACTGCCGATTCGATCTTCGGAGCGGCTGGAATGTGACCTGGCCCGTGCCATCGACGGGATCGCCTCCTGGTCGATCCCCGGATTCGGCAGTTCGGACTGCCGCTGCGAGAGCCATCTGTTCGGCATGACGGGCAATCCCCAGGACGACGAGGCCTTCCACGATCTACTCGCTTTGTTCAGGATGGATCGATTGAACGCCTCGTCTTGACACTTGAATCCCCCTGTTCCTATAAGAGAGGCAACCATCCACCGAGCATTCGATCCTACGGAGGGACTCCCGTGGCAAAGAATTTCAACGCGTGGCCCGAAGGATGGCCCAAGAGCTTGAACTACCCTGACATCCCTGTCCACGGGTTTCTCGATCAGACAGCCGACCGGGTCCCGAACCGGATCGCCATGATCTTCGGCGGCATGGAGCTTACCTACGGCGAACTGAGAGCACTGAGCGAGAGATTCGCCGCGGCCCTGGCCTCCCTCGGGGTGGAGAAGGGGGACCGGGTCGCAATCCATCTGCCAAATTGCCCGCAATTCGCGGTCGCCTACTACGGGGCGCTGAAGATCGGCGCGGTCTTCACCCCGCTCAGCCCTCTTCTGGCCCCCCGCGAAGCCTCGCATCAACTCAACGATTCGGGTGCCGAGACATTGATTTCTCTCGACCTGCTCTACCCGGCCATCAGCAACATCGTGCCCGACACGGGCATCAAGCGGGTCGTGACGACGAGCATAGCTGACTGCTACAACGCGATCATCGCCCCACTCAAGCCCCTCGGGAAGACGGAAGTGCCGGACACGATCGACATGCCCACCCTCCTCAAAGAGCACGAGCCCGAAGTGCCGGATGTTTCGATCGATCCGACAAAGGATCTGGTGCACCTCGCCTACACGGGTGGGACGACCGGCCTGTCGAAAGGGGTTGCCCTGACCCACGCCAACGTGGTCGCTAACGTACTCCAGTTCGGAAATTGGTTCACCGGGGCCCAGATCGAAGTGGTCGACGGGAAGTTGACCTCGGTCTTTCCCCCGGGCGTGGACCCGGAGAAGGACCGGATCACGGGCAGAGACCGTGAAACCTCGCTCGTGGTCGTCCCTTGGTTTCACGCCATGGGGACCGTGGGGTACCTGAACGCGCAGGTCCTCGGTGGGAACACGATGGTGGTCTTCCCACGGTTCGAACCGAGAGAGTTCCTCGAAGCGGTGGGCAAGTACAAGGCCACCTTGCTTGGAGGGGCCCCGCAGCTCTACATCCCCCTTGTCTCCCTGCCGGACTTCAAGTCCTACGACCTCTCCGGCATCAAGATGGCGGGCTCCGGTGCGGCCCCGCTGGCCATGCCGGTTCTGGACAAGATGCTCGATGCCTTCTCCGGCGTCGTGATCGAGGCCTATGGCCTGAGCGAATGTACGATGGGAGCCACTTCGAACCCACCGGACCGCTCGAGCACACGACCGGGCTCGGTGGGCATACCCGTGTACGATACCGAGTGCAAGGTCGTAGACGCGGAAACAGGCGAAGACCTTCCCCCCGGCTCGGTGGGCGAGATCTGCATCAAGGGGCCCCAGGTCATGCAGGGTTACTGGAACAAGCCGGAAGAAACGGCTGCCGTGCTCAGGGACGGCTGGCTGCACACCGGGGACATCGGCAGGGAAGACGAGGACGGCTACTTCTATATCACCGACCGGAAGAAGGACCTGATCATCTACAAGGGATACAACGTCTATCCGAGGGAAATCGAGGAGGTGATCTTCGAGCATACCGCCGTGCAACAATGCGCGGTCGTGGGAAGACCGGACATCGAGGTCGGAGAGGCCCCGGTGGCCTTCGTGGAGCTGCGTCAGGGTGCCGAGGCGACCCGGGAAGAGATCTTGGAACACACCAACTCGCAGATCGCCCACTACAAGAAGATCCGGGATGTGGTCTTCCTGGACCAGCTCCCGGTAAGCGGTGCGGGCAAGGTCTTGAAGAAAGAGTTGAGGGAACGGTTGAACCAAGAATAGGCTGACAAGGGATCAGGGGTCGGGGATCAGGGATCAGGCCCCGAGCCACCCAACTGCATCGGCATTGCCTTGGGCGGACATGGTTCCGTGCTCATTGAAGACACCCCGACAACGTGAGGAGGAGGGACAATGAAACTGACCAAAGTGAAACCGTATGTTGTGAAGACCGACCCGCCCAATCTGGGCGGATTCCTGTGGTTCTTTCTCAAGCTCGAGACCGACGAGGGGATCGAGGGGTGGGGCGAATTCGCCTGTCTCTGGACCTTGTACGGAATGGAGGAAGGCTACGAGAAGATGGTGGAAAACATCTTCAACGCCTATCTGAAGGACCAGAACCCGATCAACAGGGAAACCCTCAACCATATCCTGTATGCCGGCCTGACGGCGCAGCACGCGGACTACATCATGCTGGGACTGATCAGCGCCTTTGACATCGCGCTCTGGGACATCTGCGGCAAGTACTACAACGCGCCCGTCTACGATCTGCTGGGCGGAAAGTACCGAGACAAGGTCAGGACCTACACCTACATCTTCAACATGGACGACGGAGGCAACCTTCTCGAGGCTACCGCGGATTGGGCCGAGAACCCGGAGAAGCTTGCAGAAATCGCTGCCATACGGGTGGAAGAAGGCTTCACCGGCATAAAGCTCGATCCCCTTCATCAGTCACTGCCCGGACAACTGCCTCTTCCGCCGTGGGAGATCACGCCGGCAGAGTACGATCATGCGGAAAAGGCAATCGGGGCGATCCGTGAAGCGGTCGGCAACAAAGCGGACATCTGTATCGGCACCCACGGGCAGACGACCCCGGCCTGCGCCATTCGTCTCGCCAAAAGGTTGGAGCAATTCGATCCTCTGTGGCTGGAGGAACCCTGTCCTCCGGAGAACTTCAAGGAAATGGGAAAGATCGCCCGAAGCACTTCCATCCCCATTGCCACCGGTGAGAGGCTTGCGACCATCCATGATTTCCAGAAGCTCTTCGAGGCAGGGGCCTGCGCCATCGCGCAGCCCGACCTCGGAAGCTGCGGCGGCATCACGGCCTGCAAGAAGATTGCGACACTGGCCGAAGCAAACTATGTGCTGATGGCACCCCATGTCTGGGGAGGACCGGTCATCACTGCAGCGGCCCTCCAGATCGATGCGAACATCCCGAATTTCCTGATCCAGGAAAGCATCTACAAGTCGCGGCACTTCTTCGATGTGTTCGTCAAGGAACCTTTCGAATGGGAAGACGGATACCTGATCCCTTCGGACAGGCCCGGGATCGGCATCGAATTGAATGAGGAAAAGCTCGAAGAGTACCGGTGCACCATCAAACAGCTCTTCGGGTAGCCCGCATGTTTCACAGAACTTCGTAGCGATCATGGTGGGCACGTGGTAACTTGGGGCCCGAAAGTGCGCTTCAATAATGATACCGCAGCTGAGCGATCAGGACGGAATCCGAGGTCACTTTGTAGACGAGTCTTTGCTCGTCGTTGATTCTCCGGGACCAGTAGCCTGAAAGGGCGTGCTTCAGAGGTTCAGGCTTGCCTGTACCTTCGAAAGGGGTACGCATAATCTCCTTGATCAGGCCGTTGATTCTTCGAAGGGTTCTCTTGTCGGTTTTCTGCCAGTAGAGATAGTCTTCCCAGGCGCTGTCGGAGAAAACGAGTTTCACTCGACAAGGCTCCTTTCGGATCCCCTGCCCTCCTCGAGCTGGGCGATCGACTCGAGCAGTCTCCTCGCGCTTTTCGGGGACCGCAGCAGATAGGCCGTTTCCGCGAGAGCTTCGTAGTCCTCGAGGGAGATGATGACAACCGAGTCATTCTTCTTGCGAGTTACGATCACCGGAGAATGGTCCTTGCAGACCCTCTCCATGGTTTCGGCCAGATGCTGCCGAGCTGCGGTATAGGATATTGCTTTCACGAATTCCTCCTGTACATGTACAGCTTATTGTACATGCTGTCCCCCTCCCTGTCAAGCTGTTATCTTGTGGAAGGCGAAAGGAGGAGAACATGGTTGACCTTGGAGTCGACTTTGCGGGACTCCGGTTCAAGAACCCGATTTCGGCGGCCGCGGGCCCGATCACGTCCACCCCTTACACCATCCGGAAATGCATCGCGCACGGGGCCGGCTCCGTTGTCGTCAAGAGCGTCTGCCCGGACGACTGGACCCAGGCCCTGCCCAGGCCGGGTAACTGGTTCCTGGACAGGCTCGGCGAACGGGGCGGGCTGATGCACTGCTACGCCGGCCTTCTCTCCCAGGAGAAGGCGGTGGAAACGATTGCCGAGATGAAGCCCTTTGCCGAGAGCGAGGATGCGCGGCTGATCGGAAGCTTCTTCTTCACCGGGCCCTGGACCGGCCTTCCACCCTACGAGCCGGTTTCGCCGCCCGCGGAGACGACCCTGCGTCGCTTGGCGATCGAACTGGAGTCTGCCGGCGCAGAAGCGATCGAGGTGGTCTGCAGCTGCGGGCTGACCCTCACGGCGAGCCAGACGATCGGATTTCAGGAACAGGCGATCCCGCTCATCTTCGAGGCTCTCGAGGGTCACATCAACATTCCCTTCTGGATCAAGATCGGGTTCGGGCACGAGGTCTTCATGCTTCGCGACCTCGAGGCAATGAAGAGGCTCGGCGCGTCCGCCATTCACACCTATAGCGATTTCAGGGTGACTTTCCTGGATATCGAGACGGCCCGGCCGCCCCTGTCCGTCCCCTTTGGCTACGGCCGATGGCTGCGGGGCCCGGCCTGCTATGCGACCTATCTCTCCGCCCACGGGACAGGGCTTTCGGTGATGACCAGCGGAGGCATCTGGAGTTGGAAGGACGCGGTGGAGCGAATGATGTGCGGCGCCACCCTTGCCGCCCTGGAGAGCCCGGTCCAGCACCGTGGTTACAGGATCTTCGGAGAAATCCTCCAGGGAATGACACAATTCATGGAACGGAAGGGCTACGAACGGCCGGCAGACATGATCGGGCTGGCAGCACCGCACATCGACAACCCTGAGGAGTTCATGACGGGGTTTCTCGAAAAGGCGGGCCCTGCCGAGTCGAGGACCCTGCTCCTGGAAGACGAGAAATGCAGCGGATGCGGACTGTGCATCTCCTGCATCTATGGGGCAGTCGCGATGGAGGACAAAAGACCGCTCATCGACCTGGATGCTTGCGAACGCTGCGGCGCCTGTGTCACCATCTGCCCGACCGAGGCATTGTCTATCGTTCCTGCCGGGTGAGATCTACGAGAAGCGAGGAGAGACGAATGGACCAAGAGGCGGCCTTTACTGAGGTCGAGAAGAACGAAGAATACATCGTTGACGTGCTACAGAAGATCATCGCCGTGGACACATCGATTCCGCCCGGGGAGAACTACGGGAAGCTCATCGATATCGTGGAGCCCGAGTTCAACCGGTTCGGACTCGAGACGGAAAGGGTGGTCCTGCCGGAAGACAAGGTGAAGCAGATTCCCTGGGATCTTCGCGGGGAGAGGGTCAATCTGGTTGCCACCTTGAGAAACGACAAGCCGAAGGCCTCTGCTTACGCCCACATGGACGTTGTCCCGATCGATGAACCTTGGACTCGGGATCCCTTTGGGGGAGAAGTGGTTGACGGCAAGCTCTACGGCCGGGGCACGGTGGACATGAAAGGCTCGATCGCCTGTTTTCTAGGCGCCATGAAGGTGCTTCACGACCTTGGGCTAGAGTCACAGTACTCCGTGAACTGTCTTCTCTGCACGGACGAGGAGATCGGTGTCTATCCCGGGGTACGATACCTGGCCGAAGAGGGATACGTCTCGAATCATCTGTTGTGGCTAGAACTCGGGGCCATGGAGCCCATTTGCACAGTCGGAGCGGCCGGGTCGATCCGTATCGATCTGAAGGCTTTCGGTAAGAGCTGCCATTCCGGCATGAACTATCTCGGCATCAACCCGATCGAGGAGCTGGTGCCGGTCATGAATCGTCTCATCGATCTGAAGAAGGACGTCGAGAAGCGCCTCTCTCGGATTCCCGCATTCCCCTTTCCAGGGAATCCCTACGACAAGATGACCCCCATGTTCAACCTGAACATCATCCACAGCGGCACGAAAGAGAATGTCGTGCCGGGCGAGTGCGAGCTGATCATCAATCGGCGCTACATCATCGACGAGGTTTACGAGGACGTGATCGCGGAAATACATGAGGCGGTCGAAAAAGGGAAGCAGGAATCCAAGTTGCTGGACCTGACCGTCAACGTGGTGCATTCCTACCCACCTCTCGAAGTCAATCCGGATACCCCTGCGGGCAAGAGGGGCCGTGCGGCCAAGAAGGCGGTGAAGGGATACGAGGAATTCATCTATGGTGGGCTCAGCGGCTCCACCGACCTCGGTTTTGTAGCTGAGGCGCTGCACCCGCAGAAGCTCGAGGTGGCTGCCTTCGGTCTCGTCCGGGCGAGTAACATCCTCGCTCACGCGGCAGACGAGTTCGTCTATGTGGAGGATCTGGTGGCCATGACCAAGGAGCTCGTGTACTACCTTACGGCCTAGCGGTCGAACCTGCCAGCTATGTTCGAACGAGATGAGCAATGCAGATGAGACTCAATAGGGTCAGGATCGCCGCACTGATCACACTGATGATATCGATCACCACCGGATGCGGAGGGTCGGACGCAACCGACGGGACGCCTCCAGTCACCGTGAGTGCAACCGGCAATGTTTTTGTTTTCCCTTTTGGAGAAAACCTGGCGGAGGCCAACATAACCATACTGGAAGTTCCGGGGGAATCCTGCATCACCGATGAAGACGGAGGATTCCGGTTCGACGGCCTGGAGCAGGGCTCCGACGTCACCTTTGTGATGAATCACCCCCTTCACCCGCGAGCGCAGACGGCCACCTTTACTCTGGGCAGGGAAGACTTGAAAGAGGTTACCTTTCAGGTCCCAGGCTTCCTGATATACAATTTGCTGGCTTTCATCCTGGAGGAACAGCCGGAAGAGGACAAATGTCAGATCGTCTCCACCGTCACGGAAAAGGGGAAATCGCTCTATAACGCGTGGCCAAGGCACGGTATCGAAGGCGCGACCGTGCATAGTTCGCCTGAACTGCCGGAATCCCGTGGCCCGGTATATTTCAACGATTTTGTTCTGCCGGATCGAAGCCGCAAAGAAACATCCGTGGATGGCGGCGTCATCTTCGTGAATGTGCCTCCCGGTGATTATCGATTGACTGCAACCAAAGAAGGCCATAGCTTTTCTGCCGCCCGCATCAAGTGCACGCCGGGAACCCTGGTCAATGCCTCTCCCCCCTGGGGCCTGCAGGAAAACTGACGCGCCTTTCAAGATGATGGCGCGACACGCCCATGTTTGTCTTCGCCAGTAAATCCATCCATGTCTCGACCAGGAGCTTCACGTGTTTTTGGTTATGGTTCCAGAGAACTTATTTCTTGACAGAGCGAGATCATTTCCATAATAATGTGGTTAATAATGACCGGTCGGTCGGTCTAAAAAGGATATGAAATATGCCCAAAGTAGTTGATAAAGAACAGAAAAGAATCGATATTGCCCGAAAAACAATGCCCTTGTTGGCCAAATACGGCTTCGAGAATACCCCTATACGGAGAATCACAGCCGAAGTCGGGATGGGGAAGGGAACGTTCTACGATTATTTCACCAGCAAAGAAGATATCTTGAATGAAATCGTTCGGCTCGTATTCACCGACTGGATCGAATGGGTGATTCGCAAAATGGGGAATATCGATGATCCCCTGGAAAAATTGTTCATCCTGGTGAGAGACGGCTCAACCCTTGATGCTACGTTCGAACAGAACATGATCATCTATGTCGATCTCTGGCGGTGGTCTGTCAGCCACAAAGGATCCAATGAATTCATCCCCAAGTTTCGGTCCTATCTGGAAAATGGAAGGAATTCCGTGATCGACCTTATCAAAGAGGCTCAGAGCAAAGGCCTGGTCAAGAAGGAAATCGATGCGGCAGCCATTGCCTCTGCACTGATCGCCTTCATTGATGGCATGTGTCTCCATTCCCTAATCCTGAAACCGGAATTTGACGTGGAAAGGGTCTGTCGGTCCCTTTTTGAATCAATTCTGAAGGGCATCAGACCCACTTAGCCCGCTGGCACAAAACGAGAGTTCCATCAACCTATTTCCTGAACATGACCGTGCGTACGGTCAAGCGGTTGATAAGAAGGAAAGCATGAAGGAGAAGCGTATGACGATGTTATTCGCTCCTGCAGGAATGGGCCCAATAGAGCTGAAGAACCGGTTCGTCCGTTCGGCAACAGTGGAGTGTCTTGCCACGGAGGACAACCGTCTTACAGAGGAATACTACAAGGCCTATGAAAGACTGGCCAAAGGCAATATTGGCCTTATCATCCCTGGGAACTATTTCATCAACTCGATAGGAAGGGCAACGGACAAGGTTCTCGTCATAGACCGGGATGATGTGATCGATGATCTCAAGAAACTCACGGATATTGTCCACGCCCACGGAGCGAAGATCGTCGGGCAGATCAATCACGGCGGACGGCAGTGCGATCCCAAGCTAATCGGTGAAGAGCCCATAGGCCCATCCGGAATACGGGATACACTAACCGGCGTAAAGCCGCGCGAAATGTCTGAACAAGAAATTGAAGAAACGATCAGGGCCTTCGGCAGTGCAGCAGGTCGGGTGAAAGAAGCAGGATTTGATGGAGTCCAAATCAACGGCGCCCACGGCTATCTGGTCAACCAGTTCCTTTCATCACGCACCAATCGGCGCAGGGACCCGTGGGGAGGATCCCTGGAGAATCGACTTCGCTTTGTGAGTCGGGTGTATGAAGAAATCCGAAATGCAGTCGGCACCGACTATCCGGTACTCATAAAGATCAACGCAGAAGATCAGATCAGGGGTGGGGTTACCCTTGAAGAAGCAATCGAAACGAGCACGAGACTGGAAGCGTTCGGATTTGATGCGATTGAAGTGAGCGGAGGAATCAAAGAAACCGGATTCACCACCACCAAAGGGGATATACCCGAGGATCTCATTCTCAGCAATATGGGCTTTGTCAAACGTCTCCTGTTCAGGTTCGTTGAGAAGAAGCTGCAGGCAGCCGCCGAGTTCAAGGAGGGATATTTCTTGCCCCACGCCGCTGCAATCAAGAATCGTGTCGCCATTCCCATTATTTCTGTGGGCGGTTTTCGCCGGAGAGAAATGATGGAACAGGCCTTGTTGCAGGAGCAGGCGGATTTTATCTCCCTGTCTCGTCCATTTGTCAGGCAGCCGAATCTGGCAAAGCAGATGGAGAAGAACCCTGATGCAGACCCGATAAGCTGCATAAACTGTAACAGGTGCACATACGAAATTACGGTCAACTACAAACCCTTACGGTGCTATTATCCTCCAAGAAAGAAAGAGGGCGGGACATGACGGAAAAGACCACGAATCCTGATCACTCACAGTTCTACACTGAAAACCTTGATAGATTTGTTGCCTCCTTCGAACGAACCAGACTTGCTGTTGTCGACTATGTTTCCAGACAATCGACCTCGGAAGTGGCGAACGAAATCGGCAAGGACGCTTCTCTGAATTTTGAGAGGATTCTTCCTGAACTACCCTATGTGGGGGGGGATGTTCATCCGGGAACCCGATTCATCGTGAGCGCCGGCCAATGGATAGCCGTCTATCGGGCAATGACGAAAAGGGGTTACAGGACACTTGATGTCGCTCAAATGATGTATTCAATTTACGAGGATCAACTGAAAGAAGTCCCACCGGACGAGGTGGCAAGAGGAAAGGCATTGACATTCAGTGACGAGTACATGGATCTCATGAAGCAGTGGGCTGAAAGCACGTCACCATATGAATGTGACTGGAAAGTGGATTTTGTTGAAGGAGATGGGGTTGATTTCGATTACGGCCTCGATTATCAAGCGTGCCCTTGTCTTGAACTCTTCAAGGCACAGAACGCGGGAGAACTTGCACCGTTCTTCTGCTTGCTCGATTTTCCGGAAGCGAAGCAACTTGAGAGCGGATTCTCTCGAACGAAGACCCTGGCCCAGGGAGACGACGTCTGCAACTTCCGCTACAAGAAGGGCAGAGAGGTGGTTCAGGACTGGGACACCGAAGTAGAGAAGATTCTGGATTCTATTTGCCCTTGAAATCGGGCTTGCGCTTCTCCATGAAGGCCATCGGCCCCTCGACCGCGTCCTCCGACTTGAAGACCGGCGTGGACAGGTCGATCTCGTGCTGGTAAGCCTCCTTGAGCGGAAGGCTCAGGCATTCGATGGCCGACCGCTTGATGGCGCTCACCGCCACGGGACCGTTGTCAGCGATCCGCCTCGCGTATCGCTCCGCCGTCGCCATCAACTCATCCGGGGCCACCACATAGTTGACAAGCCCGATGCGGTGCGCCTCCTGGGCGTCCATCTTCTCTCCGGTCAGAAGGATCTCCATAGCCTTGCAGTGAGTCAACTCGCGGGGCAATCGCACCGTGGAGCCGCCGAAGGGGAAGAGACCCCACCTGACTTCCTGGAGAGCGAAGACAGCCGTTTCAGAGGCAATACGGATGTCCATGCCGCAGAGCATCTCGAGGCCGCCCGCGATGCAGTAGCCGTTCACTGCCGCCACAACCGGCTTCCAGAGCTCGAAATCCCGAAGCATCGCGGCCTGAAAGAGCTCTCCCATCTCTTCCTTCAGCAGCCCGGCCACACCGTCCGGAGAGCCCGTGATCTGCGGGATCAGGGAACCCAGGTCGGCACCCGCGCAGAATGAATTTCCCACACCGGTGATGATCGCCACGCGCATGGAACTGTCGTCCCGAAAATCGATCCAAGCGTTGGCAAGGGCCTTCACGTGCTCGAGATCCATGGCGTTGCGAGCCTCGGGCCGGTTGAAGGTGATATAGGCAATATGGTCCCGCTTGTCATATTCAATCGTCATGGCATACCTCTTCTCGAAAAAGTTGGGTCCGCCTATCTCAGGAACTCTCGATGGGACGGAACTTGGGCAGCGAGATCTCCGGCGAGATCGCTTCGAAAACGACTTCCACCGGCATCCCTACGCGAATCGCTTCCGGGGTCACCTCCACGATGTTGCTCAGCATTCGGCAGCCCTCATCGAGATCCACCAGCGCAACCGTGTAAGGAACATCCGGTTCAAAGGGCCGGTTCGGCGCGCGGTGCACAACCGTATAGGAGTAAATCGTGCCCTTCCCTTTCGCATCCACCCACTCGAGGTTGTCGGACAAGCATCCTCTGCAGGAGGACTGGGGGTAGAATTGATGGACGCCGCAGGCCGGGCAGTGCTGTATCAGGAGTCTCCCCTCTCTTGCCGCTGTCCAGAACGGGGCTGTTACCTGATCCGGTTCGGGTATCGGCTTTTCGTATGGCTGCATCTCTCCCCCTCAATCCGTTCCAACGATCAACGCGGTGTGGGATGAAAAATGTCCGCCCAGGCCGTTGATCAGGCCGACGCGGGAACCTTCCACCTGTCGCCCCTCTTCCGCCTCGGGGCGAAGCTGCTTGACCGCCTCGATGATGTGAAAGAGGCCCGATGGCGTTCCCGGATGACAGTGTGCGTGGCAGCCTCCGTGGGTCACGATCGGAATCTCTCCGCCGATTTCGATCCTCGAACCGCCTTCCACGAACCTGCCCCCTTCCCCCTTCTCGCAAAAGCCGAAGTCCTCGAGGAACAGGATGGGGGTGATGGAGAAGCAATCGTAGAATTCCGCAAAGTCGATATCCTTCGGCCCGAGCCCGGCCATCCCGTAGGCCTGGCGTCCGGCATCGACCGCTCCGGTTCGCACCACATCGTCGACGAGCGACAGATGCTCCTGGAACGTCCGTGCACCCGCCCCGAGCAGGGCAACCGGCTTCTTTTTCAGATCCCGCGCCCGCTCTAGGCTCGTCAGGATGAGTGCACCCCCGCCGTCCGAGACGACCGAGCACATGTCCTTGGTGAGCGGCCAGGAGATCATCTTCGAAGCAAGCACCTGGTCGATCGTCATGGGCTTGCGCTTCTGCGCGGTCGGGTGCATGGAGGCATGCTTCCGGATGCTGACCGCAACCTGGGCCATCTGCTCCTCGGTGGTGCCGTACTCGTGCATATGCCGGGTCGCTGCAAGCGCGTAGGCGCTTATGAGTGTAGGTCCGTAGGGAAGCTCGAACTGGGGATGGCCGATGCTCGACAGAAGCTCGGTCGCGCTCTCGGCGAACATGCTCACCAGACTCTCGTACCCTACAAAAGACCGGATCGAGTCGGCCGATACTACGAGCACCGCGTTCGCCATGCCCGCATGAATCGCATTGGCGGCACTGATGACAAGCTGGATCTGGGTGGCGCCGCCGATGTGCATGGATGTGGTGAACCTGGGCTGGATCCCCAGATACTCGGCAACCAGAACGCTGTGCATGATCTCCATGGGGTTCGTGATTCCTGCGGTGAGAACCCCGTCGATGTCCGCCCTGTCGAGGCCGCAGTCCTCCAGGGCCGCCCGGGCCGCCTCGGCGTGCATCT
Organism: bacterium; assembly: GCA_028277985.1. Lineage (GTDB taxonomy): Bacteria > Desulfobacterota > DSWW01 > DSWW01 > DSWW01 > S015-6. The sequence continues at coordinate 91,390 of JANQFG010000007.1, read as the reverse complement.
GCATGGGAGTCTTGTGGGGCACGGTCCCGATCTCGCTCTCGCCGATCCCGACGATGGCAATCTGTCCGCTCCAGCTTTCGCTCATTCCTCTTCCCCCTGCTCAGCGAACGACTCTCAACCTCAAGCCCTCAGAGTCCCATGGTCCGGCCGACGACCTCCTTCATGACCTCGGTGGCGCCACCACCGATCGTCGCGAGCCTTGCATCCCGGTAGGCCCTCTCGATCCCATACTCGGCCGTGTAACCGTAGCCGCCGTGGAGCTGGATGCATTCGTGCATCACCCGGAGGGCCATTTCGGTGGAGATGATCTTGGCGATCGAAACCTCCTGTGCCGGATTCCGGTCCTGGTCGAAGAGCCACGCACAATAGTAGACATACTGCCTGGCAGCTTCGATCTCGCACATCATGTCCACGATCTTATGGCGGGTGACCTGGAACTTGCTGAGGGGCTTGCCGAAGACCTCCCGTTCCTGGACGTACTTGATCGTCTTTTCCAGTACCAGGGCGGCTCCGGCCATGGCGCCGACGGCGGCCACGAGTCGTTCGCCCTGGAAATTGATCATCACCTCGATGAACCCCTTGTTCTCCTCGCCCAGGAGCTTGTCCTTCGGAACGCGCACATCTTCGAAGGAAAGCTCGGCCGTGTCCGAAGGGTGCATGCCCATCTTGTCGATCTTTCGGCTGACCGAGAAGCCGGGCAGATCCGTGTCGAGGAGGAAGAGGCTGATTCCGTTGTACCCGAGATCCGGATCGGTCTTGGCGGCGAGGGTGATCACATCGGCCCGGGATCCGTTTGTGATGAAGGTCTTGGAGCCGTTGATCACATAGTGGTCGCCCTCCTTCTTTGCCGTGGTCTTCATGGCGGCCACATCGGAGCCGGCATTCGGCTCTGTGATGCCCAGGGCACAGATCTTTTCGCCCTTGATGATCGGAACCATGTATTCCTCTCTCTGTTCCTTTGTGCCCAGGATGTCGATCGGCGGGGAGGCCATATCCGCCTGCACCATGACGGCCATGTTGAGACCGCCGCACTGGGAACGCGGAAGCTCCTCGCAGAAGACCACCTTGTAGAAGTAGTCGCACGCGGAACCGCCCACATCCTCCGGGTAGGTGATTCCGAGAAAGCCCATCTCGCCCATTCGCTTGAAGACCCAGTTGGGAAAATCCTTGGCCGCCTCCCACTCTTCCCAATGAGGGGCCAGTTCCTTCTCCATGAAGGATCTCACGGTCTTCCGAAAAATCTCGTGCTCTTCTTTGAACCACGGGCTCTTCATGTTCGGTTCCCTCTCTGGCTGTTACCGGTTTTCACGCGGAAAAAGGCCGTTTTCGCGCCGGTCAGGATATAACGGAAGCGCAATTCCTGGCAAGCAGATAGGAACCGCAAGGTGAACGAGAAGATTGCCAACCGCGGACCGGACAATGTGGTCGCGGTTCCGGCCAAGGGATACAGCACATCCGTCGCCAGTGAGGCTGCCGACGTGGTCTACGAACTGGATACGTTTCACGTGGTGGAGGAGCCACAGGAGCCAAAAGACTCCTGACGAAGACTACCCCGCGAAGGCGGCGATGGCCGCACATGCAGGGAAGAGGCCGGACTCTCATTTCTCAGCAAGAATCCGGCCTCCTTCTTGCGGGGAAACGTCATTTGCATTTGGCCTGGGCGCCGTGGTCGCCGCACCGGAAATCACCGGAGAAGGACTTGCCGGATTGTGTGCAGTAGGCCCTGGCGACCTGGGTCAGGGTGTCCTTGCCCACGAACCCCTTACCCTCTTTCATCTCTTTCACGTCGTCGCAGCCGATTCCCGCCATGTCCACCCAGTTCCCTCCACACTGAGTCAGAAACAGTGCACACAGCGCCAGGCATATCATCGTATATTTCTTCATCGCCATCCCTCCCGTGTTTTCTGTTCGGAGCTGCTTCCTGCAGTGTTTTCTACGATATAGTGTGATGCGGTCTTGGATCCGTTTGACTCCGGGAGGGAAGATGGGTCGCACAATTCACCAAACCGCTGAATCCGGGACACAAGGAATCCATGACCCGGTTTCAGCCCCTACGCTGCCCTCGAAGGAGCGTGAGAAATGCCTTGACATATCCCCGGAAGAGGACGAGACTGTTGGTATGTATCTTGAAATATGCAAATCGGAGATGATAGGTATGAAAATCGGCGAAAGAGGACAGGTGACCATCCCAAAGAAGATACGCGAGAAGTACGGGCTCACCCCGAACATGGAAGTGTCCTTTGTCGAGGAGGAGCAGGGTGTACTCATCCGGAAGAAGGGCTCTCATACGAGCCCGGTGAGGCAGGTATTCGGAATTCTCGGACAGAGCGGCTCCACCGATAAGTACCTGGAGGACATACGGGGGAGATGATTACTTTCGTCGATACGAATGTGTTGCTCGATGTGTTCCTGCCGGACCCCGAATGGGGGGAGAAGTCGGCACGCGCTCTTGAAGAAGCTTTTGAAGCAGGCTCCATGATCATCAACGAGATCATCTATGCGGAACTTGCGCCGCAGTTCGGCAAACAGGATCTGCTCGACACGACTCTGGCAAGACTCGGGATTCGAACGCTTCCTCTGGATCGGACAGTTGCCTTCCGAGCCGGCATGGCATGGAGAGAATACAGGAGTGCGGGAGGTAGAAGAAACCGCATCCTCGCGGATTTCCTGATAGGCGCGCACGCAGAGATGCAAGCGGAAAGACTGCTCACGAGAGATCGAGGTTTCTACAAGAAGTACTTCGAATCACTCGAGGTCGTCTACTCCTGACACCTTCGGATGATCGCTACATTGCACACCGCGGCCTCGTACACTGCATGACACACCTTCGCGCATCGAGGACCGTGATCCAGCCATCCCCGTCCAGATCGCAATCCGGAGCCGCGCTCGCGGGCCGGTTCCGGAAGGCGAGGATGTATCTCACATCTGCCAAGTCCACGTCGCAATCCCCGTCAAAATCAGCCGTAACCTCGCAGGCTTCCTGCGCGAAGTGGGCGGTGACCGATCTGTCTGAATTCATCAGGACCGTGCATTGAATTCCAACAGCGACGTTGCACCCGCTCCAGGAATCGAATGTGTACCCGTCCGAAGCGCCCGCCGAGAGGATCACCTCTGTTTCGGCTTGGTACTGGGCCGAACAGAGGCCGGGGCAGTTGATTCCGTCCCCCGTAACGGTTCCTCCGGAGGAGGGGTCCAAGGCGACCTGAAGATTGTATTCCTGAGGAACAGGCTCGCAGACCGGGCTTCCGCTGGTCTCCCAGTCTCCGTTCTCTGTGCAGGTCGCGGTCACAGGGGCGTTGATCTCGTAGCCGTCATCGCAGGCGGCATCACAGACCTCGCCCTGTGTCGTACCTCCGGGGCAATCCCAGGTGCCGTGCTCGATGACGTCGGTAGGAACTCCACAATCAATCGGTTCGCATAGCGGCGTTCCGTCCATCTCCCAGTCGCCGGTCTCTGTGCAGGTCGCCACAACGGGTGCGGCCGGCTCGTACCCGGGCTCGCAGACCACGTCGCAGGTATCGCCCAGTAACGTACCGGTACATTCCCAGCTCCCGTGCGGAATGTCCCCTGCAAGAGGGCCGCAGTCTACGGGCGGCGGTTCGTCCGAAATTCCGTTGCCTCTGACAACGATCGAGGTCGTGGGAGAATCCGTGTCATCGGACAGAACCTCCAGGGCGGTCACCTGCATCCCCAAGGATGTGGGAGCAAAACCGACATGAACCGTGCAGGTCTCGAACTGCGCGAGAGTCTTGTTCGTGCATTTGTCCTCCCTGACCAGGAAATCCCCGGAGTTGGTCGTTGCCAGGGTCACTCCCATAATGGTGAGAGGATCGGTTCCCGTGCTGGAGAGAGTCGCGACTTGATCCGGTGCCGTGGCGTTCACCAGGACGTCACCGAAATCGATCTCATCCCCCCGGTTCGGAAGGATCACGCTCAGGTTTACCACGCTGCCTGTCGAGAATTGCCAGACATAATCAGAGGAGAGAGCATTGCCGACCAAGTCGGTGACTTCTTCGGAAATCGTAGCCTTGTAGACGGTTGCGGATAAGAGCGGGACGGCAGGGGTAAAGAGTGCCGTTTTTCGCCGCTTGTCGTAGTAGACCGTACCGACCAGACCGCTCACCGTGAAGGTCGAATCGTTCACCGTGGCTGGATCGACCTGCTCCGAGAACTCTGCGGTTATCGTGGGCACGAACACATCCGGGTCGGTTGCCACCGGCGTGTCGCTGACCGGCACATCACTGGCCCCCGGTTCCGGGTTCGTGGCAATCACTTCGGGCGGGGTTGCGTCGGCCGGGTTCGGGTTCACATCGATCGTAACTTTGGCCGGGTCACTCTGTTCAGCTCCATTGTCCACTATGAAGTACAGAGCATCCTGTCCAACAAAGGCCTCGTCCGGCGTATAGGAGACGTCCGGAGGCGCTCCGGTAAGAGCACCGTAAAGGGGAGTTGAGGTAATCTCATAGGTCAGGGAGCTGCCATAGATGTCCCGCCCGGTAAGCGTGATCGGAACCGGCTCACCCGAAACCGTCTCCACCCTCTGCGGATCTGCCACGATGGTCCGGACGACGTTCACCACAGGGTTCGTGGGCGTGATCTCAGGGACGCTCGGGAAGTGGATGTTCGCAAAATTTGTGATGGCGGTTCCGTTCGTCAGTCCGTCCTTGACGTTCACGCTGAAGGTGACCGAGCCTTGTCCTCCCGGCGGGACCGTCCCTATAAACCACTCCAGGAGCCGAATGCTGTCCGTGTAGATTCCCCCGTCGTTGATGACCAGGCTCGACTCGTCCAGGTTCGGATCCAGCTCATCCAGGATGAAGACGTTGTAAGCCGTTCCGAGCCCCGTGTTCTCGTACTCGATCGTGTAGGTCAGGGTCTGACCCGGAATCACACCCCCCGGGAAGTCAACGGATTTCGCGTTCGGGTCGTGTCCCGGCAGGAAAACGACCGGCCTCGGCCTGTAGATCTCGACCGTTTTGCCCGTGCTCGGGTCGCAGGGTCCACCGCACTCGATGTCCCGCGGATGGATGCACTCGCCGTTGTAGCATTTCAGAGGGGCATTGCAGGGAAGCCTCTTATAGAAGGGGAAGTAATTTCCATCCGGCTGGCACTCCTGGATATAGACGGTGTCCAAGCCGGCCAGATATCCGTATATGCTCGTGCCGCACCATTTCTTGTCCTTGGTGCAGAAATTGGAATAGCGGTCTCCCGCACACTCGGCCAGACACTTGGTCAGGGTCAGGATCGGCCCTGCGAGGGGGACATTGTCCAGGGTCAGGCTCGCATAGCACTTTGCGCAGGACGTGACGTCGTTGAACTGGAAGCACTTGAAACAGTCGACCCCCGTATCGATTGCGCCGATGACCCAGAAGATCTGCTTGATGGCCATGTAAGGGATCTTGGGACCCATGCAGTTCATGACGCACCGGGCGTAGGAGGGGCTGAACTGCTCCGCCCAATCTCCCCATGTCTCGAAGGTCCCGTTCTCCAGATCGATCCGATACCCGCCGGTGTGATCGAATCGGGCGTACGTTTCGTCCTTGTATTGTTCCAGCACCAGCCCATCCGCGGTCCTGTGGAGAAAGACGGGCGCCCGGTTCGCGCGGTCCATCAACACGAGCATGGTGATCCACCTGCCGTCGTTCATCTCCGCGTACTGGCCGTTGCCGTAGAATTCGTAGCCCTGGCTCAGGGCGTACAGAAAGAGACCGGCCATCTCCGGATCGGTGGCAAGGAGGTCATCGATCAGATCCTGGGTGAGGTCCTCGGCGTGAACGATCCGAAGGGGAGAGTAGTTCAGATAGTCGTCGATATCGATGATCGAGTCGAAATTCCTCGCCGCAACAGTACCCGCGATCGTGGAGGAGCCCTCCGGCATGCCCCAGGGGAGCTCCACGGTCACGGACAGCTTTGCGGCTTCGAAGCTCTCCAGGTTCTCGAGCTTCCAGAAGACCTGGTAGCTGTCCGTATCATCGCGCAGGATGCCGTCGTTTGTACTCGACACGTATCGAAAATCGCCCGGGAGGTCGACCGCCGCGATCGTATCCACCAGGGTGTCGTTGAAGATGTTGCTGATCAGGAGGGTGACGGTTACTTCCTGGCCGGGAGAAAGCACAGTGGGCGAAACGACTTCGAGCAGGTTCGTGGGCATCTGCACCTGAACCGCAGAATGCCGGGTGGCCCGGGTGCCGTCACCCACCTGCCCGCTGAAATTGTCGCCCCACCCATAGACGGATCCATCCTTCTTCACGACCATGCAGTGCTGATATCCGGAAGAGATGCTTATCACATTCGTGAGATAGCCGGTCGGGTCGTTGGCGTCTACCACGCGAACCGGCCGGTACCGTGTCTCTTGAGTACCGTCCCCTGTTACGTACCGACCCCAGCTCACGACCGATCCGTCTCTCTTCAGGGCAACGGCGTTCCAGCCTCCGACCGAGACCGCCACGACGTCGCTCAGGTAGCCGGAGGGATCACTCGGATCTTCCACCCTCCCCGGATTGAGGGCCGTGTGTGACGTTGTCAGCGGCCCATGTCCCAGGCAGGCGTACGTATTCGTGCCGGTTGTCCAGACGGATCCGTCCTCCTTCAGGACGATGGAATGCGATACTTCCGCGTCGATGGCGATCACGTTGGTCAGGTAACCGGAGGGATCGGTAGGATCCTCCATGATGCGAACGGGGTAGAGCTGCCTGTTGAAGGTGCCGATCCCAAGGACGATACCGCTTCCCCACCCCCAGACCGACCCATCCGCCTTGACCACCATGGTGGAGTTGCCCACCGTGGAGACAGCGGCCACATCCGTCAGGAACCCGCTCGGGTCCGACGGATCGCGCACCTGTACAGGCTCACAATGGGAATAGGTACCACAGGGGCCCCCGAAGCTTCCGATCCCCAGATCTCCGTTTGCATTGTCCCCCACGCCCCACACCGTTCCGTCTTGCTTGACAAACATGGACACGTCGGAGTCCGCGTCCAGTGCGAGCACGTCGCTCAGGTAACCGGACGGATCACTCGGATCGATGGCTCTCACGGGCGTGTGGTGAGAAGACCCTAGGCCCCCTGTGCTGAGGTTTCCACCGAGGTTCTGGCCCCAACCCCAGACCGACCCGTCCGCCTTGCGGGCGAGGGCGTAGTATCTATCCGTATCCAGATCGACGACGTCTCTCAAGTCCGGAACCAGGCCGGGCAGGGTCCTGAAATTCTGGGCAATCGGGTCGCCGAGCTGGCCCCAATGGTCGCCTCCCCATGCAAGGACCTTTCCGTCCTTCTTCAGGGCTACCGAGAAATCCATTCCCGCCACGACCGCCTTTACGTTGTAGAGCTGCGCATGGCTCGACGTTGCCATGCCAATCGAGGCAAGAAGTAGAATAACGAGACAAACCTTCGTAATTCCCTTGATACGAGTCATGTTACCCCCCAGACGCGAGAACCTTGGGCAGCCTTCTCGGGCCCATACAGCCAACAATTGAATGCCATTCTATTATTTAAAAAAACGGAACGGGCTGTCAAGCAGATTGTTCGGAACGGGCTCCGCACCTGCAACCATCCGACACCGCGATACATCCCAATATATTCGGTGGAAGATACCGGAAGACGCATCCGGCACAACCATGGAGGGGAATATCACATGAACCGGCCACCCGGCAGGTCAGAACGGTACTTCGCCTCTCGCATCCACTCCCCCTGATCTTACCGACATCCGGCCAGTGGCTTGCATCACACTGCACGTTTCGGTTGGCGACTCACCGGCGCCGGGCCCGATTCCTCTGAACCGCTCCTTATCCGGGCTGTCTAAGCCCGAGGGAGAACGAAATGCGGGCGAGTCGAAGAGCGCGACATGTACGCGCTCCGAGCCCGCCCCTGACGAGGAGGGAAAGAGCCATGTCGACTTTCACAAGAGCCCTGTTCCGGTTCTGCGGGATGGGCCGCTTCACGCCGGCCGCAATGCTAGTCTCCGCAGCAGTACTCTGCATTCCATCCCATGTCCGGAGTTCCGACCTGAGCGTCGAACAGAAGGTGTTGTTCAGCCAACTCAACAAGGTAGCCATATCCGCGGGCAACTACGCCGGGCGGGCGGACGGCTGCAACGATCCGGTCGGGGCCTCGATCAGGGCCGACTTCGAGTCGCGCCTGCAGCCCTTGCCCGAGCAAAGCCGCGATCTTCTCATGAGCCGATTCAAGAGATTCTACGACTCGATGAAGCGGAAGATCCGGCCGGAGCATTGCACCGACCAGCATCACGTGGCCGCTCTGAAGCGGAAGTACGAATCGGATATGCGGGTGCTCGGCGCCACCTCCATCCCCGGCGCCGTTGCCGAGTCAAACGCGGATGAAATCGCCGCCATCCTCGCGGTGGCGAAGACGCTCCCCGCCGTTTCGGACACGAGCGGATCGATGCCGGATCTGCGTTCCTACGCGTCGTGGGTGAACAGCCTCAGGCAGAACGCGGCCAGCTTCGTGGCCATCGGAGAGGTGTGTGACGATCCGGGTGCGGCGGCTGCACGGCGCGACTTCATGGCGCTCACCGAACCTCTCTCAGCGGAGACGCGGGCCAAGATCGTCGAGTGGTTCGAAGGACAGGTCAAAAGTAAGAAGCGAACTATGCGGAGTTGCCCCTACAGGCAGCGCCTGGAGTCTGCTCGTGACGGTTATGACCAACGGGTGAAACAGATGGCGGACGCGGCGAGGGCCCAGGAGGCTGTCCTGGCGGAGACGCCCCCTCCTGCTCCGGTGGTGGGCGCTGACGGTGGACGGATCGAGCGATTGACCGAGAAGGATGTTGGGGTCTACAGGGGGCTCCTCGTGCGCAAGCCCCATTACTTTGCTCATTTCGATGCGAAGATCGCAGGGTGCGGCGGCAAGCGGGACCCCGTGCTTCGAGACAACATCGTGCTGATCATGAAGGCGCCCCTGCGAGAGAGCAACAAATACGAGTACCAGATCAACAAGCAGATCGAGTCCTACGACACGGCCTACGACAAGATGGTGGCGTCGATCCAGCGTACGCCGCAGTTTTGCAAAACCGATACCGTCGACCAGTCTTACAAGGGTTTCGCCGCAGGCCAGACTTCCCTGCTCGAGCAGGTGGAGAGCAAGATCCAGGCCCATGCAGAGGAAGCCAAAAAGGCGGCCGCAGGGAGTGGAGCGAAACCAGGTGGCGGAAAGCAACCGTCCCTTTCCGAACTGGGGACGCTGCGCACTCCGGACTGCGACAACCCTCAGACCAGGCCGGAAAGCGGCTGTTGCGCCAACCACAACCTGTGCGAACCCAACGGTTTCAAGAAGCCGACCCGGAATTATGGCGCTGCGGAGCTGGCATCCCTGCGCGAGCCGAATTGCGACAAGCCCGGGAGCATGGCCGAATACGTCTGTTGCGATTCTCCATCCAAAACACACTGCGAGGGTCAGGGGTACAGAATCCCGCAGTAGGTGTTATCGGACACGATCGCCTCGACATTCTTCTCGACACCTCCTGCCTCCTCACGGGATCGAGTGGAACGCTCGGGTTGCATGCGTCTGCCCACCCTGGCCAAAGCACAGGGTCCTCTGCAAGCCCTTTCTTTGACTTCCCATCCGGTTTTTCTTACGCTCGACCCCTCAGAGATCGTACGAAGCGTGGAGGGCAGCCGGATGATCATCGACGCGCATTACCATCTTGAAGAGCGGTTGGAGACCGTGGACAGGCTCGTCGATCAGATGACCCGACACGGGATCGACCGGGTCGCCCTGATGGCCGTCCAGGTCGATCCCTTTCGCATGAACGGTTTTCAGGAGGCCCTGGCGGGTGTCATGAGAAAGGCCCTCATGGGAAGAGGGCACGGGATCGGCCTCGCCATGTACAACACGACCGTCACGCGAGGGGGCAAGTTTTCCCTGCTCGGGAAACTCTACTCGATCTATCCCACCCCGGATAACCGACAGGTCGCACGTGTGATGAGGGAATACCCGGACAAGTTCTACGGCTGGATCTTCGTGAACCCCAGGGCCGCGGATCCGATCGACGAAATGGACAAATGGGTCGGAAGGCGGGGCTGGATCGGTGTGAAGTGCCATCCGTTCTGGAATCGCCATCCGGTGAGCATGCTCGACGACACGGCAGCCTACTGCGGTGAGAAAGGTCTGCCCTTGCTTGCACATCTGGGCGGAACCAAAGGGAGAGGAGACTACAAGCTCCTGCCCGAACGCCACCCGAAAACAAACTTCATCTATCCTCACGCCGCGGTACCACATTACAGACGGAGCTGGGACTATATACGCAAGAAGGACAATGTCTTCGTCGATCTGTCCGGTCCGTACTGCGACGAACCGATGCGCAGGGCGGCTGTACGAGAACTTGGCGCGGAGAAATGCATCTTCGGCACCGACGGCCCCTACGGCTATTCCGGACCGGACGGCCTCTACGACCATGGAGCGATCTTGCAGGAAATCGATCGCCTGCCGATTTCCGACTCGAACAGGGAGAGGATCCTTGCGGGCAATTTCAAGGATCTCATGAGAGGGAGAGAATCGTGAGCGGCTTCCCCGAATACGAGCAATACGACGGCCTCGGACTTGCCGAGCTGGTTCGCAACAAGGAAGTGGCAGCGACCTATCTGGTCGAAGAAGCGGTACGGCGCATCGAGGCGCGCAATCCACCTCTGAATGCGGTGATTCACAAGATGTACGATTACGCGAGAGACGTCGCCCGAGGGCCCTTGCCGGAGGGCCCCTTCGCAGGCGTTCCCTTCCTGTTGAAGGATCTCGTGGCGTCCTGCGCAAACGAGCCGTTCCGAAAGGGTTGCCGGTTCTTCGCCGACTACGTGGCCGACCATGATTCCGAGCTCGTTGCACGCTACAAAGCCTCCGGTGTGATCATCCTGGGAAAGACGAACGTGCCGGAGTTCGGGCTCACACCGGTCACCGAATCAGAGCTTTTCGGGCCGTGCAGGAATCCCTGGGACCGGACGCGCACACCCGGAGGGTCGAGCGGTGGGTCCGCCGCTGCCGTGGCCGCCCGAATGGTTCCCGTTGCACACGGCAACGACGGCGGAGGCTCGATCCGCGTCCCGGCTTCCTGCTGTGGGCTTTTCGGTCTAAAGCCGAGCCGCGGTCGCATGCCGACCGGCCCTGACTACGGGGACATCTGGCTGGGCTTTGCCGCCGAGCACGTTCTGACGCGCTCCGTGCGGGACAGTGCGGCCATGCTGGACGCCACGTCCGGCCCGGATGTGGGGGTCTCCTACCACGCGCCGGCCCCTGCACGCCCCTTTCTCGAAGAAGTCGGCCAGGACCCAGGCAAGTTACGGATCGCCTTCACGAGCAAGCCCTTCATGGGAAGTACTGTCCACGGGGACTGCCTCGAGGGGCTCGAGGCGACCGTCAAGCTACTCGAGGAGCTTGGACACGAGGTTGTCGAGGCAGCCCCACAAATCGACCGGGGAGCCTTTGTCGAAGCTTATGTGGGAGCCATATGCGGCGACGTAAGGGCCGACATCGAGGACGCCGGGGAGGTAATAGGCCGGAAGCCGACTCCCAAGGATTTCGAGCCCGGCACCTGGGCCTTCGGCCTGATCGGCCAGCAAATCTCATCCGTCGAATCTGCAAGGCATCTCCGCTACCTTCAGGCACGCACCCGAGAGATCGGCCGCTTCTTCGAGGGCTACGATGTGTTGCTCACGCCGACCTTGGGAACGCCGCCTCTCGAAATCGGGGCCCTGGGCCTGAAACCGAGCGAGGCACTCCTGCTGAGCTTGGTGAACAGATTGAACGCGGGTGTAGTTCTCCGTGCGATGAGGGCTTCGGATGCCAGCACACGGGCCACCTTCGATTTCATCCCCTACACCCCTGTATTCAATGTCACCGGCCAGCCGGCCATGTCGGTCCCTCTGCACTGGAATACAGACGGTCTGCCGATCGGGATGCACTTTGCAGGCAGGTATGGGGATGAAGCAACACTCCTGCGTGTAGCGGGCCAGCTCGAGCAGGCCCGGCCCTGGTTCGAGAGAACCGCGCCAGCTGCAGCCACCACTTGACACCGGGTTGTTCCATCCCTTATATCCGCTCCTGTGGTGACAAAGGTTCACCAACGGCATCAGCAGGACCGAATCAAGAGGAGAACAGAGCATGTCCAGAGTGATCAAAATACTGGCCCTGGCGGTTACGCTCGCGACCTTCGTGTTCGCCGCTCCCTCCCAGACCGTCACCGCTCAGCAAAACCCGTGCAAGGCCGACCTCGAGAGACTCTGCGGTGATGTCCAACCGGGTCAGGGGCGGATCCAGGCTTGCCTGAAAGAACACAAGGACGAGCTCTCGGCCGAGTGCAAGGCTTTCATCGAGGTCAAGGCGGAAGAGGTCCGTGAAAGGCTGGAGCACCTGGCCGAAGTCTGCAAGGGTGACGCCGAGAGGCTGTGCACCAATGTCGAAGAGGGTGAGGGGCGCATCTTCAGGTGCCTGTTCCTACACAAGGACTCGCTCTCCCCGGAATGCAAGAAAGCCATCAGTCAGTAGGCCTTCGAGGGCAGCCGGGCCCACGACCTGATTCGTTGTTCTGCTTGGCGTAGAGCAGGCAAGTCGTCTTGCCAGTCTATTCAAAGGGGCCAGGCCTCCGCGTCTGGTCCTCTTTCTTCTTTGCGTCAAAATCGTTTGAGGCATTCCTCAGCCGCGGAACCGACAAGATGACGGGGGTTTTTTTCTGCTTTTTTGTTGACAATCGGCAGTCGATCGGCGATAATCGACTCAAAGCCCGAAAATGACCCCGGCAAGTGTTTCGCCATGAGACGACTCGCAAAGAACAAGGAATGAACATGCACTCTATTTGAGCACGACTTCGACATGCTTTGTCGACAATCGTTAATCGGCAGAAGGGCAAGAAAAGCGACAAGCCCCGGAAAGGAGGCGATCATGAAGGCAAACACGGCAACGCAGAGGCATGACTTCGACGGATGGCACGTCGACTGGAATCAGGTCCGTACCTGGAAAGAAAAGACCTTGACCAAAGAGAGGGTGGCCGAGATCGCACTGCTCGCATCGACCGCAACGGCATTGGGATACGTCGTCTGGTGGGCTGCAAAGGCGGCTGAGAAATATACGATCCTGGGCCTCGGCTGAACCGAAGCCCGTACCGATGCAGAACGGAAAGGAGAATGCCCGTGGAGGATGTGTACAGACAACTGGCCCGGAAACTGGATGAACTGCCCAACGGCTTCCCTCCTACCGAAAGCGGGGTGGAGCTGAAGCTTCTTCAGTGGATGTACAGTCCCGAAGACGCCGAGATGGCGCTCACCATGAGTCATCCACTCATGCCGGAGACGGTGGAAGCGGTGGCGGCACGTCTCGGAAAGCCCACGGCGGAGACGCAGGAAATCCTGGATGGAATGATTGCAAGGGGCCAGATCTACTCTTACAGGCAGTCCGGCCAACAGGTCTACACGATCGTTCCGTACATTGTCGGCCTGCATGAAATGCAATTCCATCGGAAAGACAAGAACGAGGCGGACAGAAAAGTGTACACCGGGCTCTTCGAGGAATATTACCCGTTGCTGTTGAAGAGCCTTGGCGGTCATGCACCTGCCCTGACCCGTGTGGTGCCCGTTTCCACGGAGATCAAATCGGAGCACCAGGTTTATCGCTACGAGGATGTCCACCGTATCGTAGAAGAGGCGAAGTCATTCATGTTGATGGACTGTATCTGCCGGAAGGAGCGAGCCCTGGAGGGTGATCCCTGCAAACATCCGCAGGATATCTGTCTATTGATAAGCGACGAGGAGACCTCTTTTGACAACTACCCTCTGGGAAAGATCATTTCAAGAGAGGAGGCCCACAAGGTGAACGCCAGGGCCGAGCAGGAGGGGCTGGTTCACTGCACCTTGAACGCGGAAGACGTCCCGTTTCAAATCATCTGCAACTGCTGCTCATGCTGTTGCCTCATTCTACGCGGGGTAAAGGACTTTGGCGTGCCTCACATGTCGGCCGGCAACAATTTCGTGGCCACCATCGATCCGGGCACCTGCACCGCATGCGGAGTGTGTGCCGAGGAGCGATGCCAGATGGAAGCGATCGTCGAAGAAAAGGGCGAATACCGGGTGATTCCCGAAAAATGCATTGGGTGTGGTGTCTGTACATCAACGTGCCCGACGGAATCGATTTCGCTGATTCGAAAGTCTGAAACGGAGCAGGACGCGCCGTCACCGACTTTGTTGGATTGGGCCGTTCAGCGGTTCTCCAGCCGGGGAATCGAGCTCTAGGCCGATTGGCCGACTCCTGCAGCCAGGCAATGCCGGTCCATGGCATGGCAAATCAAGGGATTCCGTCGGTCGGCATTGCCTGGGAACAGACAGAAGAATATACTCTTCTAGGGAGTTTTCAATAAACAATTTTCCGGAACAAGGAAGAGAGGGGTATCATGGCTGAACACAACTGTGACAACTGTGCTTTTCGGGCAAAATACGACAACAATCCGAAATCCATCCTGGGCCGGATATGGAGGTGGCATGCCGGCTGGTGTCCCGGCTGGAACAAATACATGAAATCCCTCGCGGACGAAAAAAGGATCGGCTTGGCCGAGAAATACAATATGCCGAAATTCAGATGAATACGAGATCTAGTCGACCGATCTCTGAGAGTCCCAATCCTTGGTCACCATCGATGCGTGACGACTGCAGGCTCTTGGGTCAGATGATTCGGTGGACGATCCGGAAGTTCCGTCCCCGTGGAAGCGAAACGGATCCTGTTCAGGGAAACTTCTTTCGGGGGCCCTCTGCTGAAACGCTCTTGTAGTCCCCTTTGATCCAGCCCTTGAGGCCCGAACAGTACCACCTGGAGAAGCGCCGGTCACTCGGGCCGCCCGCCAGGTTGGATCGGACCTCATTCGTCGACATGTCCGCAACCATTCGGTAGGAAGGGCAGAACGAGGTGGTGCGGTTCCCTGCCCGATAGATCTGCCCCTGATGGATCGTGGCCCGGTTTCCGATCACCGTAATCGGACCACGGTCGAATCCTGCGAACAAAGGCAGCTTGTCTCCGAGCAACAGGTGGCTCATCTTGACGCGCCTCACCTCACCCCAAGGGCGGGGTGAAACCTTGAGGGCCTCTGCCGCCACTTGGCTGAAGATCGCTTCACGGCTGTCCCCGCCGAACCAGGCTGAGCTCTCGGACAGGAGAACGCGGTCGAAGTTCCGGTAGAAATCGCAAAAGATCCCGGTCTCACCTGCGAGGTGCTGCACGACCGCATCACCGAACCCGTTCTTGCCGAAGACCTCCAGGTACAGGGCCTCGTAGAACTTCTCGAACAGAAAGGCACCCTCTGAATCAGCCGAATAGTTGAGATCCCAATCCGCCAGGATCCTCCCCTGGGGGGTGTCCGGCAGCAAGGGGCGAAGGACATCCATGAACGCCTCCGCCTGCAGAGAATACACATCGAAGTGCATCCGGAACATGTCCGATGGTGTGAGCTGCTCGGCCTGCCCCAGCAGCTGGTCTATCCGGTCCGCCCGGTAGGGGCCCATGGGCATATTGATCGGGTGGACCTGGCCGTACCGGTTCAGGTCCTCGTTCGCCGTCCCGAAGAATCCCTGCTTCGGATTCAGGCTCCTGGGCAGGGCTTCATGGTGAACAAAGCCCTGCCAATCGTTCTCCAGATCCCAGCCGGCAAGGGGCACCAGCCCGCTCACTCCATCGCGGCGCTTCGGGAAGAGGCCGGACATCTGATACCCGATGTTGCCGTGCCGGTCCGCCAGAACGAAATTGAAGGCACCTTCCACCTGGCCCAGGGTATCCATCCCCTGCTCCACGCTCTGCATTCCCCACATTTCGGCGATCCGGGCCAGACCGAATCCTCCGTATTCCGATACGGCCCACCTTGTGGCAAGACAGTACCCCTCTCCGTTCGGATCCCCTTCGAGCACGCCGTGCTCGTTTTCGTAGAAAATGGCAACCACGGGATCTTTCTTCTTCCTGAGGATGGTCTCCCTTCGAATCCCGAAGGGGATCCACCCCTCTCCTTCCCGATAGTATTTACCCTCCTTGCAGCGCTCCACCCAGGAATCTTCCGCATCCATGAAGGCGTAGGTCGCCCCCCAGGCCAGGTCTCGTGTCCGCCCGATGAGCACGCCGGGTAGCCCAGGAAGGGAAACCCCGATCGCGAAGTTGTCCTTCGTCTTCAGACAGATCTCGTTCCAGACCCCGGGCAGCCGGTTCACCTCGAGGTGCGGATCGTTGGCCAGGATCGGCATGCCGGAAGCGGTCTTTCTGCCGGAGACGACCCAGTTGTTCGATGCGATCATGCGGGGCACCCCGGTGCCCCACAACACGGTGGGGGGAACGATACGGTTCTCGAGCTTCACTTCCCTGATCAAATCGACATCCAGCCCGCCGAGCAGCCCGGGGAAAAGCTCTTCCAACTTCTCCTCGGAAACCCCCGCCTGAACCATCTCAACGAGCAGTCTCTCCATCTGGCCCTGGGACTCGGCCATGGCCAGGTACCCTAGGCTTCGCCAGGTGACGACTATGTCGTCCACTTTCCAGGGTTCCGGCTCATATCCCAGGAGCCTCAATTCCCAGGGTGTCTTGCGCGAAAGGGCCTGGTTGACACCTTCGCAATAGGATTCGCAGATCGCCATGGCCTTGGGCGGTAGCATCTCCTTCTGGGCATCCGTATTGCCCGACCAGTTCATCCGTCGGAAAAAGAGATCTACCTCGAGCGAAGCATCGCTCGAGTCGAGGATCTCGGACACCCTTCCCTGGCAGAGGATTCGCATGAAGAGCATCTGGAGGGCGCGATCCGTGCCGTGCACGTGTCCCATGCCGTAGTAGAGATCCGGCTCGTTGTCCGCTTCGATGTGGGGAATACCGTTCTCGTCTCGAAAGATCTCAACGTTCCGTTTCATCGCTTCTTTCACTTTCAACCGGATTTCACGCCCAGCGAATCCTCTTCGCCCAGGGTATAGCAGGTTCTGGAAAGAGGGACGTCCTGCCTGGCCGGGTTCGTGCCGAGGATCCTGTCACCCAGAGTCATCGAGACCCCGAACCAGTAGTTTTCGTTTCGGAAGTGGTGCTGACGGTGGTGCTGCCATATCTTTCTGAACCGACGGCCCCTGGGGCGGTATGCCGTGTGGATGAGGAAGTGGCTCCACTCGTAGTTCAGGGCGAACGAGAAATAGACCGCGATTGCCGTGAGGGCGAGGGGCAGGCTCGGCAGGAGCAGGATGAAGAGCAAGGGAAAGAGGACCGAGCCGCCGACAATCACGCGGCTGGGTATGAAAAGGATGTCCAGGTTGTGGGGATTTCGGTGGTGAGTCCGGTGCTTCTTGGCGGCGAACAGGTCGACGTGCCGCCCAAGGATCGTCCGGGGACGAAAATGCAGAACGTGGACGTGCAGCATCCACTCCTGAAGAGGCCACACGGCCACGATCAGTCCTGCGACAAGGGCATCCCACCACGTCCAGTCCCCGATGATGAGACGTGCGACCCAGGAGATCACCATCACCGCGCCCAGAACTAAAGGGGAGAAGTGACGGAAGAAGCTGGGCATCACCTCGAAGGGGGTCTGTGGAGGGGCCTCGGGTTCACGGGCGGGCCTTGGGGGGTCAGTGCGGTAGCCGTCTTCGCCTGAAAAAGACATGGTGCGGATCTCTCAGTGTCGACGAGAAGGGGGATGTCTTCCTCAGGATGATAGCACGGTCATCCCTCGGCAGGAAACGCCTGGAACCATCCTATGAGAGGAAAGCGTGTCGAGAGGCCGGCGATCCAGAACCCGGATCTCGGGGCGAGACCCATGATCGTTTCATATTGCCTCATGTTCCGGACGACCCGTCGCAGGTAAACCTGGGTCTCGCGAGGCACGACTTGCAGCAGGAAGTCGTAGAACTCGGCAGGGCTCAAGCCCCTTGTGTCTTGTTCGCCAAGGGCATTCTTCACGCGTCTTGGCCCACAGTTGTAGCCTGCAATGACGAGGAAGAGTCGCTTTCTGGGCTCTGTCGCGTACTTCCTGAAATACCTCTTCAGCAGAATCCGCAGGTAAGCGGTACCGAGCTCTATGTTCATGTCGGGCCTCGAAAGCTCCTCTCGGGTCAGCAGCCTGGGTTCTCCGTAGACGAGCTTGCTCGCCTCGAGCGCTCCGGAGCTGGGTACGAGCTGCATCAGTCCTACGGCACCCGCGTGGGACACGGCCCGGGGATTGAAAACCGACTCGGTCTGAATCACGGCCAGGATGAGCTCGGGCGCGACCTCGTAGATTCTCGACGCCTTCTCCACGTACGGCAGGTACTGGCGCACCCGGGTTTTGAGATGATCCGGGACCAGCTCGATCTTGATCTGCTTGCGCAGCCGCCTCACACCATCCGGAGCCGTATAGCTTTCCGGCGGCTCGCCGGACCGCGCCACATAGTGCGACAGTTGCTGGACCTCTGTCTGCGATATCACGCGATCGGTGCCGGGCATCCTGACCTGCCCTTCAAGGTCCCGCAAACCTGGCACACTCTCCTTACGCAGCAGGAAGGAAAGCCTCTCCGACAGGAGTTGTTCGATGCGCAACGGAGCATCCTGGAAGAACACGGGGGCGATGGCGCCGACCTCGAGAACGCCCTTCTCGTAGTCGATTCCACCGAAGGCGTCGTTGTTCTTCGTGTACGCGACGAAAACGGTGGGTCCGGACTCCCTCACGTTGCCCCACAACTTCTGAATCTTCCTTGCACGGTTCTGCCAGGCGAGCTGCTCGGCCCGCTCGAGCTTCCTTCCCTCTTTCCGGAGCTGTTCCATGTCCGCAGATTCCGCGCCCACGGACTGGTTCCCGGAGGCGGACCCCTGGTCCCCGGTTCGCCAGCTTCCCTCCTTGTCGAACCGAAGACGGTTGAGCCGCTCGGAGCCGTCCCTCCACCGATCCTCGGAAGATTCCTGATTTCTTCCCTGCCACGAATGCTGCTGTTGGGCCAATGGACCGACCGGGTCGGGAGGCTCCTGGGCCTCTACCGGGACGCCCGGAGCGAGAGAGGCAAAGAAGCAGAAGAATGCGATGCTGGTAGTCCGAATTGCAGTACTCACCACTGTGGTCGACCTCTCTACTCTGACCCTGGAGGCGGAATCTTCTTTCCAAGGGCTTTCAGGTGGATCAGTTCCAGGATCATCTCTTTCGACTCCGCCGTCGGATTCAGGAGCTCGATCCCTATCCGAAAACCGAAAGGCTTCCTGTCATCGAGTTGCGAGTACCAGGCAGCCTTGCCTTGAAGCGACAGGGGAACCTCGCCACACAGCAGCCGAATTTCCAGGAGACACTGCTCAGACGTAGCAGGCCAGGGATGCATGATGTGCAGGCCCCCATCTTCGACACTCTCGGCCAGGAGGCCGATTCCCATGCCGGAGAGGTCGACGACACGGGCAGGAATCTCCCTGGAGGAACGGTCCGGTTGGGAGTGGAGGAAAATCCTGAACCTCGCAGGTACGTCCACTTGATGTCGTTTGGTGCGACGTCGGTCCTTCTGCACAGCGGGCCCGTCTGAGCGGGACCTGGCCAGAAGGTTCTCGATCGCGCTGATCGACGTGCTCACTTCGAATTCCTCATGCTGTTGCTCTTGTTTTATTCCGATCCTCTCCCCTGGGGAGAGGAGGAGCCATTTTCCGTCCGGTTTTTGTACTGTCAGGAATTTTGCAAAAAATGGACCAGAGAGCATCGGCGTGAGCCGCGGCAAAGGGTTCCGGGGTCCTGTCGGATGGCAGAGGGTAGCCCGTCCCCAAGCCGCATCCCTCCCAAGACGAGAGAGCCGCGGTTCGAAACGGAACGGCTGGACCCGTGGCGGTCCAAATGCACTCGTGCAATAGGTCGATATCGTTGTGACTACGGCACTCTAAAACGGGCCTGCAGGGGGTCATAAAAAGCGGGGCTCCAGCTGACGCCCTTCTCGCCTGATGCCGAAGGCGAAACGGAACATGACACAACCGAAGCGCTGCAAAACGGCCTGACAGTGGCTACCACGGGAAGACGTGCCTTGGAGGTGTACGGGAATGGTCACCGCATGAGCAATAAAGGATACAGCGGGGTTACGTTTCTGCAACTCGTATCGGATCGACCCGGAGGGAATCGCTTACACCAGGGGCGCCCCGATCGCCTTCGTTGCAAGAACGCCGATCACGAGAAGCGTCCCGGCTATGAGATAAAGCACGAACACGGAGAGGATGCCTCGAAAGAGTTCCATGTCCTGTCTCCTTTGCTTATTCGACCTTTGTGAAGGTCCTGTAGGTTGGAGCCTCCCAATGCCCGCTGCTCGAGTTGGCTCCGAACACTCCCCAGTAGCAGAGGTGCCCCGCCTGGACGCTGTCCCACCAGGAAGAGGGCATCACGAGGAAGTCGTCGAGTAGCCAGACCTCTGCGACGTGGTAGCCGATGTCGGGATAGTAGAAGAGAGCACGAAACATGTAGTAATCGCATGGCCCCGGCGTCCACTGAAAGATGGGTGCAGCGGCAACCTCCGATCCCTCCGAGGGTGACAAGAGCAGGATCGGCATCGCCATCTCCAGGGAATCCGCACTTTCGTTTCCTACTGTGTCGAAAGCCCTGACCACGAAACAGTAGTGGGTGTCTTCATCCAGATCCCTTATCGCGCAGTTCGTCTCGACCCCTTCCCACTCGGGTTGACCGTAGTCGAAGGTCCTTCCCTCTTCTCGCAGGTAGACTCGATACCCGGCAAGGTCGGGTTCGGTGTTCGCATCCCAGGCCAGTCTCACGTCGAGCGCAGCCGCGTTAGGAGGCAGGAGTACGAGCATCCCCAGGATGCCCGCCAGGCACAGCAATCCGGTTCTAAGGAGGAACGTAGTTTTAGTTTTCATAGCTCTCTCTGAAGCATCATCACACATAGCATGCGCTGTTGCTTTGCCGATAAGGGTTGTCTCGAGCCTTCCCGTGTTTGGGAGGAATCTGAAATCCGTATGACCACCCTGTTCAAGAGCAACGAGCGTGCCACGCAACACTCGCGAGCGAATCAACATGAACAAACCAGGAGAAGCGCCCGAATCGATAGAAGAAAGGAGGGGCGCAGCATTTTCGGGGTGTTCCCCGGTCTCTCTGCCGGGTCCAGGCCGGCCGGGATCGAGGCCCCGCGCTTACAATGTTGAATTACGAAAGCTGAAATCCTTCGGTCCCTTTGGGGAAATTTCCTCTTGACAGAAGGATCCGGTCTGCGATATTTGTCCTCTTAAAATCGCCTTTCATTCTCATCCAGCAGCAACAGAACGGGAGAAAGACCCATGAGAGCGAACCTCTGCTTTGCGTTGCTTTTGGTCATTGGAATATTCGCATCCGGCTGCGGTGCACCTGAGCCCCCGATGGCCTGTCTGGACGGGGAGATCCCTGACTGGGGCTGGGATGCAGACCACCATGGATGGGACTATGATTTCGAGTACTGTGATCACTTCGACATGGTGTGCAACGAGGCCGTGACCCTCGCGGACGAGTGCCCGGACTTCATCTCCGGACTCATCGAATACCTGGAGGATCGCATCTTCCCCATGCTCTCACGGTTCCTGGATTTCCTCCCCTGGCTCGATGTGGACGAAATGATGAGCTGGATCCTCGACAGCCTGCAGGGTGCGTGCGGATACGTCGGTGTTCTTGATATGATCGGAACCTGCCAGCCTCCCGGCGAAGCAGGCGATCCATGCGCAGAGGACGAGGACTGCCAGGAAGGGATCCTTTGCGTGGAGGGAGTGTGCGGAGGTGCCCCGGTCTAGTCTTGACGGAGCAGCCGAGCTTACCTAAGACCCATCGACGAAATATCGGGCCATATCCTCGAGAAGGGTGTGGCCCTTTTCTTGTGTGCTTCTCCTTGATCCGAAAAGACCCCTGCCTGTATACTCCCCCGCAAATTCGGCGACTGTAGACCGAAGTGGAAAGGAAGGCCATGAAACTGACCGTCGCAAAAGCCATCGTACGTTTTCTCGAGCAGGCCGGCGTCGAAATCGCCGCGGGCTACAACGGACACGGAAACTGGGCCATGCTCGACGCTGTCGAGCACGAGAGCAATATCCGGGGAATCAAGACGAACGCGGAAGACGCGGCGGTCCATCTGGCCGACTGCTACTGGAGGGTTCGCCGGAAGCCGCCCCTGCCCGTGGTGCTCACCACGGTGGGACCGGGCAACATGAACATCTGTGCGGCCCTGGCCAACGCGTTCTACGAGTCCTCCGCCATGCTGATCATCGCGGGCGCCGGCCCCACGCAATGGTTCGACAAGGGCTGTTTCGAGGAATGCTATCGCTACGGTCCGGAAGAGTTCACCCAGGTGGTCAAGCCGATCTGCAAGAAGGCCGCGCTCGTCACGAGGCCGGACACGGCCCTCGAAACCGTGGTCCGCGCTTACAAAGAGGCGATTTCAGGCAGGCCCGGGCCGGTTCTGGTCCAGATTCCCTTCGACATCCAGCACACCGAGATCGAGATCGAATCGATCCCGGAGGCTGCGCCCTGGACACACATTCACCCGGCAGGCCCAAGTCCGGCAGGCCTCGACAAGGCGGCCGAACTTCTCAAGGCATCGGCAAGGCCCCTGATCCTCGCCGGCAGCGGAATTCACAATGCCCTGGCTCACGACGCCCTTAGAGTGTTTGCCGAGGAATTCCAGGTTCCGGTGGGTACGAGCTTTTCCGGTAAGGGAGCCCTCAGCGAGGCCCATCCTCTCAGCCTGGGGGTGCTGGACCCGTCCGGCACCGGCCAAGGGTTTCGGGCGGCCCGCGAGTGCGATCTCCTGATCGGGGTGGGCGTGCGGTTCCACGACTTCAACACCCTCGCCTGGAACATGTATCCGATCCCCGAGTCCACCAAGCTGGTCCACATCGACGTGGATCCGATCGAGCTGTCCCGCAACTACCCATCCGACGTCGCGATGGTGGCAGACGGAAGGCTGGCCCTGGAAGGGCTGGCAAGAACGGCGAGAAGGGAGAGGGTCGCCCCGGACAAGCACAAACCCTGGCTGGACGAGCTGGAAACCTGGAAAAAGGAGTGGCTCGGTCAAATCGAAGGGCTGATCCGGTCGGAAGCCGCTCCCCTGTCCAATGCCAGGCTGCTCGCCGACGTCTCCGAAGTGATTGCGGAGACCGACCCGGAAACCTCGGTGCTGTTCGACACGGGCAATCTCCTGCTGTTCGCTCCGGCGTTCTTCTCGGCCCGATCCCGCTTCGTGGCCACGAACAACGGCCATTTCGCCCGCATGGGCTGGGGCTGTGCCGGCGCGCTCGGGGCCAGGCTCGGCAACCCGGAGCACCCGACCGTTTCGATCGTGGGAGACGGATCTTTCATGATGTGCGGGCTTTCGATTTCGACGGCATGCGAGTACGGGATACCGGTGATCTGGGTCATCCTGAACAATCGAACGATCGGGATCGAACGGGAGGCAATGGATGTGGTTTATGGGAGGTCCTCGTTCTGCGACACAAGGATCGAGGAAACGGGCGAGACCTGGAGCCCGGATTACGTCAAACTGGCAGAATCCCTGGGCATTGCCGCGAAGAAGATCTCCAGTCCCGCAGCCCTCAAACCGGCCGTGAAGGCCGGTCTCACGGGGAAGCAACCCCTCCTGCTCGACGTGGATATCGACCCGGCAGACCCCGGGTACCGGAACGCGCTCCTGCCTATACCGATCCGGTGGGACCAGCCACCGGTCATGAACCCGGACGAGTGGGTCAAGGGCATCCTTCCGGAACAGGAAGAATAGACCGGGCCAGAGCATATTGCACAGAGTCTCCGGCTGCGAGCGGTGGAAGCACGGAATCTTCATGGCCGTCCGGGCCCGGATTTCGGGCACTTCCACCACTCTCGCTTCGAAGTTTCGTGCAATATGCGGGCTCAGGACATACGGGACGGCTGGTCTTCTGCGGAACCTGCCGGCTTCCCGTTCTCCTCGTCATCGAGCACGTGCTTCCGGTCTCCGTCCACCGTGCCCCGGACCTGTTCCCGCTCTTCCTCAAAGTCGAAGCCCGTCCAGATGCCGATGGATCCGAGGATCGAATCCTGCGGGTGGAACTGCCGGAAGATCTTGAAGTAGTAAGCCGCCTCCCGGCTGTTGATCACGGCCCCCGGATTCTCCGCCTTGATGCGCTGGTACTCCTCTTCGCTCATCTCCTTCTCCGCCAGGCTCTCGCCCAGGCTCTCGCAGCCGGCGCCCTGGGTGTACTGGACCTTGTAGCGCCAGAGAATCTCGTCGGGAAGATAACCCTCATTCTCAAAGGCCTTTCGGAGGATCCACTTCTCGATCTTTGCCCCGACCTTCTCGGATTCTCGGATCTTGAGCTCCGGAGGGATCTTCATGGCCAGATCGATCATGGCCACGTCGAGGAAAGGCACCCGCAACTCCAGGCTGAACAGCATGCCCATCCGGTCGGCCCGCTGGAGATTGATGTTGTGGAGATTCCCGATGCAGCGCCTCGCCTCCTTGTTGAGGAGACCCATGGGGAAGTGTTTCATGTAGTGGTACCCGGTGAAGACCTCGTCCGCCCCCTCACCTGTGAGGACCACGGTCACATAGTCCGCGGCCAGCTTGCAGGTGAAGTAGCAGGGAACCGCGCATCGGACCAGCGAAGGGTCGTAGCTTTCCAGCTTTCGGATGACCGTGGGAAGGGCTTCGTAGTACTCTTCTTCGGTGAAGATCAGCTCGTGATGGGTCGAACCGATGTGTTTGGCCGCGATCCGTGACGCCTTCAAATCGTCGCTCTCTTCGCCGTTCTCATCTCGCATGCCCACGACAAAGGTGTGCAGGTTCGGAATCTCCTCCGCTGCTATGGCGGCTACCAGGCTGCTGTCCAGCCCTCCGCTGCAGAAAGAGCCCACGTGGATCTCCCTGTCCGAAAGCAGCCTCTTCTTCACCGCCTCGACAAAGGTGTCCCGGATGAGTTCGCAGGCATCGTCCACGTCCGTCAGAAGGTGGTCCTCGATCTGCGGAATCCTGTAGTACTCGACAAAGCCTCTGTCCGGCGTGTAGTAGTGGCCGGCCGGAAACTCGTGGACCTCATTCACCCCGGCCAGAGTCATGGCCCCGAGCTCGGAGGCGAAGTAGAGTCGGTCCCCCAAATGCCCGTAGTAAAGGGGTTTGATGCCGATAGGATCCCGGGCAAGCATGAAATCGTCCCCGTCGTAAATCGCAAAAGCGAACATGCCGTCCAGGTCATGGACGCAGTCCGGGCCCTTTTCCCTGTAGAGGTGGAGAATGGTCTCCGTATCGGACTGGGTCTTGAAGGGGGTTGTGGAGGCCAGTTTTCGCCGTAACCTCCTGAAGTTGTATATTTCTCCGTTGCCGACGATGCCGGCCCCGCCGCCGTTGCACAGAATCGGCTGATGCCCTCCGGCCACGTCGACGATCGAAAGACGAGTGTGGCCCAGCACGGTCCCGTTGACCATGTGAATCCCTCGATCGTTGGGGCCCCGATGGGGCATGGCGTCAAGCATTCGTTGGATCGTCTCTTCGTCCCGTCCCCCGAAACACCCGGCTATACCACACATACAGATGAACCCTCCTTCCCTCTCGTTCTGAGATCAGACGCCTAACTTACTATTTTTATTGTGTTTTCCCTTTATTAAGCGTCCCTTAAAACAGACCTCTGATTTCAAGCGCTGCTTGATGGGCAAAAAAAAGGGGCGTCCCGATTACCGGGCGCCCCTTTCTGTAAGGAACCATCGAATCAGCCTTCGCAGGCCGTCAGCCTGACATTGACACAAGAACTTTCAGTACGAAATATTTCAGTTGGAAGATTATAGTCGTCTCATCCATGCCTGTCAACATGGAATTTGAGTGGCCTCACCCAGGGACGTTCTTACGCAACGCCGGGGGTATGTGCGACTCGCAGGGCACACCCGTCGCGCAGAGCGCGCATCCGTAGATGAAGATATGGTAGTTCTGGTTACAGTGGGGAATCGACTTTGCCACCCTCTGATAGCAACCTTCCTTGTCGTGGGCATCCTCTACCGTAATCGCGTCCACGGGGCACCTTGCCGCACATTTCATGCACTTCTTGCCCTGGTATTGAAGACAATAGGCATGGATGTCGTCTGGCCGCTTTCGATTCGGCTCCAGCCTGAGGTTGACCACGAAGCTGCCCACCCGGTGGCCGCAACCCTTCTCGGTGATCAGGAAGTCATGCATGCCGAAAGTGCCCAGCCCGGCCGCATAGGCTATGTGGCGGTGGGACCAGGGGGATGCCCACCCCACATTCGGATATCTCATCTTCCGCATCTTCGGGGTGACATCGGGCGATACGGCGAGGACGCCCCGGCTCATGAGGTAGGTGACGATTTCCCGCACGAAGCTCTGGCTGAACAGCTCGCCGTGCATCCGGGTCTGGGCCCATCGTTCCGAGAGCCAGTCCGCTTGCGAGGCGTTCTCGTCCTTGGTCTTCTTTGTGATCGGCATGACAAAGGAAACCACGCTCAGGTCGGCCGCCGAAGGGGCGGGAACGCCGTTGTTGTCCGCCTGCCACGCCATGATTTCGGCCGGGGTGAGGTGGTGGGGCCCGATGATTCGCTTCAGATCCTGGAAGATCGGGTCGTCCCCCCTGACAAAGCCTACGAGGGGCTCGTCGAAGACCCTTTCCCCGAAAAAGGGATACTCCATGCTGTTGTCCGGATGGGTAGCGATCTTGCCCTGGATCGTTTCCACGAACCACTGCTCATCGAACCCGGAATCCCTTTCCCGACCCGTGGCCTGCTTGTTCAAGGGCGGCTGCTTCGGGTAGCCCAGCCCCCTCATCTCTCCGATTGCGCTCTTTATGCCTCCGATGTCCGTGAATTGGGAGAATCTCCGATATCGGGTCTTCATTTTACGCCTCGGGCTCATCTCGCCTCCTTGTCTTCAAGAGCAGGTTTCAGGTATTAGCTCCACCCCACTCCACACAAAATGCGGGCGCGGGGGTGGGAGGGCTGACACCTAAATGCTAGAAGCTAATACCAGAGGGTCGTATTTTCTCCGTTTGATCTCTGCATAGATCGCCGTTCACGGTATTTCGTGTTGTAAAGACAGAATGGGATGAGTCGACCATCCGGTGTCAGCTCATGGATGCAGCAGTGTCTCGCGCGGTCCAGGTCGAAGTTGAAGGCGTCCATCATCCCGTGGAAGCCTATGGAGTAGTAGTCGGCCTCATCGAACAGCGCGAGCAGATCCGAAGGGGGGCTCGAACAGGCGGCAGCCGGTCCGCACCCACAGGCTGCTCCCTCCAGCTGCACCTGCTGGATGATCACATCCCAGTCGTTCATGTCGGCCACGTGCTCTAGCAACGGGTCATCCCCGAGGAGACGGTTGAGGGGAACGAGCTCGCCTTTGCTCACAAGGGTATAGGTCATGACCCCGCAACGGGGATCCGGACAGGGCAGAGGCGTGAGATCCGTCGCCCGCAACCTGCCGCCGCTCTGCAGCTCGACGCCACGGATGAAATGCCCGAGGGTGAATCGCTCCGCGCCCTGGGAGAGGGGTTGCGGATAGCGGCCGCTGAGGGTGACCGACTGGAAATTGATCCCCGTCAGCCCCTGGTCCATTCCAAACCGGATCATCTCCCAAAGGCAATGATCGTTCACCCCTGGAACAACCGTCACGGACAGCGCCACCTGCAACCCTGCCCGCTTGCAGTTCTCGATGGCCCGGTGTTTCGTCTCTGTGAGATCCGCTCCACGGATGGACTCGGAAATGCCGGGCTCCAGGCCGTCCATCTGAAGGTAGACCTGCGCAAGCCCCGCCTCCCGGAGTTGCTCTGCAAAGGAAGGGTCGCGGGCGAGCCTTGTTCCGTTTGTGTCGATCTCGATCTTCCCGTAACCCAGAGAGGCGGCCTTCTCGATGATCGTCAGGAGATCTTCGTGCAAAGAAGGCTCACCACCACTCAACTGAAGGGGAGGCGGCCGGCCTTCATTCCGGATCAGCGTCCCGAGGGCAGCCTCTGCTGCGAGGGCATCGATATCGTATCCTTCCGGCACGGAGGAGGCCAGGCAAACCGGACAACCCAGATCGCACCGGGAGGTGACCTCCAGGATAGCGAGGCATGTGTGCTGCTCGTGGGAGGGACACAGACCGCAATCATCCGGGCATCCCTCGTCCGTGCGGGCACCGTAACGCTCGGGCTTTGTGACCTTCCTCGCCGATTGAACGAGCTTGAGGTATGTGTCCAGGTCGCTCGAGACCACGGCACGGAATGAGCCGTGATCCGGGCACTGTTTCTCCATGATCGCGCCTGACGATGCCTCGCGGATCACCGCGGGCACCTTTGCGAGGCATTCGGGACAGAGACTCGAGGTCTCGATTTCTCTTTTCCGTTCGTTCACCATCCGCCCGTGATCCGGCTCTCCCTGCCCTATTCGTCCCTGACAAGGTATCTTCGATAGATGAGTTTGTGCTTGAAAGTGTAGAAATCTTGCGTGACCAGCGTAAAACTTCGGGTTTCCCAGTCCGCGTTCACAAAGACGTCGAAGGGCCCGAGGGCGGCGCGCACATCTTCCCGGATGATCTCCTCGAAGTCGGCCTGATCCCTTAGCGGAGAAAGCACGGTGATGGTGTAGCGGGTCTGGTCCTCCTGGTCCACCCTCACCTTCTTCAGGGGCTTCATCGGCATCGTTCTCATGGGGAATCCCTGGTTCGATATCGGTTTTCTTCCGGGTGGGCCAAGGGTGCCGGCACGAACCGGAGTTCTGGCCTACGCTGCTTGCCTACGGGGGCTACCATTGTCCCCGGGGGCCTGTTTCGTGTCAATCCTGTTGATCCTCTGAGACAAAGACGCTTGCGCCCGCAGCCTGAATTGGATTATGAAACAGGTGTCGACGTTCGAAGATTCCGAGAGGGGGGAACATGAATCGCACGATATGGTTCTCTGTTGTTGTCACCCTGTGTGTCTTCACGTGTGCCGGGGAGACGATTGCGGCGAGAAACTGGCAGACCCTGCGCGGCATAGAGGGCGTTCAGATCGTGATCGGCGATCTCAACCCGGATGCCGTGCGGGACGGCTTGAACAAGAACCTCCTCGAGGGGGATGTGTTGAGGACGCTTATCGGGGCAGGCATCGACGTCCTTGCAAGACAGGAGAGGCTTCAAACCCCCGGGGCCCCATGGCTTTACGTGAGCGTCGGAACGGTCAAGACGAAGTTGGGATCTCACGTCTATTCCGTATCTGTTGCCCTGTTTCAGGACGCGTTGCTCGATTGCAGCGGCGTCCGCACCACGGTGCAGACGTGGGAGCGGGGGACGTTCGGCATGACGCGGTCCCACGACCTGAGACGGATCCGTCAGGTCGTCGGCGATCTGGTGGGGGTGTTTGTCAAGGACTACCTGGCCATGAACCCGAGATAGATCCAGTCGCTCGCGCCGGGGGGAATCGTCAGAACCTCGAACGGAGAGGTTCATTCATCCCACTGCCGTACGGTCAGGGTGCCGCTCGCGGGATCGTAATCGTACGGCTCGAGGTCGTAACCCGTTCCAAGGGCATCCTCCAACTCCTCGATGCTCTCGGGATACCTTTCGTTCATGGCGCGATAGGATCGGATGAATCGCTGGATGGCCTGGAGACTCGCCTGGTCCGCAGCTACCCTGGATGTCTCGTAGGAGACCAGCATTTCCTCGCTGAACTTCTCCACGGGGCTTCGGTCGCACCCGAACAGGAACAGGGCGACCAGGCACGCAAAGAGGATTTCCTTCATTTCGCTCCCTCCTTTGCCCTTAACATCGACAAAGAAGGAGGGATCAGTTTAGCCGAAAGAAGGGGTGGGCGAGATTCGTTTTCGCCCACCCCGTCCTTGGTTTGATCCTTCGACTTCTGACGCACGGAAGTGCTATCGCCTCTTCCTCCAGATCAGCAGGCCCAGGAGCAAGAGAACGGGCAGCCCGTAGAACAGAAGGTTCGCGCCTCGACCGATGGATCCCGCTTGTTCCTCCACCGTAGAACAACCTCCTCCGGCGCAGTCGATCACTTCCTGGACCGGCAGACACCCGTCCGAGGCAATGTCCGCGACGAAGGGGAGGATGAGCACGCCCTCTCCCTGGGTCGTCACGAAGAAGCCGGCAATGATGCTTTCGATGTTCAGCACCCAGTTCACCAGGCTGCTGATAATCCCGTTCAGCCAAGCCCCGATCCCGAGGGGATCGCCGGTCGGGAAGAGATGCAATAAGAAGCCGCTCAGGTCCGCGACATTGGTCTCGAGGGGGTTCGCGACATCGCAGTCGCCGGTCACACAGACATCCGCGGTCTGCGTCACCGATGCGCTGGAGAAGCTCATCCCGAAGGAGTGTCCACCCAGGAGAAAGTCGATGGCCTCCCTCTCGGCGATACACAGTCCTACGTCAGCCAGGCATATGGGATACGCACCGGCGCAGATTCCCTCGCATGCGACCCAAATGGGGCCGCAGATGAGCTCGCAGCCGAAGTAGGTGCAGCAGTCGTCATAGTCATCGTCACAATCGGATGCGCAACTGTTGTACTCGGCATCGCAATTCCTGCAGGCCGCATGGCTCATGCTGGTCGAAAGATCCGAGCCCCATCCGGGAATCGCGAGTTCCACCTCCAGGGAACCGAACCCTGGCGTCACGATGAAGTCGGTCCCTGCCAGATCGATGAAGCTGTCGAGGGTGACATGCAGGGTATGACTGTAGAGCAGGCTTATGCCCGTACTGGAGGTCGTGAAGACGTCGATCCCGCCGAGCGTGTCGATCAAGGCGTTCAGCAGCGTAGGATCCACGCTGGGTGTGTATCGGACCGCTTCCGGGTCCGTGTCGCAAACGGTTGTGCCAAGGGCTCCCGCGGAAAGGCCGAAGGTTAGACAAAGGGAAAGGGCCAAGACGACCCCGACATTTCTTCTTCGACAAAGCACCCTGCTCATGGCCCACCTCCTTTTTCTGGTAATAGAGAGAGACATAGCAAACTACCTGGAACCTGAAGCTACTTTCTTAGAGCTCCGCGCTCCGGCGGCGGGTGTCGTACTCGGCGGACAGTTCTTCTAGCCGCTCCTGTTGCTCTTCAAAGCTCAAATCCTCGTCGGCGAGAATCGCCTCCATTTCGCTCCGATGTGCATCGAATTGGGCCCTCCTCTCGGCCTGGGCCGAAAGGACCTGCTCGACCTTGTCCAGAGTGTCGGGGGGTAATTCTTCTCGGTAAAGCTCCAGGATGGCCGCCCGGCGTTCCTCTTCGGACATGGCCTGGAGACTTTCGCCGTACCTCTCGAGGAGCTTCCGGGTGAGCTCGCTCTGGCGCTCATCGGCGAAACTCACGTAGCTTCCCCGGGATGCCAGCTCGACCTGGAGTGTGTTGCGGCGACCGACGATTTCCGCTCGCTTCTCAGATTCAGTGAGGTCCGTGTCCTGCGCGATCGCCTGCTCCTCCATCTTGTACCGGGTGTAGGCCTCCTTCTCGAAAAAGAGATCCTCTGCAGTCTCTTCCCCGAAGGCATCCCTGCGTGCCTTGACCACGTACTCGAACCTGTCCTCAGGATGCATGCCGTCCAGGCCCGCCCCGGCCAGATCTTCCTCGAGCCGGCGATACCCGGAGAGCAGCCTCAGGGATTCTTCCGCATTCTCATCCTCGAGCCGTTGCTCTAGAGCTGCGTAGAGATCTTCCCCTTCGAGGCCGAGTGCCTCGAGCTCCTTGACCCTCTGCCTCAACAGGTTGAAGCTTCTCTTGGCAGCGGCGCGGGCACTCTTCTCCGGATCCTCGAAAGGGGCGAGGCGCTCGACCTTCAGGATCTTCTGAAGCGCTTCCCAGACGTTCTGCGAGTCATTCGCCTGCTGCCTGTCGAGAGGGATCGACAAGGTGTATTGCTTATCCCCTGTCACCAGGTTCTTTGTTTCGTGCAGGCTCGTGGGCTCGGGTCCCTGCCCCGGTGAGTCGGCAACGTCTCCGAGGCGAGCCCACATCCTGCCTGCCAGAAGCGCAATGGCCAGCACTCCAATCACCAGAAGCACCTTGCCGCTCATCGAAGCACTCTTGCTCAATCGCATTTCACACCTCCCCACGAGAGTCACGGGATCGATACCCTGGGATGCCCGGACATCTGGGTTGGATTCCAGCAACGGCGAGAGAAATGAAGAGTAAATTTGGATGTGTTCGCCCTTAAAACAACACGGATGCAACGATCGTCCGGAAGGGCGGTCCTGTGTAGGTCGGCAGGGGCACGGAAGAGACCGTGGCTAGCCCCCTTCGGGAGAACTTCGTCGAGACAAGAACATCCACGCGCCCAGACCGAACAGGAACACCGGGATGCTGAGGATCTGGGATTCTGAAAGGGTAACCACTCCGTGGAACCGCCATATGCTCCTTGGGTCGGCCCGGAAGAATTCGATCAGAAAGCGCGCGACCGGATAGAGGAGGAAGAAGACCAGGCACACCTGCCCGGCGAATCGAGGCTTGAGCCGGGTCCGCCACATGATCGCAAAGATCAGGAGGGCGGCCAGCGAGGAATAGAGCTGGGTGGGATGCATGTTCGTGTAGGTTCCGCTGAGTCTTGCCGAATCTTCGGAGAAGAGCCCCCAGGGAGCCGTCGTAGGCTTCCCATAACAGCAGCCGTTCAGGAAACATCCCAGCCGCGCTACGACCAGCATCATCATCCAGGGTGGCGCAAGGGTGTCGGCCACCTCCCAGATGTTGAGCCGCTCGCGGCGAATGTATACATAACAGAGGGGGAGTGCCAGCAGAACCCCGCCGTACATCGCCAATCCACCTTCCCAGATCGCTAGCAGCTTCCACCAGGGCTTCCCCCGGTAGAGATCATAGAAGACGATGCAGTTCATGATGCGCGCCCCGACGATGCCGCTGGCGAACCCGATCAGGCAGATCGTGATGTAGGGCCGCCGGTTGAGGCCCAGGCGGTCGATCTCCTTGAGGGTGAGCCAGATGGCAAGGCAGGCGCCCAGGCAGATCATCACCGGGTAGGATGAGATCGTCCAGGGGCCCAAGGAAACAAGAATGGGTCGCATGAACTGCCTGGCCTCGTTCGGTTCGTCTGAGAAAGTGCACACAGTCTACACGGTAGATGTTGGGCTGCAGACGGAGGATCCTTGCGTTCGGCCCAGGGCGGTGGAAACAGGTTGGAGCCGAGCAAAGCGTTCGGTGCAATACGCTTTGGGAAGGCGTGGAGCAGGCCCCTTGGAGGCACTTGGAGTGAGGCGTCAAACGAATCCGTCAGGAAGTGAACATGCCCAGCAGATTGTCGGCAAACTGCT
Source organism: bacterium (assembly GCA_028277985.1). Lineage (GTDB taxonomy): Bacteria > Desulfobacterota > DSWW01 > DSWW01 > DSWW01 > S015-6. The sequence continues at coordinate 58,259 of JANQFG010000007.1, read as the reverse complement.
TTCCATAGTCTGCATGGGGGAAGATGCTCGCCAGAAGCCGGGCGGCCAACGGGGCGGCCTCGGCCGGAGGAAGGCAGTACCGCATGTCGAGGAAGCGCTGTCGATAGGCAACCACCTCCTCCTTCACCTGCTTGTTCTTGAGAACCACGTCTGCCATGAGCCCGGCCAACGGCTCGAAATCCTTTTCGGTCATGCCGAAGCGGGTCATCTCCTGAACCCCGATTCGAATGCCGCTCGACTCGACAAAGCTCGTGTCGTCCGGAAGCGCCTGGTAGTTCGTGACGATGTTGTTTTCCTCCAGGCGTCTGGCGATTTCTTCCCCGGTGCCGTGCTGTCTCACTCGGACCAGAACCTGGTGGGTCTCCGTGTACCCGTCGGCGGCGTCCCCTTCCACCGCTAGCCCGCTGCCTGCAAGGGCCGCGGCAAAGGCCTTGGCGTTGCCCTTCACCTGTTTCTGATAGGCGTCCTTGAATTGATTCATCTCGATTGCGGCCATCAGAAGCCCGAGCAGAGTCCCGAGATGGTGGTTGCTCGTTGAGCCGGGAAAGGCTCGGTTTACCAGATCGAGCCACAGTTCCTCCCAGGGGTGATCCGGCCCCAGGCTTCCGGCGATCATGCCCCGCTGGGGGCCGAAGAAGGTCTTGTGGGTGCTGCCCGTTACAATGTCGGCACCCTCGTGAAAGGGCTCCTGGAACGCACCGTAGAGGCCCAACACATGGGCCATGTCGTACATGAGGAGCGGCCTGGGCTCGCAACTCTCCGCAATCCTCGCCACCAGTTCGACCGGCTCAGGGTAGATGAACATGCTCTTGCCGAAGACGATGAGCTCCGGCTTGTGGGTCAGGATGAGCTCCTCGAGGCGGGAATCGTCGACCCGGTACAGGTTGTCCTTCCGTACGGGAAAATTGATCACCCTCTCTCTGCCCGTCTCAGGATCCGTTTCCACGTAATTGAAAAGAGAGCCCATCGGCTGGGCGCTTAAATGTCCACCCAGAGTGAGGTCGTGATTCATCACCGCGCTCATCCGGCGGGCCGGGCTTCCGGGCTGCTGCTGCCGGTTCAGATACCGGGTGACCCCCTTGAACAGGACCTCGTTCGCCATCTGTCCGCTGATGGGACGAAGCTCCACTTGCGGGCAGCCAAAGTACCGGCTCAGTTCCGCCCTGGCCTCCTCTTCGACCTCGCGTATGAAATCGATTCCCTGGTAGAAATAAAGCTCTTCCTGATTCATCTTTCGGTGCTCGGCATACCGGCCGGCAGGGTCTGATATCTCGCACATCTTGACCAGCAGGCTCGGCGTGGTCTCCGATGGTATCAGGTTGAAGCACTCGCGCTGTCTCCAGGCACTGTTCATGGCCGCCCGGTCGATGACGCTCTGGATCTTGTTGTTCAGTTCGCTCATTCCGCCGACTCCTTTGGTTCACGTGAGTCCTGTCTGTTCCCCAGGCCCGTTGTCGCCATACCAATGTGAATAAGATGCGCCGATGAATGATTCAAAATATCCCGGAACAAACGCATTTTCCGGGGACCCGGGGGGAAGGATTTCTTCCTTGACTGCTGACAAGAAGGCTGCTATAAGATGGTCGTATGAATAATAGAATATAATTATTATTTGTATTCCTGGCGATGCGGCCTCGTCTCTTTCGGGCAGAACCACGGAGAACACCATGAAACTTCTGCGTCGACCTTTTGTCTCAGCCCTTCTCGGAATCCTTCTTCTCCTCCCGTTTTCCGGTCCATCGGCCCTCGCGGCGCCCCATGAGGCCTGGGTCGACTATTACGGGGGTGATTTCGGAAGGGATGCTGCGCTGGACATGGCCCTGGATGCGGCCGGAAACGTGATCGTCACCGGCCTCGCCGCCGTGGACGGCAACGGGGATGACTTCGCCACCGTAAAGTGCGACCCGGACGGGAACGTGCTCTGGACCGCACTGCACGACGGGTCCGGAAACGACGATGACGTGGCCAGGGCCGTGGCCGTGGACCATGTCGGCAATGCCTATGTCACGGGGGAAAGCACGGGTGCAGGGACGACGGGCAGGGACTACCTGACGATCAAGTACGACCCGGACGGAAACGAGCTTTGGGCCTCACGATACTCGGGCCAAGACGACCCTTCCCAGGACTTCGCCTCGGATGTAGCCGTTGACGGCTCAGGCTGTGTCTACGTGACAGGCCGTAGCGAGGAAGACTCTCCGCAGAACGGCACGGACATCACGACTGTCAAGTACGGTCCAGACGGGCAAGAGCTCTGGGTCGCCCACTACAACGGCCCGGGAAGCGACGATGACGCAGGGCATGAGCTGGCAATCGACGCAGCGGGGAACGTCTATGTGGCCGGCACGAGTCACGGGGGTGGTACGTATAGGGACTTCGTATTGATCAAATACGGCCCGGACGGCAGCCAGCTGTGGGTCAGGCGGTACGACGGCCCGAACAGCGGAACTGACGTGCCCAACGCCCTGGCGCTGGATCCCTGGGGCAATATCCTTTTGACCGGCATGAGCTATGGGGTGGGGACGTACAACGATTACGCCACTCTGAAATACGATTCGGCTGGGACTCTCCTCTGGATCCGTCGCTTCGATAGTCCTGCGAGCAGGGGCGACCATGCTGAGGCCCTCGCCGTCGACAGCGCAGGAAACGTGATTGTCACCGGCACGGGCCATAAGAAGGTCGGATTCTCTACCGTGGCAGCCTTCGTGACCATAAAGTACGACCCAGACGGCAATCCGCTTTGGGAGGCGTGGTACGAAGGACCGAGCCAAGACGACGACGAGCCCGTCGCCGTGGACGTAGACGAAGCGGGTAACGTCTTCGTGTTCGGTAAGACCGAGGAGGGCGCCTACGGCTACTATGCCGCCGTCAAGTACGACGACGAGGGCCACGAGCTATGGGAAGCCCGATATGAATCGGGATACACCTGGCCGTCCGCGATGGCCGTCGACAGCTCAGGCGCCGTGATCGTCACCGGAACGTCCTACGACGACTTCGTCACACTGAAGTACAATGCTGACGGGGAGGAGGTCTGGCTGGCCTGGTATGACGGCCCCGGAAAGAACACGCAGTCGGACGAGGAGGCCGAGGCTGTTGTCGCGGATGAGGCGGGCAACTGCTTTGTGACCGGGTCGGGAGGGGATGGAAGGGACTTCGTAACCGTCAAGTACGACACCGTCGGCGGCCGCGTTTGGACGGCTCGCTACGACGGACCGAGGCACCTGTTCGATGAGGCCCGTTCGCTGGCCTTGGACGGCAGCGGAAACGTCTATGTGACAGGGTCGAGCGAGGGGCCGGAATCGATCCCTGACTACGCTACGGTGAAGTACGATCCGAACGGGAATGAGCTATGGGCGGCACGCTACGACGGACCCGACAGCCTCTCGGATCAGGCTTCCGCCCTGGCGGTGGATGTTGCAGGCCACGCCTGCGTGACCGGATCGAGCCAGGGCGCGGGGACCGGTCTGGATTACCTGACGGTCAAGTACGACACGAACGGTGTCGAGCTCTGGACGGCTCGCTACGACGGACCCGGGACCGATAACGACGAGGCCTCGGCCGTTGCCGTCGACCCCTCAGGAAACGTCTATGTCACCGGCGGAAGCGGTGGCGAATCCGCCTCCCTCGACTACGCCACTCTGAAGTACGATCCCAACGGCGGTCTGCTCTGGGCCGCCCGATATGACGGACCCGCCGCCGGGGAGGACGTGGCTGTTGCCCTGGCGTTGGATGCCGCCGGAAATGTCTACGTTACAGGCAGGAGCGAGGGGGTGGCGACCTCCTTCGATTACGCGACGCTCAAGTACGACGCTGACGGCAGCCTGCTTTGGGCTGCCAGATGCAATGGACCGGTCGACCGCGGAGACGAAGCCGCTGCGCTGGTGGTGGATCCCGGGGGCAATGTGTACGTGACCGGGAAGAGCATGGGCGACCCGACCAATCTCGATTACATGACGGTGAAATACAGACCGGACGGCAGCGAGCACTGGAGGAAAAGCTATAACTACTTTGCCACGAGTTGGGACGAGGCAAGGGCGATCGCTCTAGACGCCTCCTTCAACGTCTATGTCACGGGCGAGACCTTCACGGATGCCACGGGCAAGCAATCTGCCACGTTGCGATACAATCCGGAAGGGAATCGAATCTGGCTGGCGAGAAGCGACGGTTCATCGGAGAGTGTGCAAGATCCCTCGTCGATTGCCGTGGACTCCGCGGGAAACGTGTACGTAACGGGCAGAAGCCGCTCCGGGTATGGCTATGACTTCGCGACGGTCAAGTACGCTCAGATGGAGCCGACGGACTGGACCGTCGCTGCTACGGTTATGGGTCCCCAATGCGGCGCGAGCTCTCAAGACGGTTCGACCGTGTTGAACTACGCCTTTCTCCTGGGGCTTCCTATTCTCATGGCCGGGGCAGGGATCACGTTTTCCCTGTTGAGGCGTCGTCGATCTGCAACGCCCTACATATAGATGTCCTTGTACTTCTCCCGGAGCACCTTTTTGTTCGATTTGCCCACGCTGGTCTTGTCGAACTCGTCGACAAACAGGATTTCGTCCGGAAGCTGCCATTTGGCAAAGGTCTTGCTCAGGTGATCGAGGATTTCCTGCTTCTCGATCTTACCCTTGAACTCCTCGTTCGGAACGACGATGGCCAGGGGCCTTTCCTCCCACTTCGGATGGGTCACGCCGATGACGGTCGCCTCGAACACGGACGGATGGGCCGTGATCGCGTTCTCCATGTCCACCGAGGAGATCCACTCTCCACCGCTCTTGATCACGTCCTTCACCCTGTCGGTGATCTTCAGGTAGGCATGCTCGTCCATCGTTCCCGCATCGCCGCTCTTCCAGTACCCGTCCTCCGAGAACTGGGTGGACGGCTCTTCCGGATTGTAGTAGCTGCCCGTGATCCAGGGCCCCCGCAGACAGAATTCGCCGACCGACTCACCGTCTCTTTTCACCTCCTCACCGCTCGGATCCAGAAGCTTCACATCCAGGCCGGTGACCACGTATCCCTGTTTCCTTCTCAGATCCCATCGCTCCTCTTCGGGCACCTCATCCAGCATCCAGGGTTTCAGCCGGTTGATGCTCGCAAGTGGCGAGGTTTCCGTTGCGCCATAAGCATGGATGATCTCTGCGCCGGTCAGGTTCCAGAATTCCTTCATCATCGACAGAGGCGGTTCGGTGGCACCACTGAGAATACGGGCACCGGTGAAGTCAGGCTTCTTGTCCATCTTCTGGATGTGCGAAAGCATGGGGAGCAGTAGCGCGGGCGCTCCGGCCGAGACCGTGACCTTCTCATCGACCATGATGTCCGCCAGCTCGTCCAGCCGGTTCAGATTGTACATGCCGGGCAGCACGAACTTGGCCCCCACGAGGGTGGCGAAATACGGTCCGCCCCATCCCATGGCGTGAAAGAGGGGGACCAGCTGGAAGTAGCAGTCCTGATTCGAAAGCTGTGCGTTGCTCCCGATCGCCAGGGCATGCAGATAGGTGCTGCGGTGCGAATAATAGACCCCTTTGGGGCGTCCCGTCGTTCCGGTCGTATAGCAGGCCGCACAGGCCGAATTCTCGTCCATGGTGGGCCAATCGTATTCCGCGTCCGCCTGGCTGAGCAGCTCCTCGTAGCTGTAGATCGGGCTCAGACTTGTCTGAATGTCCTTGATGTTCTTGTCCGTGAAGACCACGTAGCCCTGAACCGTCTTGAACTGGGGCGCAGCCGCCTCCACGAGGGGAATGAGTGTTTCATCTACAACAACAAGCTTCGTTTCCGCATGGTTGACCACATACGACAGATCCGTGGGAGAGAGCCGGAGGTTCATCAGCAGCATGACCGACCCGGCCCCGGGAATCGCGAAGTACATCTCGTAGTTGCGGTAAGAGTTCCAGTCCATCACGCCGACCCGGTCCCCGATGCCGATTCCGAGGCCCTTCAGGGCATTTGCAAACCTCATCATCCTGCCGTATGCGTCCGCGTAGGTGTGCCGGAACATGCTCTCGCCCACTTTGCAGACGATCTCCTGCTTCTCGAAGTTTCGCACACCGTGTTTGATCAGGTTGATCAAATTCAGCTGATAGTCATTCTGCATGGTTGAGGGAAATCCCTTGACGATGTCCATAGTACCCTCCTGTTGGTCCTTTGTGGCAGTGAAAGAAAACCCGTTCTATTTTCCGGAAGTGAATACCTGCGAAGATTCATTGAAGGGAGGTCGTCCTGCATCAGAGGAAGTATAGAGAGAGATACGAAACGGTGTCAAGGTTCCCGGCCCGAAGGAGGGGCGATTCCGGGGCATGTGGCCATGGAGGGGGGACAAAAAAGAACCGCCCCCCAAGCCGGGCGGCATGGAGGGCGGCCAACGAGAAAGGAGGCGAAGATGAAGACGGCGATCGCGATACGGTCTCCATCTTATTGCATTAGGTAAGACACCGGGTAGGGTCGGTTGGTTCCCCACATCCTGAATTCGGCCGGCCCGGATTCCGAAAAAAAAAGGCCGTGGCCTGTCTTCAAGACAGAGACCGCGACCTTTCACGGAGGGGGGATGGAGATGAAAGCAGATTCATGATCAGGGCTGATTCATCTCCCGTATGTTTGGTTGGACCCCTCGACCCCTCTGTGGTTCCCGAATCGAATGCATTTTTTCCGCTCGGTCCGGCTCGCTCCCCGGAATCCGGACGGCAAGAATCGCGTGGCCTCCTCAGGGGGGGACCTCATCCGCCGATTCCATGGTGGACCCCGGGAACTTCCCAAGTCCTTCGAATGGCCCTGCCCGCCTTCTCTCCGGTGAGCTCCGTACCCTCGACAGTCACCACTCCGTTCACGATGACATAGTCGATTCCCTCGGGCGGACGAAGCATGTTGCCGACAGAGGCCTCGGCCCTGTCGATGATCCTTTCCGGATCAAAGACAACGATGTCTGCGTCGCACCCCTCCTGAAGCCTGCCCTTCTTTTCGAAACCGAACCAGACCGCCGGACCCGCCGTTGCCTTGAACAAGGCGTCCGTCAAGTTCATCACCCCCATGTCGCGTGCCCAGTGACCAATGAACCTCGCAAAGGCGCCTGCAGACCTTGGGTGGCCGATCAACTCCCCGGTCCCGGGATCCACGTCAATGGCCCCATCGTTTCCGACAAAAACGAATGGCTTTGAAAGGGCCAGCATCGTGTTCTCGGGGTCGATGATGTGGCAGAGCACGCCCGGGCTGGTGGTCTCCCCGGCCAGGATCGCGTCCATGACCTCCTCTGCCTGCTCGACACTGGCCAGGCTCTCATAGGCCCTCAGATAGACTTCTCCGCCGATCACCACATCTTCGGTCACCTGAAAGTCGGAGGGGACCGCATCCGCCATCGCCATGAGTATGTCGAGAGGCACTGTGCCGTACCGTGCGATGGTGAAGAAGTCGTTCGGAAATGAGTCCGCTCCGATCACATCCACGGCGATCCGCAACCCTTGCTGGTACAGCACCCCCGAAATCATCTCGAGGGCGTAGGCGGTCGAGCCGGGACCGTAGGTAACGTCGGTGAGATGAGAGACGATGTAGGGGATATCCGCCTCCCTGGCCGTCCGGATCGCCTCGGTAAGGAAATCTCTGTTCAGGTAATAGTCCCAGAAGGGAATCAAAGCCTTCAGATTGAAGATGTTGTCTCGTATGTGGCTCGACGCCATGCCACCGTGACGGGCTGCCTCCTTCGCGGTTGCCAGCATTTCCTCGTAGGAACATCCGGGGTTGTAGTAGGATCCGAAGGAGACCCCCATACCGCCCGCCTCCATATCGTCAGACAGGATCCGAACCATTTCCTCGATCTGTGTCGGGCTTGCCTCATCAAAGGTATCCACGCCCACTTCGCCCCTCAGGGCATTCAGCCCCGTGAGCGCCGCATAGTTGTTGTACATTCCATCCTGTTCGATCCGCTCATAGTAGCCTGCCAGCGGAATCGCCGAGAACCCGCAGTTCCCGCCCACCCAGGTGGTGATGCCGTCCTTCACGAAAACCTTCATCGACTCGAGAATGACCCCCTCGTGGGTGTGCGTATTGATGAATCCAGGGGAGACCACCAGCCCGGAAGCGTCGATCACCCTGGCGGCACGGCTCGCCAGAGCCGACCCCTCTTCAGGATCCGAGGTAATCCTATCGATCGCGGCGCCCTGAACCGCGACTGTCGCGATCCTGTCGGCCCCACTCAGAGGGTCGATCACCCTGCCGTTCGTGATGACCAGGTCGGGAGACGAATCGCCCCCTTGAGGAACACCCCCAGGCCCTTCACCCTCCGGGTCGGACCCGCACGCCACGAGAGCCAGCGTGATGGAGATGACGAACAACAGGAACCGACCTCTTCTTACTTTGCCTATGTTTCTCATTCTCTTCTCCTCCCCGGCAGAGAGCGAACCGAAAGTACTTATTCTGTCTACCTTTTGTGCCGATTCGAGTCAAGGAGAAGACGCTGTCGAACAACTTGACCGGGGTCTCGGCCACCCCTATACTCTTCCTCCCAGGTACGAACCCCCCGAGAGCCTCTCATGCGAATGCATCACCCCTCCGGAAGGTGGAGACTCGGTCTCTGTCTCTCCCTCCTCACAGTCTTCATGTGGGGCGTTCTGCCCATCGCCCTCCAGATCACCCTCGAGCAAATGGACGGCTACACGATCACCTGGTACCGTTTCATGGCGTCTGCCGTGTTCCTCGGGTCCTATCTGGCATTGCGCAAAGGGATGCCGCGCTTGCTGGGCCAGGGCTCGAGTGTGTGGATCCTCCTTATTCTCGTAATCCTGGGCCTGGGAGGAAACTACGTCCTCTACATCCTTGGGCTTTCTCACACCTCTGCCGGCTCTGCGCAGGTGCTCATCCAACTCGCCCCGGCCATGGCGATGGTCGGCGCCCTCGTATTCTTCAGGGAACGCTTTGTCAAGGCCCAGTGGTTTGGCCTATTCGTGCTTGCCCTCGGCATGTCGCTCTTTTTTCACAACAGGCTGGGCGAGATCCTTGCAGAGAGCGGAGAATATTCGCTCGGACTGATCCTCATCGTCCTGGCGGCGATCACCTGGGCGGTCTACGCCCTCGCACAGAAGCAGTTGCTGAGTGTCATGTCTTCCGCAGCCGTTATGTGGATCGTGTATACAGGAAGCACGCTTCTTCTCTTTCCGGTTGCTTCTCCACGGTCCATCCTGGATCTGGATTCCCTTCGCTTCTGGCTGCTCGTGTTCGCAGCTCTCAACACGCTGATCGCCTACGGCGCTTTCTCCGAGGCCCTGGCTCACTGGGAGGCATCCCGTGTCAATGCAGTCCTGTCACTGACCCCGATCGCCACCCTGTCGATGATCGGAATCGGGTCGACCCTGTGGCCCGGGATCGTGGCTTCCGAACCCCTCAATGCGCTCTCCGGCGTAGGGGCTGCCCTGGTCGTTGCCGGCTCCATGACCATCGCTCTCACACAGCCGGCAAAGAGCGTTGCGCCCCTGAATCTGAAATCAAGTTCAGAGGAGGCACTGGATGAAGAACCAGGAGATCCGGTGTAGTTCCTGCCCGGTGGGTGTTCCTTTGAGTGTCTTCAGGTGAACAGCTCTTGAAGGGGAAGGTCCATCCAGGGGGTGGCTCCGTTATTTCTTGGTCATGGCACGATGCTCTTTCAGCAGATCGATCAACAGGTCCCGGACCGTGAAGCTGAGGTTGCCGGGCGTCACGGTCGCCAAGATCGGCCTGGGAAGCTGGGTCGTCGCGTATCGATCGAGGAATACACGGACCTGAGCGCCGGTCATCCCTGAGAGAACCATGACCCTCGGGAGCTTGTCGGGCGGCACTGGCTGTACTTCCGAGGTCGTGCTCAGGGCCTCCTCCAGGGTCTGCGCGAGCATCGGCTCGGTGCAGAGAACTACCCTGTACCCGGAGGCGTCCATCGTTTCCAGAAGGGAAACAACCGTCAGGGACTCCTCGGACGAATAACCGCAGAGCAGAAGTGCAGGAGGCCCCAACGGGGCTTCCTGGTCCTGGTCGATCCGCTTGAACTCCCCTTGGCTCATGATCGCGAATGTCCTGTCCCAGAGATCACCATGCACGCTGCAGAGGTCGGCCGGAGATCGGGGGCTATTCCTGGCTTTGCAGAAACTTCCACATCAGGAAGAACAGCAGGGTGGCCAGCAGGCCCACGGGAAAGCTGATCTTGAGCCTGCTTCCGGGAGAGCCTTCTTCCAGTGCCGTCCCGCGGGGCCGGAGGTCTTCGGGGTTCTGCCACTCCGGCAGAGGATGGATCGGCTTCACTTTCATGACAGGGGCGGCGGCCGCCTCCCGGGGTCCGACACATGACGTGTCCCAGAATCCCGCAAACAGGATTTGTACCAGCATGAGAAAGACGATTGAAAGGAAGAATCCCTTCTTCATGGGCCCCCCGAACCTGGGCAACTTGTCTGCCGTCCGCAATACCCCCTTACTCAAACTCTATCGCTTCGGCCCTTGGCATGCAAGCAAAAAAGGGGGCATGGCCTCGGATACGCCGTTCACAATTCCTCGGACGTTTCGAAGAGGTTTCCAATGCGTTTTCGAGCATGCTATAACGGCCTCAAGAGATCCTTTCCCCTGTGACTTCATCTGCTGCGAACTCAAGGACATGGTCACGGAAGCCTATTTCCTTTCAGACATCCATCTCAAGAGCCTCGATCAACCGGACGCGCAGGTCCTGGTCGGCTTTCTGGATGACCTGGGCACCCGGACACGGGCGACCCACCTGTTCCTCGTGGGCGACATCTTCGATTTCTGGCTTGGCGGACACGAATACTTCGTCCGGAAATTCGCCCCGATCGTGGATCGTCTCGAGAGGATCGTTGCCGACGGCGTGGAGGTTCACTATTTCGAAGGCAACCACGACCTGTACCTGCGTGATTTCTGGCAGGACCGAATGGGTGTCCGGGTCCATGGCCGAGCGCATCTGTTTCAGCTCGGGAATCTCAGGGTAAGGGTGGAACACGGGGATCTGCTGGACCCGGCGGACCGGGGCTATCGATTCCTTCGCTGGCTTCTGCGCACACCGGTGATCGCCTTTGCCGGCAGCCGGCTGCCGGGAGGCGTTCTGGCTCGGATCGGCAGGGCCGCCAGCCGCACGAGCCGACGGTACACGAGCCAACACAAGACGATCTCGGACGATCGTGCACGATCGACGATCCGATCTCATGCGAAGCGGGTGAACCAGGAGGAGCCCTTTGACCTGATCGTATCGGGCCACGTACACCTGCGGGACGACTATGAATTCGAGTCCGACGGTCGAAAGATGCGTTCCGTAAACCTCGGGTCCTGGGCGGATGGGCCTTGCGCCTTCAGAATCACGCGGGCCGGCCAGGAGTTCATCGACCTGCCCCTGGAGAACCCGGGGGCGAAGACAGAGGAAGAGCCATGACAACGGAGTCGAGAGTGGAAGGGTTCTCACCGGAAGTCTATGCAAATCGCAGAAGAGACATCATGGACGGTATGGGGCCGGCCGTAGCCGTGTTCCCGGCCGCGAAGGAGCTCATTCGCAGCAACGATTCGACCTTCCCCTTTCGGCAGGACAGCGATTTCCATTACCTCACCGGCTTCCCGGAACCGGACGCGCTCGCGGTCCTGATAAGCGCCGAGCCCCAACGGTTCGTCCTGTTCACCCGGCCCAGGGATCCGAAACAGGAGATATGGACAGGGCGTCGATACGGCCCCGAGGGGGCGAAAGAGGTGTTCGGCGCGGACGAGGCCTACCCGGTGGATGCGTTGGACCGCACCATGCCGGAGATCCTTTCGAATGTGGACCGGGTCTACTTCGCCTTCGGCAAGGAAGATGCATGGGACCGAAGGATGATGGGCTGGATCAATCAGGTGCGCACAAGAGGCAGACGGGGTGCTGTGAAACCTCCGACAGAGTTGATCGACACGACCCTTCTCATCCATGAAAAGAGGATGATCAAGGATGCGGGTGAAATCGAGAGGATGCGCAAGGCGGCCGGCATCACGGCAGAGGCACACATGCTGGCCATGAAGGAATGCTCACCCGGCATGCGCGAACGAGACCTGCAAACCCGGCTCGAGCACTGCTGCCTGTCGCAGGGAGCGCAGGCCATGGCGTACGAGACAATCGTAGCGGGTGGGCCGAACGCATGCGTGCTCCACTATGTTGAGAACAGCGCCCGGCTGAAGGAAGGGGATCTCGTGCTGATCGACGCAGGCTGTGAGCTCGACAACTATGCCTCGGACATATCACGCACCTTCCCGGTTTCCGGGCGGTTCAACGAGGCCCAGAAGAAAATCTACGAGATCGTGCTGGAGGCACAGAAGACGGGGATCAACATGGCCAGGCAGGGGGAGACGATTCGCTCCGTCCATTCCTCTGTGGTTGATCTGTTTGCCGAAAGGCTGGTGGAGCTTGGGTTGCTCAAGGGAGACCCGGAACGGCACGCTCGCATCTGCCTTCGTACCGCAGAAACCTCTCAAGAGGAGGAAGGGCTAGAGAATCTGGATGAAGGAGAGATCGGTCTCAACCACTATTACATGCACAACACCTCTCACTGGCTGGGAATGGATGTCCACGACGTGGGTAGATACCGCGAAGGTGGTGCCTGGCGCGGACTCGAACCGGGAATGATCCTCACCGTCGAGCCGGGTCTGTATATCGCTGCCGATGCGGACTACGCTCCGGAAGCCTACAGGGGTATCGGCGTACGCATCGAAGACGATGTCCTCGTGACCGGGGGGGAGCCGGAGATCCTGACCGAGGCCTGCGTAAAGTCTGTCGAGGAGGTGGAGGCTGCCTGCCGCGCCTGAGCCTTCCTTCACTCCACGAGCTTGCCCTCGAAGAACCTGTGGAACTCTTCCGGAAGCTGGCCGGGCCTGACGCGGTCGGCCATGGGGGAGAGGTCCACGGAATTGAAGGTGTTCAAGAAGAGGATCGGCCCTTTTTCCCCTGTGCTTCTCGCCTGATGCAGAAGCCCGCTCAGCGTCTTGCCCGTGTAGGTCAGGTCCAGATCGATGTCCTCGGTCTTGGCCATCAAAGCTACAGCCCTTCGTCCCCCATCCGTCGGCTGTCCGTAGCCCGATCCGTAATAGGCCGAGTCCATGGACATGTCCTTCGGGGTGAGTGCCAGCTCGGGTACGGACCGGTCATGGCGTCGCATGAGTTTCAGGGTATTGCGGGCCAGCTTGAGCGCGACCTTCGGGCTGGCGAACATGCGCGGCGCAACCTGAACGCCCACCACCCTGGGCTTCAACCCGGCCAGCCGCAGCCCGATAACCAGCCCGGCCAGAGTCCCTCCGGAGCCGACAGGCAGATAGATCACCTTGGGCAGCGGGATCTCTTTTCGTTCGACCTGCATGGCGAGCTCGAGCCCGGCGTCCACGTAGCCGAGCGCGCCCACGGGGCAGGAACCTCCTCCGGGTATGAAATAGGCGTCGCGACGACGAATCCGCTCGCTCACGTAGAATCGCCACAGGGCAGACAGGAGATTGCTCATATAGAAGATCTCGGCACCGTACGCGTGGTACAGGAGCAGGCTCTTGCGCACGTGGGCCGTCACCGGCTGGCCGAACAGGCCCAGGACAACATGAAATCCCAGGGTGCGGCCGAATACGGCCGTGGCCAGACCGTGATTCGTCCCGATCCCTCCTCCGGTGACCAGGGTCTTGTATCCCCGTGAAAGGGCCTCACCCAGCAGAAATTCAAGCTTGCGCGGTTTGTTTCCACCGTAAGTGGGTGAGGTCTTGTCATCCCGCTTGATCCACACCTCGCTGCCAAGGTGAGCGCTGAGCCCCTCGAGGAGCTGAACCGGTGTAGGGACCTCCACGATGGAGGTCCAGGGGACACGTTCTTCGAGCGCGGGGAAAGTCTCGAAAAGCCAGGGCCTCTTCTTGCCGGAAGGGAGCGACGCCATCCTGTTCTTCCTACCAGACTTTTTTGGAAAACTCGGGGTCTCCAGACCCGGTTCTCGAGATCCCGAACCGGGATCCCCAGTGATAAAAACTGAATTCTGCCAGATAGCGTTCTTCCCGTCCAGTAGGGTGCCGGACGGCGGGGTCCGGACCGGCGGGCGGGCCCTCCCGATGCGGGATTCCGGGCCTTGCCGGTCTTGATCTTGCGGCGCCGAGTTGCTATAAAAATATTTTACGATATAATCGGATATCGAGGCCGGTACACGCAGGGCGACGCGAAAAGCTGCATTCTTCTGGAATCGCCGTTCCCCGAATGCCGGCTCTGACCAATCTTCCGTCTCAACCTTTTCGACCGAACGAAGAGGACTGTGGTGAACGCAGCCGCAGCGGCCGCGCTCTTCCGGGTTGCAGACGTAACCGTTTCGTCATTGTTTGCGGGATTCATGGAGAGAACGGAGAGGGGAACACGATCCATGGCGACCACCAAGAAAAAGGATTCGCTCATCAAGTCGAAAGATGCCGCCCATATTCTGGACTGCAGCCCGGATGACGTGATCGACCTGGCTCGCAAGGGAAAGCTTCGGGCGGTCAAACAGGGCAGGTTCTGGAGGTTTCGTGAATCCGATATTGTTTCCTACAAGCAGAAGGCGGGTCCGGACGGCCTGCCCAAGATAGCGATCGGCCGAGGGCGTCCCCGCAAGGGAGATGACTGAAGCCGGATCCAGGGGTTTGAACGGCAAAGGCCCTGAGGGCTGAGCCGCCGGGATCGAAATGGAACCGACAATTCTGGACGAGATTACGTGGCGGATCGATCGCTCCCAGCTCATGCAGCAGCTGGGAATCAAGGAGGGGGAAAGCTACGCTCAAAAGGCCGAGGAGATGGCCGCACAGGCCGAGGAGGCAGGAAGGCCCAAGGCGATCTACAAGGCCGGCCTGATCGAAGCCAGAGGGGAGGACCACGTCGTCATCGAGGGCTTGACCTTCAAGAGCCGCGTACTCGCCGTGAACCTGGAGAAGGTTCACCGAGTTTTCCCGTTCGTTGCGACCTGCGGTGCCGAGCTGGAAGAATGGTCGAGCCGGTTCACCTCGGTCCTGGACAAGTTCTGGGCGGACACGATCAAGGGCATGGCCCTGGGAGCATCCATCCTGGCGCTGCTAGAACAGATCGAGGCGGAGCACCATCCGGGAAACCTCTCGATGATGAACCCTGGATCGATTGAAAGCTGGTCCCTGTCCGAACAGCGGGCCCTGTTCTCGCTTCTCGGGACACCCGAGGATTCCATCGGCGTCCAACTCATGGAAAGTTGCTTCATGAAGCCGAGCATGTCCACTTCCGGAATGTGGTTCCCCACGGAACACCATTTCGAAAACTGCATGCTTTGCCCCATGGAGAACTGCCCGGGCAGACGGGCCCCCTACGACAAGGATCTGTACGATCGTGAATACAAGAAGGGCGAACCACACTGATTCGAGTCCAAAATCGTAACCGAGCACCACTCGCAGCCCCTGGCCGGCAGTCGGCTCCCCTCCCGAAAAACATAACCATTCCGGCATGTTGATTCTCGGTTGGCCCTCGTTTCCTTTCCCGGCACGCTTCTTGCCATGCGACAGGTAACAAAGCATTCGCGCCCTGTGAAAGGAAAGAGGAATATGGACACGTCAGCCAGCTTCATCGAAAGAATCATGTCAAAAACCGGCCTGCGGAGGACAGCCGAGAAGAAGGAACGTCGCAGATCCAAAAGGCACCGGATCGAACGTCCGATCCGTTTCCGAATGCATCTTCCCTCACAGCCGAAGAACCTGAGCCCCGAGCTGCCGGCAGAGCTTTACGATATCTCGGAACACGGCATGGGCCTGCTCACCGACTCCATCGAGTGGGAAGGCATTCACATGATCGACCCGAACATGCAGACTTCGGAGAAGAGCATCCTGGAGGTGGAACTCCCCTACGACGATGAACCTCTGCGGTTGCGGGGCAAGGCCGTCTGGTACATCCGCCATCCGGAGGGAATCCCCTTTGTTTTCCGCGTGGGCGTCGAGTTCGTCGACACCTCGCCTGCGATGCGCAAGAAGGTCAAGAACTGGATCAACCTTCACGTCACCGCGGCCGAAATCTCCTAGCCACAGGGGGTCGTCCGGCTCGATTTCGGTCTTCGGTTCAGGCACTTGACAAGATTCAGGGGGGGAGGTAGATTTTCAGTGATTTTGCGGATCGGAACCTCGACCGAGGAAAGATGTGGCCTGTGAGTAGTGATTTGTCCCGCTCAGAATTGTTCGACTGAGCGGGTTTTTTGTGTGGGCTTGAGGAGGCCGACCCGGCCAGGCATCACAGCGTAGAGGAGAAATGCAGATCATGGAGAGAGAGACAGGGGTCGTCAAGTGGTTCAACGACAGGAAAGGCTACGGATTTATCGCCCGCGACGGCAAGGATGACATCTTTGTGCACTATTCCGATATTTCGGGAGACGGGTTCCGCACGCTGAACGAAGGTGAAAGCGTCGAGTTCACGGTGAAAGAGGGCCAGAAGGGCCTGGCAGCCGGCGAGGTAACGAAACTCCAGCCCGGAGGATGAAACCACGAGACCCGAAGCTCTTTGACTGGGCGCCGCTTCGGGTCCTGTGGAGAACACCGTCGAAGCCCTACCAGAACACAGCGAAGGTTGCTTCCCTCCCGTTCGGCAGCTTTCGGCAGGGTGGTCTCCGGTCGGTATCCGCTCGCTACGGCCCGACTGTGCCGAGGACCCTGCAATCTTCCGGATCGAGGGTTTGTCTGGGAACAGCCATCCTGCACCTCTCACCCCGGCTCGGTTCGATTCCCGGATCAAATTCTCCCTCAACGAGCACGGATCCTTCGAGATCGCGCCCCATCGGCGACGAAATCGGGGTCCCGAACGTCTAAGCGGGATAAGAGCCTGGATCTATCTATCCAAACGGAAAGATGAGAGAACATGAACAAGCGAGATGTCGATGTAGCGATCGTCGGCGCCGGTACGGCGGGGCTTGCGGCACGCCGCGAGGCGAAGAAGGCCGGGGCACGGGTCCTCCTCATTGAAGGAGGTCCTTATGGAACCACATGTGCACGCGTCGGATGCATGCCCTCGAAGCTCTTGATACACTCGGCCGACGTTGCACACGAGATCGCCACGGCCGAGAAGTTCGGGGTGGAGATCCAGGGCAAGCCGAAGATCAACGGAAAGGCGGTCCTGGAAAGGGTCCGCCGTGAAAGGGACCGGTTCGTCGGTTTCGTCCTCGACTCGGTGGAGGATATCCCGGACGAGGAGAAGCTCAAGGGCCATGCCCGGTTCGAAGGGCCGGGAACACTGGTCGTGGACGATCACACGTGTGTCGAAGCGCGAGCCATCGTTGTTGCTGCCGGATCGTCCCCATGGATTCCGTCCAACCTCTCCGGCGTCGGCGACCGCCTTCTGATCAGCGACGACGTGTTCGAGTTCGAGGACCTGCCCGGATCGGCGGCCGTGATCGGCATGGGTGTCATCGGTCTGGAGCTCGGGCAGTCTCTCCATCGGCTGGGTGTGGACACCCTCTGCCTGACCCCTTCGTCCCGGGTGGGCCCTCTTACGGATCCGGTCATCAAACAGAAGGCAATCGATGTGTTCGGGCGGGAACTGAACCTGCACGTGGGTATCCGGGAGATGGAAGCCCGCCAGGTTGACGGCGGCGTCCACCTAAAATGGATGGATCGAGACGGATCGACCCGGGAGGCAACCGTCGACTATGTGCTCGCGTCTGCGGGGCGTCGCCCCAATCTAGCGGGCCTCGATCCGGAAAGGGCGGAGGTTCCGCTCGACGATCACGGACAGCCCCTGGTCGATCCGCGCACGGCACAGATCGGGAACCTTCCTATCTTCCTGGCAGGAGATGTCTCCGATCATCGCCCTCTACTCCACGAGGCGGCCGACGAGGGACGGATCGCCGGGCACAATGCCGCACGCTACCCGGATGTGCGTGCCTTTGTCAGGCGTACGCTTCTTTCGGTGGTCTTCTCAGATCCGCAGATCGCGGTTGTCGGGAAGGCCTACGGACGGCTCGATCCGGACAGCATGACGATCGGTGAAGTCAGCTACGACGACCAGGGACGTTCCAGGGTAATGGGCAAGAACAGCGGACACGTGCGCATCTATGCCGAAAACGAGCGCGGCACCTTACTCGGCGCCGAGATGCTGGGCCCGAGCGTGGAGCACACGGGCCACTTGCTGGCGTGGGCCGTTCAACAGGGCCTGACCGTGGACGGCGCGCTCCGCATGCCCTTCTATCACCCCGTGGTCGAGGAGGGAATACGTACGGCCCTGCGCGATCTGGCCGCCAAACTGAAACTGGAGGAGACGCTGGAGCCCGGGTGCATGGATTGCGGACCCGGAACGTAAATCTCCCGCAACATCCCATCCCGCATGAATTCACTCATCGAGATCGTCAACATCGTTCTGCCCGTCTTTCTCGTTATCGGGCTCGGCTATCTGCTGGGCGCCATCGGCTGGATGGGCCCTGCCGCCAGCTCGTGGCTTTCCAAGCTCGTGTTCTATGTTGCAGGCCCTATCCTGCTCTTCCGAAGCGCCGCGCTTACGCCTCTGTCAGAGGCAATCGGTCTTGCCGCCATGGGCTCGATTGCAGCGGTGACGGTGATGACCGCTTGCGTCGTCTATCTCGCATGTTTTCGCTCCGAGCCCTCGAGGCGCGGGGTACTCGCCCAGGGATCGATGCGGAGCAACATGGTTTTCGTAGGATTGCCGGTGATAGAGAACGCCTTCGGCCCGGCTGTTCTCGGACCAGCCGCCGTGCTGGTGGGCATGATGGTGCCGGTCTACAATCTTCTGGCCGTACTCGTTCTCGCCATGCCCCATCATGCAGGGAACCCTGAGACCCAGGGCGTCTGGAAGAAGGCAACTCTCGATGTCGTGAGAAACCCGCTTATTCTCAGCACCCTGCTCGGGGTCCTCTTCTCAGCCCTGAGCCTGCCCATTCCGACCAGCATCGACCGGTCGCTCGACCTCGTGGCGCGTATGGCCCTACCTGCCGCCCTCCTGTCGGTAGGGGCAAGCATGGATCTCGGGCGGGTCCGTACCGAGATCGTGCCAACGGCCTTGATCGCTTTCATCAAGCTTATCGTCTACCCTGCCGCGATCTATTTCTCCCTCGGTCTGTTCGGTGTCACCGACATGGAGCGACAGTTCGTCGTCCTGATCTACGCTTCTCCGGTTGCTGTCGTAAGCGCAATCATGGCTCAGGAGATGAAGGGGGACGAGCAACTCGCTGCCTCGATCGTGATCGGAACGACGATCGCGTCCATGTTCACCATCTCGGCATGGATCGCTCTATTCAGACTGGCAGGTTAGTAGAAGGCGCCTTATTCCGTGCCCGTGCCCGTGCTCGAATTCGACGACGAGGACGACAACGATTGTTGCCGGATCATGTATCCACAATCTTCTTCGCCATGGAGACCACGTCTTCCGCCTCGACTCGGGGAGGGACCTGGATCCCCTGCTGAACGGCAGGCCTGTCTCCGACACTCTTCAGCCACCGCTGCAGGTGCGGAAGATCCTCGATCGATACGTCGGCCCACTCGTGGGCCATCACCCACGGCCAGTGGGCGATATCGGCAATGCTGTACTCGCCGACAAGGAATTCACGCCCCTCCAGACGCGTATCCAGCACCGTGTACAGCCGCTTGGTCTCTTTCTGATAACGTTCGATGGCCGAAGGAAGCTTCTCTGGGAAGTAGCGCAGAAACACGTGGGCCTGGCCCTGCATCGGCCCGACGCCGCCCATCTGGAACATGAGCCACTGGATGGCCTCGGAACGGCCCTTCGGATCGGTCGGCATGAGCCTCCCGGCCTTCTCAGCGAGGTAGATGAGAATCGCCCCCGACTCGAACACGGCGAAGTCCCCCTCATCCCTGTCCACGATGGTCGGGATGCGCCCGTTCGGATTGATCTTCAGGTACTCTGGCTTCTTTTGCTCGTTCTCGCCCAGGTGCACCACGCGGACCTCATAGGGAAGGCCCAGTTCCTCCAGGGCGATCGAGATCTTGTAGCCGTTCGGGGTCGGCGCCGTGTACAGATCGATCATTTCAGGTCCTCTTCCGCAGTTGGAGGTTGCGATCTTAGATGACAGGAGATCTACCAAGGATCTAACAAGGCTTCAGGCTTTGCAAGTACGGATGGATGATTGAGGGGGGATACACGGTCGCTGGCGGCGCGGAGTGGACTGCATAGGGACGGGTGAGGTCTCTGGGGCGGTCTTCACCGGTCAGACACAACCGAAAAGACCGCCGACCTCGATCCCCTTACGCGGACGGGGGGATTCGAATCTTCTCAGCCAGGGGCTTGAATGCCAAGGCAGGGCATTCCACCGCCCGGCGTGCCGTTTCGTTCATGAGGGAACCGGCCATGAGTCCTGAAACCATGACGAATCCGAACACCGCTGCCATGGTGGCTTCACCGAACAGAAGAGACGTCAGGACTGCCGCGCTCATGATGAGTGTCTTTTTCATTTTTCTTGTCTCCCTTCTTCAAGATGCCCTTGAGTGTTTCTCGAGCCTTGAATTCGTTGACTGGGAAACAGGAATTTGCAAGGGGAATGCCACTGCCCGTTCTTCCGGTTCCCGGAAAGGCCGCATCGACAAAAGGCTTTTGAAAATCAAAGAGTTCGGCTGAAGCTGCTCCTGGTCGGACGGCTTCCCCCGGGTCCCGATCGGCCCGGCCGGAGGCTATCATATTGAGGATTTTTCTCGTTTTGAGAAGGAATGTGATCAGCCTGAATGGCCGTCGAGTCGCGCCATGGCCTCGTCGAGAAGCGAGTAGGCCCTTTCGAGCGCATCGAAGGAACGGTGCACCCACCGGCTGCCCCAGTAGAAATTGCAGCTCGTTTCAGCCACAAGAATGTGGTCGTATGCCTCGTCGATCAGATGGCGCAAACCCTCCGAATCGTGTGTATCGTGCTGCCGCTCTTCGAACGACCTCCTCGCTCTCTGATGGTAGGCGCTCGCGTTGCGGATCTCATCCCAGCCTTTCTTCTGCAAGAGCGAACCGGTCCACTGCGCAAAATCGCCACCCCAGTGATGTCCCGTGTTCCAGGCCCCCCGGTGCACCTCCACTTCCTCGGTTGGAGGGAACCTGTCCAGAAACTCGCTGATGTGGGTCGGACGGAATCCGAGCCTCCCTTCCCGGCATTTGTTCAGTATGGGGTGGTAGAAATGCCCCCAGAATCCGCTCTCCACGTCCGAGGTTCGAAACCATCCTCCATTTTCCCCGTCCGTCCACGTGGTCACCAGAGCCGGGAAATCACAGCCCTTGGTTCTCTCGTAGATCTCGTGCTCGAACCAGCCCGGGTCCAGACCCGACTCCTGTGCGTCGGAGAGCTCCCTGTCCCGGGGAATCACGACGATCTCCTCTCCTCCATAGCGGGCCAGGTGGGGCCTGTATCGAACCTCCTCCCAGCGCATCTCTCGCTTCGGCTTGATGTACCAGCAATCGACGATCACGTATCGGTATCCGTGTCGTTTGAGCATGGGGATCATTTCGGCGCAGAAACCCATTTCGGGCGGCCAGAAGCCCTGAAAGCACTCCCGCCCCAGCAGGTGTCTTCCCAGGCCGATCCACCATGCGGTTTGCGGGTCCCAGTCCTCGGGCGGGATGAGAGGATACACGGGGTGATACAACCCGGTTCCGGCAAACTCGATCCCGGACCGCCTGTATCTGTCCAGGAACGCCTCGATGTCCACCACGTCGTGGAAGGTCTCGCGGATCGCGGGGTCTTCGAACTGCTTCAGAAGCGTTCCCGAGAAACCCATGTGAAGCCTGGCAACATCCTCATACCCTTCCAGCATTCGGGTCGGCCGGTCGTAGCACCAGAGAATCTGCCTGGCTTCCCACCTCTCCTCCGAGTTGTGAAGGGCAATCAGATTGCCCAGAGGCTGGTGCATGTTGAAGCCAAGCGCATGATAGACCTCGGCCATCTTTCCTTTTCTCCTCTCTCATTCTTCCCGGCAGAGTGGCCTGGAGAAGCCTCCACGGTTCAGAGCACTCATCCTACTCGGTCCGATCATGGACTCCCTCTCCGATTTCCTTGGGCTCCGTCGCCCCCCCGGATCTACAAAGTCGCCCTTCGAAAATCGGAGAGGGAGTCCATGACCGGACCCTACCGATAGAGAGATTCTCAATTGCATCCCAATCCCTGCCTACCCACAGCCTGTGGGCTATCTGTTCTCTGATGCGTATCCGGGGAGGAGTGTTCCGCGTAAGGCAAATCGTGGAAAGATGGCCTTCGGTGATAAGGGGAGAGCGGGACGCGGGATGGATGCAGGGTGGGGTCAGTCCCACTCGGGGAGCTTTTTTTCCCAGATCTCCCGATATCTTCTCAGCAGGTAGTCGACCGATTTGTTTCCCAGGGTGTAGCTCTTCACGGCCGCCAGGACGCGAAGCTTGACCTCGGTGGGGGAACGTCTGTCGATGGCGACGGTCCAGTCAGGGGCTCCGGTCAGAATCTGGAATTCCAGCTCTTCCAGGTTCTCGAGCTCGTCCAACAGTTCCTTCTCAGCGTCCGAGATCGTCTGGTCAGGGTTGTCGGTCTTGATGAGCCTGAGATGCTTTCGTTTTCTGCCCCGTTCCATATCGTCCCACCTTGTCTGAGGCAAGAAGGCCTCTAGCCGGGGGGTAGGGGATAGAAGTACCAGGTCAACAAGCACATGATCGCATACATCCCGATCTCGAGGTGCTCGAAGAGAGGTTGATTCTTCTTCACGAATCCATAAAGATGTACACCCACCATGAAGATGCAGATAAGGATGAAGAGCTCGAAAACGAATCGGTACTTCCATGGGTCGGTCGCTGCCAGCAAGCCCATGATGAGCACGGCGACCACCACGCCGCCCAGGGACCTTCCCAGGTAGTTGGCCAGGTCCTTTTCCTCGGGAAGGGTCCAGCCTATCCGGCGAGCCCATGCCATCGGAAACAGGAGAAGGGGCAGGCCGAAAGCAAGCAGAAAGAGCGTCGAGCCGATGAGCATGAAAAGGCTGGATCCTGAATTCATCGTTTCCGTTCCCCCCGAAGACAGGAGTCCTAGATGGTCAGACCACTAGCTCCATATCAGAATTATAGCCAAGTAGCCAACCTTTTTCTAGGGGAATCTACGCGACAAAACGAACAGCATCGATGAGGGCAATCAAGATGGAAGACATGCAGGCCCTGTTCTCCCCAAGGTCCGTGGCACTGGTCGGAATCCCCCGGAGCTTCAAGATCGGCACGCTGTTTCTGATGGGTCTTCAAGATCAGGGATTCTCCGGGCCCATCTATCCCGTGAACCCGAATGCAGACGAGATCGAAGGCCTCCGATCCTATCCCAGCCTCAGCGATTTGCCGGACCCGGTCGATATGGTCATCGTCATGGTACCCAAGGATCATGTGATGCCGGTCTTGGAGGAATGTGGAAAGAAGAACGTGAAGAGCGTCATCCTTTACACCTCCGGGTTCGGTGAAAGCGGTGACAGCGAGGGGCTGGCGGATCAAGAACGCGTAAAAGAGATAGCAAGGAAGGGGGGGTTCCGGATTCTGGGGCCCAACTGCATGGGGGTTCACTCTTCGAGTGCGGGTCTCGCCTTCTTCCCTCAAATGCCACGTGAATCCGGAAGCCTGGCGCTCATCTCCCAGAGCGGCTCACTGTGCAACCTGTTGATGAAGGCCTTCGAGCCGCGAAAGCTCTTCTTCCGTCATGCGGTCAGCTATGGAAACGCGTGCGACGTGGATCTGCCGGAACTGCTCGAGTGGATGGGCGGGCAACCGGATATCAGGGTGCTCTGCGCCTACACCGAAGGCCTTCGGGACGGAAGGTCTCTTGCCAGGGCGCTGGAGTCAATCGCCGGCCGCAAGCCGCTGATCATGTGGAAGGTGGGCCGGACCCAGGCCGGTCAGAGGGCTGCCGCCTCCCACACGGGCTCCCTCTCGGGGGACGAGGCCCTCTGGAAGTCCCTGTTCCAGCAGTACGGCGTCCTGGATGTGAGCGATCTCGAGGAAATGACGGATCTCGCAATGGCCATGCACCACCTACCGTGGGAGGGGCAAGGCAGGATCGTCCTCGTCTCCGGGCCCGGCGGGCCGGTGGTGTCCGCTGCGGATGCGGCGGAGCGATGGGGTCTGACCATGGCCACGCTGGAGGAAAGAACCCGGGAACGTCTCGCGGCAACCCTACCGGCCACCGGAACGAGTTATAGGAACCCGGTGGACGTGGGCCTCTCCGCAACCTTCGAGTTGAATCTCTATCTCGATACCCTGCAGACCCTGACCGAAGACCGGAACGTGGATGCCATCGTCATACTCGGGGGCGGAATCTCGGAAGAGACAAACCAGGTGTATCAGGAGGGCATGGCGAGGATCGCCAAGACGACGGACAAGGCGGTCATTGCCGTTGCCTATCCAGGCTTCGTGCAACGGCTCGAAGACTGGCTCGAGCCGCTCTGCGGCGCCGGGATTCCGGTCTATCCGACGCCGGAGCGTGCTCTTCGGGCCTACGCAAGGATGAGACAGTTCATCGAGTTCCGGGACAATCGGGCCGGCGCGACAACCCTCTAGTCCAGCTTCAACTCGACCCCACGCGTGGCGGCCCGCTTCATGGTCCAGTCGATCAAGTCTTTCGGCGGCGTGTCCTGCTCGGATTCCGGCCTCCGGACGAGTCGGATCGCTTCGGTCGTGCAGGAGGAGATGCATGCCCCACAGCCGATGCATCTTTCGTCAACTACCTTGAAGCTGTCATCCTCCTCGACGATCGCCTCCATGGGGCAACGCTCGTTCGCACAGACGCCGCACTGGACACATTCGTCCTGGTCGATGGCGGCCACGAAATCGCTCTTGGCCAGAATGTAGGGCGAATTGTATTCCTTCACGCCCCGGAGAATCCCGCAGCAGCAGGGGCAGCAGTTACAAACGAAGGCTTGCCCGCTCTGCACATTGTAGGTGCAGTGCACCAGGCCGGCTTCCTCCGACTGGTCGAGAACCGCATAGGCCTCTTCTTTTGAAATGACTCTTCCGAGGGGGTCCTTTTCGAAGGCGTTCTCTTCGTTTGAGAAGCTCAGGCATACCTCCACGGGGTACTTGCACGTATGCCCCTCGAGCTCCTGCTCTTTCCTGCAGATGCAATTCAACACCTTGAACGACTTCGCCTCATCGATCATGCCCCGGATGTCATCGTAGCGATGGATCAGAAGGTCCGCATCCACATCCTTCCCGATCGGCACCACGCGGGCCGCGGCCGGTGCGTGCCCGCCGAACTCCCTCAGGAGTACGGGCGCATATTCCTCGAACATCTCGGTCAGCTCTTTGTCCATCCGGTCCAACTGGAACTCGTAGACCCCGATCACGAAGGGGAAGAACATATAAACCTGGCTGCCGAACATCTTGAAGGACCCGATCTGTCCCTTGGCGACCATGTCGTCCAGGATCGCTTCCATCTCTCCCACCGGCTTGTCGAGCCTCTGCGCGATCGCCTCGGCCGTCTCCGGGATGGGCTTGATCTTCAGGGCCATCTCCGCTTCATCCGGAGAATAGATCTTCTTGAGGATCTTCAGTTCGATACCGCTCTCTGTAGCAGGATAACCCTGCGGCATCCCGTCCAGCTTCTCGGCAAGGCGTTTGTACACGTCGGACATGGTGTCTCTCCTTCGGACTGGTGGCGAGTGGCAAGTTGCCTAGCGGCACTTAGTGGCCGGTGGTTCCAGACTACCAGGGTAGAGAACGCACCCGCTTTTCTCAAGTCCCCGGGCTGTTGACACTGGGCCGCGGCTGCGTGTCACCCAGGCTTCTCAAAGAATCCTCCAATGACCCCTGCCAGCCGCAGGGTGTGACGCCGGATCTCTTCCAGACTTCGGCCAGGGTACCGCGCGTAGCTGATCATTACTCCGTTCAAGGCCGAAAAGAGGGCGTGGGTAATCATCCGGGTATCGCCTTCGAGGCCCGCCTCCTCCACGATCGCCTCGATGTTGTCCATCAACTCCCGCATGATCGGGTTGAGTCTCTCCGTGGCTTCGGGGGAGAGCCTGCCACCGAGCATGAAGTGGCTCATCATCTGGTAGAAGGACATGTTCTCGTTAAGATATGCCACATAGACTTGGCAGAACCTCTTCAGGGAGCACCCTTCGCCGTTCTTCCGCTCCTTGTCCAGGAGTTCCGTCATGTCCAGGGCCCCGGCAAAGAAGACATCGAGAAACAGGTCGTCCAGGCTCTCGTAGTAGCGGTAGATCGTCCCGGGGCTGACGCCCACGGCCTTGGCAATCTCACGGACCGTGACGCTCCTGAAGTCCTTCTCCGCGAAGAGCTTCCGTGCCGCCGAGAGAATCAAATCCCTGCGGGCCTCCCGTTCCTTTTCCCGCAGGGCGTGCAGCGTGAGCGCACTCACCGTACCGAATCCTCCTTCTCCTCGAACCGGAATCGTATGGTCACCACGCACTCCTCTCCCTTGTATTTCAGACACCTGCTGAGATCCGGGGTTCGCGTGTACTGCAATCCCATGGCATCGAACCAACCCTCGATCCGCTCGTAGATGCCGCACTCGTATTCCCCGATGAGCCCTGCCTTGGTCATGCCTTCATGGGCAAAGCATCTCGGGTTCCTCATGACCACCGTGCCATCCGACCGGAAGTCGACCTCCGTCTCGAAGGCTGGGGATGCGAACACGCTCCAGGCCAGATTGAAGGCTTCTCGCAACGCGGCCATGTCATGAGGCGGTGCAAAACCCATTGCCTTCATGAGACGCTTGTACTCGATCGTCCCCAGGGTCCTGCACACCCGCAGGTTCATGGGGCTCGCCTCGGCCATACCGAACCGGGACGCCACTTCCCCATACCAGAGCGCGTCATGGGTCAGCCAGTTGTTCACGAGGAGCACCCTGAACTCCTCCCCTTCCAGCTTCCTCCCGGCCATCGCGTCTTCCCTTCTCTGTATCTTTCGTTCCATGCAAGGCAAGGCGGCTCCCCGCCGGCCCCGGTCATTCCGCCATTTCCCCTTCTGCTGAAGCCCCAATGAAGAGCAAGGTGCATGGCCAGGCATACTGGTGGGGTCGTTATGTGTTCTTGGGGTAACCGTGAAGCGGCGTAGTATCGGTGTTCCTTATTTGACTGCGCCGGGCGACTTTACACGCATAATGCTCTCAGCAGAAGCCTTCGGCATTATACGTGTGAGTAGACACGGGGGGCGACGGAGCCCAAGCAGTCAAAAAAGGAACACCGATACTACGCTGCACACCCGTTCTACACTCAACCACAACGACCCCTGCCAAAACCCTCAGTTCGCTACCTTGCTTTCATGCACATTCCACATGTCCTCATCCGTAAAGCAGCGCTCGCTCTCGTCCGGCATGTTCGCATCCTTCTCCATCTGCCTCTTGTCATAGTCCGGCCCGAGCACCTCGTTGAAGTACTCATGCTGTATGAGCAGGTTCATGATCTCGCTCGTCCCGGTCCAGATCAGGGCAAGCCGGATATCCCGCAAGGACCGTTCGATCGGATAGACCTCGGTGTATCCGATGCCGCCCATGATCTGCATCGCGTTGTTCACCACGGTCCAGGCCGATTCCGTGGCGAATCTCTTCGCTTCACTGACGATCCTTCTCACGTTCGGGTAGTTCTCGTCCACGGCTCGTGCGGCCATGTAGGTCAGGGCTCGGGCCGCGTCGAGCTGCATGATCGAGTCGGCCACCATGAAATTGATCGCCTGGAACTTGCGGATGAGCTTTCCGAAGGCTGTGCGCTTGTCCGCGTACCGAACCGCCAGGTCCAGGGCACCCCAGGTGCCGAGACAGCCGGCAGCGGAGGTGAGCCTCTCCGGGATCATCATCTGATTGAAGACCAGGGCGCCTCCGTGAAGCTCGCCCACCAGGTTTTCCTTGGGTACTTTCACATCCCGAAAGACGAGCCTTCCGGTTCCACCGCCCCTGCATCCCATGAGACCGTATTGATACTCGGTCTCCACCCCGGGGCCCTTGTCCACGATCAGCATGCTGATCCGGTTGTACTTGTGGGCGTCCGGATCAAAGTTGGTCCTGCAGTAGACCGTGAAGAAGTCCGCGCCCTCGGCGCCGACGACGAAACGCTTCTGGCCGTTCAAGATGAAATGGTCCCCGTCCAGCACGGCCCGCGTCGTGGCCCCGAAGAAGTCGGACCCGCCTCGTGGCTCTGTCAGCGCCTCGGCGGAAACGAGCTTGCCGGCGAGATAGGGCCTCAGGTATCGGTCTTTCTGGTCCTCGGTGCCGAACACGTTCAGCGCCTCGCCCACGATGGAGGGCATGACAAAGGCGCAGCCGAGCGCGATCCCAAGGCAACCGATCTCCTCGGTCGCGGTAACGTCGGCAACCCAGCTCATTCCCCTTCCACCGTACTCCTTCGGAAAGCGAATGCCCCTGAGGTTCTGAGCAGCCAGATTCTCGACGAACTCCCTGGGGTAGACGATTTCGTCCTTGTCCATGGCCCTCAGAAAGTCACTCGAAACCTTTTCCCTGGTGAACTTCCTTACCTCTTGCTTCAGTGCCTGTTCCTCGGGCGTCAGCAGAAAATCGTACATGGCGGTCCCTCCCTTTGGTCATGGAAGACAGGAATTTGCTGCAGGGTTCCAACAAGAATGAACAATGTTCACACTAGTGAACATCATTCATGTTGTCAAGAGAAATCTTGAATGAATCCTGGCGAATGAGGCGGGCTCCGACTATTTGAACCGGAACGGTCTTGGCGACAGGCTGATATAGGTGAGAGGATCAGGGAGTCGGCCTACCACTCGATCTCCTGACCGTGGCGGTAGAACCTCCCGGTGAATTCCTGCGGCGCCTCGTGCGCGAGCCAAACGATACCGGCGGCGCCTTCTGCCACGCTGAGCGTCGCGCTGCTGCCGCCCATGTCCGTTCGGACCCAGCCGGGATCGGCCGAATTGACCGCGATACCGTCAGCCCTGAGCTTGTCTGCCAGCATCAGAGTGACACCGTTGAGGGCCAGCTTCGAAAGGCAGTAGCTCGGCACATCAGCAGACAGTCCCCTGAGCTGTCCGTATCCGCTCGACAGGTTGATCACGCGAGCTGCAGCCGCACCTCGCAACAGGGGGAGAAATGCCTGGACCACTTCGATCGGGCCGAAGGTGTTTGTCTGAAACGTCTCGTTGAGCTGCTTGCGCGAAATATCGAAGATCGAGAGCCCTTGATCCGGATAGATGCCGGCATTGTTGATCAGCACGTCGAGCGAAGTCTCACGCGTGGCCAGCCACTTGGCCGCCTGCCGGATGCTGTCCGATCGAGACACATCGAGGGTGATCCAGATTGCCTTCGTCCCTGTTTCCTCGGCGGGTCTGCCGTTCGCTTCTGCGTCTCGTGTCCCACAATAGACCCGGTACCCTTTCCCGGCCAGCTCGCCGGCTGTCTGCCGACCGATGCCTCGGCTGGCACCGGTGATCAAGACCGTCTTCACTGCCCTGCCTCCTTTGCACGGGGAAAATCGGTATATCCCTCCTCGCCGTTCGGGCTGTACCAGGTCGACAGGTCCGCTTCCGGGTTCAGCGGCCAGCCGTTGGAAAAGCGCTCGACCAGATCCGGGTTGCTCAGGAAAGGGCGCCCGAAAGCGATCAGGTCGGCGTGGCCCTGTGCGATGGCGCTCTCGGCCGTCTCTTGCGTGTATCCGCAGTTGCCGATAAGGGGTCCGCGGAAGACTTTGCGGAATTCCTTCAGCGTCATCGGCTCGCCCAGCTTGTGAAATCCGAAGCCCAGGCCGTCCATGACGTGAAGGTAGGCCAGGCCGAATCGGTCGAGCTGCCCGGCCACATAGGTGAACTGCTCACGGTAATCCGGGGACCCCATGTCGTTGAACGCGCCGTTGGGTGCGAGCCTCACACCTACGCGGTTTGCGGGCCACACTTCGGAGACTGCGCTGATGACCTCGTCCAACATGCGGTACCGGTTTTCCATGCTGCCGCCGTAGCGGTCCGTTCTTTGATTCGTCTTCGACTGCAGGAATTGATCGAGCAGGTAGCCGTTGGCCGAGTGGATCTCCACACCATTGAAACCCACTTCTTTGGCCCGTTCCGCTGCACGGCGATAGTCCCTGACGATCTCGCCGATCTCCTCCGCTTCGAGCGCTCTGGGTGTTTCGTAGGGCTTCTTGCCCGCAGGTGTGTGAATCTGGTCCCCCTCGATCTTGATGGACGACGGGGCAACGGTGGATTCGCCGTTGTGGAAATCACTGTGCGACGCCCTGCCGCAGTGCCAGAGCTGGAGAAAAATCGTACAGCCCTTGCCGTGTACCGCATCGACGATCTGCGCCCAACCATCGGCCATCGCGTCGGTGTAAATGCCGGGCGACTGGACCCAGCCGTTGGCTTGTTCCGATATGGTCGTGGCTTCCGTGATGATCAGGCCTGCGGAAGCCCGCTGACCGTAATACTCGGCCATCACGGCATTCGGAATCCGCTCTACCCCGGCACGGGCACGGGTCATGGGTGCCATGGCTACCCGGTTCCGAAGTTCAAGACCATGTAGGTTGATCGGTTCCAAAAGTCCTCGAGAATTTGAGCTCATCCTGCTGCTCCTGCTTTGCGATAGTGGAGAATTCCGGTCTGCCATGTTGAATCGAGCTTAAAAGGGTCAGATGCTGTGGCGAATAAGATGGATTCCGGGAGAAGCTTTCGACCTCGGCTCTGTTTGACAGCGCACGAGCCGGTTTGATATCCAGGCGGCAATTCCACAATCCAAGAATGGAGTTGCGAACATGAAACCGAAGATCTTCTGGAAGCTGTTGGTTCTGTTCTTCATGCTTTGCCTTCTCGATACAACCGAAGCGCAGGCGATCACAAAGAAGAAGATCAGAATCAAGAATGACGGTCCTGCCGCGGTCCTCGTTGTGATGGATGAAGACCGTGAACTCAAGCTGATCTATCCCGGCAAGGAGGAAACCTTTCACGAGGCAAAGGTCGGGAACAGACCGACTTTCCGCATCCTCGTGGACCAGAAGGAAATCTACTCGAGAGAATTAGGCGCTCTGAAGAATCCCTTCGGAACGAGAAAGCTGATATGGACAGGGGAGGAGCTAGTTGACGACTAGCCCGCGCAGGCCGGTCCTGTACCAGCGCGCAAGTCTTTCTGGGGAAACGCCCGCCAGGTAGCCCAGGATCATCAGCTGGTTGATCAAAGTGGTTCGCCAGAGACCGAGTTCGCCATACCGTCGCCCGGACGTTGCGACCGCGACGGGCGCGATTCCGATACGGCCTTCCCGCCGCAGTTGCCGCATGAATACGAAATCCTCCATGATCGGGATTTCGGGGAACCCGCCGAGCTCGCGGAACCGGCCCGCCCGTAGAAAGACCGCCTGGTCTCCGTAGGGCATTCCCAGACAGATCGACCGCAAGTTGGCCATCCTTTCCACGGCCCGTAGCCCGGGATAGGGCCCGTCGATGCCCAGCCTGAACGCGCCGGCAACCGTATCGGGCCGGTCGAGGACCTCGCGGACGTGATGCTCGAAGCCGGGCGGCAGCCTCGTATCTGCGTGCAGGAACAAGAGAATCGTTCCCTCGGCGGCCTGCCCGCCCACATTCATCTGTGTAGACCTCCTAGGAACCGAGTCCATCACTTTCGCACCGCAGGCGCGCGCCCTTTCCGGGGTCCCGTCACGGCTGCCCCCATCCACCACGATCCGCTCCTTGACGGAAGGAATTCCCAGTGTCCCCGTAATGGTAGCCTCGATCGCGTCCGCTTCGTCGATGGCAGGTATGATGATCGACACCGTCTCGGGATCGCCGGACAGGCCCTGGGCCGCAACCTCCTCGTCCCAGATCCGGATGTCCTCCGGGCGATCCACGTCGTCGAGGCGATCCAACAGCTCTACCTTGCTTCCCCTGGCTGCGGCGGCATACAAGGTTCTCTCCAGCACCTCTCCGGTCCCCCACGGGACCCCCTCGAAGAGTTCGTGGGCCGACTGTCTGAGCCCGATCAGGTAGTAGCCGCCGTCGCCCGCAGGTCCCAGGACCACGTCCTTGCGCTCGAGGACCTGAAAGGCCCTGGCCAGGTGGTCGGGCCGGATCCCGGGGCAGTCCGTTCCGATCAGTACCACCCGCCGCATGCCTTCCCCAAAGGAATCGGTAAAAGCGCGATCCATGCGCCTTCCGAGATCGCCTTTCCCTTGCCGCACAGGGTAGACATCCGCCCCGAGCCACTCCCTGATCGCCTCCTCGTTTCCCCGGTCGTACCGGACCCTGAGAGAAACGTGATGATCTGCAAGGAATCGCCGGACCTTTCGGAGGGTGTGTTCCGCCATGAGGCGGTGGAGGTCGGCCGCCCCCTCGGGGCCAAGGACCGGTATCAATCTGGACTTGGTCTTTCCAGGCTCCGGATAGCGGGTGAAGACGATGAGACGTTGCGCCGAGCTCTCGGGGTCAGGGTTGCGAAGAAGACGGATCGTGTCAGCCAGCTTCGGTTTCCTCATGCCTCTACAATCCGCCTCTCCACTCTGACCGTACAAGGTCGGATGAGCCTGCGTCCCGCCCGCATATTGCTGGAAGCCTTCCACCGCTCTCGCTAAGAAGTTCCGTGCAATATGCGGACTGGCTCACACCTCAAACGGACGGCTGAACCGGCAAGGAGGTTTCGCCAGAAAACAGAGGACAGCCCGCACGTATGCACTCCTCGTTCCGGTCGTGTTGCTCACAGGGGGAATCCCCATCGGCCAGGAGGCGCACCGGAAGGATCTCTTCGGAGAGCCGGGCTGCCTCCCTGAGGCACAAGATGGACTCTCTGCGGCAGCAGCGGGCTGCCTCGTGCACTGCAAGGGCACCGATGACCTCGGAAAGGACCTCCTGAACCAACTGCCGCGGCTTCGGCGTGAGAGGGTTCGCTTCCAGGATGATCGAGAAAGCGATCCCTACACCCACGGCTGCGCCGCATATCCCCATGAATCCGCAGGACCCTCCCGGAACGCACAGGCCCCGCTCGATGCCGGTCAGGATGTCGCGCTCGGTGACCTCGCCCCCCAGATTCCGGTAGGTTGCCAGGATGACCGCTGGAATCAGGGCGTGGTGCTCCGGCCCATGCATGGGAAACCTTGAATCGGAACGAACCTCCTCGAGGAGACGGATCATGTCGGTCTCATGCGTATGCGTACAGATCGTTCGAATCAGCTCTCTCGGATCCTTCACGTGACAGGCGTCACAGACAAAGTGCCCCTCCTCGCAGACCGCGTTGGCGGTCTTCACGGTATTGCAGCGCACGCACTCCTTTTCTTCGAAGACAGTGAGGTAGACCAGCGGCGCACCGCATGTCAGGCAACCCGTTGCGGGCACCTCTTCGCTCGGAAGCACGTCCTTCTCTCCCGGTTCGACGAAACAGGCACAGCTTTGCTCCGCCTCCAGGTTTGTGACGGAACCTGTGGCCGAGTCAAGAAGCAGGATGCCGGATTCCCCCAGGGAGGCAGGGTCGAGACGAGAACGGATCGAGATTCGCTGTCGAACGCCCTTGTGAAGAACCGTCCCATCCTCCGTTACCACTGCCCGGAAGGGCCCGGCGTACATGGCATCGGTTACCTCCTGGCGGGTCGCCGCCTCCGGCCTCCAGGCGCAAAAGGTCAGCGAGAAGAAGGGATGCTCTTGGATCGTGCGGTATGGGAACCGCTTCACGATCGAAGCGTTCACGAACCCCAGGTCCCCGAGCATGTTGAAAAGAACTTCCTGCACCATGGCCCCGCCGATGCACTCCCCGATGAGTTGGTGATCCGCCCGGATCGCCAGGGGCGGCTCGGTTTCTGCAACCACATCCGAGATGACCAGCCGTCCGCCCGGCTTGAGGATCCGGAAGATCTCCTGGAAGACCTTCCGCTTGTGATGGTTCAGGTTGACCACGCAGTTCGAGACCACCAGGTCGGCGATCTGATCGGCCAGCGGGATCGCCTCGAGGTAGCCCTTCACGAACAGGGTGTTGTCGTAGCCAAGTCCATCCCGCACGGTCGACCTGGACCGACGTGCAATGTCCAGCATGGCATCCGACATGTCCACCCCGATGGCCCTGCCCCGGGCGCCCACCTCTCGCGCCGCAATGAAGCATTCGACGCCGGTGCCGCAGCCGAGATCCACGATCGACTCTCCGGGCCGCAAGTCGGCGTCCGTGACCGGACTTCCACATCCGTAGAGACGGACGCGGGCCTCGGCCGGGATATAGTCTATATCCTGGCCTTCGTACGAGACCGGGTTCAGGATCGTCTCGTCTGGAGTGACTGCTCGGTCCTCGTAGAAGGTGCGCACCAG
This sequence comes from bacterium, assembly GCA_028277985.1. Taxonomy (GTDB): domain Bacteria; phylum Desulfobacterota; class DSWW01; order DSWW01; family DSWW01; genus S015-6. The sequence goes on along the minus strand of JANQFG010000007.1, from coordinate 24,136 downwards.
CCCCCTGGTCGTACCCTCGCCGACCGTGAGGAGGCAATTGCTGTGGGTGAAGTTCACCTCTTTCGGGGACGGGCAGTCCGTTGTGATGTCCCCCATGCGGAGGATCAGACCCAATCCCTTCGGAACCGGTAGGGTTTTCACTTCCTCCTGGATCAGCATCCGGGCGGTCTCACGGTACAAAGGGAGGTAAGGATCTCCCTGGAGCCCTCGGACATCCTTGCTACCGTCCCTGTGAACGCAGCAATGATCCAGATCGCCTCCCCCGAGAATCAACCGCCAGGGGTCAGCCTTCATCGTCGGCACGTCATTCAAGGAAAGCGACCGAACACGTTTGAGAACGGCGCTGTCTCGCCACACCTTTTCGATGCCCCGCCCGATCGTACCCGCTCGGAACGGCTCTAGATCCACCATGGCGGGCGTCGGGTATACACCGCCGTCCGGCCCCACGGCCAGGGATTCCCACGCCGCGTTCCCGAAGTCGAACCGTGTCCCGGCCGGCGCAAAGACCTGCGCCCGCATCGCCTCCAGGTTGTCCACGTGCACTCCCAGGGACCGGGCTCGCTCTACTGCAGTTCGGAAGGCGCTGATCAGAGCCTTCATCGACACCCTGTCCATGTTCCGGCCCATTCCGCGGACGAAGTGCCAGATGAAATGCACGGTCGTCACGCCCAGGCCGTGGGCAATCTCCACGACCTCTTCCATAGCCGGGGCATTTTCCCGGTTTGCCGCCATGGCGATGCTGCATGGGATGTTTCCAGCGACCAGGTCCCTGAGGGCGGCCTCGGTTTTCTTGAAGGCACCTCTCCCGCGCAGATTGTCGTGGGTCGCTTCCGGCCCGTCCAGGCTGACCTGAAAGTGCAGGCGATTCGCATCGAGTTGTTCGAGTTCACCCACCCGAGCCGGAATCAGGGTTCCGTTCGTGAGGACCGCCACCTGGAGATCGTCATGCCGAGACAGAAGGGACCGAACAAGCCCGGTGAAGCCGCGATATACAAGAGGTTCTCCGCCGGTGAAGCAGACCAGCCTGCATCCGATGCCATACGCCTCTTCGACGAGGGACAGGATCCTGTCCGGGGCGAGAGACCGGCCTGAGCCCTGGCAGGTCTCGAACAGGCAGTGGCGGCACCTGAGGTTGCACTCGTCCGTCAGGTGGATCCAAAGCTCCGAAAGGCGCTCCAGACTCAGGGCCTTTCGGCCCCGGTAGGGTCTTGACGGTGGTGGCAGGATCGAGCGAAAGAACCGGTCGACGTCCAGGGCAGCGGAAGAGGTCGACCCGCCGGTACGACCCGACCACCATCGGGCGAGATCTTCCCGTCCTGTGCCTTTCATCCATTGGCGTAGAAGTCGGTCCGCCGCCGGGCCCGGCACGAACCATAAAGGGGTCTCCGGATGGAGATAGATCGGCTCGGCTCTACCCGATATCCGAACGAGGTCGCTGGGCGAGATCTCTCTCCGTCTGGGTTGCCCCTGACCGGGCGGGCCATCATCCTGACTCGTCCCGGGCGGAGGCTCCCGACTGCAGCACTTCGAGCTCAATGGTGGTTCTCCTTTTCCGGGTAGCGGACGAGAGTCGGAACGTTGAGCCGCTGAATCCCTTTCTTTTTCATGTCTAAGACGTTTGCCTCGATGTCTTCATGTGTTGGAGATGCTCTCGAGGACGTCGTCGTTTCTGTCTCGCATCTGTGCAGTGGCTTGTCATTAAGGTAATGTTTTTCATCATGGTCCGTCAATCCGCAAGATCGATTGCCGAGAAACCCGGAAAAGAGTGTCGCATCGGAGTATTGCATACAAAGAAGAATGTCTTTAGAGTCGAAAGCAATCTTCTCGGAGTCGTCGGCACACCGGAAGCGGTGGCAAAGGACCACGGAGCCAGAGAAACGTTATGAAAGAATCCGGAAGCAACAACACATCTTCACCGGATCCAGATGAGGTTGCGGAACACTACGCTTCAGGATACGAAGAGCAGCGCCTGGAGATCGGGCCGGGGAAACTCGAGGGTGAAAGGACCCGTGAACTCCTCGAGAGATTCCTTCCACCGGTGCCTGCCAGGATCCTCGATGTTGGGGGCGGCCCCGGGGCCCATGCCTGTTGGCTCGCCAAGCTGGGCTACGAAGTCCACCTTCTCGACATTGTTCCCATGCACGTTGAGCTTGCAGAGAAGGCATCCAGGGCCCAACCCGAGGCACCTCTCGCCAGCGCTGCTGTTGGAGACGCGCGTTCCCTCCACTGGGAAGATGAGTGTGCCGACGCCGTTCTCCTTTTGGGCCCCATGTACCACCTCACGGAAAAGCAGGATCGCTCTCTGTGCCTGAACGAGGCCTTCCGGGTTCTCCGGAAGGGTGGAACACTGATGGCGGTCGGCGTCTCACGATTCGCATCCACCCTTGACGCCCTCCGGTGCGGATTCCTGGCGGATCCAAGATTCGTCTCCATCATCGAACAGGACCTGAAAGACGGCCAGCACAGGAATCCGACCGAAAAGCCGGAATACTTCATGGACACCTTCTTCCATCATCCTGACGGACTGAAGGAGGAAGTGGAAGAAGCAGGTTTTCAGGTACATGGTGTCTACGGGATCGAGGGCCCGGGTTGGCTGCTTCACGATTTCGACAAATGGTGGGCCCGTGAGGAACATCGAGAACACTTGCTCAAGATCGCACGCACCCTGGAAACAGAGCCAAGCCTTCTCGGAGTGAGCGCCCACCTCATCGCCGTGGGCGCCAAGCCTTGACGACCACGCAGGAGCAATTCGTGGAATTCGTGGGGTCGGACCAAGCTATGTGTCTGATGTTCGGGAACAAAATGCCTGGAACGGACCTGTTTTCGGCATTAAATCCAGAGATTGGGAGAGCCACCCGGCCTCTAAGGTCTATTTCCACCTCTGGAGACCTCTGTTTTCTTTTGGAATAGAATACTTGGTTAGGTCCGACCCTCTCTATACTTTCTACCCTTCTACCTCAGATATCGATGGTGGTTTCCTGCAGCAGCAGGCTCACACCGCTTACCGATTGTATGCCATTCAAGGCATGGACGAGGTCGGCCTTGCTCTTTCCTCTCTTCAGCTTCACATGATAGGCATAGTCGAGTCTCTTCCCCTGGGCCATGTCCCGAACGGTGATCAGGGCAAAGAGCTTGCAGTGATCTTTGAGTACATCGTCGAGCTTCGCCTTGCCCGCCTGGTCGTCTTCGCTGTTGAATCGAAGCATTCCGTCAAAATAGGTTTCCTGGCCGAACGGGGAGTAGTGCAGGACAAAAGCGATGATGCAGAAGCCGAGGGTTCCCACCACCGCAATGTCGTACCCGTTTACCCCGCAGGCGATGCCCGCGGCAAGACAGGCGAACATGAAGATGATGTCCCTCGGTTCTTTCAGGCTCGTTCGAAACCGGATGATCGCAAGGGCGCCTAGCATACCGAGCCCGCTCGCCAGGCTGTCGCCGATCGCCTGCATCACGGTCGAAGCCACAATGGAGCTGAGCACCAGTGCCTGCAGGTAGTTTCGTGAGTAAGACAACCCGCGGAACGTCTTTTCATAGGTGAAGGCGATCAGGGTTGAGAGCAAGAAAGCGAGTACCACCGTATAGATGATCGTGATCAAAGTCGGGTTCACCGCGGTAGCCTGCAATTCCAGTATGTCCAACATCCGACCTCTCCCCTCTTTTTGCTGCCATTCTACTCGGCAATCAGACCGAAATCCTCCTTATCCAGGAAGTACGCACCATTGAACTCGATAAGCTTGAAAGCACCCGGGTCCGCCGGCCAGGATTGCAGCACCGGCTCCTCCTCGCCCACTGCGAAGGTTGCGTCGGTGCTGCCGTCCTCATGAACAATGATCGTCAATTCGACAGGCAGGTTGATTTCATCATCGATGAAGCCTCCGCCAATGACAATCCGGTTCTGGCCGGTGCCGACAAACCTCATGAATTCGCCCGGGCCCGGTTTTACCTGTTTCGCACCGACCAGATAGAGCCTGTCTCCACCTCCGGCTGTGAATGAAACCGGGTAAGATTCGAACACCGTAATGTTGTAGATGAGATACTGGGCAAAGGTTTCCATTGCGATGCCGTTGCCTTCATACTGCCATGTTCCTGCCAGATTGTAGTAGTCCAGGCCGGGATCCTCGAGGGCAAGCATGACTCTTGAACAGGAACCCCCTGCGTTGAAGGTGTATGTTCCAATGAGCTCCTCCGAGGAGGTGTACCTGCCGCTCACCAACGGTTCACCCTGTGCGATCTCCGGCCCATCGACACCTGCAGTGCTCGCTCTGCCGAGGGCTTCCACGCTCAAGTCACTTTCGCCCTCCGATTCGTTGTAGCCCGTGACTTTGTAGTAGTACGCAACGTCGGCGTCCACAGCCAGGTCATAGAAGGCGGTGCCGTAGAGATCGCCTCCAACCCGGTCGTACGGCCCCTCAACGGTCTGTGAGCGGTAAACCCGGTAATGATCAGCATTTTCCGAAGCGTCCCAGAGCACAAGGATCGCATTGTTGAAGATCCCGTCCGAGGCGGTCAAGCCGGATGGGGCGGGCACCTCGGAGCCTGAGGTGGATCCGGCGACAGGGGGGCTGAAGTCACTTTCGACGCCGTAATCCATATACGCTTTCAGTTTGTAGTAGTAGACCGTATCAGGATCGACCGCGTCATCAAGAAAGCCGTATTCCCTGATCTCCTCGCCCACCAGCTCATAGGACCCGTCCTCTCTAACCGATCGGAACACATTGAAATAGTCACCATACACATCCGAATCCCATGAAACTTCAATGTGGCGGAAGGAAACGCCCTCGCTGGCGGAAATACCGAAGGGGGGATCCAGGCTCGTGGCACGGGTCTCGAATGCAGCTTCATCGAGTCCAAGCTCTGCTATCACCGCCTTTGTGCGGGTGTAGAAGTACTCCCGCACGCTCGCCTTGTTCTTCATCACTTCATTTTCGCCGACATCATTCTCCAGATGTCCCTCATAGATGCGGGCCATTCTCTTGTAAGTCTTTTCATAGTCACTGTAGCAAAGGAGGCCGTTGGCAGGGGTAATCAGATCAACGATGTATTGTTCGTAGATTGCACGATATTCGGGAATTTCGAAGATCTTCTCCACCAGAGGCGACTGCCAAGTGTGGATGAGGTTGAGGAAACCCACCAGGAGCTCCAAAGGCACATCCGGGGGAAGCCCGAGGTAGGCCGGAAGCTGCAAGGCAAGAAACCGATTGACGATGTTCGGCCAGTCATAGATTCCGATGGTATCCGTATCGATCAAGGGGATGGCCTGGCCGAATACCATGTCATAATCAACCGGAATGAACTCGATCTTGCCCTGATTATGGAAGTAGAGATAATAGTTGTTCCCCATGGACCAGTAGTCGTCCCATTTGCCCAACAGCACGTTGATCGCCTGGGCCATAAGGAAATCTCTGACCCTGAAATTGTTGTCCAGGTAGGATTTCAGTTCGCTGCCCCTCAGTGTATCCAATTTGTTGATGAAATTGATCAGCACCGAGTGGTTGGCCGCTTCTTCGTTCGTCTTGAGATCATAGGTCGGTCGATAATTCGTTTCCCAGTCTTTTGAGCCGATCACCCGGGTTTCCTCGAACATGAGAACCGGCACGTCTTCTATGGGCTCCAGGGTCGCAGGCCCGGAATCCCCGAACAGGCATTTGTACAGATTTCCGTCGTTCCCATCCCTGCCGTATCGCTTGGTCAGGAAGGATTTATCCACCGGCTCGATGATGGTGTAGATCCCGAAATAGTGCCGAACGCCTTCGATGTTGATGTAGAGCTTTGCCGAACCAGTCCTGGGCGCGGTCACGCCGGCGCGGGTCAACAGATCGAAGCTGTATCGCTCCCGAACCTGGGACTCATCCCACCAGGGGGGGTCAAAGGCATTCATCCTGAAATCGAGCTTTCTCAGTTGACAGAATCGTCTTTCATCCCGCGCACGGTACTCAGGAGTTCCTTCCGGGAAATCGAATGATTTGTTGAACTTCACCTTGAAATGGGCTCGATGCAGGGCCCCGTGCTCGCCCGTTTCATCATCGATGTCTTGCGGAATCGTGCGGGAGGCATTCCCTTTTGTCCTGAACCCGACATCCCGGATGGTCCGATCCCCGGCCGGGCCACGATACTCGAACGTCGCTCTCCGGTACTTGCCTGTTCGCCCCAGGCCCATGAAGTCGTTTTCCGCGTAATCCTTCATATCCTGGATATGTCCGTCCCACTCCTCCTGAGAGATGACGATCTCAACCTCATGAACGGCCGTTTCGGAGAAAAGTGCTTCATAGCCCGTATAGTCGATCGAGCCATCCCCATCCTCGCTGCCATAGCGTTCAGGAGGGAAGCCGCAGGTGCTCAGGACAAACAGCGACAACACGACCAGGCTTCGGCGCAGACGTCTCTTCATGATGCGACTCCTCCATTCTCTCCGTCAGATACGGAAGGCATGTTGCCTGCCGAACGATCCCACTTTGTATTGTTGAAATATCTCACGAACCGCCGTCACGTACTTCGAGAATCGTCTCCGCAGAAGATCGAAACAGCGGATCAGGTCTATCATCCACAGCGGCACCTGTGAGGCATAGCATTTGAGCTCAAGTATGACGTTGCAGCCCGGGTCGAACACGGCAGCGTGGTCGCATGGAATGAATCGGGCCGCCTCCGCGTAGGGTCGATACCCCCTTGGTGGGCAATATTTCAAGTCGGTGTCAAAGGTCACCCTGGCGTAGTCATCGACCTCGGACACATAGGCCCTCCTCTTGTACTGCAGAAGAACCTTCGGCTCGATCTGATAGGTATGAGCCAGCCGCAGGAACAGATTTAGGTGGCTCCCGGGGTCGCCGGTGCCCGAATCTCGAAGCGCCTCGACGCCGAGTTCTTCCAGAGGTTGTCGCCGGGCAGGATCCCGGACCATCACCCGGAACTTTCGGATGATCTGAACCTCCTTCTGTTTGATTTCCAGGAAGAAGGGAAGCTCGCCCGTATCGCCGTACGACCGAATACGCATATTGATCCGATTGGCGGACCCGTCGAGCCGCCTGCGGAGAAAGAGATAGTTGGGAGAATCCATGTAGAGACTGTTCACCGTGTAGAGCCCGTCTTCCGCATCCCGGGAATACTTGTCCGGTGAACAGTATATCGAAACGTAGTTCGATAGGGGCTCTACCATCGTCTCCGGGATATGGAATTTGAGCTCCAATCGCTCGAGCAGACGCAACGCTTCTATGGATTGCGCGGGTCTCATAGATCCAACGGCTCCAGATTCGTCGACAGATGATTCCTCAAGGGCTTCTCAGCCAGTTTGCCGGACACATCCAGAAGGTTGATGTATTTTCTGAAGATCCGACGTTTCATCTTGGTGAGGGCCACTTCGGTCCTCAGCATGCTCTTCTTCATCTTGAGAAGCTTGAGTGGGTTGGTCCCCTCGATTCGCTGGAAAACCTCGAGGGACGATTTGGCGTTGCTGGCCGCCTGTCTCTGCAGCAGGATGTCGTACTGTTTCATGGACCGTTCCAGATCCCTCAGAAAGAAGGAGATGTCCCCCGCGATCTCCCTCTTCAGATTTTCGTAGTCGCTCTTCTCCCTGAGGCTCGTTATCATTCTTCGGTCTATATCGAGTCGATTCTGGTTGACGATGGGAAGCATGACACCGAATCTGAGGATCATGGCTTCCTCGAAATCTCGTCGCTCGTCCATCTCGTAGTCGAATTGGAAGAAACTGAAGTACCGCCGGTTTTCCGCCTTTTCCAGGTTGTATCGGTTCTCGGCCAGCTCGGTACTCAAATGGGCTCTTCGGATGTGGATGTTTTCCATCTCCGGTGGATGGCTGAAATCCTCGATCGCCTTCTTGATCTCATCCATATCGATCAGTCCCGCCGCCTCCAGTGAAACGGCACCATCCGCACCCATGGCGGTCCTCATTTCATCTTCCAGATCGCGAACAGAGTTCTCGAGGTCGATGATGTCGAGCTGCAATTGAATGATATCGTCTTCGGCCGCAACCAGAGCCGTCGGATCAGCGTCGAGATCCTCGATGCTCTTCCGCTTGATGTCCGCACGATCTTCAGCAATGTCCATCAGTTTCCGGTTCAGGTCCAGAAGGTCCCGCGTCCTGATGAAATCGATCAACAGCCGGTATCTGCGTTTCAGGGCCTTGTTCAAGAGCAGCTCGAGCTGTGCCTCATTGTATTCCAGCCTGGACTTGTACACCTTTTTGCCGTTTCGCGTCTCGCCCCAGCCGGTCGGAGAGAGTCGCACGCCGTACCTTTGCTGGCTTTCCTTGAACTCGTCGATTCTGGCCCGGAATTCGACTTCCCGGATGAAGGGGGTGTTGGGCGAGGACCCCTCCAGGTAATCCACCTTTTCGTTCTGGAAGTGCAGGGTGGGATCCTGAGCAGCGCTCGAAAGGAATTCGGAAACGGAAATTCCTTCCGCCCAGGAAACGGAACTCACGAAAAACACGAAAAACAGAAAGGCCACCATCCTTTTCATAGAAGTCTCCTCATCTTCGTTGAGCGGTTCGTCTTTGAGCTCAGGGGACCTTGCCGTTGTTGGTTGCGATACGGCTCGGTTCTCGGTTCTTGGAAAAGGCATTCAGAATGCCGAAACCGGTGCGGTGGTCGCGTGACTTGACCGGAGTAATGATGAGTTTTTCCCCCAGGAGAAACCGGTTTTCCGGAGGAATCAGGATTTGAACTTCACGGCCCCACATCTGAATATCCGGCCGTTTCCGCAATCTTAGGGGGTATTCCACGATTCTGGCGCCCACACCGACCACCTCACCGATGGTGGCGGCGCTGTTGTTCGCCATGGACACGACCCTGACCTTGTCCTTCACGGAAATGCGGCTGTACACGTTTTCGTGAATATACCCCTCTACATAGGCCGGACACCGGGAATGTACCGTCAGAATGGGGACAAAGGGAGAAACCTTTTCTCCCTGTTTGAAGTTCACCGAGCCGATGACACCGGTGATGGGTGAGTGCTTCAGAAGACCGTTCTTTTCCGCATGAAGGAGATCGAGTTCCTCTTCCAGGCCCTTCAGCTGAATGGAACCGGCGGCCTGGGATGAATCCAGATTCTCTCTGAGCGTATTGATTTTGAGCTGTGTAAGGTGAGTACCGAGTTCGAGTTCCTTCCTCAAGCCTTCGGCCTGTACCTGCAGGGGGCTCCTGATGCCTTCTTTGGTCTTTGCATCCTTATCCTGTTGAATGCTCCGCAGATTAGCGGTCAGGCCCTTGTTGATCTTCTCCTTGTTCTTCAGCTGGGCAATCTTGTATTGGAGATCCGCGACCGTTGCCTTCTGCTGTGCTTCCAGTTCGTTGATCCGGGCCTGAACATCTGCAGCTTTGACCAGCTGCTGAGCTTTCAGCTTGTCGATCTGATTGGAGATCTCGTTGATCCTGTGGGTCAGTTCCGGCCGGTCAAGGGCCACGAGGAGCTCCCCGGCACGGATCAATTGCCCGGGCACCACGTTGATCTCTCGCACCTCGACCGCTTTTTCCGCGTTGACAACGATCTCTCTCGTTTCGGCGATTCCAAAGAATGTGGCCACATCCGTTCCATTGCCCCGGGACACCATGACGAGGGCCACGACACCGCAAAACCAGAAGAAATAAAGAAGTTTTATCCTGCTCATGTCTCGGCGCACGCTTTGGATCGTTTATCGGTACGATTTCTTCCGGGAAAGAAGCATATGGAATTCAAGATGTTCTGGAGGTGTTTCATGCTGAAACGTTGGACCCTTTGAATACGTAAAGGTGGTATAGTATTCACTGCCTAATAGGGTTTATCTACTTTACGAAGTGCCGGCTGGGTTGTCAAGATGAAAATTTACGGGAACTTAACGGAAAGTTAACACAAGAGTCTCATCGTCAAAAAGATGGATTGACAGTCAGAAAACTATCGGCTTCAATCGACATCCCGAATGCCTTGCAGGGCCTTAAGATCCTGGTTTTAGAATAGAAGAAGAATCCACACCGAATGGCACATCTCTTGCTGATTGGGAGAGGAGACCGTGGAACTGAACGGCTTCATTCCATTCAAGATCGGGGAGGTCAAGACCGTGAAAGCGATCCTTCGGTGGTTCCTTCTGACCGCACTTCTGGTTGCATTCCCGTCAAAGGCCCTTGCGCAGCTTGCACTCCTTGAACCGAGGAACGGCTCTCTGATTTCCTCGCCGCCCAAATTCCTTTGGGAATCAACCGATAGAACCGGGGCACATCTGTTCTTTTCCCTTTTTTACTACCAAGGGCCCCTCCACGGCGGCTATATCCCTCACTTTCTGTACATGGTTGCGCCTACTTCGGACGTGGTAGTCCAGGGCAACCTCTACTCCGGTACTCCAGTGATTATAGACCCATTCGACGTCAACGACCTGGACGGCACGACCAATTTCATCACAACCATCTCCATCTCCGACTCCCTGGGCGGGCGCCATCCCGTCCTGCTGTGCTTTCGAAAGCTCGATGAGCATGTTACCGGAAACAGGTGGGAATGGTACGCTGTGGTGCAGGAAGAGGATGCGGCATCCGGCTTCAGCTACGTCGCGACCAAGGGCACCCTCGGATTCGACACAGCAGGGGCCCTGGTCACCCAAATCACCAGCATGAATGATTTCAATTTCGCCGGAGGGGTAGAACAGAGTCAGTATGTCTACTTCAACTTCGGTACAGACACTGCCAGCGGCGGCGACGGTCTGGACGGAATCACCCAGTTCGCAGCCGCGTCGCGGGTATATCGCATTCTAACTGACGATAATACACTGGACATGCCGTCCGCCTTGTGGAACAAGGTCGGCCCTTGGGTTCCTTCCTTCTGGGCGGTCTTCGCATACGATTCCTCTAGCAAAACCTGGATACCCTCCGGACTCCGCTCGTTCATAAAGGTGAAATAATGGTTGGAGGGATGGCAAATACTCTGCCAGTCTAACAATGCACCGTATCCGGAAGATGTCATCTCGGTCGCGAAAGGGGAGGAAAAATCCGTGAAAACAATTGTTCGATGGAGCCTGATAGCCGCGTTGGTGTTCGCATTGCCCTTAGAGGCGGCTGCCCAACTGACGCTCGTGGAACCGGAGAACGGTTCCCTGGTCTCGTCTCCCCCTGTATTCACTTGGGCGCCCACCAGCCGGGCGGAAGCCTACCTGTTCCTCTCTTTCTTCTACTACGATGCCGTCGGCTATGGGGGATATATCCCCCATTTCCTATACCTACCAGGGAAGACCTCCGAGGTCGTGATCCAGGGGAACCTCGACTCCGGTGCTTCCGTGATCACCGACCCTTTCGACCCCGACGATGTGAATGGCACCTCAAATTTTGACACAACGGTCATCATCTCGGACTCTCTCGGCGAGCGCCATCCCATCCTGCTGTGCTTTCGGAAGCTCCATGAGCATGCTACCGGAAACTCATGGGCTTGGTACGCCGCGGTACAGGAAGAGGATGCGGCATCCGGCTTCAGCTACGTCGCGGCCGAGGGCACCCTTGGATTCGACACCGAGGGGGCCCTGCTCACCCAGACCACCAGCATGAATGATTTCAATTTCGCCGGAGGCAGCACCCAGAATCAGGTCGTTGAGTTCGACTTCGGAACGAGCCTGGCGGAGGGCGGCTCGGGCCTGGACGGAATCACCCAATTCGGTGCGGACAACGGCATCTATCTTATTCGCACGGATGATACGACTCTGCTTATGCCGTTCGAGTGGTGGAACAACCTGGGCACCGGGTTTCCCTGCTATTGGGCACTCCTCGGCTTCAACACGATGAATCAAACGTGGGTCTTGGCCGGGTTCCATTTGTTCGTGAAGGTCCGTCACTGACTGTGAAGTAAATCGGGTCGGACCAAGCTATGTGTCTGATGCAAGAGAATAATACGCCAAAAACAGATCCATTTCTGCTCTTACAGCTGATATCTTGACGAAGGAAATGGCCTCTAACGGTTGGCGGCCGCCTTCTCCCCAACCCACCCCTGCATTCTGTTTCTCGGAACCAATCCCTTAGAAGCCTTTTGCGAGTCGGGGAAATGGCCTTTAAGGCCTGGTTCCGCCTCTCTGAGCTTCTTTTCCCTATGGAAATTGAGTAGTTGGCTTGGTCCGACCCGGACGCTGAGGGGTGGTGTGGAATGCGAGTTGACGGCTTGCGAGTAATTACTCATATTAGAGGAAACGAATGAAGAGGAGAAACCACATGCGGCTCGACGTATCGACCTATCTTCCGTGCAAACCCGAACAGGCCATCAGCCACATGAGAACCACCCGTTTGTTCCGGTACGTTGCCGCCCCGCTGATCAAGGTACGTCCCAGCGGGCCGGCCGAGCTTCCGGAGGTCTTTTCGGAGGGAACGTACTGGGTTTCCACGTATCTGTTCGGCTTCATCCCCTTCGGCAAGCAGGCCATGGTCGTGTCCTTTCCGGAGCGAAATGGGGCCTTCTGTCTTCATGACGAAGGTCACGGAACCCTCATGCGTACCTGGGATCATCTCGTCACGATAGAGCCTTCCGGCGATGGAACCCTGTACAGAGACAGGCTGACCGTTGAGGCGGGGATTCTCACCCCTTTCGTCTGGGGTTTTGCCCAAGTCTTCTTCAGACATCGGCAGCGCCGCTGGAGAAAGCTGGTGGCCCGGTCATTCGACTTTTCAGCCGCGTGAGGTTTTGCAGAAGAAGCCGGAAAGGCAGGCCCGATGAGGCCGCACATCGAGAAATCTGAGAAAGGAAACAACTCGTGCGCCTGACAAAGCTCGAATTCCTGGCCATGAACAATCCATTGCGCAGATACGTCCAGAGGCAGCTCGAGTTCCGCCTCTTCCAGCAGATGGGCCTGACCGGGACCGGCAAACGGATCCTCGAGATAGGGTGCGGCTCCGGCTACGGCGCGAAGCTGCTCTCCCGGCTCAGCCCCGCACGCTATGTGGGCATCGACCTCATGCCCGAGCAGATCGAACTGACCCGGCGGATCGACCTGCCGAACGCTGAATTCCTTGTCATGGATGCAACGGACCTTTCCGACTTCGAAGACGAAAGCATCGACTATGTGGTCGTCTTCGGAATCCTGCACCACATCCCGGCGTGGAGAACCGCACTTTCAGAAATCCAAAGGGTCCTGGTTCCCGGAGGCAGGCTCTTCGTGGAAGAGCCGGACCGGGTCCTGGTCGGCTTCGTCGATCGGTGGTTCAGTTGGCACGTTCCGGAAGCCGGCTTCACTCTCGACGAATTCGAGACCGGCATGATGGACCATGGCCTGGAGATTCTGGATTCCCGCGAATATCCACTTTTCCATTCCTATTGTGCGGTGAAGCCGGGCTAACGGGCACATTGAACCAGGGCTCAGGTGTCAGGTGCTGCGTGCAGCAACTCGAGCATCTCGCCGATGTCGGTTGTAGGCCGTTTGCACAGGTGGTTGGTGCAGACGTAGGCAGTGGCCTTTCCATCGAAGCTGTAGGGGTGCTCTGCATAGGGAGCCAGTTCCAGGATCTCGGGCGAATCTTTCTCGGTCGGCTTCAGCAGCACGACCTTGTTCGGGGCGTAGGTCTTCCCCAGTGCCTCGACCATCGCCTCTGTGTCCTTCCCATTGGAGTGCCCGACGACAATCACCTCGTGGTTTGGCCCCAACCCAAAGCTCAGGGCGATCATCATGTGCGAGAACGCGGCCGGGTATTCCTGAACCGACCCGGAGAATGCGCGCACGGTCCGGTTCGCTTGCTTCTCCAACTCGGTTGCGCCGGTCAACCGACCAAGCCGAAGCAGGTTCAGGGCCGCCACAGCGTTTCCGCTCGGCAGAGCACCGTCGTAGATCTTCTTTCGCCTCACGATCAGCTTCTCTCCGTCGTCGGGGGCAAGGAAGAAGCCACCCGTTTCATCGTCCCAGAAGTGCTCCTGCATGTGCTTTGTCAGGGAAAGAGCCGAGCGTAGGTACTTGACCTCGAAGGTCGCCTCGTAGAGCTCGATCATGCCCCAACCGAGGAAGGCATAGTCGGTCAGCATGCCGGAAATGGCGGCCTCCCCTTCGCGGTAGCGATGAAGGAGCCTTCCCCTGTCGTCACGCATCTTCTCGAGGATGAAATCCGCCGCCCCTTTTGCGGCCTCTGCAAACGCGGGCTCATCCAGGGCACGGGCTGCCCTGGCCAGCGAAGCGATCATGAGCCCGTTCCAGTTGGCGAGGATTTTGTCGTCCTTGTGCGGATGAATCCGCTCTTTCCTTGCTTCGAAGAGCTTCTCTCTCGCCCGGCCGATACGGGTACGAAGCTCCTTCTCGGAAATGCCCCGTTCCTTTGCGATGTCCTCCAGCGGCTCCTCCAGATGGAGTATGTTTTTCCCAAAGGATCCTGAGTGGCCTTCACCGGCGTGGGTCGGCTCGACGAAATTCCCGGACTTCTCCATCGAGAAGACCGGGCGGATGAGGCCCGCTTTCCCTTCGCCAAGGACCCGGCCGACCTCATCCCAGCTCCAAAGGTAGAATTTGCCCTCCTCGCCCTCGCTGTCCGCATCTTCGGCGGCATAGAAGCCTCCTTCGGGAGAACGCATATCTCGGAGAACGTAGGCGAAGATTTCCCGCACGGTGCGTTCGTATTCCTGCTTGCCCGTGGCCTGGTAGGCCTCGACATACGCCATGGCGATCATGGCCTGATCGTAGAGCATCTTCTCGAAGTGCGGCACAGTCCATCGCGTGTCCGTGGCGTAGCGATGAAAGCCGAAACCAACGTGATCGTAGATGCCTCCGCGCCGCAGGGCCTGAAGAGTCTCCTCGGCAATGCGGAGCGCTTCCTCCTTGCCGCTACGCTTCCAGTAGCGCAGCAGGAAGAGCAGCTTGGAAGGCTCGGGGAACTTGGGCGCTGTACCGAACCCCCCATACTTCTCATCGAAGTTGTCCGAAAGCCCCTGATAGGCCTTTTCCAGCGTCTTCTCTCCCAGATCATCGCCGGGCGTGTTTCGCGACACCCGCAGCAGGGCGGCAGTAACCTCCTCTGCGGACTTGAGCGTGTCTTCTCTGCGGGTCTTCCACGCCTCCTCGATCCGGTCGATCAACTCGAGAATCCCGGGCCTCCCGAACCGTGCCTCCCGGGGGAAGTAGGTGCCCGCGAAAAAGGGCTTCTTGTCCGGCGTGAGGATGACCGTGAGCGGCCATCCGCCGTGCCCGGTCATCATCTGGCAGACGGTCATGTAGATGTTGTCGATGTCGGGCCTCTCTTCCCGATCCACCTTGATCGAAACAAAGACCTCGTTCATCCTTAGCCCGACCACAGGGTCTTCAAAAGACTCGTGCGCCATGACGTGGCACCAGTGGCAGGTGGAGTAGCCGATCGAAAGCAGGATCGGCTTGTCCTCCCTCCGCGCCTTTTCAAACGCCTCTTTCCCCCATGGATACCAGTCCACCGGGTTGTCGGCATGCTGGAGCAGGTAGGGGCTCTTTTCGTGGATCAGGCGATTGTTGCGGGGCCTGTCATGGCCGGGCGCCTGGTTCTCCGGGAGGGAATCCGTGGCAGCCGGTTTCATGGCGGTCGCCTGTTGCGACTTTCCCTTGCACGAGGCCCCCAGGAAGAGGAAGGACAAGAGCAATGCGGCGAAAGCGAGCATATGCAGGGAGACTCTTCCCTTTGGGCAGCTCGTCACCTTTTCCATGCACTCTGGCCTCTCGCATCTGTCGGCGGGAGAATTCAACCCTGATTTCAACCTTATATAGGGGAGATGCACGGACCGTCCCCGGCGATCCGTAACGGGGGTCACGGCAGCATTGGAAGGACTATGAAAGGAAGGGCACGAGTCGGTTGTTTCGGGTTCCCTGCTAGAAGTTCACCACGGGCTTCAGCTCCAAGGGAGGATAGATCTGCCCGGGAGTCGGGGGCATGGAGTTGTAGACCCACTCCAGCTCGATCACACCGAGCCGCTGGAGCCGAACACGGTCGTAGCCAAGGAAGGTTCCCCTCACCAGTACGTCCTCCATCTGCAGAGAAAGGCCGAAAACCGCGACCTGCATCCCCTTCCTGATGGCAGCCAGCTCGTCCCCGTACGCGATCGGCGAGAAGGCGAGTCTTCTCGAACCGGCAGCCTGGCACTGGATCACCGGAACGATCGTAGGGAAGCCTTCGTCGTCGATGTAGCCGAGAAACTTCAGCGTGTCCATCCTGTTGAACAGGCCCTCGGCCCAAGGCTTGAGGATGCGTTCGGTCTCCGGGGACCTGGCTCCATCCTTTGCGGCCTTGGTGGCAAGAGTGGCCATCACGATACGGGCAAAGGGAAGGCCTTCCTTTCCGTACGTCTCGACAAGGTCCATGAAGTGGACCGTATGGATACCGAAATAGGCGTTGTACCGGAACATGGGTTTCTGGTTGTACATCTCGTAGTCTTCGCCCTGGGTCTCGCCGTGGGTCCAGAGGGCCTTGCCGCGCCACAGGTTCCGGTCCAGGGTCATGATCAGGAATCCGACGAGAGGGTTCTGCCGGACGTGCAGTTTGCTCTGGCCCTCGGAGAACTGGCCCCAGATCAGCCGGGTCGGATCCTTTGCCTGCATGGACGAGATGAGCGAGATGTGGGGAAGCCCTTCAGGATTCACCGTGGCAAGCAGACCTACTTTGGCTTCCACCTCGAAAGCTCCCGTTTCCGCCGGATCGAACCTTGCAGTCTTGTTCACGACACACCCCCTTGTATATTTCACAACCCATCAGGGAGGAAGGGCCGGGCCTGACCCCTGACCCCCGATCCCTGCCCCCTGCTCTTCTCACATCTTCTCGTGGCTGATCCTTGCGATCACCTCATCCTGCAACTCTTTCCCGATGCTCGAGAAATATGCATTGTATCCCGTCACACGGACGAGCAGATGCCGGTATTCCTTCGGCCGTTTCTGTGCGGTTCGCAACAGATCCGGGTCCAGGAGGTTGACCTGCAGGGCCGTACCGCCATTCTCCACGTAGCCACGGAGAAATGCCTTGAACTTCTTCCGATGCTCCGGATCCTTGAGGATGGACGGGTTGAACGTCATCGTGTGGCTGGCCCCGTTCGGCAGGAGATTGAGGTAGTCGCCCCAGTCACCCCGGCCGTCATAGACTTTTCCGCCGAGGGCCTTGCCAACCGAGTTCACGTTGGCGGTCGGGCCCTTGACATCCGCCCCGTTCGAAGGGCAGATGGCGTTGGACAGGAACTGCCCTTTGGGTCTTCCGTCCGGGCTGGCCGGCAGGACAAAGCCATCGCCCACCCAGTAGTTCCAGCTCAGCATGCCGGGCCGGAACTGCCGGCGGGTCGATTTGGTCTTGTGTTTCCAGGTCTCGTCGCACCAAAGGTCCATAACGGCACGGGCCATCGAGTCCGCCTCGTCGTCGTCCCTTCCATACTTGGGGGCCCTGAACTTTGCCTTGGCCTGCAGCGACTCGTACCCCTCCCAGTTCGCCCTGAGGGCTGCGGCCAGCTCTTCCATGGAGCACGCCTTCTGTTCGAACACCAGATACTTGACGGCCAGAAGCGAGTCCACCGTCGTCGCAAACGTCACAGCTTCCAGGGTGGTCAGCGAAATCTGGGCCCCGCCCCGGGTGACATCCAGCCCCTGTTCAGCGCATCCCTTTACCAGACAGGACAGGTAGGGCGTGGGGGCGAAAAGGGCACGAATCGACTCGGACAACTCGTAAAGATCCACGCACCTCTTCACGATGTACTCTGTCTGCGTCGCGTAGGCCTTCCAGAACTCATCCCAGGTACCGAACTTCGCCGCATCCCCGGTGTCCGGCCCGTCCTGCGCAACCTTTTCCTTCTTTCCCGTGATCGGGTCTTCAAAGGCAAGCAGGTCCTTTCCACCGGTCAGGGCAAGCTCCACGGCCTTGAGAAGGTTCAGGTTGTTGTCCACGGTCCCGGACCGGTCGTTTCCCACCATGGTGTTCTCCAGGCAGCCCACGGGCGCGTACTCGTGGACGTTCTCCTCATGGATCAGATCCGTGCAGCCCGCCTTCTTCGCCTGAAGCATCATCCCGGCCATGGAGCGCTCATCGAAATTCAACAGGAAGGGTGCGCCCTGGCTCGAGGAGAGCATGTCGATGACCCTGTCCAGGAGATCCTCGCTCGAGTTCTTGTGCAGTCTTACATTCGGCTTCGGCTCCAGGATGGGGCTCATCTCGTCGATGACCTCGAGAATCGCAAAGGTCAGGTCATTGGTCATATCCTTGCCGCCCGGGCCCATACCCGACAGGGTGAGCAGCTGGCCGAAGCCCGCTGTAATCCCCTGGTTGCCCCCCACACGGATCATGGCATCGTAGGCGGTGTTGGAGTGTATCCAGAAGCACTTCAGAATCTCCTTGCCGAACTCCCTGTCCATACCCTGCTCGAGGGAGCGCTCCCAGTAGGGCAGGAGGAACTGGTCGATCCTCCCGAAGGAGGTTCCGGGCCCGGGGTAGTTCTCATCGCTCATGATGAGCATGTGGGTGAGCCAGAGGGCCTGCACAGCCTCCCAGAAGGTTTCGGGCGGCTCCCAGGGAACCCGGTCGAGGTTGGAGGCCATCTGCTCGAGCTCCCCCTTCCGGTCCGGGTCCGTCTCCCCTGCGGCCAGATCTCTGCATTTGCCTGCGTAGCCTGCTGCCACCTCGGCCGGCATCTTTGCGGCCGTCAGCATGGCCCTGAGCTGGGCCCCCTTCTCGCCCTCCTTCTCCCGAGCGCTCAACCGATCGTACCGGGAGACAAGATCTTCATGGATGCCTTTCCACCCGATCTGAAGGGCCCACTCGTGCGCCGGGATGAGGTGGCCGCTCGTGGCGCCCGCATTGCCGTAACCGTGGTCGTGAAACCACTTCATCCTGGCCCGAACGCCCTTCTTTCCGTAGATCAGGCGATCCCGATCCCTGGATTCCTTCTTGGTCAAACACATGGACGTCTGGATATTGAACCGCCCTCCGGCGATCAGATCGCCGGGCAGGATCTCCTGGGGCAGGTAGTTCACCATGACCTCTTTGGTGAACCAGGCCTTCCGCTCCAGAAGGCTCCACTTCCAGAAATCCTCGTGCAGCCGGACCGGCCGCGCCACCTGATGGAAGGAGGATCGGAAGGTCTGGAGGAAGGCAAACGTCTCGGGGACGATGTAGTAGACAGCCTCGTCGTACTGGACGTCCCAGGGCGTGCCCGTGGTCCATGCGGTGAATTCGTTGTTCCACTCCCGATCGAGGCCCTGGAAGTAGTAATCCCTCAGCCATTGAATCCTGGGGGAAAGCCTCCCCGGCGTCTTGATCGAGTAAGGTACCTGCTCTGCAGTGGACACACTCATGTCTGCCCCCTTTCCTGTTCGGCCATCATGGCCTTCAAGCCCTCTCTGCCGTGGATCAGCAATCTCGTCATGATCCGGGCAGCAGCCTTCTCGTCATTCTCCCGGATGGCCGCCGCCAACTCGCGGTGAAACCCAAATACCACGGAGACCACGTCGGGGTCCGAAAAGAACCTTTTCGTGAAATTCGTGTAGATCTGCCTGAAGGAGTTCAGGAGAAGCGGATAGATAAAATTGCCGGTGGCCATGGCGATCAGGTGGTGAAATCCGAAATCGACCTCTGCGATGCGCTCCGGTTCTCCGGGTTCGAGTGAATCTTCCTCCGCGAGGAGTGTGTGCAAGGCCTCGAGGTGTTCCTCTGTTCGCCGAAGAGCGGCGAGTCTGGCCGTTTCCACCTCCACGAGCATCCTCATCTCCACCATGCTTTCGAAGAGCTTCGGGTCGAGCTTGCCGTTGTGGTAGTTCACCAGTGAGTTCAGGAGCGCGAGGGAGCCCTCCTTCCGGTAATCGTTCACGACGGTTCCCACCCTGGGCTTCATGGAAACGAGGCCCTTGGAGACCAGATCCATCAGCCCGTCATGCACCACCGGCCTGCTGACCCCGAGCCGCAGTGCGAGCTCCCTCTCGGAGGGGAGCTTTTCGCCGATGGAGAGCTTGCCGGACAGAATCAGCTCCTCGAATCGCTCCACGAAAACGTCCTTGAGGCTTTCCTTTCGGATCGGCTTGAGAATGTCTTCCACACATCTCTCCCTTGTTGTGGCTGGTGGTATTACCAGCATACCAGGACAACAGGCGGTGTCAAGGAAAAAATGCAACGAAAAGGAATTAGCCGTCAGATATGTTGTGGAACGATGGGTTAGATCTCGGTTTCCCAGGGAGGTTTGGAGGAGGAGTCAGAACCGGTCAGCTTCATGCGATCCTTGACCTTGGTGATCATCTCGTCCTCCACCTCCTCGTTTCTCCGTTGCACGAAGAAGAAGACGAAGACCAGCACCATGGCGAGGCCGAGCATGTAGGGCTTCCAGTACCCGGGGAAATACCTGATCACGAGGAGAATGGAGAAGAGGAGCACCGTGGTCCACACCACCGGGGTGAAAAGAAGCAACGAAAGAAGGATGGACTTTTCACGTTCCTCTTCGCGCAGGATTTTCCGGACCTTAGGGACGAGGGAGAACAGAGGATAGACGATCTGCATGAAGACGACCAGGCCGAAAACGGAGCCGACGAGGAAGACGATCACCGATGTCCACATTTCCGTTGTCATGCCGCCTCAAGCCCCAGCTTGCGAAACGGGGAAGTGTGTCGTGGATTTAGTCCTGCATTACCTTGTTAGAATATATAAATGCTGTTTGACAAGGTATGATCAGGGTATCACCCTCCTTCCTTGCAGTCAATAGAAAACGGCCCGCATCTAAACAAAATGCATCTATTTGTAAAAGGAACACAACCATTTTCCTGAGCGAGGGATCCAGAATCACATGCCTAGAGACTTGAGCATCCGAATCAGCGGGCAGGCGGGCCAGGGGGTGCAGGCGGTCAGCTTTGCCCTGGGGAAGATCTTCACCCGCCACGGCTACGATGTCCTGATCCATCAGGACGTGGAGTCGAGAATTCGGGGAGGCCACAACTACGCACAAATCCGTATCCAGGACCGACCCGTTCTTTCGATCAAGCAAAGAGCGGACCTGTTGATCGCCCTGGACGCACAACAGATCGACGCGGACCTTGGGGAACTTGCCGACGACGGCGTCCTGATCTTTGACGGCGAGCAAACCGACCGGCGGACCGAGAACCCGAACCACCTCTCCGTCCCCTTGGAGAGCCTCGCGAACGAGGCCGGAGGCGGCAAAATCATGGCAAACACCGTGGCCACGGGTGCTGCCCTGGCCTCGATCGGCGCCGAGCTGGAACCCCTGCTCGACTATCTGGAAGAGCAGTTTCGACAAAAGGGCGCCGAGACCGTGGAGAAGAACCAGGCCTGTGCCACGGCCGGGTACCGGTACGTCCTGGAACACTCCGGCCCGCCCGCTTCGCACGATATTTCTCTGGGGAGTCAGAAGAGAGGAAAGCTTCTTCTCAGCGGCAGTGAGGCGATGGCCATCGGTTCGATCTCGGCGGGTTTGAAATTCTACGCCGGCTACCCCATGTCCCCCTCCACTGCGATCATGGAGTATGTGGCGTCCCAGGCGCGCGAATACAACATCATCGTCGAGCCGGCCGAGGACGAGATCGCCGCGCTCAACATGGTCATCGGCGCCTCCTTTGCCGGGGTTCGGGCCATGACCTCCACCTCGGGCGGCGGGTTCTGCCTGATGGTGGAGGCCTTCAGCCTGGCCGGAATGACAGAAACCCCGTTGGTGGTGGCCATCGGCCAGAGGCCGGGCCCGGCAACAGGTCTGCCGACACGAACCGAGCAGGGAGATCTGACCTTCGTCGTGCATGCGGCCCACGGGGATTTCCCTAGGGCCGTCCTGGCCCCTGGAAACGCAGAGCAGGCCTTCTACGCCATGGGCAGGGCCTTCAACTTGGCAGACCGCTACCAGACGCCCGTGGTTGTCCTGGCGGACCAGTACCTGCTGGATTCCTACTTCACGGTGGATGGGCTCGACCCGGCCGGCATCCGGATCGACAGGGGAAAGATCCTCCAAAAGGTCGAGGCCGGCCCTGATCCGGTGTTCAAACGATACGCGAGCGATCCCTCCGGCGTCTCTCCGAGGATCCTGCCCGGGCAATCCGAGGCGGTTCTCTACGCATGCAGCGACGAGCACACCGAGGAGGGGCACATCACCGAGAGTGCCGAGGTGAGAA
The DNA here is from genome assembly GCA_028277985.1 of bacterium. Taxonomy (GTDB): domain Bacteria; phylum Desulfobacterota; class DSWW01; order DSWW01; family DSWW01; genus S015-6. The sequence continues at coordinate 2,118 of JANQFG010000007.1, read as the reverse complement.
CGGCCATGATGAACAAGAGGATGGAGAAACTCGAGGGAATGCGCCGGGAGTCCGCGCCACCGGAGATCGCCCCTTCGGATGACGGGGATGTCGTCCTTCTGGGCTGGGGCTCGTCGTGGGGGCCGATGCGGGAGGCTGTAGATCTGCTGCGTGCCGAAGGCGTAGAAGCGCGGATGCTTCACTACTGTGACGTGTATCCCCTCGACAGGGAGGGCCTCGCCGCCCGGATCGGTGAGAAGACCCGGGTCATTGGAGTGGAAAGCAACTACACCGGCCAGTTCGCGGATCTCTTCCACCTGGAAACCGGCTGCCAGGTCTCGAACCGGATCCTCAAGTACGACGGCCGTCCGTTTTCCGCCGAAGAGATCGCAGGCCGGGCCAAAGAACTGCTGTAAAGGAGCTTAGAGATGGTTTCCCTGAAAGACTACGAAAGCAAGGACCCGATCGCATGGTGTCCGGGATGCGGGAACTTCTCCCTGCTGAATGCCCTGAAAGAGGCCCTGGTGGGCCTGGGCAAGAGGCCTCACGAGATCGCGATCGTTTCCGGGATCGGGCAGGCCTCCAAGGCGCCCCACTATCTCATGTGCAATGCCTTCAACGGGCTTCACGGAAGGACCCTGCCCACCGCGACCGGGCTGAAGCTGGCCAATCACGAGCTGACCGTGATCGCAGAGGGGGGAGACGGTGACGGGTACGCGGAGGGGGGCAACCATTTCATCCACGCCATGAGGAGAAACGTTGACATCACCTACCTCGTACACGACAACCAGATCTACGGCCTCACCAAAGGCCAGACTTCCCCGACGAGTGAGAAGGGCTTCGTCACGAAGACCACACCCTGGGGATCGCCGAACCCACCGGAGAACCCGCTGCTGCTGGCCATCGCCTCGGATTGCAGCTTCGTGGCCCGCGGCTTCACCGGGGATGCCCCTCATCTGGAGGAGCTCATCCGCCTGGGCATTCAGAACAGGGGGTTCTCCTATATCGACATCCTCCAGCCCTGTGTCTCCTTCAATCGCGTCAATACGTTTCAATGGTACAACAGCCGGGTCTACCGGATCGGCGAAGAAGACGGATACGACGCCTCCAACCGGATGAGTGCCTTTGAAAAGGCGCAGGAATGGGGAGAGCGGATTCCCATCGGGGTCCTCTACAGGTCGGCGAGACCCACACGGGAAGAACAGGAACCCGTCATCGCGACAAAAAGCCTGGTCAAGCAGCCGCTCGACCCGGCTGCCTTCACCGGGCTTCTCGAAGCCTTTGACTAGCCTTCCGACATCTCGAAAACAAATTGACCGGGGGGAATCTTTCTATCTATACTCCAGTCGCCCCCGGTGGAGTGCGGAAACACAAACACCGGTGCGGTCCGGATGAGGTATGAAATGCACAGTGCCGGAAGAGTCGTCCACGGCGTGAGCCCGATCACCGATCACGATGTCTACCTGTTCAAGCAGGGGAACCATTTCCGGCTCTACGACAAGCTCGGGGCCCGGCCCATGACGGTGGACGGGGCAACGGGCACGTTCTTCTCGGTCTGGGCACCGAATGCGAAGCGCGTGTCGGTCACCGGCGATTTCAACGAGTGGAATTCAGGCGCTCACCCCTTGAAGGTCAGAGAGGACGAGTCCGGCATCTGGGAGGGATTCGTTCCGGGCGTAGAGCACGGGACCTGCTACAAGTTCCACGTGGTCTCTCATCACAACGGCTACGTCGTAGACAAGGCGGACCCTTTTGCCTTCTTCTCCGAGGTACCCCCTAGGACAGCTTCCAGGGTTTGGAATCTGGATTACGAGTGGGCGGACGGGGAGTGGCTGGCGCAGCGCAAGGGGCGCATCGGCCTGGACGCCCCGGTATCGATCTACGAGGTGCACCTCGGGTCCTGGCGAAGAGGGCTCGAAGGGGGAAGAGACCCCCTGAGCTACCGGGATGCAGCCACCCAGCTCGCCGAGTACGTTCGCGAGATGGGATTCACCCATGTGGAGCTGATGCCGATCATGGAGCATCCCTTTTACGGGTCCTGGGGATACCAGATCACCGGCTATTTCGCAGCAACGAGCCGGTACGGAACGCCCCAGGAGCTGATGTTCCTGATCGACACCCTGCACCAGAACGGCATCG
>JANQFG010000004.1 GCA_028277985.1 bacterium | reverse complement strand
GAAGGAGACGTGTATGCAAGAAATCCCACTGGTCAATTATGTTGCCTTGATCCATCTTTGTTCCGTTGCCGCCTGGCTCGGCGTGGTGATGACCGAGGTGCTCATCGAGGTCTATCCCTACGTCAACAAGAACGGACGAGCATACAATTCAACCATTCACTTCCACTATTGGATCGATCTCCTGCTCGAGCTGCCCCTGGTTTTGCTGTTGCTCGGCTCGGGGATCGTTCTCATTTTTCTGAACCAGGGACTGGATCTTCTTCACATCCTCAAGATCGGAAGCGGCCTCGTGCCGGTGCTGGCCTGCTTCGCCGGGATCTATGTCGTGCTGCGCCGCTCGGCGGCTCTCAAGGCGGGAAAGAAGGAAGAAGAGCTGTGGTGGGGCAGTCGGAATATCGTGATCGTGGTCCTGGTCGCCTCACCCTTCTTTGCGCTCTCCATGGGGCTCGGCGTCTGGCTGGCACGGGGCCGGCTTCTGGAGATGCTAGCCGCGGGTTAGGGGGTTTTCGCCGCGGGTCCCGTTTCCATCCGTGTGAGGAATCTGGTATAAAGGTTTCTGGAAATGCCGCGGTGCGGCAAAGAACGGCTGGGAATCGATACAGAGCGCAAATCATGAGAAGAATACTTCATATCCTGTATCAACCCTACAAATGGCTCATTTTCGTCCCCATCCTGGTGGGCTCCACCCTCGTCCTGGGCGCCATAGCGATCGTAATCGCGTCTACCATCAGCCCCTGGCTGGCGAGCAAGACGTGCGCCGTCGGGTGGGCACGGCTGAACAGCTTCCTGACCCCCATGTTCGTGTCGGTTCGCGGCAGGCGAAACATCGACAAGACCCAATCTTACGTCATCGTATCGAATCATCTGAGCCAATATGATATATTCGTGCTCTACGGCTGGTTGGGAATCGATTTCAAATGGGTGATGAAGAAGGAGCTCCGAAACCTGCCTGCTCTGGGGGCTGCCTGCGAGAAGATGGGTCATATCTACATCGATCGTTCCAACAGCGCCGCCGCCATCGCGTCTCTCGAGGAGGCAAAGAAGAAGATCGTAAACGGGACAAGTGTTCTCTTCTTCCCGGAAGGCACAAGGAGCACCACGGGCACGATGAGGGAGTTCAAGAAGGGCGCCTTTGTCATGGCCCAGGACCTCGGCTTGCCGATCCTTCCGATCACGATTCGCAACACGAACAAGATCCTCCCTCCAAACACCAAGGATCTTTTTCCGGGGCACGCGAGCATGGTGATACACGAACCGATCGATGTGTCCGGGTACGGTGCGGAAAGGCTTGGAGAGTTGATGACAGCCGTAAGAGAGGTCATCCAGACCGGGCTGGATTCGAACTGAGGGGAGCGGTCCGAGCACCGTACAGAGGATCATCCGCCTTCGTAGGAACAGACCCTCCAGAACAACGACGATTGCTCACATCCGGAGAATCGCACACAGGGCGGGATTCGTCCCGCGTCGCGAGGTACGTCCAGTGCAATACACCATGTTCGACACACCCATTGTGAACGCCCTGCTTCGCTGGCTGTCATTGACACTCATGTGGCTGTTTCGATGGAGGATGGAAGGGGAGCTCCCGGATGAACCGAAGTTCGTTCTGATCGCCGCCCCGCATACCTCCAACTGGGATCTGCCCATCATGTTGTCGCTCGCCTTCGCCTTTCGGACCCGGCTGTTCTGGATGGGGAAGCACACCCTGTTTCGCCGGCCCTACGGCCCGATCATGCGGTGGCTGGGGGGCATTCCCATCGATCGGAGAAAATCTCACAACGTGGTAGAGCAGTCTGCAGACCAGTTCCGGAAGGCGGACAACCTGGTCATGGTGGTTCCGCCCGAGGGGACCCGCCAGAAGGTCCGATACTGGAAGACGGGATTCTATCGCATAGCGGAGAGCGCCAAGGTGCCGATCGTGCTCGGATTCCTCGATTATCGGCGCAAGGTGGGAGGGGTCGGGCCCGCGATTCTGCCCACCGGGGATATCGAGGCGGATATGGAGAAGATTCGAGCCTTTTACGAGAACGTCACCGGGAAGTACTCCGAGCAGTACAACCGGGAAGAGGTAACACAGACCACGGAATGAGCAGGCGATCCGCCGAAGGGCAAAGATGACCGTTCCGGACAATCGGCTTCCATCGTGAGATCTTTTTCGGTAGGATACACCCAGGTTTCGATCAATCTCTAGAGGAGCCCGTCGTCATGAAAAGGCTGATCCTTGTGCTTCTTCTGGCTGTTGCCTGCTTCGCCTTCGCAGCCTGCGGCGAAAGCAAGGGCACTGGAGAGTTGTGCGCGTCCAACCTGGACTGCGAGAACGAGATCTGCGGCTTCGGGCCCTGCCCTCCTGATGGCCCTCCCTGCGCGGAAGAAGGGGGAGACTGCCGCTGTCTCGTTTGCCTCTGAGGCGGCCTAAGGGCTATTCCCCGAACCCGTAGCCTTTGAAAGGCTCCAGATGGGCCTGCTTCGTTAGCCAGTCGCCCTCGATCTCGACCAGTTCGAGTTCGAGCCGGTACAGATCCGCATTTTCCCCGACCTCCTCGAGCCAGCCGGACGGGTCTCCGTATAGGTCTTTCAAGTCCGGGTAGGAGGCTTCCTTTCTGACGATCAGGAAATAGATCGTTGCAGAAGCAGCGTCTGCACCTTCTTCCACATCGACGCCGGGCTGAGGATAGAGAATCCTGAATTCGCGGTAATGCCGGAAGGCCATGAAGAGGATGCTCCGCACCTCGGCCCTGTCCCGGTTCCCGGGCGTCGCGGTGAAATCCGCCGTGGCGAGCTCCATGAGACCGCCCACGTTGTGCGCTTCGGCGAGTTTTGCCGCCTTCTTGATCAACTCGTGAATGACCTCTGCCTCGTCCTTCTTGGTGCAGGAACTCTGGAGGGAAAGGCCCAGCAGAATACACAGCCCTGTCCACAGCGCGGATCTCCTGAACATATCCGTTTCCTCCCGGTCTCGGGGGACATTCGAACCACGGCCAGAGCCTATCATCCGTGACGGAAGATTGACACTCCACTCGCCCTTCCCCAATATCTTTCTTAGGAAAGGAGCGTCAAGGCATGACCGACAGGAAATCCAGATCGGGGGTTCCACTGGAGCCGGTCTATACCCCCGGCCACGTGGGAGACCTCGACTATGAAGAGCATCTCAACGCGCCCGGATCCTATCCTTTCACCCGGGGACAGCGGGCCGGAAAGGGTCGGGGCTGGATTCATCGCGAGCTCTCCGGCGAGGGGGATCCCCACGAATCGAACCGGCAACTCAAGTACCTGATCGACCAGGGCCAGATGGGGATCGACGTCATCGGAGACAGCCCCACCATGGCCTGGCTGGATCCGGACCATCCCCTCGCCGTACACTCCGTGGGGACCCAGGGGGTATCCCTCTGCTGTCTGCAGGATTACAGGGACCTATACGAAGATCTGCCCTTCGAATCGATCACCGTTTCCTCCTCACTGCCGCCACCCTTAGCCGTGGCGGGCCTCTTTTCAGTGGCTCAGGAGAAGGGCTTCCCCACCGAGAAGCTCCGCGGCTCGGTTCTCCAGTGGCCCTTTTACGCGGAAGACTGTGGATATGCCCAGCACATGCCCATGCCTCTTCGGCTTCGCCTCGCGCTGGACTGCATCGAGTTCTGCACCCGCGAGATGCCAAAGTTCCACGGCTTCCTGGAGGACACCTACTTCTTCAGCGAGGCCGGCTTGAATGCAGTAGAGGAGATGGCCCTGGGCCTGGTGGAAATCCGACACATCGTGCGGAAGCTCATGGATCGTGGGCTCGACGTGGACAGCTTCGCACCCAGGATCGCGATCCTGGTCAACTGCAGCATGGACTTCTTCGAGGAGATCGCCAAGATTCGCGCTTCCCGACGACTTTTCGCCAGGATGATGAAGGAGGAATTCGGCGCAAAGGACCCGCGCTCCTGGGCGGTGGTCATCACGTGCCACACCTCCGGCCTCGCCCTCACGGCCCAGCAACCCTTCAACAACATCGTCCGAGGGACGGTCCAGGCCATGGCCCTGGTCCTCGCAGGGGTGCACGCCATCGAGATCTCTGCCTTTGACGAGGCTTACCGGACCCCGAGCCCGGAGTCCCATCTGGTGGGTCTGCGTACTCAGCAAGTCCTGCACCACGAGACGGGCATTGCGAACGTGGCCGACCCGCTGGGCGGCTCTTATTACGTAGAGTCCCTGACCGACGAAATGGAGAAGCGCATCCGGGACATGGTTCTCGACATCGAGGCCAGGGGAGACCCGGCCGATCTCGCAGACAAGGGCTGGTTCCGGGAGTTCTTCCAATCCGCCATGACCCGGTATTCGAAGCAGATCGCAGAGGGCGAGCTGAAGAAGGTCGGCTTGAACTGCCTCGAAATCCCGGTGGAAGAGGACACCCTCCTAAAAGACGTGGCCGAGGCGAAGATAGAGCCCTTTCGCGATAGGGTCGACAAGATCAAGGCGTACAAGGATTCCCGCGACGCGGGCGAGATCAAGACGGTGCTGCGCCAAATCAGGGAGGAGGCCGGGACCGAGGGCACGGACCTGATGAACCCGATCCTGAACGCGTGGAGGGCCGGTGCAACCATGGGTGAAATCGGCGGCATGTTGCGCATGGCCTACGATTTCCCATATGATCCTCATGGCTTTCTCGACCCGCCTGTCTAGGAAGTGTCCCCGGATTGCCGGCCCTGAAGCGGAATGAAAAGGAGGTGTACCTGTGGCACCTGGCACGGTAGCACTCGAGATCAAGAATCGGATCGGCCTGCTGACCCTGAATCAGCCGGAAAACCTGAACGCCATGAACGAGGGAATGGCGGCGGAGTTCAAAGAGGTGATCCAGGGCCTCAAGAGCACCTCCGAGGCAAAGGCCCTGGTGCTGACGGGCGCCGGCAGGGCTTTCAGCGCGGGAGGAAACCTCAATCTGATGAAGGAAATGCTCGGGCAGGACCCGGCCGTGTACAAGGGGACGATCTATGGATTCTACAGGTCTTTCCTGAGCATCATGGAGCTGAGGATCCCTACCATCGCAGCGATCAACGGCCCGGCCATGGGTGCCGGCGCCTGCGTTGCCCTGGCGTGCGATATGAGGATCGCTTCGACCGAAAGCCGGATCGGTTTCACATTCGCCCGAATCGGCCTGCACCCCGGGATGGGCGCAGAGTACTTCCTGCCCCGACTCGTCGGGAGGGCCAAGACCTGTGAACTGCTCATGACCGGGGACATCATCGGTGCCGACGAGGCCCTGCGGATCGGTCTGGTCAATCACGTCGTGCCGCCCGAGGAGCTGATGGATCGGGCCATGGGCCTGGCCGAACGGCTTGCCGCAATGCCCACCCTGACCATCCGCATGCTCAAGGAATCGATCGACGCGGCCATCGCCTCGGATCTGGAGGCAACCCTCAACCGGGAGGCAGCCTACCAGGGGATGTGCCATCTGACGGACGACATGCGCGAGGGCGTGCAGGCCATGATGGAGAAACGCCCTCCCCGCTTCAAGGACGAGTATTGAAGGAGAAGCTCGATGACATCATTGGAAAAGCTCAAAGGCGAGAAGGTACACGAGAGATCGATACGGATCGAAACCTATTCCGTGGACGAAGAGCGTGTGGTCGTCGAAGGTACACTCGAGGACGAGCGAATGCAGTCGATCTACACGATCGCGAATCAACGGCGCAAGGCCGGCAAGGTACACGGCATGGTTGTCCGGCTGCTGCTGGGAGGGATGCCCACCAAGATACTGGATGCCGAAGCGGAGATGCCGATCGTTCCGGCGGAGGGCTGCAGGCACGCGATGGATTCGGTGAAAGGACTGATCGGCATGCCGATCGTCTACGGCTTCACCAAGGCCGTGAAAGACAAGCTCATCAGCACGGAGGGCTGCAATCACCTGACCAGCTTGATGCTGACCATGGGCTCGGTAGCCGTACAGGGGATGGCAGCCAACCGGGGCAAGAAGCCTCCTCAGCCCGAGGCCCGGGAGGCGATGCTCGAGTACGTGAAGGACTCGTGCTGCCTGTGGCGAGGGGACGGCGACCACTACAAGAAGACACTCGAGGAGATCAGGAACTCGAAGGAATAGGGGGGAGATGGAATGATACCGACCAAAGAAGTGAAATTCCGTCTGGCGCCGGAAGACGAGTACACCCATCCGATCGAGGAGGAGAAGAACTTCAACGAAAGCATGTACATCAACATCTTCGACCCATCCAGCCTGCTAGGCGGGTGGTTTCGGGTCGGGAACCGGCCGAACGAGGGGTACGCGGAGATGACCTGCTGTCTCTACCTGCCGGACGGACGGGTCGGATTCATTTTCGGCCGCCCCGAGATATCGAACAACGATGCCCTGGACGCGGGTGGGCTCAAGTTCGAGATCGTGGAGCCATTGAAGAGACTCAGGCTCACCTATGACGGGAAGATGCTCCTTCTCGAGAATCCCCACGAAATGGCAAAACCAAGAAAGGCCTTTTCCGAGAATCCCCTGGTAGACTGCAAGGTGGATCTGGACTACGAGGGGGTCGCTCCGGTGTCCGGAGGCGAAAGGGTCAACGAGGACGGCACGCCCTTCAAGGAAAAGGCGGAAGAGGCTTTTGCCCGGGCCCACTACGAACAGCACGTGGCAGGCCGCGGCACGATCCGCGTGGCAGACGAGGAGTTCTCGATAGACGGATACGGGCTGCGGGACCATTCCTGGGGCCCAAGATACTGGCAGAACATCAAATGGTACCGCTGGCTTCCCATGAGTCTGGGCAAGGACTTCGGCATGATGATTGTCATCATCACGAAGAAGGACGACAGCCAGATCATCGGCGGCATGGTCCTGCGCGACGGCGAGTATGTGATGATCGAGGAGGCCAGGATCGAGACCCAGTGGGACGAAAACTACTTCCAGACAAGCCTCAAGGCGTGGGCAAAAACCGCGGAAAGGGAATACGAAGTCGAAGGGAAAGTCCTCAATCTGATCCCCCTCCGAAACCGGAGGAAGACACCGGAGGGTGAGGAACTGGAGACCCGGATCACCGAAGGTATGACCGAATACCGCTGCGACGGCAGGGTGGGTTACGGCATGTCCGAATACCTGGACCAGATCATCGACGGCAAGCCCGTGGGGGTGTCGCCCCAGGACTAGGCCCAAGGTGCCGTAAATGAGACCGGGGCGACACAAGAAAGAGGAGTGAATGAAATGAGCGACGTCAAGGTGAACACGGTCCTCGGACCCATCTCTCCGAGCGAAATGGGAGTGACCCTGCCTCACGAGCACATCGTTTTCGGCTTTCCCGGATGGGAAGGAGACCAGACCATTGCGCCCTTTGACCGGGAGGGCATCCTGGTCCAGGCCCTGGAGCTGATGGAAGAGTTGAAGGCCCTGGGACTCCGGACCTTTGTAGATGCTACGCCGAATGACGGGGGGCGTATGCCGGAATTCCTCAAGGAGGTTTCCGAGAAGAGCGGGGTAAACATCATCTGCTCCACCGGCTACTACTACGAAGAGGAAGGCATGCCCGCGTACTGGAAGTTCCGGAGCAGCCTCGGGGACGTAAAGGATGAAATCTGCGAGCTCTTCCACAAAGAGATCACCGTGGGCATCCGTGACACGGGGATCAAGGCAGGGGCGATCAAGGTAGGCACCGGCAAGGGCGAGATCACCGACTACGAGCGAATGATGTTCGAAGCGGCAGCCCGGGTGCAGCAGGACACCGGTGTGCCGATCATCACCCATACCCAGGAAGGCACCATGGGGCCCGAGCAGGCCGAGCTACTCGTCACCGCCGGAGCGGATCCCGAGCGGATTCAGATCGGACACATGAGCGACAACACGGATATACGCTATCACCTCGAGACTCTCAAACACGGCGTGAGCATCTCCTTCGACCGCATGGGGCTCCAGGTGCTGGCGGGGTGTCCCATGGATATCGAGCGCTACGCAGTGCTCATCGGCTTGATCGGAATCGGGTACGCGGAAAAGATCATGATCTCCCACGACACGATCGTCCAATGGCTAGGCCGACCCATGAACATCCCGAAGGAGGCCCTGCCCCTCATAGCGGACTGGCATCCGACCCATCTGTTCAAGAAGATCATCCCGGCCCTCAAGCAGGGCGGCGTAACGGATGAGCAGGTCCAGACCATCCTGCAGGACAACCCGCGCAGGCTCTTTGGCGGAGGCTAGCCCGACACGATCACCGAAGGCCTACGAGTGCTGCAGCATGCCTACCGATTTTCGATTGATGTAGCCTTTGTAGGCCAGATAGGCTCCCAGCGCCATGATGGGCAAGCCGATGACGACCGAAACCAGCGGCACCCCCAATGCAAGGAAGATGGCTGCAAACAGGAAGATGGGCCACGTGCGCAGCGAGTAGACGATGCCCGTTTCGTTGTTCCGCAGCGCGATCCCCTTTAGCACACCCTTCTTCTCCTGACCCACCACGGTCACTTCTTCTCCATCTGCCAGATCGACCGCCTCTTTCAGCTTCAGTACCGTTGGAGAGTTGTCCACCCTGAAGTTGATGACCTGTTGTGTGTCCACGACGCTGTTCCAACGGCCGTGCCGGGTCCCGGTAATCTCGGTTGCCTGCTGGAAATTGCTCACTTTTCCAGTAAGTTTTTTCAGAGGCATGACTTTCCCCCTCGTTCCACAGGTTAGAACAAACCATACGTGCGTCTCGAAAGACGCACGACCTAATGGATGAAGAGTACCACCTTATTTTCGATGCGGTAGTCTGTCGGGGAGGTTCTGCCGGGCCCGCACACTCTGGATGAGGCTGCCCGGATCATTCAACGAAATCGGAGAAAGTCGAGCTCGTACTACGTGGGGGAATCGACAAGATCGCCTACGGCTTCCATGAGCTGCTGCCGACTTACGGGTTTCGTGAGGATACGATGTGCACCAAGCGCTTCAGCAATATGGAAGTAGTCTCCTTTAGCGGCTCCTCCCCCTCCGGATATTGCGAGAATCATCGTCTACTACTTCAATCCGGGATGCGATAGGGCCTGTTGTCTTCTCTGTCCTGCTCAGCGCTCTATGAACCGCATCGGCCAGATTCCGGGTTGGAATCGGTTTCAGCAGGATCTCGCGAATGCCCACCTCTCTTACGGTTTCATGGTCGATCGCTTCACTGAAACCGGTGCATAGAAGAATCGGCACATCCGGTCGAAGGCGATGAACTTCCTGGGAGAGTTCCATGCCGGTCAGGGATGGCATGGTCAAGTCTGTGATGACTATGTCGTACCCGTACGGATCTGCCCGAAACGCCTCAAGGGCCTCCTCGCTGCTCGTACCGGCAGTGACCTGATAGCCGATACGTTCCAACACCTTCCGCGTCATATCGACGATGGCCCGTTCATCATCGACAAACAGAACGTGTCCTCTGCCCTCTCGTAGGGATTCCCCTCTCCCACACTCCTGTTTGACTTGTCTGTCCACTGTTGGCAGGAGGATTTCGAAAGTGGTTCCTTTTCCGAGCTCCGTATCGACGCGGATAGCCCCCTTGCAGCGTTTGACGATCCCGTGAACAACGGACAGGCCCATGCCGGTCCCCTTGCCGGGTCCCTTGGTCGTGAAAAAGGGATCGAAGATGCGTTCCCGAACCCTCTTGCCCATACCGTGTCCCGTATCCCGGACGGTCAACCGCAGATAGGATCCCGGGAGCAGTTCCGGGTGAAGCGCCCTCTCCCCCGGTTCCAGCATCTCCTCGGTGAGGGCAACCTCGAGCACCCCTCCCTTCTCGTTCATGGCATGCAGTGCATTCGTGCAGAGATTCATCAGAACTTGATGGATCTCGGTCGGGTCTGCCGCGACCATACCGTTGTTCGCCCGGATGTCCGGACGAATTTCGATCGTGCTGGGCAGAGACGCGCGGAGAAGCTGTAGAACCTCCTTCACAAGGAGATGGACTTGAACCGGTGCGTCTTCCGGCTCGCTCTGCCGGCTGAAGGCAAGGATCTGCTGGACCAGCCCCCTGGCGCGCATTCCACCCTGTAGAATCTCCTGCAGGTTCGTTTGCTGGACCGATTCCTCTTGAACGTCCAGCAGGGCCAACTCGGCATAGCCGATGATGGCCGCAAGGATATTGTTGAAATCGTGGGCGATTCCCCCGGCCAGGGTGCCGATCGCCTCCATCTTCTGGGATTGTCGGAGCTGGCCCTCCAGCCTTCGCCTCTCCGTTTCCGCCCTCTTCCGCTCCGAAATGTCCCGGACGAGACAGATGAACTCCTCCTCGCCGCTTCGAACGAGATGGGCTTCGTAGTGACTGGTGTCTCCCGCAGTGACGTGCTCGTACTCAAGGGCCTGTTCGCACATGCTGCGGGGTCCGGCCCGGATGCGATCCTGAAGCATCCCTGCCAGGCCATCGGGAAGCACGTCCGACAAGGTCTGTCCTACAGGCGATACATCCCCTGGTAAGAGCGTGAAGCCTTTCGCCCCTTTGTAGTCAAAGATCCTACCCTCCTCGTCCAGGCGCAACAGGAGGTCGGGAATGGCATTCAACAAGGCCCGATGTCTCGCCTCGCTCTCTCCCAGGGAAACGGTTGTCCGGCTGGCCCTCAACATGTAGCGGAGACGGTGGCTCAAGAGGCTCCATTTGATCGGCTTTGTGATGAAATCGGTTGCGCCCGCCTCATATGCGCGGTTGACCGACTCCTCGTCGTCCAGGCTCGTCATCATGAGCACGGGTATTCGTTCGCTCCCGGGCTGACCGCGGATTTCCCGGCATACCGTGAATCCGTCCCGGCCCGGCATCACAACGTCAAGAAGAACGATATCGGGTTGAAAAGTCGAATAGATGGACAGCGCCTGTTCGCCGTTCTCCGCTTCTCCGACAACAAAGCCGTCAGGCTCCAGGCACTGGCATACGAGAAGTCTGATATTCGGGTCGTCATCGACAACAAGAACCAGGGGAGGGGCGCCTTCGCCTTCATTCCCGTTCATCATCATGATGCGTTCCTTAAACCGCCCTGGCTACACTGCAGATCGCACTTCGCGCAGTTCGGCTCTGTCAGGATGATCCGATTCGGCGGATCCGGGCAGAACCGTGCCAAAATTCTGGTCCGTGCAGATGACTCGGAGAAGCTCTTCCATACTGGTGACCCCCTGAAGGACCTTGTCCATTCCGGCCCGCACCAGGGGTCTGGTCCCCTGGGAGAGGGCCGTCTGTCGCAGGGCCGTCTCCGGGGCTTCGTTCGTGATGAGATCCTTCATCTTCTCGGTGAGGAGGAGGATTTCGTAGATTCCGGTTCTCCCACGGTATCCGATCCCGCCGCAACTCGGGCACCCGACACCCCTGTAGACCTTCAGGCCTTTCGTGAAGGAGTCTTCCAGTCCGAGTTTCTCCAGGTCTTCCCGAGAGCCCTTCTCCTCCTTCTTGCAGGTCGGGCAGATGACTCTGACGAGTCTCTGAGCGATGATTCCGGTAATCGTCGAGGCGATGAGATACGAAGGGATACCGAGGTTCCTGAGCCGGGTGATGGTCGCAACGGCGCTATTGGTGTGCAGGGTGCTCAAGACAAGATGTCCGGTCAGGGCAGCCTGCATGGCGATGGTCGCTGTTTCCAGGTCCCTCATTTCCCCGACCATCACCACGTCCGGGTCCTGCCGCAGGATGGACCGGAGTGTGTGGGCAAAGGTCAGCCCGATCTTCTCGTTCACAGAGACCTGGCCGATCCCTTCGAGTTCGTACTCGATCGGGTCTTCCACGGTGATGATGTTCTTGTCCTCACTCTGGATTCTCGACAAGGCCCCGTACAGGGTGGTCGTCTTTCCGCTTCCGGTGGGACCGGTGACCAGCATGATTCCCTGGGGCTTCTCGACCAACGAAAGGAAGGCCTTTCGCTCTTCCTGCTCCATGCCCAGTTGGTCCAGCGTGACGCACCTGTTCTTTGTATCCAGCACCCGGATGACGACCTTTTCACCCGATTTCGTAGGGAGTGTCGATACGCGAAGATCGAGCATGCTCTTGTTGATGGCCACCGTGATCCTGCCATCCTGGGGCAGCCTCTTCTCTGCGATGTCCATTCTCGCCATGATCTTCATTCGGGAGATCACGGCGCCCTGAACCCATTTCGGCAGGGTAAAGGTTCGCCTCAGAAATCCGTCAATTCTATACCTGACCGTGAGTTCCTTGGAGGTGGGATCCAGATGAATGTCGGAGGCTCTCTGTTCCACCGCTTCCGAAATGATCATATTCACCATCCGGATGATCGGCGCCATGGAGCTCTGCTTTTTCAGGTCCCGGATGTCCATCTCGTCGTCCTGGACTTCCTGGACGACTTCCACCTTCTGATGGGAGGCCATCCCTTCCACAACGGACTCGAGGGACGCCTTCAGGTTGTAGTGCTTCTTGATGGCCCAGACGATGTCGCTCTTGGTGCAGATATACGGTTTGATCCGGTAGCCGGAAGCGAACTGTGCATCCTCCAGGGCCTCGTAACTGTATGGGTCGTGCATGGCAACGTAGAGATCCTTGTCATCCACCGACACGGGCACGATCAGGTGCTTTCTGGCTACTTTTTCCGGAATGATCTCCACCGCAGCCGGCTCGATGGGCATCACCTTCAGATCGACGCGCTCGAATCCGAGCTGGTTGGACAGGGCGGTTGCAATATCAAGCTCGCTGCAGATCCTCTTCTCAACGAGCAGCTCGCCGAGTCTTTTTTTGGAGCCTCCCTGCTCGAGAAGCGCCTTCGCACACTCTTCCATCGAGACGATTCCGGCATCCACCAGAAGTTCGCCCAGCTTCTTCCTCAGGTTTCTCCCCATTGCAGTGAACCCTTCATGCATAGGTAGTGTTGCCCCCTCTTTGGGGGCGGAGATCTGCACGTAACGGGCTGATCCGCCATTCTTATAATCGGTAAGTTAACGGGAAACTTGAAGATTTGGCCGAAAAGAGGGTGTTTTTTGCGGCTTGCTCGGGGCGTCGAGCAGGCACTTGCGGCCGGAACAGTGATCCGTGAAAGAGGCGGCGTCGCGAGGGCCAAGGCACGAGGGAGACGGGAGGCACATCCGGTGGATTAGGTGGAGACTCTCACCTGAGCGCGGATCTTCTCGCCTCTCTCGAGGTCCGTGGCGACCAGGTCGTACTTGGTCTGAAGATTCAGCCAGAATTGCGGCGAATTTCCGAAAAACTCGCCAAGTCGTATGGCGGTATCCGGCGTAATGGCGCGCTTTCCGTTCAGGATATCGGTGACCCGTCCTGAAGGAACGCCGAGTGCCAAAGCGATTTTGTTCGCACTCAGTCCACGGGCCTCAAGCTCTCTTCTGAGGATCTTACCCGGATGGGTGGGCAATCTCTTCATTTCCATCTTTCCTATCCTTTATGATAGTTGGTTACTTCCACATTGTATGCGTCACCGCCTCGCCACTCAAAGCAGATGCGCCAGGGGCCATTGATGGAAATTGCCCATTGCCCCATTCTATCCCCCTTCAGCCGATGTAGACGGATGCTCTTCAGTGGGGGAATATCGGCCAGGCGGGTAGCTGCATCGATTACATCAAGACGCTCAAGGGCCAGCTCCAGGTCTATGCCCTTGAAACCTCCCGCTCTTCCCTCTTGATAGAGCTTTGCCGTTGCATCATTCTTGAAGCTCTTGATCATACCGCTTTGTATACTACGCTTGACGTTGTATGTCAAACGGAGAGTATGGTTGGACAGAGGTGCTCTCCTTTGACATCGAGATCGTCGTGATTGGGCGAGAACGCGGTCGGCTAGTGCCGACCCGGTTCATCACCGGGCGGAATCAGGCCTTGTCTCATCAGCTCCGAGATAATGGACCCCTGGGTCCGTTCAAAATGCCTAGAGAGCTCTTCCATGGAAGCGCCGTTCAGGGCTTTCGATGCAATTTCTGATTTCATCTCGTCCGTCCAGGGAAGTCCTGCGTTCTTCGGCCTTCCGGCATCGATGTTGTCCTGCTGCTTCTCCTCGATCGTCTTCTTTCGTTTCTTCACGGGCCCGAGCGCCTCGAGAACCGTGAAGTAGGCCCTGATGACGAGGGGAGCGTTGTACGGACTAGAGTCGGGAAGAGCTTCACCCGTCGTGGGATCCGTACCGTCGGCGAGCATTCTGATGATCTCTTTGGCATTCTCTGATTCCATGGTCTCTTTCCTTGTAGGGGTGATGACCGGTTGAGTTCCAAAGGCCAAGACTCCTCTTCCCTGATTGCAAATGTCATTCCTTTTGTCCTTCTGCTTTCTGTATCGCTGCGGGACAAAGGAGCGTAACTTCCCGGTCTGAACGGGTTTGAGACGAACCAAGAAGACTCCGAGGCAGGTGGGCATCTGGGGTGGCGCGGAGATCAGACCCTCTGAGAACGTGACATCCTGTTCACACGCCCTCGGAACGACTGGGGGGGGCTTCCTTGGACCAGAACTCGATGCGCCAGCCTTCGGGATCACGGAATTCGAAGAGTCTCGGACCCCAAGGATGTTTCCGGATGGTGGGGAGATCCGGGTAAAGTGTCGAGAGCTTCGCGTGGGCTTCCTCGATGTCGGGAACACAGAGGGAGAGGATTACACGTTCTTTGCTCGGTTTGGGGGTATCCGGGTCGAGGGGTCTCAGGATTCCGATGCGGGCACCCGGGGTGACCTCGAATTCCACGAATCGGTCTCTCTCGTAGACGATCGGGAATCCGAGGACATCCTTATAGAAAGAGACGCACTCCTCCCACTTCTCGCAGATGAGAACGGTGTGGAGGCTTTCTACCGGCAGCAATGCCACTTCAGCCCCTTATCATGGTCAGAAGCATCTTGAAGGGCTCCGGGGCATGCAGGGAATGGGGCACGTCTGCGGGCATGAGCACGGTCTCACCTGCTCCGGCCTTCACGAGTTCCCCGCCGATGGTCAACTCCGCCTGGCCGTCCAGCACCTGCACCAGGGCGTCAAAGGGCGCGGTGTGCTCGCTCAGGCCCTGACCCTTATCGAAGCTGAACAGCGTGACCGTGCCTACGGGCCGTTTGATCAGCGTGCGGCTGACCACCGAGCCGGACACGTAGGCAAGCAGCTCGGCCAGCCGAATTGCCTCTGCCGGAGGCAGGGTTCCATCCGAAGTTACAGGATTCTTCGCATCTTTTTCCGTCATTCTTCTTGTTCCTTTCTTTCCAGGAGGAGCCAGGATAGGAATCTTTCATTTTCTAGTGTTTTTTTCTGTTTTCTTGACATATGTCAAGGGGTTGATGCCATGCATATTTTAAAGTTGCAGTATTCCTATTGCAATGGTATGGATACCGCATGTGCCGACGACTACCAGGGGGGAATGAGATGCCGATGAACGTAGCCCGGCAGGCAAAAACGATTCGTTCTTTCTTGAAGAAGCGCGTTTTTCTTCTCCTCGCCCTTTTCCTGCTCCTCTTCCCTGATGTGGGCAGCGCGCTCCAGTGGGACGATCTCCTCGTGGAGTTGAAGAAGCTCGAGCTCGGGGCAACAGGGAGACTCCGGTGGGAGTACTGGAGCGGTCTGGAGGCGGCACCGAACTCCCAGTCCGACTACAACTTCGTGAATCTCCGGGTACGGCCTTACGTCAAGTACCCAGGAGAACATTTCGTCTTCTTCTTCCAGTTCCAGTACGCGGGCGCTTTCAACCTGCCGGAGAACGGGGTATCGGGTCCGGGAAGGCTTTACTACAGCCTGAGCCAGCCGGACGATCACCCGCAGGCCACGGACGTCCTGGAATTCTGGATGATGGCCCAGGATCTGGTGGTGGACGGCCTCGGGTTCAAGGTCGGCAGGCTTGGCTTCAAAGGCGGGCTGGAGACGGTTTACGACAACAAGACCCTGACCTGGCTCAAGAAGGTGAGGCTCTCGGAGAGGCTCGTCGGCACCTTTGACTGGACGAACATCGGCAGGAGATACCACGCTGCCATGGGCTTCTATGACACCGAACGATTCCGGGTGGATGCCTTTGCCGCCAAGCTGCTCGCCGGAGGATTCGAGTACCATACGGCCTTCAGGGAACTGAAGGACGTGAACATTTTCGGCGGGACCCTGACCTTGAAGGACGATTTCCTGATCGACAACACCGAGATCCGGATCTATGGAATCTTCTTTCGAGACGATCGGGACGTTGCCAAGACAGTGACCGGCGGTGCACTGGAAATTCCGGCCGTGGGCGCGAGCTGGGTCGGCGCATACCCGGGGATAGGGCCCGGAACCTTCGATTCCCTCCTCTGGGGGTGTTACCAGTGGGGCGACTGGGGAGCAAGCAGCCACTCTGCCTATGCGCTGATCGCCGAGCTTGGATACAAGTTCACCGAGGTTCGTCTCCAGCCCTGGTTCCGTCTCGGAGTGGCCCACGCATCGGGGGATGATGATCCTGCGACCGGCACCCACAAGAGCTTCTTCGGTATGGTCCCCACCAACCACAAGTGGTACGGGTACATGGACACCACGGCCTTGTCCAATCTGATCAACGTCTATCAGCAACTGATTCTGAAGCCTGCGAAGAAAGTGCTGGTCCAGCTGGACGGCCATCTTTTTTGGTTGCACGACACGAGCGATAGCTGGTATGCAGGGTCAGGCGCTACCCGGAACGACGTTTTCGGATATGCGGGCGGATTCAACGCAACGAGCGGTACGACCGCCAGACTCACGAACGGCGAAGGCTTCATCGGCGGCGAGCTGGACCTGACGGCAAAATACAAGGTATCCAAGCACGTCAGCTTAGCCGGCTCCTACGCACACTTCTTCGGCGCTGCCGGCGCTGAAGCCGTCTTCGCAGAAAACAAGAACGGCGATTGGTTCTTCCTCCAAACAGTGGTCACGTTCTAACGGACTCCGGCCTTGCCTGTCCAGGGCTTCGGTGTTCATGGCCGTAAACAACGATCACAGATGCAGGAGTGCACGTTATGAGACGCATTCTCTTCCTGGTCACACTGGCGGCTTTGGTTTGCTGGTCTTCGGCTGAAGCCAAGAAAGAGGTGGACCCGAAGCTGTATGGTTCTCCGGAAGGACAGGTGTGCATCAAATGCCATGAGCTGAAGACGCCCGGCCTCCACGGAATGTGGCGGCAGGGAAG
The DNA here is from genome assembly GCA_028277985.1 of bacterium. GTDB lineage: Bacteria > Desulfobacterota > DSWW01 > DSWW01 > DSWW01 > S015-6. Next base: position 30,636 of record JANQFG010000004.1, on the reverse strand, counting down.
GATGGGACAGGCAGGCGTGAACTGTTACGACTGCCACAGGGCCGAGAAGCAGACCGAGAAGACGCCTGCCGATCCGGACGGATACGATCACCGGGGCTTCTGGATCGCCCAGCTCGTCACGCCCAAGGACTGTTCCCGTTGCCACAAGGAGCAGTTCGAGCAGCAGCAGCCCTCTCACCATGCGAAGGGCGCAAACATCCTCAACTCCCTGGACAACTATCTGGGTACGGTGCTGGGCGGCGGCGCCGCCGTTGCCACAGGGTGCCGCCAGTGTCACGGTTCGAACATCAAGGTACTGGAGAACGGAAAGCTCGACCCTGCCACCTGGCCGAACACGGGGATCGGCCGCATCAACCCGGATGGGAGCAAGGGCAGCTGTTCGGCATGCCACACCCGTCACCGATTCTCGGTGGGACAGGCACGACGGCCCGACGCCTGCGGCAAGTGCCATCTCGGGCCGGATCATCCGCAGATGGAGGTCTACAACGAGTCCAAGCACGGCATCCTCTATCAGGCCTTCCGGGACAATCTGAACGTGGACAACGTCGAGTGGATCGTGGGCGTGGACTACAAGGACACGGCCACGTGTGCGACGTGCCACCTCAGCGCCACACCGAATCAGAAAGCCACCCACGACGTCGGAGACAGGATCTCCTGGACCCTTCGTCCCGTGGTCTCCAAGAAGCTGGAGAACTGGAAAGAGCGCAGGGAAGCGATGAAGGATGTTTGCCGTCAATGCCACGGCGAGCCGATGATCGAAGGCTTCTATCTGCAGTTCGACAACCTTGTGGAGCTCTACAACACCAAGTTCGCGATCCCGGCCAAGAACATGCGGGAAGAATTGATGGAGATGGGCAAGCTCAGCAAGGCGAATTTCGACGATGACCTCGACTGGATCTTCTGGGAGCTCTGGCATCACGAGGGCCGCCGGGCCAGGCACGGCGCTTCCATGAGCGGCCCTGACTACGCCTGGTGGCACGGCCTGTACGAAGTGGCCAAGCATTTCTACAAGTACTACATCCCGGAAGTGAAACACCTCCTCGGCTGGAAGGCGGACTCGTTCCTGGACAAGCACGTCTACAGCGACCCTCGACATAAGTGGCACAAAGAGGGCATGAGCAAGGAGGAGCTGAAGAAGCTCGAGACCTTCTACGATGAGAGATACGGAGGCGAGGTCGCCAAGTAGATTCGGATTCCTATCATAACTCGAGAAGAGCGCATTCATGAGAGGAAGCAACCGAACAGGGCGTGAAGCTATCTTGCTGGCAATGATGGTGGCAGGAGCGGTCGCTCTCTTTGCGTGGATTGAGGGGTCGGGAGCTGAGTCCTTCAAGCCCGCGGTCGAGCCCATGGCCAACAAAGGGGACGAGGAGTATCCGGTACCCTTCGAGCCTCTGCCCAAGACGATCACTCCCTGTCGTGCCTGCCACGGGCCGGAGAAGGATTTCGAGATCAACTGGACCCGGGAAGAGGTGCTGCGGGTCCATACCAACATCCAGCTCCACCACGGCGGGGTCCGCGTGTGGTGCCTGGATTGCCACAGCGCCAAGGAGCGGGAATACCTCGTTCCTCTGAGCGACGGAAAACCGATCACTTTTGAACATTCTTATGAACTCTGCGGGAAATGCCACGGAACCAAGTACAGGGATTGGCGGAACGGAATCCACGGAAAGAGGATCGGGTACTGGAATGGGCCGAAGACCTACCATCTGTGCACCCACTGCCACAACCCGCACAGGCCGCTGTACAGGCCGATCAAGCCCATGCCTCCCCCACGCAAACCGAGAACGCCGCATGAAGCCGATGCAGGGCATTGAAGGTTGAGTGCAATGAGCAAGAAGAAGGCCGATTCGACGGACGGACAAGCACTGCACCTGAGCAGGCGCGGTTTCCTGACCGGGGCCGCGGGCATTGCCGGCATGCTGGCGGTCAGCGGCTGTGACTGGCAGGCCTTTGTTCAGCAGCATTTCACAAGGCTGAGTCCGGAAGAGATCAAGCGCACCCTGGAAAGGCTCGAGACGCAGTACAAGGCAAAGTACGGCAAGGAGTTCGTGGTGGGAGCCGAGGGCCCCATCGACGGGACCCTGTTCGGGTACGCCCTGGACATCCAGCGATGCATCGGCTGTCGCAAGTGCGTGCACGCCTGCGTGGAGGAGAACAACCTCACCCGAGATCCCGAGATTCAGTACATCCGTGTGCTTCGCTTCGAGAACGGGACCATGGATCTCGAGGCATCCGACATTTACTACGACACGGACCGAGTTCCCCAGGAGGGTTACTACTACATGCCGGTCCAGTGTCAGCACTGCGAGAATTCCAGGTGCGAACAGGCGTGCCCCATCGGGGCAACGTACAAAGAGCCGGACGGGATCGTTGTCGTGGACTACAACTGGTGCATCGGCTGCCGCTACTGCCTGGCCGCCTGCCCGTACATGGCCCGCTGGTTCAACTGGGCGGATCCGGTCATCCCGCAAGACAAGCTCAACACGAATACCCACTATCTCGGCAACCGCCCACGGATGCGCAACGTGATGGAGAAGTGTCACTTCTGCATCCAGAGGGTGCGAAAGGGCCGCTACCCTGCTTGCCTCGAGGCCTGCCCCGTGGGGGCGCGCAAGTTCGGGAATCTGCTGGACCCGGCGAGCGAGATCAGCTGGATACTGAAGAACAAGAGGGTCTTCCGGCTGAAGGAAGACCTGAACACACAACCGAAATTCTACTATTTCTTTGCAACCTGACACGAGAGGCTTGAGCGTGCGGAGATCCGGATTCGTTTCAGGGGCAATCCAAAGGTTGTTGAAGGGGCCGCCCGGCTACTACTTGTGGCTCGCCTTCCTTCTGACGGTGATTGCCGTCGGGATTCTGGGCTATGCCTGGCAGCTGAAGAACGGGCTCATCGTAACCGGAATGACGAGCTACGTGTCCTGGGGCCTGTACATAGGGAACTTCACCTTCCTGGTCGGTGTGGCCGCAGCCGCCGTCTTGTTGATCATTCCGGCGTATCTCTATGATTTCGGGCCGATCAAGGAAATCGTCATCGTGGCCGAAGCCCTGGCGGTCAGCGCCATCCTGATGGTCCTCATGTTCGTGACCGCGGACCTGGGCAGGCCGGAGCGGTTCTGGCACCTCATCCCCTTCCTGGGCATGCTGAATCTGCCGAGGTCCATGCTGAGCTGGGACCTCGTCGTTGTAAACGGCTATCTCCTTCTGAGCGTCACGATTGCAGGTTATTTGCTGTACAGGGCCTATCAGAAGAAAGAGCCGAACATGTCCTTCATCCTCCCCTTTATCCTGCTGTCGATCCCATGGGCGGTGAGCATTCATACGGTAACCGCCTTTCTATACAATGGGCTGCCGGCGCGCCCGTTCTGGAACGCATCGATTCTCGCTCCGAGGTTTCTCGCATCCGCCTTCTGTTCCGGGCCGGCCCTGATCATACTGATCTACCAGATCGTCCGGAAGTACACGAAATTCCACGTAACGAACGAGGCCCTTTACAAGATCGCGGAGCTCATCTGCTATGCCATGGCGATCAATCTGTTCCTGCTCGGCGCGGAGATCTTCAAGGAGGTCTATTCGGACACCGTTCACCTGGCTCCGATGAAGTATCTCTATGCCGGCCTGCACGGCAAGGATTCCCTGGTCCCCTGGATGTGGACGGCCCTCGTGTTCAATGTGATCGCTTTCCTGATCTTCCTGTTTCCCACCTCGAGGAAGAATTTCACGACCTTGAACCTGGGGTGTCTGCTGATGATCGTGGGCATCTGGATCGAGAAGGGGTTGGGCCTCGTGGTTCCCGGATTCATCCCCTCGCCCCTGGGCGAGGTGTGGGAATATGCCCCCACGATGACCGAGGTCATGGTCATGATGGGGATATGGGGCGTGGGCATCATGGTCTTCACCCTGATTCTGAAGATCATCATTCCCATTGAAACCGGGGAGTTCACCATAGACAGCCAGGTGTCTGCCTGAGGCGTGACCGCTCTCTCAGAATTGGTGGAGGAATGAAGACGATGGCTTGCCCGGCCCGACGGGTCAGAGGAATCGCGGGCAGCTCGTACTGCCGCTTTTCCATGATCACCGTCCTTGCACTGGGCATGAGCCTGCACCCGGCCGCAGGGTGCCTGGAGGAGGCTCTTGCAGAGGATTCCTCTTCCCTGAGGAGCCGGATCGAGGGCTCTGATCCGCTCGAAGCCATACGGGCGGCCGAGGAGATCAGAGACAGGGGAAGAGCTGACGAGGAGGTGGTCCGGGCCCTTGCGGGCGCCATCCGACATTCGAACGAGATGGTACGTCTATCGGTGGTGGGTGCCCTTGCTGAGATAGGCGGGGCGGCGGCCCCGGCGGTTCCGGCCCTCACGGAAGCCCTCGAAGACAAGGATCCCCTGGTCAGGGAGGCGGCTGCCCTGGCTTTGTTCAGTGTCGGGGCGGAGGGCGAATCCGCGCTTCCGGGATTGATCGCATGTCTCGGAGATCGGAGCCGACCGGTCAGAGACGCTGCCATCCTGGCCGTGGTGAAGATCGGCGAGGCATCCGTACCCCCGTTGATCCACACTCTGGGCAGCGAAGACGAGAGGTCGAGACACGCCGCGGCGGAGGCCCTGAGCAGGATGGGCAAACCTGTCGTGCCCGGACTCGTAGAGGTTCTGAAGAAGGGAGATTCGGTTTCCGCATCGGCGGCTTCCGAGGCTTTGGTGAAGATCGGGGAGCCGGCGGTGGGACTGTTGATCGATTTGGTCATTCACGGCAACGAAAAAGCAGCCAAACTGGCGGGTGATGCGCTTTCCGAGATCGGGGCACCGGCGGTGCCAGCTCTCGTCGAGTCGCTCAGAGAGAAATGATTCCATACGCCTCTTCTATCAGGAGGGAAAAGGATGAGGAAAAGAGCCTTTTCACTGATCACGCTGGCTCTGGCCCTTGGCATCGCGGTTGTCACCTTCGCTGAGGATTGTCCGGACTGCCCCAAAACGCCGCTATCGAGCCCCCTGGATCCGAACTGGAAGGACTTCCGGCCACCGCCGCTGGCGCCCGGCGAGACACCGGATTGCCACCGCGTGCAATTCGGCAAGCAGAACTGCATGGATTGCCACAAGAAGGACACTCCGGCAGCGTACAACCAATGGGTGGCCTCCAAGCACGGGATCAACAACGTCAAGTGCGGCATATGCCACGGGGATGCAGTCAACTACAGGGCCATGCCGGACAGGGCGGTCTGCATAGGGTGCCACTCGCAGCAGGTGGAGCACATGCCGGTGGACAGCCTGATCACCAATTGCTCCTTCTGCCACAAGGTTCACTATTTCACGGTTCACAAGATCGACAAGTACAAGGCCTTTGCTCCTGACAGGGAACTTGAGTTCAAGGTACCCGGCTTCTAGCGCTCCCATGAACTGCGGCACAGTACGACCGGCGCACCTGGAACTTTGGAGGATGCCATGAAGATGACCCGAAGAGAGATGATCAAGGCTTCTGCCGCCGCCTTTGCGGCGAGCGCACTGGGCATTCCTTTCGCAGGAACCCTCAAGGCGGGCGAGCGGGACGTGGTGGTTGACAAATGGATCAAGGGTGCCTGCCGGTTCTGTGGAACCGGATGCGGCATCTTCCTTGGCGTCCGGGGCGGCAAGCTGGTCGGCATCCGGGGAAACCCGAAGGCGCCGACCAACTATGGATTCCTTTGTGTAAAAGGGTTCAAGGGCTTCCTGAGCATGTACCATCCGGACAGGATCAAGTACCCGATGATCCGGCAGTCGGACGGTACGTTCGAAAAAGTATCCTGGGACAAGGCCCTCGATACGGTGGCGAGCAAGTTCAAGCAGCTAAGAGAGGATCACGGCAAAGACGCGGTGGCCTACTACGGCTCTGGCCAGGCCATGACCGAGGAGAGCTACACCTTCAACAAGTTCTGGAAGGGTGGCCTGCGGTCGAACATGGTGGAGGGTAATCCCCGTCTCTGTATGGCTTCCGCCGTCGGCGGCTATGTATCCACCTTCGGAACCGACGAGCCGGCAGGATCCTACGCCGACATCGAGAAGGCGAAGACCTTCTTCATCGTGGGCTCGAACATGTCGGAGTGTCATCCGATCATCTTCCGGCGCGTCGCGCGGCAGAAGCTCAAGCACCCTGACCTGATCAACATCATCGTCTGCGAACCGCGGTACACCCCGACCGCGAGGATTGCAGACGTCTGGCTGCCCACAGACCCGGGCACGGATCTCGCCGTGTTCCACTGCATGGCCCGGGAGATCATCAAGAACGGGTGGACGGACAGCTTCTTCACAAACAACCTGTGCCGTTTCACCACCGGCAAGGAAGTCGTGAGCTTCGAGGAGTACAAGAAATTCCTCGACCAATTCACGCCGGAAAAGGTGGAGAAACTCTCGCGCGTCCCGGCAGCGAATATCGTGGAGGCGGCCCGGCTCTTCGGCTCGCAGGGTCCGACCATGAGCCTCTGGACCATGGGCCTCAATCAGCGGACCCGGGGCGTCTGGGCCAACAACCTGGTGCACAACCTTCACCTCATTACGGGCAATATCTGCAAGGAGGGGGCCGACTCGTTCTCCCTCACCGGGCAGCCGAACGCATGCGGCGGTGTTCGCGAGACAGGGACCCTATGCCACCTCCTGCCCGGAACCCGACCCGTCAAGAGCGAAGCGGTGCGGAAACAGGTCGAGAAGGCATGGAAGATCCCCCAGGGCGTCATCGATCCGAAGCCCGGGTTTCACACCATGAAGATGTTCGACAACATGGGGGCCGAACAGGACAAGAACAAACCGATCAAGGGGATGCTGGTTTGCACCACCAACCCGGCCCAGTCTCTGCCGAACGCGAACAAGTACTTCAAGGGCATGAAGGACGCGTACCTCGTTGTGCTGGAGATCTTTCCGACCCGAACCACTCAGTTCGCCGACGTGGTGCTTCCTGCCGCCTTCATCTTCGAGAAGGGTGGTGTGTATGGATGCTCCGAGCGGCGCAGCCAGCTCACGCACAAATGCGTTGAGCCGCCGGGCGAGGCAAAGCCGGATCTCTGGATCGGCGCTCAGATCGCCAAACGAATGGGGTTCGAGAAGCTCATTCCCTGGAACATGAGCGACCCGGAGCAGGCGTACGCCATGGCCTGGGACGATTACAGGGAATGCGTCAAGAACACGGAGCACACGATCTACGGCATGACGCGCGAAAGGCTCGCCGAGCTCGACGGCGGACTTCAGTGGCCCTGTCCCGACGAGAAGAGTCCGGGCACGGAGTACCGATATGTTCGGGGCAAGGACCCGATCATGGACATGCCGAAGATCGTGAAGGTTCCCCCCCAGGCAATGATTTACTTCTATGCGGACAAGAAACACGAGGGCAAGGCAAACGTCTTCCTCCGGCCCTACAAGGGGCCGGAAGAGCCGCCCGACAAGGAATACCCCTTCTTCCTGACCACCGGCCGGGTCATCGAGCAATGGCACTCGGGCACGATGACCATGCGCGTCCCGGAGATCGCCCGCTCCCAGCCGAATGCCTACGTAGAGATCAACCCCGAGGATGCGAAGGAATACGGGATCCGGAATGGCGACATGGTCAAGATGACGAGCCGAAGAGGGTTCAACCTCCTACCGGCCCGCGTGGTCAAGAGATCTCTGCCCGGGATTCTCTTCGTCCCGTGGTTCGACCAGGACTGGGACCGGATGATCAACCGCGTCACCATCGATGCGTTCGACCCCGGCTCCAAGCAGCCCGAGTTCAAGATCTGTGCGGTTAAGATCGAAAGGGTCGGTGATCCGAAGGACGTGGCGGACATGACCATCATATCCAGGCTGGATACCGCATTCCCGAAGGAGGTGTGAACGGCCCGCCGCAGCTAGGAATATCGGCTACACGGGATCTGTGGTGGAAAGAAAGGCAAAGGCCCTCAACCGTTGAGGGCCTTTTTTGATTCGAAGCGGGATGATGAAGTATTCTCAAGATCATCCCGATTTGGTGGCCCGGGCGCGGGAGCGGAAAAGGGCTTGGAGGGAGCATGGTGATAACGGGTAGCGCGATCTTGGTCGAGCCGGGAGCCGACGACGAGGTGCTGCGAGCGCTGGAGGGCTTCCCGGAAGTGACCTTTCAGGTAAAATCCGAGTCCGGAACCGAGCTGGTGGTCAACTTTGAAGCGGATGACCACGAAACCCTGGAGGATCTCTGCAGGAGACTGAAGAAGGAGATCCCTCGGATCATCGACATTACCCACATCTACGTGAACTTCGAAGAGGAAGTGGACAAGGCCCTGTCAGGAGAGAAGGATTGATGCGCCGGGGTCACTCCTATCGAGAGAATCTGCTTCGGCCGCCGGGTGCGGTCGAGGAAGAGCGCTTCATGGCCCTCTGTATCCGCTGCAATCGCTGCCTGGAGGTATGCCCTTATGGATCCATCCAACGGGCCGGATGGGGCATCACCATAGGAACCCCTCTTGTCCTGCCCGAGTCCAAGGCCTGCTATCTATGCATGGCCTGCACAGCATTGTGCCCTACCGGTGCCCTCGACGAGAAGCTTGCTGATCCCGAAGCGGTACGGATGGGCAAGGCAAAGATCGATCCGAACATCTGCTACAATCACCTTTTCTTTGATATGGATGTACTGCCCGAGGATGCGGGCGACAAGATCGGTGCCCTCTGCAACACCTGCTACAATGTGTGCCCCCTGCCGAACAAGGCGATCATGCTGAAGAACAATCTCTTGCCTGTCGTGCTCGAAGGGTGCGTCGGGTGCGGCATTTGTGTGGAAAGGTGCCCTACCCGGCCCAGGCGCGCCGTCAACGTGCTCCCCGCCGGAATGGGGAAAACCGATGAGGCGGGTTTTCATTTCCGAAAAGCGCGCAAACACTATGAAGAGGTCTCGGAGCGAGCGAAAACGGAACCAGGCGATGCGCTAAAGGGTGTAGACCTCCTGGAACAAAAGCAGAAAATCGACGGCTCGGAGTCGACCGCCGATTTCGATTTTCCTTACGAGCCGGACGACGGGGCGGAAGATTGGGAATGACCTTCAGACCTTACAGACGGACGGTACAGTTCGCGTTCTTTGCTCTCATGTTCGCGATTCCAGTGCTCAACGCGTATGAGATCTACACGATCACGGGCACCTACTATGCCCTTCAGGCGGGCGGGCTCGAGGCCGCGGATCCGGCCGCCATCCTGCAGACCGTCTTCGCTTCAGGCGAATTCGCTCCTCCTATATTGAGCGGCCTGCTGTTTCCTGTGCTTTTTGCGCTGGTGCTGGGCAGGGTCTGGTGCGGATGGATGTGCCCCTACCATCTCCTGTCCGACGGGGTGTTTCGGCTTCGCACGATGTTCCGAACCAAGGTATTGGGCAGGCATGAGGCAGAGACCCTGGCCGTGCCGAGAGCCCTCAAGGCAAACTTGAGCCGCTACGCTTTCCTTCTTATCGGAACAGCTGCTGCGGGGATGCTCGGGATTCCGGTTCTCAACTTTGTGAGTGCTCCGGGAATCCTGAGCACAGAGGCGATGATCCTCGTGCGACAGCACACGCTGTCTCTGGAGTTCGGGTTCATCGCGGCCATCCTCTTGACGGAATTGTTGTTCTTCCCCCGGTTCTGGTGCCGCCTGTTCTGTCCCACCGGTTCCTGCCTCGCCCTCATCCGCGCCCCCTTCACCTTGAAGGTCCGGTCAGCGGCCGGAAATCCGAAGGCCCCCTGCTGCAAGGAGAACGCATGCGGTCCCGCCTGCCCCATGGGCCTGGCGCCTCACCAGGAGGGTGCCAACCTTCTCTGTACCAATTGTGCGAGATGTATCGACGCTTGCAGGAGTGACGGGGACAGAGGGCTTCTGGGCTTCAGAGGGTTCTCCCAGCCCTGACTCGCCCGCATATTGCACGAAGCCTTCTTCTTCGAAATGCCGGCTCTCGTCAGGTCGAAGGCGAGGTCATCTTCAGCTTGAGGATCTTGACGATCAGATCCCGGTCCATGGTCGCCATGTTCGCCGTGGCCTCTTCGAATCGCCGGATCCTCTCCCTGGTTTCGAGGTAGTACCCTATGTTGATCGCGAGCCGGCTCGCGTCTTCCAGGATTCCCTGTACCCGAAACAGGTCCTGCACCTCTTCGGCGCCTGATTCCTGTTCCTGGATGAGCGACTCGAGCCACTTGAACTCTGCGACCCAGTCCTCGAAGTTGTTTTCCATCTTGGAGTAGGCCTCGGCATCGCCCACGATCCAGAGTTTGACGAGATCCAGTTCCTCTTCTGACAGATCCCCGCCCTCTGCTAGCTTCCCTACGATCCCCTTCACTTCTTTCGCAGTCATGGCCTGGATCTTCTCTCGGATTGCAGATTTTCGGTTCTGGAAGACGTTGGACAGCCGGTTGAACTCCTCGGCGTCCGGGTTCTCCACGGCCTGGCTCATCAGCCTTGCAAGATCCTTGAGAGTCTCCATCGTCTTTCCCCTTTCTGCGCTCTTTCCGATTGATGCCTCTCAGAGCCCGAACAAAAGGACGATGCCGAGCAGGGTGACCAGCGAGCCCCAGACGAGCTTGACGTGAAAGACGTAACATTCGCTCGCGCCGCGGGCGGTCTCCAACGTCTTCAGCTCCACAAAGGGAACCGGCGCCCTTCTGTACCATCCGCGGATCCTCACTTCCTGACCCACATAGTGCTTCGCCCGAAGAAGCCCGAACAGGAAGTTCCAGATCGCCAGGGGCTGGCGGTAGTCCAGGAACAGGATACCGGTTTCGTCCTGGAACACGAAATCCTCGCTCCAGATCAGACCCGGGACCCCCCTGCCGATGATCGTCCCCCGAAGCGTACACGGGATCGGGCGAATCCCGGAAACCTTGACCTTCTTGAGCAGGGCCGAGACGCTCATCTCCGGAAAGGCGCTGAACTTATAGGAAAAGGTGATCTTCAGAAGGTAGGCGATACCCACCATGATCATCCCCCACACGAGGAAACGGACGTCCCGGGAAAGGGAGAACAGGACGAGACAGGGCACAAGGGCGAGCAGGGGCAGGACGCTGACGACCGCATCGAGGGAGAACTCGTCCCAGTAGCTCTCAGGCCTTCTTTCCCGAAATCGGATGTAGGGTTCCTTGCCCCGGACTTCGGCCTGATGACTCAGGGCGATCAACCTCTTGGCGATCAGGGGGTGCGTGGAGTTGAGCTCAAAGAACAGGGCCCACGGATTCCAGAGGTCCCATTTCATCGCGCCCTTCAGCGTCTCCTTGTCCACCTCCCCTTCCATGGACCGAGGATGGTAGGAGGTCACGGCCAGGGCCCGGGCAGAGGTGGGATCGAAGATCCCCATCGCCTTGACGGCCTCCATCTCCGGCTTCCTTTGATCCTCCTTCTTCCCCTTTCCGGCCAGACCGTATCCGATCTTGACCAGCGCGGATGCGAGCAACCCGGGATCCCCGGACGCGTCGGCTGCAAACCGGTCCGCATAGTATTCTCTTGTTCGAGAGAGCCAGAGGACGACATACTCCGAGATGATATAGAGGACGTACGAGCCGATGGCGACGGCATACTGTGCGGCTGCGGATCTGTCTCCACCACTGCCCATCCTGAGGAGGCTGCGATACACGTAGTAGAGCACCATGGGAACGAGATTTGCCGCGGTCATGACCGCCATGTCCCAGTGGACGGCGTGCCCGACCTCGTGGGCCACGACCGCTTCCACCTCCTCTTTGGTCAGCAGGTCCATCAGGCCGGAGGTGATCACGATTCTCGCATTGTCCGGAGTATGCCCGTACGTGAAAGCGTTGGGCGAGCCATCCGCGATGATGCCCATGCGGGGCCTCCGGATCCCGTTCGCGCGACTGATGTCATTCAGATACTGCCCGAGATGAGCGGGCAACTTCACTGTCGGCTCCCAGGTCAGGCTGTAGAGCCACCTCAGGAAGAGATCCATAAGGTACGGAGACAGCAGATACTGCAGCAACGCGAAGGCGATGAAAAAGACGAGGGCCCCCAATGCGGAAATGGCCGTGAGATTCACGAGTGTGATCAGGACGAGACCCACCAGGGTATAAAGGAAGAAGAGCGTGAGGCTGGAGGTAAGACCCAGATTCGGCAAGGCCGCGACAGGCGGTGGAGGACCTTCGGCGCCGTGAGCCTTCAAGGCTCCCGGATCCAAAGCCATGCGGAGGCGCGCAGACTTGGGCGCATTCAGCAGGCTCATCTCCCCTTTGTCGAGCCAAATGCCCTCCGTCTTCGGGCAGTAGTCTATGACGACCGTTCCGTTGAACAGCGAGAGCTGCACCATCGGTTCATCAGTGATAGGATTCCTGCGTTCGGAAGGAGATGCCTTCCCGACCGCCTCCCCGATCCGGTCATGGAGCTCACCGGGACGGTGACTGAAGAGGTAGATCTCGCCCCTGTCCAGCCAGATACCCTTGCATTGAGGACAGAAATCTACGAAAGCGCCTTCTTTGGTCAGGATGGGATGGAGCTCGGTGCAGTCACATTTCGGGCAGTTCAATGTCGACTCCGCAGGAGGGGTGGTCGGGGTGGCCCGGTGTCCAGATACATACCAGATCGCGTTTCATTAGGAAAGGATATTGGGGTCAGGCCGAAACTATCAACCCTACTGACCCCGTTTCGGACGAATCCTTTCGAAAGACCGGCCGTCAAACCTACAAGGAGGACCTGATCCCAGGATTCAGCATCTTTACCGTGTACAGAAAGACTTCATCCAGAGGGTGATTGGGACATGAAGAAAGGAGCTTTCGCGCTGGCGCTCGTTGCAGCCGTATCTATCATCGGCGTCGCAGAACAGGCTTCCGCCCTTCGTTGCGCAGGCAAGATCATCGACAGCGGAAACACGAAAGCGGAGGTACGGGAGTTCTGTGGTGAGCCGACGTGCACCCGAAAACCGGGCACGGTCTTTGTCAAGAAGTCAGGGATCTACTGGCCCATGGCCGCAGATGAAGAATGGGTCTACAACTTCGGGCCTGGGCAGTTTGTGCGGCTCATCCGGTTCTATCACGGAAAGGTGGTCTTCATTCAGTCCGCCGGTTACGGGTGGACCGGCGACCGTGAATGTGATGACGTTCCATACGAGTGACGAAGCCCAAACCAATCAAGAGGGGGTAGGGGTTCGCACTTCAGCCTACGATTTCGCCGACACCACCTTGCTTCTCCCAACGCGCCAGCTCGGTCACCGTGGCCAAGGTGCTTCCTTCTTTGATCTCCTCCCGGATGCGGTTCTCCTTTTCCAAGACATCCATGGCCCGGTTGGCGTACTCCACCGCGATCGCCCTGGGGAGCACCACCACACCGTCGCCGTCACCCACGAGCCAGTCCCCGGGCTCCACCTTCATGTTCGCAACCGTCACCGGCACACCGATTTCCCCGAACCCCTTCGGCTCACCCGCATTCGGCATGATGAGCCTGCTGAAGGCGGGAAACTTCAGATCCACGATGTCGTCGCTGTCCCGGATTGCACCGTCAATCACCACACCGGCCACGCCTTTCTGAATCGCGGAGTGGGTGGCCAGCTCCCCCCAAAGGGCGGGCCCTACCCCGGCTGCGTCTATGACGATCACGTCGCCCGGCTCTGCCATATCGATCGCCTGGACAGGCTTGGACCAATCACCCGGATAGGTCCTCACCGTAATGGCACGGCCCACCATACGAATTCCGCGCCAAAGGGGTCGAATGCCCTGGAGCACCCCGCCCCGGTGGAGCGCATCCGATAGGTTGGCCGCTGAAACCAGTTCGAGGACCTCCCGGATCTCGTCCTCTCCCTTCCTTTTGAACAGGGTCGTACCGATGCTCTCTCCGGTGTCGATGCCCTTGCGGATCTCACGGGCTGCAGTCTCCGGCTCCAGAGCCTTGGAAATCGCGCCTCCCACGATCACGATCGATGCCCCGGCCTCCACCGCCTTGGCCGCGGTCTCAGAGTTGATGCCGCCTGCAACCCCGACCGGAACCGACGCGGCTTCCGCTACCTTTCGCAGGGTGTCAAAGGGATCCTTCCCTTCCATCTGCTCGTCGATGGCACAATGGATCGTTACAAAGTCGGCCCCCATCTCCTCGACCTGCTTCGCTCTGGCTACCGGGTCCTCCACCGCGATCATGTCCACGACGATCTTCGCACCGTAGTTCTTGCCTGCCTCGATGCATTCCCGGATCGTGGCGTCACTGGCCGCGCCCAGAACATCGACGATGTTCGCGCCGGCCTTGGCCGCAACCTCTACCTCTGCCCGGCCCGCGTCCATGATCTTCATGTCCGCAACAATCGTTGCAGAGGGAAACAACCTTCGGAGCTCCCGGATCGAATTCAACCCCTCGCTCTTGATGAGCGGTGTTCCGGCCTCGAGCCAATCCACACCACCTGCCACGCCTTCCTTCGCATTCTTCAGGGCCCGCTGCAGGTCAACAAAATCCAGCGCCAGCTGCAAGATCGGTTTCATTCTCTCTCCTTCATTCAACCACTGCGTGTCGAGGGGAAACACTGTCCATATCGATGGAGTCCTGGTAGAGGGCCAGGACAATGGCCTCCATGAGAAAGAAGGATGCCTGCTCGAAAAGCGAGCCGGACATCTGAACGGACTGGGGTTCGGACTCCTTGCACAATTTCGTGGTGCCGGGGAGATGGATGGAGCCGTCCACCAGAGAGCCTATGCTGGAATCGAGATTCCCCAGAATGCCGATGGTGTAGGTCCCTCGTTCCTTTGCGCTCTTCACGGCTTCGAGGGTGGATGGAGTCTCGCCCGAACCGCTCAGGACGATCAGAAGGTCTTCCCGTTCCAGGGCCGGCGTTACGGTCTCACCACAGAAATGGGCCTTGGAGCCGAGGTGCATCAGGCGCATGCAGAAGCATCGCAGAATGAAGCCGGACCGGCCTTGGGCAGAACAGAAGACCTTTCTTGCCGTAAGGATCCTCCTGACACACGCATCGATCGCATCCTTGTCGAGATCCTGCAGAAGGCGCCGGTTCTCTTCCAGGATGGCCTCCAGCTTTTCCCTGATCTTCAAGTCCTCTGGCCCGGGACGGGCAGAGACGTCGATCAGCAACATGTTCGTTTTCCTCTCAGAAGTTGCGGTTGCACAAGGTGAACGCCTGGGGTCTTATAAGGGTTTGTCGGACGGGAAACAAGGAAAGGAGAGGTAGAGGCCGTTTTCGAATGATTTCCAAGGATCCCGAAAGGCAGGATCCCCGCGAAACGAAACACCCCTCACCGTCCCAGTCCAACAGAGCCGGATCCAAGCGGTTTGCTGTTCAGGCTGAATCGTATCCTCTTGATTCTAATGTATTTAGCTTAGTGTATAAAACCGAGTCTTGTCAAATCGGGGGCTTCATCCCTCCGAGCTTCTAAACAAGGAGTATGTGCCCGTCGCCTTCGCCACGAGCCGCTCACCGTTCCTCACCTCGGATTCCAGGATCGCAATCCTTTTTCCCCGGTGCACGAGATTCGTGTCACAGGTGAGCCGTCCGGAGGTGACCGGCGCGAGATAGACGATCTTGATCTCCACGGTAGCGCACAGCTCCTCCTCGTTCAGGCAGGAGTAGGCCGCCCCCCCCATGCCGGTGTCTACCATGGCGTAGAGGACACCCCCGTGCACGACCTTGTGCGGATTCATGTGCGTCTCGTCCACCTCCAGGACGCCCCGGGTGAAGCCCTCTTCGCTCCGGGTGAAGTCGAGCCCGATGAGTTGGCCGAAAGGGTTGAATCCCTTCGATTTCAATGGAAAGTGCTTGGCCATCTGCAGATTCTCCTACGCCCGCCCCTTGTCAGGCTGTCTGGGCCTGCTGGGTCTGATGAATCGCCTTGGCTGCCCGCGCGAGCTTGTCGAAATCCTCCGGAAGCAGGGATTGCGGGCCGTCGGACAGGGCCTTGTCCGGTTCATGGTGGACCTCGACCATCAGGCCGTCGGCGCCTGCCGCAGCGGCGGCGAGCGCAAGGGGCCGCACCATCGACCGAATCCCTGCTGCATGCGAGGGGTCGGCGATGATCGGAAGGTGGGAGAGGTCCTTCACCGCAGGGATAACCGCGAGATCCAGGGTATTCCGGGTGTGGTCCAGGTAGGTCCTGACGCCCCTTTCGCAGAGGACGACACCGTAGTTGCCTTCGGACAGAATGTATTCGGCCGCCATGAAGAACTCCTCCAGGGTCGCGCTCATGCCGCGTTTGAGAAGCACCGGCTTGCCGCACTGTCCCACGGCCCGGAGGAGGCGGAAGTTCTGCATGTTCCGGGCGCCCACCTGGACCATGTCCACGACCGGGAGGACCGCATCCAAGGAGCTCCGGTC
Organism: bacterium; assembly: GCA_028277985.1. Taxonomy (GTDB): domain Bacteria; phylum Desulfobacterota; class DSWW01; order DSWW01; family DSWW01; genus S015-6. The sequence continues at coordinate 14,412 of JANQFG010000004.1, read as the reverse complement.
GATGACTTCGGTGACGATTCCCAGGTCGGTCTCCGCCTTGATGTCCTCGATGATGCCCAATCCTTGTTCCTGCATTCCCTGGAAGGAATAGGGGGAGGTTCGAGGCTTGTACAGGCCGCCCCTGAACAGTGTCGCCCCGGCCTTGCGCACGTGCCGTGCAATGGTCAACGCCTGTTCGGCTGATTCGACCCCGCAAGGGCCCGCGATCAAGCCCAGGTCGCCTCCACCGATCTTCGTCTTGTGGACCGTTACGGCCGTGTCGTCAGGCTTTGTCTCCCTGCTGACGAGCTTGTAAGGGCGGCTGACGCGAATGCATTCACGGACCCCTTCAAGCTCTTGAAATGGACGTGGGTCGATAGCGCCCTGGTTACCCGTCAGGCCGACGGCGGTACGCTGGGCGCCCGGGATCGGGACCGGCGTCAGGCCCTGCGACTTGGCGACCTCCAGGACCCGGTCGATCTGTTCGTCCGTTGCCGACTTACGCATAACGATGAGCATGAGACGATTTCCTTCTGTTGGAGTGAAACTCAGGATGAAGGGTGGCTCGGGATTAGTCAATCCGCCCGGAAATCCCAAATTTCCGGGCCATTGTTCCCCCCTTCATTCCGTTCGATCACAGGTTTGTGCTATAAGAATCCTCTGTCGGCCCGCCTGGGGCTTTGCGGATGATGGTGCGAAGACAAAAGAGATCAAGGCCTGGAACTCTCGTAGGGAGGGGAACATGTACGACGATCTGAAAGGAAAGGTGGCGATCGTCACAGGGGCTGGAAGACCGAACGGGCTCGGCCAGGGCATGGCCAAGCGCTTTGCGCGGGAAGGCTGTCGCCTGGTCATCTCGGATATCGCTCGGCCCCACGCAGACCCGGAGTACGGAAGGGGGAGTTGGGAGGAACTGCTGGAGCGCAAGAAGGAGATCGAGGCCCTGGGTGCAGAATGCCTCGCCGTGAAGTGCGACGTCACGGTGGAAGAAGAGGTGCAGGCCATGGTGGATGCGACGATGGAGATGTTCGGCCGCGTCGACATCCTTGTAAACAACGTGGGAGGAGGTCCCCCGGGAAGCGGCGGGCCCCTCATCGATGTGGATGAAACGAACTGGGACGAAGGCATGGCCGTCAACTCCAAAGGCACCCACCTCTGCTCTCGGGCCGTGGCCAGGAAGATGATCGAGAAGGGAGAGGGCGGCAGGATCGTGAACATCGCCTCTCAGGCGGCGAAAAGGCCCGTTCCCGGTCTCGGCGTCTACTGCGCCGGCAAAGCGGCGGTGTGCCACTACACGCGAGTGCTGGCCATGGAACTCGGGCCCCACAAGATCACCGTGAATGCCGTACTGCCCGGAACCATCGAGACGGACATGCTCAAGGAGTCCTTCGGAAAGATGGCGGAGGCGATGGGGATCTCCTACGAGGTGCTCATGCAGAACATCCCTCCCATCCCTCTGGGCCGGCTTCAAACCCAGGAGGATGTGGCGAATTCGGTGGTGTGGCTCTGCGCCGGGGAATCCGAGTATGTGACCGGTGAGTGTATGCTCGTCACCGGCGGCCAGACGATCGCCTGATTTCCCTCTCCAAGGAGATGACCGACGTGGCCCAGAATATCTTGTTCTCTCCGATCCGAATCGGAAGCCTCGAACTGCCCGGCAGACTCGTGAAATCGGCCACCACCGAGACGCGCTGCACCGAGGACGGCTTCGTTGCGGATGAGCTCATCGAGTATTACGAACAGATCGCCCGGGGCGGAACCCCACTGCTCATCACGGGAAACGCCTACTACGATCTCTACTCCAAAGCCGCTCCCCGCCAGATCGGCGCGGATCACGACGACAAGATCCCGGGTCTCCGGAGGCTCACCGACGCTGTCCACCGACATGGGTCGAAGATCATCTTCCAGATCTATCACGTCGGCCGGCAGGCCATTCCCGGATTCGTCGGGCGAACAGACGCGGTAGCCCCCTCTCCCGTGCTGGAACCCTCCCTGGGAGTGCGGCCCCGAGAAATCACACAGGGGGAAATCCGCGCTGTGGTTAAAGGCCTCGCCGAAACGGCCGTGCGGGGACAGGAAGCCGGGTTCGACGGTGTCCAGATCCACGCGGCGCACGGCTACCTGCTGAGCGCCTTCCTGACTCCCCACACGAATCGCCGCACTGACGAGTATGGGGGCTCCTTCGATAACCGCATTCGGCTCCTGGTCGAGGTGTACCGGGCGATCCGCGAGCGGGTCGGGGACGACTATCCGGTCATCCTGAAGATGAACGGCTCGGACGATCTGCCCTTCCGCAAGGGCCTGAAGACCGAGGATCTGGTGCGCGTCGCCCAACGGATGGAGAACGAAGGCGTGGACGCGATCGAGATTTCGGCGGGCCACTACGAATCCGCCTTTACATTCGAACGGGGCAGGTGGAAAGGATTCTTCTCGACGTTGAGCACCATCGGGGTTGGAACGAACCTTCCTTGGTACCGACTCGTTCCGGTCCGTCTGCTGGCTCCGTTTCTGGACTGGGGGCTGGGCCGGATCGCAGGGTACAGCGAAGGGTTCAACCTGCCTTATGCCCGGCTCTTCAAGAAAGCTCTATCGATCCCGGTCATCTCTGTGGGAGGCTTCATCCACAGGGAAGCGATGGAAGACGCAATCGCGAGCGAAGGGTGCGACATGGTCTCGGTGGCCCGTGCCCTTATTGCGGACCCATTCCTCTATCGGCACATGAAGGAGGGAGTCGAAGGGCCCCAGTGCGATTTCTGCAATGCCTGCTTCGCCCGGGGCGCCACCTGGCCTGTTGACTGCTACAACGAAGAAATCCGCGCCCAGAAGGATCAGATGCTGCGCGACGAGCCGCGTCAGAATCCTTCCCATTAGTTGGGGACAGCCACTCATTTCCAGAACAGTATCCAACAACAACAGGCAATTAGAAATTGGGGACAGCCACCAATTTCTTGGTAAATCAGTGGCTGTCCCCGATTACCGGGTGTAGATGGCCACGACTCATGCCGGCCACTTCAGCCTGTCGAGAAATCCGAGCACGATCCGGTTGTAGGCCTCCGGTTCCTCGATCATCGCGGCATGCCCGGTTTGCAGCACGTGCATTTCCGCATCCGGGATTGCATCCCTCATCTTTTCGCCGGTACTCACATACATGAAACCGTCTTGATCTCCTGCGATGATGAGGCCCGGACAACGCAGGCCGCCTAAATCGACCGGTGAGTCGATCGAGCCCACGATCGCCTGCATGATGGCCAGGTATTCCGAGGGGTCGTTCTGCATCTTGATCGATTTCAGCTTCTCATAGGCCCTCGGATTTCGATCCTTGAAGCCCGGCGAGCAGGAGGCCTCGGTCATCAACTCGGAAATGACCCCGATATCGCCCTGCTGCAACAACTCGGCCATCATCTGGCGGCGCTCCTGCATCTCCTGGCTGGGCGCCTCACCGATGCCACTGTTAGCGAGAACGAGGCCTGCGGTCATCCCAGGATGTGTGAGCGCGAACTCGAGGGCGATCCGGCCGCCCATGGAATACCCGAGCACGCAGGCGGACCGGATGCCCAGGGCCTCGAGCAAGGCGCGCAGATCCTCGGCAAACAGGCCCATGGAATAGTCTGTCTTGACCACTTCGGTCTTGCCGAAGCCCCTGACGTCATACGTGAGCAATTGATAATTCTCCGAGAAGGCGGACGTCTGGTTGTACCAGAGGTTCAGGTTGTCCGAATAGCCGTGGATCAGCACGAGACAGTTCCCCTCTCCGGACAGCTCGTAGTTCATCTCGATCCCATTCGCCTTGATCTTCATGGTTCCCCCCCAAGATTGAAAAGGCTGAACTGGCAGCCCTTCTGTTTCCGGCCGTAATTCGCGTCCGTGCCCGAGCCCAGGCCTTTGGCCGGTCGCCTTACCCGAAATCTTGAAAATCGGTGGCTGTCCCGATTTCGTGCGGGTCGAAGTATATCGGACTCATTCTCGACATACGAGGCTGGACAGGATAAATTTCTTGACTAATTAGTTAGAAATCTAGATAATTAACAGAAATAAGGCATCCTGAACCAGTGGGTCGAACAAGAGTTTTTGGAGATGCCGAAGCATGAGTCCATCCCCCTAATACAAGTTAAATTATTAATATTTTTGATTATTATATCTATTTTGAGTGTCCTGACATCTGTTAAATTTGGTGAAAAGGGCCCGACACCTACGAAAATCGCATTATTTACTGACTAGTCAGTATTTTATGCTATCTTGTCGACTGCCTCCCGCCATGTCGGGGTCGGCCCGCAATTGTGGGAGAGCGAGGAAGGAGGGATGGAAAGATGAGCGAAGAGCTAGCCATGGCCCTGGTGGATCTGAAAAGGGACGAGGTTCTGGGAGGTGTCAAGGAGAAGGCAGAGAGGGGAGACAATCCTCTCAACATCCTTGAGGAATGTCGGCGGGGTATGACCATCGTGGGAGACCGATTCCAGTCCGGGGAATTCTATCTGGCGGAGATGATGCTCGCCGCGGAGATCTTCAAGGGTGTGGTGTCGATTCTGAATCCCCACATGGAAGAGGTGCGACCCCCAAAACCTCTGGGCACGGTGGTGCTTGCAACCCTCAAGGGGGACATCCACGACCTGGGCAAGGATATCCTTGCCACGCTTCTTCGGGCCCAGGGCTTCGAAGTGCACGATCTGGGTGTGGATGTCATGCCGGCCGTTGCCGTGGATAAGGTCAAAGAGGTCAACCCGGATTTCGTGGGCTTCTCCGCGCTGATCACCTCGGCCTTTGCATCGATGAAAGAAGCTGCCGAGCTTCTCGTCGAATCGGGTCTCAGGGACAAATGCAGGCTGATGGTAGGAGGCGGTGTGACCACCCCCACGGTGAAAGAACACATCGGTGCCGACTTCCAGACACTGGATGCCATGGAAGGCGTGAACTACTGCCTAAAAGAGATGGAGGGGAAGTAGCGATGATTCAAGAAACGATGACCTCGGAAGAAAGAATGATGGCGGCAATCACTCTCGAAAAACCGGATCGAGTACCCATTGCTATTCTTCTAGATACCGCGCCGGCTGCCAAATTGCTGGGGCTGCGGTCGTGGGAGATCGGGGCCCAAGGGCTGGGCGCACACCTTGACGTTCTGCTTCAGGCCTTCGACACCTTCGGCGGATGGGATGCTGTGAGCCCCTGTCTTCCACCCGAACTCTTCGAGTTAGCTGGTCTGAAGGCAAAGCATCCCAGTGAAGACTCGCCGGAGAACCAGGTGCTCGAGGGTGAGGTCTGGAGTCATGACGAGTATGACCTGCTGGCAGAGATCGGGCACGACAGGTTCGTGAAGGAACACCTTGTTTCTCGCGTTTCAGATTTGACCTCCATTGAACAGATAGAAAGCGTGTCGGAAGAGTGGTTGTCCGTACTCGCTGAATTTCTGGAGGAGGTGAAGAAGAAAGGCGCCTTTCCGTATTTCCCCAATTGGGCGATACACCCTTTCTTCTGGATGTCGTTGACCCGATCGATGGTCAGATTCACCGAAGACCTGTACTACCGTCCAGACAAAGTCGAGAAGGCGATGAAGGCACTGGTGCAGGAATGGATCGAATTCGCTATCGGCGTCGGCAAAGCCACGGGATCCAAGATCATGCTCTGTGTCGAGGAACGGGCCGGGGGCTTCTTCTACCCTATGGAAGTATTCGAACGCTTCTGGTGGCCGTATACGATGGAGATCGTGGATGCCTTCTGGTCCGAAGGGATCGTCACCCTCTTTCACCTGGATACATGCTGGGACAAAAATCTGCCCTACTTCAAGCAGTTGCCAAAGGGCTCCGCCATCCTCGACCTCGACGGCACCACAGACATCTTTGCTGCCAAGGAGATGTTGGGCGGGCATCTGTGCCTCGGGGGGGACATACACCCTACCCTGCTGGCTCTCGGAACCCGGGAGGAAGTGGAGGCCTACTGCAAGAGGTTGATCGACGAGGTCGGATACGACGGAGGACTCCTCCTCAACGTCGGATGCAGCTTGCCTTATGACATGAAAAAGGAGAACTTCGAGGCGATTCTCGAGACAGGAAAGACTTACCAACCAACCGAGGGGTAGATTTTCTCGACGGAAAATGCGAGGCTCTGACGCAAGCTACCTCGGTCTGTTCAGGGAGAATGGAGTGGCAAGAAGGAATCTCGGGTTGCGAAAGAGGAGCAAGGCAGAGGAGAAGCGCGAAGCCATCATCCAGGCAGCGATCAAGGTGTTTTCCACAAAGGGATACGAAAACGCGACCATGGATGATGTGGCAGCAGAGCTGGGCAGCAGCAAGGCGCTGATCTATTGGTATTGGAAGAGCAAATCCGCGCTCTATTCGGAGTTGATCGACAAGTGCTTCTCCATCTATGTGAGCTGGCTCGAGACCATCAGAGACACGAAGGATTCCTACGGTAAGAAACTGAACCGGTACTTCTGGGAAATGGCGGAACTGGCAAAGGAAAACGATCAGCTGAACCGACTCGTCCATTTCGGCTCTTTGCACCACTCAAAAGGCACCGGGGAAGACTTTTCTGCCCAAACGAACGAAGGCTACCGTAAATGCTTGGGCCTGCTCGAGGAGTTCTTCCAGGAAGGTGTCGATTGCGGCTACCTCAGACGGGACCTGGATGTGGAGGCCCTGGCCTTTCAACTGCTGTTCGCGTTGGAAGGGTACCTCTATATGAGCATCATCGATGAGCAAATGTCGTTCGAACGAGCCGTCACCAACCTGTGGATCAAGCTCATCCTCCCGTCCATAACGTCTGGGGTGTCGACCGACTGACTTCACCTAGGACCCGAACCAAGGAGAAGAAAGTGCCAGCCCATATCCCTTTTCCGAAAGACGAGGATCTGACTCCAGAAGCGAAAGAGCTGCTCTCCCTGCTCCCTCCCCTGAACCTGTTCCGGATGCTTGGCAATGCCCCGGCCAGTGTCAAGGAATTCCTGGACATGGGTGCGTCGATCCTGATGCGGAGCGAATTCGACGCACGGAAACGGGAGATTGCCATCCTCCGGGTCGGGCACGTGAACCGCGCCCCTTACGTTTGGCACCACCATGTCATCATCGGAAAGAACACGGGGCTCACAGACGAAGAAATCGAGAAGATCGCCTGCGAGGGACCGGTGACCTCCCTGGACGAGGAAGGCAACCTGCTCTGCCGGGTGGCCGAAGAGATCAGCCGAGACGTTCGCCTCAGCGACGAGGCGCTGGCCCAGATCGTGGAACGGTACGGCAATCGGGGAGCTACCGAGCTGATCCTGTGCTGCTGCTGGTTCAACCTGGCCGCCCGATTCACTGAATCTACCCGTGTCCAGGTGGAGGAGGGGGACGTAAGCCTTTAGAGGCTGCTAGACCGGTTTTCTGGGGCCCGGAACAGGGCCTGCTTTTTCCACTCCTGTTTCCCTTGAACCGGCACCATTCGCTCTTGTATACTTGGCTTCCACGACTCTATCCCGGTCAAGGAAACCCCAGGATTTGTCGAATAAACAGGGGGATGGGCTACGTCCTGGGAAGGAGGAAAGCATTCTATGAGCGACCAGAAGAACGGCAAAGGAAGCGCGAACGTGAACCGCCGAGATTTCCTCAAGATATCCGGAACGGCCACCCTGGTCGCGGCCACGTGCCGCAGCGCGGAGTCCAAGGAGGAACACCCGCGAACGCCCAAGAAGCCGCCCACAGAAAAGGTGGACCCGTCGACGCTGGAGCATCCACCCAGCGAGGGATACCTGCTGGTCGATTTCAGGAAGTGCCAGGGATGCCTCACCTGCATGCTGGCCTGCTCACTGGCCCACGAGGGAAAAGAAAACCTCTCCCTGGCCAGACTCCAGGTGACCCAGGACCCTTACGGCCGGTTTCCCGGGGATCTCTCCCTCGAACCATGCAGGCAATGTGTCGAACCGGAGTGCCTCGAGGCCTGTCCCACCGGAGCCCTCCACGTGGACGCAGAAAACGGCAACATCCGGACCGTCAACAAAGACGAGTGCGTGGGATGTAAGAGCTGCGTGGAGGCTTGCCCCTTTGACATCGGTCGGGCCATCTGGAACCACGAGGACGAGCGGGCCATCAAGTGCGACCTATGCGCTGACACGCCCTTCTGGAACGAAAAGGGCGGCCCCGAGGGCAAGCAGGTCTGCGTGGAGGTGTGCCCTGTCGACGCCCTCAAGAAGTCCAGCCAGATTCCCCGCCAGAAGGGCTACGAGGGCTACAGGGTGAACCTGCGGGGCGAGGCCTGGAAGAAGATGGGTTACTCGACCGAATAGGCTTGAACCCAAGCACGACGGGGATGAAAAACATGAGCGGATACGTAGGCAGAATCCTCCGGCTGAACCTGAGCGACAGGAAGATCTCGTTCATCGACACAAAGGAGTACGAAGCCTGGGTGGGCGGCCACGGGATCGGGTCGGCCATCTTCTGGACCCTGGTCAAGGACAAGACGATCGACGGCTTTGACGAAAGAAACGTGGTCACCATCATGACCTCCCCTCTCACCGGCACCATCGCCACCGGTGGCGCAAGCCGCGTAGAGGTCCAGTGCATAGGCGTGCAGTCCCACCCGATCGGATGGTTCACGAGGAGCAACCTGGGCGGACGATTCGGCCCCATGCTGAAGTTCGCCGGGTGGGACGGTATCGTCATCGAAGGCAAGTCCGAGGAACCGGTATGGCTGGACATCCGGGACCGTGAGATACGGATCCGGGACGCCAGAGATCTGTGGGGAATGGACACCTGGGAGACCCAGCGAAGAATCTGGAAAGAGGTTACGGGTCGATCTTCGCAGGGCCAGTGGGTCGAGCTCGGGGATTCCCCCGGGGACGGTCGCACCACCCAGAAGCCTGCCGTGATGGCCATCGGACCGGCGGGTGAGAGGTTGGCCCGGGTCGGGGCCATCATCCACGATGCGGGCAATGCCGCGGGACAGGGAGGCTTCGGCGCTGTTTGGGGTGCGAAGAACCTGAAAGCGATCAGTGTGATCGGAACGGGCAGCGTACCGGTTGCGAATCCGGCCGCCTTGCTGGAGGCACGTCTCTGGGCCAAGAAGAACTACTCGCTCGATGTGGACGATCCGAGCAAGGTCGAAAATGAATACAGCCTGATGGGCGACACGAACACGAGAAGCCTTTCCAGTTTCGGCACCCCACCCGTGCCGATCACCTTCTGGAAGCGCCGGGAGCATTCCAGACCCCAGGCCTGCATGGGCTGCCCTGCCGGGTGCCGCGCAAGAAACGATTCGGGGCTGGGCAACGAGTCCGCCTGTGCGGAATCGGTCCTGTATTCCTACCCGGATATTCAGAAGAACAGTGGGTTGAAGACCAAGATCCTGACCACGATCGTCGAATACCTCGGCGGTTTCGAGGCCGCGCTGATGTACGCCATGCTGGAAGGGCAGAACAGCGCTGCAGCCTACAAGGCCACGGATCTTTGCCAACGGCTCGGTATCAATGCCTTCGAGTTCATGCATGGAATGCGCTACCTGGTGGACCTGCAGAAGATGGGCGTTCTAGGGCCGGGCAAGGAGATCGACTGCGACCTCCCCTTCGACGAATTCGGAGAATACGCCTTCGTCGAGCAGCTCTTTCAAATGGTTGCGGACAGACGAGGAATCGGCGACGATCTGGCCGAAGGTTTCGCTCGGGCCGCCGAACGGTGGGGACGACTGGAAGAAGACCTGGAAACAGGCCTGCTCCAGTATCCGCACTGGGGCCTGCCCCTCCACTACGACCCGAGGTTCCAGGTCGAGTGGGGATACGGCTCGATCGTGGGAGACAGGGACATCAACGAACACGGCTTGAACGTGCTCTTCTGGATGCCCACCGCATCGATCGCCACGAGGAACGAGCCGATCGTGTCTGCGGAAGAAGTGGCGCGGATCTTCACCGACCAGATGGCCCCTTTCCAGGGCGACATGAAGATGGTCGACTACAGCACCGAGAACATCTATTCGAAACACATGGCAAAGACCGTGGCCTGGCACCGAAGGTACACTCGTTTCTGGAAACAGTCCGTCTCTTATTGCGACATCCTCTTCCCGGATTTCCTCAATCCCCTCCGGGACGACAAACGGGGCATGGCCGGCGCTGCCGAGCCTAAGTTCCTCAATGCCGTGACCGGACACAAATTCGATTTCGAGGCCGGCCTGGAGATCGGACAGAGGATCTGGAACCTGGACAACGCAATCTGGACCCTTCAGGGACGACATCGGGATATGGTCCATTTCGCCGACTACATCTACAAGCAGCCCCTGGGAGCCGCTGCCTACATGCCCGGCATGCAGGACGGCAAATGGGACTACATCAACGTGAAGAAGCGAAGCCTGGACAAGGCGAAATTCGAGGAATGGAAGACGACCTACTACAAGCTCGAGGGTTGGGATCCCGAGACCGGTTGGCCTTCGCGAAAAGGGTTGGAATCGCTGGGCATGGGCCCTCTGGCCGACGAACTCGAGAAGAACGGGAAGCTGGGGAGGGAGAAGACATGAAGCCGTTCCAACCGCCGACCAAGGAGCTTGCGACGAGGATTCTCGGGGAAGTGGGATTTGAGGACCGCCTGATCGGGCACAAGATGCGCAGGCGCATGGGCCCTGTGCCGGTCTCCCTTTACAGCTATGAGCAGGTGGTTCGTTTCTTCACCGAGGACATCCCGCAGATCGATCTCGATGATCTCAGCAGTTGGGTCGGGGAGAAGATCGGTGACAAGGATCTGGCCCGAGCCATTGAAGAGATCGGCCGGAAAGAGATGAACGATCTGGAGAAGTATCTCCACGTGAAGGGCCTGATGGCGGCGAGACTGGGTCAGAGCAGAAGAATGGCTCGCCTACCCTGATCCCCGGGCCGCCCTTGACCCGTAATCCATCCATACCATAAACTGCTCCTGCCCTTTCCCCACCCACCAAGCGGAGCAAGGCCCCTGATGGAGGAAAGAAGAGCAAAGGTGGCTGCCGCGCTGGCAGCCGCAGCGGAGCGAAACCTGGGCGGCCCGGTCAAGATCGAGAACCTGGGGCCCCTCTCCGGTGGCGCCTCCGCAGACACCTGGACCTTTGACGCAGTCTGCCAAGGCAAGCACCACGAACTCATCCTCCGACTTGCCCCTCCCCAGAAAGATCACATCCGATTAGACCGTGTGACTGAAGCCAAGCTTCTGTCTCTGGCAGGAGAAGCGGGTGTACCCGTGCCGAGAGTCCTGTTCCAGGTCGACGAGGAGGATGGGCTGGGATTGGGCTATGCCATGGAGCGGATCGAAGGCGAGACGATCGCGCGGAAGATCCTCCGGGATGAGCAGTATGCCGAGGCCCGAAAAAGTATGGCGCACCAGTGCGGGGAAATCCTTTACCGCATTCATTCCATGGACACAACGAAACTCCCGCCGCTCAAGGAACAGCCCGCTGCCACCCTGATCGACCAGCTCTACCAGATGTTCCAAGCCTTTGGCCAGGAATTGCCGGTATTCGAGCTCACCTTCCGCTGGCTTCGCGACCACCTTCCCCGGAGCGGGAGGCTCAAGTTCGTGCACGGCGACTTCCGGAACGGGAATTTCATTGTGGGTCCCGAAGGCATACGTGCCGTGCTGGACTGGGAGCTCGCCCATCTCGGGGACCCGATGGAGGACCTCGGATGGATCTGCGTGAACTCGTGGCGCTTCGGGGGTATCGATCTGCCCGTCGGGGGCTTCGGCCTGCGCGAAGACCTCTTCGCAGGGTATGAGGCCGCGGGCGGAGGACCCGTGGACCCGGAAGAAGTCCACTACTGGGAAGTGTTCGGCACCCTGAAATGGGGCCTTATCACGATTCTGCAGGCCTACACCCATCTGGGAGGCGCCAAACGCTCGGTCGAGCTGGCTGCCATCGGTCGGCGAACCTCGGAGACCGAAATCGATCTCGTGAACCTCTTGCGCTGAAGGAACCCTCATGCCCAGCAACCGACCGACCCGGGACGAACTCCTCGAGGCAGTGGTCGAGTTTCTCGAGAAACGGGTCATGCCCAAGCTGGACAAGCACACCGCTTTCCATACCCGGGTCGCCATGAACGTGTTGAACATCGTCCGCAGGGAACTGGAACACGGGCCCCGCCTGGACACGGAAGAACGCGAGAGGCTCGAGGGCTTGCTCGGCAGCGAGGGGACGCTCGAAGAACTGAATTCGGAGCTGTGCAAACGAATCCGATCCGGAGAAATGGACTACCGGAATCCGGACCTGATGGAACATCTCTTTCTCACGACGATGGGCAAGGTGGCTGTCGATCAGCCGATCTATTCCGCCTACCAGAGGGCCATGGAAAAGGAAGAGGCCCCTTAGGAACAGGGAGGAACAAGGCGTGGGCAAGCCGGATCGAAAAGAACTGGTAGACCTTGTGCAGCGCTTCACAGATGCCTTCAACCGTGACGACCTGGACGAGGTGATGTCCTTCTTCGCGGAAGATGCCCTCTACGCGGAGTTCAACGGTCAGCAAAGCCACGGCAAGAAGGCGATCCGCGAGGCCTTCGAGCCGCAGTTTCAGGGGGCTTTCGGGCAGATCCGATTCCACGAGCAGGACATCTTCGTGGACGAGACCGAGAGCAAAGCGCTCATTCGGTGGCAGTGCACGATCGAGGTGGATGGCAAGCCCCAGGCCTGGGACGGGCTCGACGTCCTGCATTTCGAAGAAGCCCTCATCACGGAGAAGCACACCTACGCAAGGGCGGACGTGCCAAAGCTCGAGGCGATTTGAAGTGTCGCATGCATGTTGTCGGAACGGAGGCGGGGCCTGAACCCTGACCCCCGATCCCTGAACCCTTTAGGTTGGGCAGCGTTAGGGGGGAAGATGTCTTCAGCAGAGAGTCATGCAGAGGCAGGGCCGGGAGAACCCCGGACCCAGTTGATCAAAGGCGGCAAGGTCCTCGTCCTGGACGGGAAGATCCCTCCTCAGGAGGCGATCGTCCTGAAGAACGGCCGCGTGGCGGCGGTGGGAACCACCCAGGCCATGCAGATGGTAGCCGGCCCGGGAGCGGAGCACCTGGACGTACGCGGCTGCACGGTCATGCCGGGCTTCGTGGACACCCATCCCCACCTTCTCCACTTTGGCGTCATCAGCTACCCGCTGGCCGATCTGTCGGACGCGAAGAACCATGAGGACATCGTGGAACGCATCCGGAAGAAGGCGGCCGGAAAGGAAAAGGGCAAATGGGTCTTTGCCACGCCCGTGGGGGAGGCCCACTACTTTCAGCGTCGCTCCTACCGGGACCTGGAGGAGGGGGAACTGCCCGACCGCCACGTACTGGACCGTGCGACCTCGGATCACCCGGTGATGATTCAGGCCTGGGCCCCGGTCATCCCGAACGTCTGTGCAGTGAACAGTGCAGCCCTTGCGGCGCTCGGTATCACCCGGGACACACCCGATCGCGTGCACAACGTCTGGATCGAAAAGGACCGACAGGGGCAGCCGACCGGGATTCTCCGAGGATCCGTGAATATCTACTACACGAACGACCGGTTCATGGACTCCCTTCTAAGGGACCTGCCCCTTCTCGATCCGGACGCCGCTTTTCCCGGAACGAAGCAGGCCATGGCTGAATACAATCGCATGGGGGTCACGACCGTATACGAGGGGCACGCCATGAGCCCGCTCGAGATGGAGGTCTACCGGGTGCTTCGCGCCGAGGAGGCGCTGACGGTGCGGGTTCTCATGGCCCTCGAGTCGGAGGTCGGCGGCGCTCCCTGGGCAGAACCGCTGTCGGATGAGGAATTCGACAATAACCTCGAACTGGCATTGTCCATGACCGACCTGTCCGATGACCTGTGTCGCACAAACGGTGTAACCGTTTCACGCGGCGGTCCATGCTGGCCCGGTTTCATCCGTATGCACGAGCCCTACACCGGTCCTTACGGGGAGCCGACCCGCGGCTTCACCTTCGTATCCGGCGAGAAGGAAGCACGGGCCATAGACTACTGCGCTTGCCATGGGCTTCGCCTCAACTTCATCGGTGCAGGATACCGGGATCATGACGAGTTCCTCGACCGGGCGGAGGCAATTCTCGATCGACACCCGAAAGCGGAGCGAGACTGGATCTTGCAGCACGTCTATCTGATCCAGGAGGAGCAGGCCCGGAGGTACGCAGACCTCGGGTTCCAGATAACGACTAGCATGTCCTTCTCCTGGGCAAAGGGCGAGCTCTTTGCCGAACGCGTGGGTGAACACGTACTGCAGGACCTGATTCCCCTGCGACGGCTTCTCGATGCGGGCCTCACTGTGGGGTGCGGCACGGACTGGGGGCCCAAGAACATCTTCGAGCATATTCAACTCGCCCAGACGCATCGTTTCTGCGTGAGCGGCCGGCAAAATCTCGGCCCCGGGCAACCCGTGACGAGGCGAGAGGCGCTGTCAATGTGGACCCGCGATGCTGCCCGGGTGCTCGGCTGGGATGGAGTGGGCACACTTCGGCCGGGCAGTCATGCCGACCTGATCGTGGTCGA